>NZ_JBIVJF010000003.1:0-556070 GCF_044750105.1 Kitasatospora sp. NPDC088861
GGCTCCCAGTAGACGACTGGGTTGATAGGCCGGATATGGAAGCCCTGTGAGGGGTGGAGTTGACCGGTACTAATAGGCCGAGGGCTTGTCCTCAGTTGCTCGCGTCCACTGTGTTGTTCTGAAACAACGACCCCAACCCGTTTGGTCACGGGGTTGGTGCGGTTGACAGTTTCATAGTGTTTCGGTGGTCATAGCGTGAGGGAAACGCCCGGTTACATTCCGAACCCGGAAGCTAAGCCTTACAGCGCCGATGGTACTGCAGGGGGGACCCTGTGGGAGAGTAGGACGCCGCCGAACAATTATTCCGAAAAGACCCCCTCCCGTCCGGGAGGGGGTCTTTTTGCATTTCCCGGAGACAGGGCAGAAGGCTTTCACGCCGGCCCGGCCGAGGGGGGCGGGCGCCGTCAATATGTCGCTAAAACCGCATGATCAGTCCACTGATCAGCGGAAAATCGCCGCTCACGCCGTAGTCTCGAAGGGAAGGGGAACAGGTGTCCGGGGGTGGCCCCGGGGCAGAGCCGGATCAAGAATGGTGCTCATGGGACGAGGCAGGCTGCGCATCTACCTTGGGGCGGCCCCCGGGGTCGGCAAGACGTACGCCATGCTCGCCGAGGCGCACCGGCGACAGCAGCGTGGCACGGACGTCGTGGTGGCGTTCGTGGAGGATCACGGCCGGCGGCTCACCGCGGAGCTCGTCGACGGGCTGGAGGTCGTGCCGCGCCGGCAGCTGGTGCACCGGGAGGCCACGTTCGCCGAGATGGACGTGGACGCCGTCCTCGCCCGCCGCCCGCAGGTGGCGCTGGTGGACGAGCTGCCGCACACCAACATCCCCGGCTGCCGCAACGCCAAGCGCTGGCAGGACGTCGAGGAGCTGCTGGCGGCCGGGATCGACGTGATCTCCACCGTCAACATCCAGCACCTGGAGTCGCTCGGCGACGCCGTCGAGGGCATCACGGGGGTGCGCCAGCGCGAGACCGTGCCGGACGCGGTGGTGCGCCGGGCCGACCAGATCGAGCTGGTCGACATGTCGCCGCAGGCGCTGCGGCGGCGGCTGGCGCACGGCAACGTGTACGCGCCGGAGAAGATAGACGCGGCCCTGGCCAACTACTTCCGCCCGGGCAACCTGACCGCGCTGCGCGAGCTGGCGCTGTTGTGGACCGCCGACCGGGTCGACGAGTACCTGCAGAAGTACCGGGCCGAGCAGGGCATCGAGGGCACCTGGCAGGCCCGGGAGCGGATCGTGGTGGGCCTGACCGGCGGCCCCGAGGGGGCGACGCTGATCCGGCGGGCGGCCCGGATCGCGGCCCGTGTCTCGGGCGGCGAGCTCCTCGCCGTCCACATCTCCCGTTCGGACGGGCTCTCGGGCACCGGCTCCCCGCAGACGCTGATCGAACAGCGGGCCCTGGTGGAGAGCCTCGGCGGCTCCTTCCACGCCGTCCTCGGCGACGACCCGGCCGCCGGGCTGCTGGACTTCGCCCGGGGCGTGAACGCGACCCAGATCGTGCTGGGCACCAGCCGACGGCCGGCCTGGCAGTACCTCTACGGGCCTGGCGTCGGCACCACGGTGACCCGGGAGGCCGGCGACATCGACATCCACATGGTCACCCACGAGCACGCCGGGCACGGACGCGGGCGGGTGCCGGTGCGCCGGATCACCGACCTGGGCCGCCCCCGTACCATCGCGGGCTGGCTGATCGGGATGGCTGGTCCACCGGTGCTGGCGCTGGTGCTGACCGCGATCGGCGGGCTGGGCCTGTCCACCGACATGCTGCTGTTCCTGTCGCTGACGGTGTGCGCGGCGCTGGTCGGCGGGCTGCTGCCGGCGATCGGGTCGGCGCTGGTCGCCTCGTCGGTGCTGAACTACTACTTCACGCCGCCGATCCACACCTTCACGATCAACGAGCCGCAGAACATCATGGCGGTGGCGATATTCACCGTGGTCGGCATCTCGGTCGCCTCCGTGGTCGACCTGGCGGCCCGGCGCACCCACCAGGCGGCCCGCAGCCAGACGGAGGCGCAGACGCTCAGCGCGCTGGCCGGTACCGTGCTGCGCGGCGCGCCGAACGGGGACGGGGTGCTGACCGCGCTGATGGAGCAGGTCCGGGAGACCTTCGGGCAGGAGAGCGCCGCGCTGCTGGAGCGTCCGGAGCCGCTCGGTGCCTGGGTGCCGGTCGCCACCGCCGGGCCGCGCCCGCCGGAGCGGCCGGAGGAGGCCGACGTGGACGTCCCGGTCGGCGACAGCCTGGCGCTGGTGCTGCGCGGCCGGGTGCTGCCGGGGGCGGACCGGCGCCTGCTCGGGGCGTTCGCCGCGCAGGCGGCCGTGGTGCTGGAGCGCCGGCGGCTGGCCCGGGAGGCCGCGGCGGCCCGCCGGGAGGCGGAGGGCAACCGGATCCGCACCGCCCTGCTGGCGGCGGTCTCGCACGACCTGCGCACCCCGCTGGCGGGGATCAAGGCGTCCGTCACCTCGTTGCGGGCGGCCGACGTCGAGTGGGCGCCGGAGGACGAGGCGGAGCTGCTGGCCGGCATCGAGGCCGGGGCCGACCGGCTCGACCACCTGATCAACAACCTGCTGGACATGAGCCGGTTGCAGACCGGTACCGTCACCCCGCTGATCCAGGAGACCGACCTGGACGAGGTGGTGCCGTTCGCCCTCGGCGGGGTGCCGCCCGAGTCCGTGCGCCTCGACGTCCCGGAGACGCTGCCGATGATCCGGGCCGACGGCGGCCTGCTGGAGCGTTCGCTGGCCAACCTGGTCGAGAACGCCGTCAAGTACAGCCCGGACGGCGTCAAGGTGCTGGTCAAGGCCGACGCGCTGCGTCAGCCGGGCGGTTCCGGGCGGGTCGAGCTGCGGATCGTGGACCGCGGCCCGGGCGTGCCCGAGGACGCCAAGGAGCGGATCTTCGCGCCGTTCCAGCGCTACGGGGACGCGCCGCGCGGCGCCGGGGTGGGGCTCGGGCTCGCGGTGGCGCGCGGCTTCGTCGAGGCGATGGACGGTACCGTCACGGCCGAGGACACCCCCGGTGGCGGCCTCACCATGGTCGTCAGCCTGCCCGCCGCCGAACGGCCGCCGGAACCGGGGGAGGCGGCCGGTGACGGGCACGATCCGCTGTCGCGGCTGATCACGTGACAGCCGGTGGCCTGCCGCTCCGGCCTGTCGTTCCTCGCTTCCGCACGTCGTATGTTCAGCAAGTCCCACAGTCCGTAAGTCCGACAGCCCTGAAAGGCGGAGCCCGTAAATGACCCGGGTCCTCGTCGTGGACGACGAACCGCAGATCGTCCGCGCGCTGGTGATCAACCTCAAGGCCCGCAAGTACGAGGTCGACGCGGCCCATGACGGCGCGAGCGCCCTGGAACTGGCCGCCGCCCGCCATCCCGACGTCGTCGTCCTCGACCTGGGCCTGCCCGACATGGACGGCGTCGAGGTGATCCGCGGCCTGCGCGGCTGGACCAGGGTGCCGATCATCGTGCTGTCGGCCCGGCACGCCTCCGACGAGAAGGTCGAGGCCCTGGACGCCGGTGCCGACGACTACGTCACCAAGCCGTTCGGCATGGACGAGCTGCTCGCCCGGATGCGCGCCGCCGTACGCCGCGCCGAGCCGGTCGCGGGCGAGGACGACTCGCTGGTCGTCACCGAGAGCTTCACCGTCGACCTCGCCGCCAAGAAGGTCAACCGGGACGGCACCGACGTCCGCCTCACCCCGACCGAGTGGCACCTGCTGGAAGTGCTGGTCCGCAACGCCGGCCGACTGGTCAGCCAGACCCAGTTGCTCCAGGAGGTGTGGGGCCCCGCCTACCGCACCGAGACCAACTACCTGCGGGTCTACCTCGCCCAACTGCGCCGCAAGCTGGAGCGCGACCCCTCGCACCCGCGCCACTTCATCACCGAACCGGGCATGGGCTACCGCTTCGAGAGCTGACCCCCGGGGCGCCCCCGGTGGCCGTACGGCCTGCCGCCGGGGGCACGGAAACCGGTACCCTTCCGGCATGAGTGGTGACAACAGCAGCGACCAGCCGCAGGGGCGATTCCGCCGCATGCTCAGCCGGCTGACCTCCTCGGCCGAGGAGCTGCAGGCCGAGGAGCTGCGCCAGGAGAGCGCGGCGGAGTCGGGCTGCACGCCGATCGCCGGCTGCGCGGACCGCGAGCTGGTCACCGTCGCGGGCACGCTGCGCACGGTGACGCTCCGCCCGCGGGCCGGGGTGCCGGCTCTGGAGGCCGAACTCTTCGACGGCACCGAGGCGCTGGACGTGGTCTGGCTCGGCCGCCGCTCGATCGCGGGCATAGAGCCGGGCCGCCGGCTCGTCGCCAGCGGCCGGATCAGCCACGCACGCGGGCGCCGCGTGCTGTTCAACCCCCGCTATGAGCTGCGTCCGGTCGGACACGGGAGCGAATGAGCGTGAGCAACCAGCCCGGCGGCGAGTCCGCCGCCCAGCTTGACCTGGCCGCGAACCACCACGCGCCGCCCGGCCCGCACGGACCCGGGGCCGCGGCCGACGCGGCCGTCCGCGAGGCCGTCGTCGCCAAGGAGGCCGCCGACAGCGCGGCCGAGGAGGCCGCCCGCAAGGCCGCCGCCTCCAAGGAAGCGGCCGACACCATTCTGCAGGCCTTCGGCGGCGTGCGCGGCATGATCGACATGACGCTGCCCGGCCTGGTCTTCATCGTCACCTTCAACATCACCCACCAGGTCAGCTCCGCCGCCTGGGCCGCGCTGGGCCTGTGCGCGGTGTTCGTGGTGACCAGGCTGGCCCGGCGGGAGACCGTCCAGCACGCCTTCAGCGGGGTGTTCGGCGTCGCCCTCGGCGCCTGGATCTCGATGAAGAGCGGTCGCGCCGAGGACTTCTACCTGCCCGGCCTGCTGTGGAACGTCGGCTACTGCATCGCTCTGGCGGTCTCCGCCCTGGTGCGCTGGCCGATGATCGGCGTGATGCTCGGCCCGGTCACCGGCGAGATGTTCACCTGGCGCAAGGAGAACCCGGGCCGGTTCGCCGCCTACACCAAGGCGACCTGGGCCTGGGTGGTGATCATGGGCCTCAAGCCGGTGATCCTCTTCCCGCTGTACTTCACCCACAACGTCAACCTGCTCGGCTGGCTCAAGGTCGCCCTCGGCATCCCGCCGATGCTGCTGGCGATGTACGTCACCTGGCAGATCCTGCTCAAGGCGCCGCCGCCGATCAAGGCGCAGTTCGACGACGACGAGGAGCCGGCCCGCTAGCCGGAGCCCCGGCCGGCCGGTCCGAACGCGACGGGCGAGGGCCCGCACCCACCAGGGGTGCGGGCCCTCGCCCGTGTCCGGTCCGCGCCTTCGGCCCTACTGGGCGCCGGAGGACGCCGACAGCAGGTCCTCCAGTTCCTCCTCGCGCTCCTGTGCGGCCACGAAGAGCAGCTCGTCGCCGCCCTCCAGGGTGTCGTCCTTGCCCGGCACCAGCACCCGGCCCTCGCGGATGATCGTCACCAGCGCGGTGTCCTGCGGCCAGGCCACGTCGCCCACCCGGGTGCCGACCAGCTCGGTGTCGGCGGCCAGGGTCAGCTCGACCAGGTTGGCGTTGCCCTGGCTGAAGCGCATCAGCCGGACCAGGTCGCCGACGCTGACCGCCTCCTCGACCAGGGCGGACATCAGACGCGGGGTGGACACGGCCACGTCCACGCCCCAGGACTCGTTGAAGAGCCACTCGTTCTTCGGGTTGTTCACCCGGGCGACCACCCGCGGCACCGCGTACTCGGTCTTGGCGAGCAGCGAGACGACCAGGTTCACCTTGTCGTCGCCGGTCGCAGCGATCACCACGTGGCAGCGCTGCAGGGCCGCCTCGTCCAGCGAGGTGATCTCGCAGGCGTCGGCCAGCAGCCACTCCGCCATGGGTACCCGCTCCACCGAGATGGAGTTGGGGTTCTTGTCTATCAGCAGGACCTCGTGCCCGTTCTCCAGTAGCTCGCCCGCGATCGAGCGACCCACGGCACCAGCCCCGGCAATGGCGACCCGCATCAGTGACCCTCCTCCTTCGGCCCCTGCGCGAACGCGGCCTCGACCGCCGTCAGGTCGCCCCGGCGCAGCATCACGTGCACCAGGTCGCCCTCCTGCACCACCATCTGGGGCGAGGGCAGCACGCCCTCGCCGAGCCGGGTGACGAACGCCACCCGGGCGCCGGAGGACTCCTCCAGCACGCTGATGCGGTGACCGACCCAGCCCGGGGCGTAGGCGACCTCGGCCAGCTGGACGCCGCCGCTCGGGTCCTGCCACAGCGGCTCGGCGCCGCTCGGCAGCAGCCGGCGCAGCATCTGGTCGGCGGTCCACCGGACCGTCGCCACGGTCGGGATGCCCAGGCGCTGGTAGACCTCGGCGCGGCGGGGGTCGTAGATCCGGGCCGCGACGTTCTCCACGCCGAAGTTCTCCCGGGCCACCCGCGCGGCGATGATGTTGGAGTTGTCGCCGCTGGAGACCGCGGCGAACGCGCCGGCCTCCTCGATGCCCGCCTCGCGCAGGGTGTCCTGGTCGAAGCCGACGCCGGTCACCCGGCGCCCGTTGAACCCGGCGCCCAGCCGACGGAACGCGGTCGGGTCCTGGTCGACCACGGCCACCGAGTGGCCCTGTTTCTCCAGGGCTCTGGCGAGGGCCGAGCCCACGCGGCCGCAGCCCATGATGACGATGTGCACCGGCGCTACCTCACCCGTCCCGTAGGGTTCTTGACCTGCGCAAACACCGTTCATCTCCCTTTCCCGCCCGGCTTCCCTGGGCGAGCGTTCTCGTGGGGCGCCGACTCACAACGTGAGTGTTGCCCGCCGACTCGTATCCGACACGCTAGCCGGTCCATAGAACGCAGTCGCGACGAAGGGGGGGACAAACGGCGGAGCCCGGCCCGGGAAGCCCCTACGATTCCTTAACGTGCCTATGCCGACTGACCTACCGAAACGCATCCTGATCGGGCGCGCCCTGCGCAGCGACAAATTGGGCGAAACACTTCTGCCCAAGCGGATCGCGCTGCCCGTCTTCGCCTCGGACGCGCTCTCCTCGGTCGCGTACGCCCCCGAGGAAATCCTGCTGACGCTCTCCGTGGCGGGTGCCTCGGCGATCCACTTCTCCTGGCAGATCGGCGTCGTCGTCGCGATCGTGATGCTCGCGGTGGTCGCCTCCTACCGGCAGAACGTGCACGCCTACCCGAGCGGCGGCGGCGACTACGAGGTCGCGACCGTCAACCACGGGCCCAAGTCGGGGCTCGTCGTCGCCAGCGCCCTGATGGTCGACTACGTGCTCACCGTGGCCGTCTCGACGACCTCGG
Source organism: Kitasatospora sp. NPDC088861 (assembly GCF_044750105.1). Taxonomy (NCBI): domain Bacteria; kingdom Bacillati; phylum Actinomycetota; class Actinomycetes; order Kitasatosporales; family Streptomycetaceae; genus Kitasatospora; species Kitasatospora sp. NPDC088861. The sequence continues at coordinate 7,270 of NZ_JBIVJF010000003.1, forward strand.
GCGTCGCCAACGTCGTCTCCGCCGTCCCCGCGCTGCGCGGCCACGAACTGACCCTGTCGGTCATCGTCGTGGTGGTGCTGATGGGCATGAACCTGCGCGGCGTCCGCGAATCCGGCACCGCCTTCGCCGTCCCGACGTACGCCTTCATGATCGGCGTCATCGGCATGGTCGGCTACGGCTTCGTCCGGCACTTCCTGCTCGGCCAGGACATGCCCGCCGAGAGCTCCGGATTCCACCTCGCCGCCACCCCCGGCAACGAATCGCTGGCCGGGTTCGCCATGGTGTTCCTGCTGCTCAAGTCGTTCTCCTCCGGCTGCGCCGCGCTCACCGGCGTGGAGGCCATCTCCAACGGCGTGCCGGCCTTCCGCAAGCCCAAGAGCAAGAACGCCGCCACCACCCTGCTGATGATGGCCAGCATCGCCGTGGTGATGTTCATGGGCATCATCTGGCTGGCCCGCCTCACCGGCGTGCAGATGGCCGAGAACCCGGCCGAGCAGCTCGTCGGCTCCTCGCCCGGCTACCACCAGAAGACCGCGCTCGCCCAGATCAGCGAAGCCGTCTTCAACAACTTCACGCCCGGCTTCTACTTCGTCGCCGCCGTCACCGGCCTGATCCTGGTGCTCGCCGCGAACACCGCCTTCAACGGCTTCCCGGTGCTCGGCTCGATCCTCGCCCAGGACCGCTACCTGCCGCGCCAGCTGCACACCCGCGGCGACCGGCTGGCCTTCTCCAACGGCATCATCCTGCTGGCGATCGCCGCGATCCTGTTCGTCATCGCCTTCGACGCGGACCCCAACCGGCTGATCCAGCTCTACATCGTCGGCGTCTTCGTCTCCTTCAACATGAGCCAGTCCGGCATGATCCGGCACTGGACCCGGCTGCTGCGCACCGAGACCGACCCGGCCAAGCGCCGCCACATGCAGCGCAGCCGGGCGATCAACACCTTCGGCCTGGTGATGACCATGGCCGTGCTGATCGTCGTCCTGGTCACCAAGATCAGCCACGCCTGGATCGCGATCGCCGCGATGGTCGTGCTCTTCGTGATGATGAAGGGCATCCGCCGCCACTACGACCGGGTCTCCGAGGAGCTCATCGCCGCCGAGGAGCCGGACGACGTGGTGCTGCCCACCCGGGTGCACGCCATCGTGCTGGTCTCCAAGCTGCACAAGCCCGCGCTGCGCGCCCTCGCCTACGCCAGGCTCGCCCGCGCCCACACCCTGGAGGCCGTGACCGTCAACGTCGACCCGGCCGACACGGCGGCGCTGCGCCGGGAATGGGACGAGCGCGGCATCGAGGTGCCGCTCAAGGTGCTGGACTCGCCGTTCCGCGAGATCACCGGGCCCGTCCTCGACTACGTGAAGAACCTGCGCCGCAGCAGCCCGCGCGAGGTGGTGTCGGTCTACATCCCCGAGTACGTGGTCGGCCACTGGTACGAGCACCTGCTGCACAACCAGAGCGCGCTGCGGCTCAAGGGGCGGCTGCTGTTCAAGCCCGGGGTGATGGTCACCTCGGTGCCGTGGCAGCTGGAGTCCTCCGAGCGGCGCAAGCCGCAGAAGGCCTGGTCGGCGCCGGGTGCCGTCCGGCGTGGCGAGCCTCGGGCGCCGAAGGCCGTAAAGTCGAAGGTCCCCGTTATGCCAGACGCCACCGCTGACAGCAGCAAGGACTCCGCCCAGTGACCCGCAACACCCCGTCCCGCTCCTCCGGATCCTCGGGCAAGGGCGCCCGCAAGGGCGCCGCCAAGCCCGGCAAGGTCGCCCGGCCGCGCTGGGGCAAGCCCGTGCGCCCGGCCGCCACCGACCGCGACGGCTTCACCGCGCAGACCGCGCCGCTCGCGCCGGGCGAGCCTGCTCCCGCGCGTCCGGCGGAAGCCGACACGGGGAAGCCGAAGGCCGCCCGTACGCAGAAGACCGACGGTGCGCAGAAGGCCGAGCGCACGCAGAAGGCCGAGCGCTCCAAGGACGGAGCGCCGAAGGGCGACCGTGCGCAGGGATCCCGTGCGCAGGCGTCCCGCACGCCGGGGGAGCGGCCGCGCAAGCAGGCGGTGCGGCCGCCGAAGGCGCTGCGCACCGCGCCGCGGGCCGCGCGCCCCGAGACGCCGTCCGGCGATCCGCTGGTCGGCCAGCGCTACGAGGTCGAGGTCGGCCCGGTCGCGCACGGCGGCGGGCACTGCGTGGCCCGGTACGAGGGCCGGGTGCTGTTCGTCCGGCACGCGCTGCCCGGCGAGAAGGTGGTCGCACTGGTCACCGAGGGCACCTCCACCTCCCGGTTCCTGCGGGCCGACGCGGTCGAGATCCTGGAGCCCGCCAAGGAGCGGATCGCGCCGCCGTGCCCGTTCTCCGGGCCCGGCAAGTGCGGCGGCTGCGACTGGCAGCACGTCACCCCGGGCGGGCAGCGCAAGCTCAAGGGGCAGGTGCTGACCGAGCAGCTGGCCAAGCTGGCCGGTCTCACCCCGGCCGAGGCGGGCTGGGACGGCAGCGTCGAGCCGGTCGGCGGCAAGCTGCCGGCCGGGCAGGTGCCGACCTGGCGCACCCGCGTGCAGTACGCCGTGGACCAGGAGACCGGGAAGGTCGGCCTGCGCAAGCACCGCTCGCACGAGGTGCAGCCGGTGGACCGCTGCCTGATCGCCGCCGAGGGCGTCACCGAACTCGGCATCGAGGCCCGCGACTGGCCGGGCATCGCCTCGGTCGAGGTGATCGCCGCGAGCGGATCCTCGGACCGCCAGGTGGTGCTCACCCCGCGCCCCGGCGCCCAGCTGCCGCTGGTCGAGCTGGACAAGCCGGTGTCGATCGCCCGGGTGGACGACCAGGGCGACATCCACCGCGTGCACGGTCGCAGCTTCGTGCGCGAGCGGGCGACCGGGCGGACCTGGCGGGTCAGCAACGGCGGCTTCTGGCAGATCCACCCCGAGGCGCCGGACACCCTGGTCGACGCCGTCCTGGACGGCCTGGACCCGCAGTGGGGCGAGAACGCGCTCGACCTGTACTGCGGCGTCGGCCTGTTCGCGGGCGCGCTGGCCGACCGGGTCGGCGAGGAGGGCGCGGTGCTCGGCATCGAGTCCTCCAAGCAGGCCGTGGCCGACGCCCGGCACAACCTGGCCGCGCTGGACAACGTGCGGATCGAGTGCGACCGCGTCGAGACGCTGCTGCCGCGCACCGGCATCACCGCCACCGACCTGATCGTCCTGGACCCGCCGCGCTCGGGCGCCGGGCGCGAGACCGTCGCGCACCTGGTCGGCCTGGAGGCGCGCCGGATCGCGTACGTCGCCTGCGACCCGGCGGCGCTCGCCCGGGACCTGGCGTTCTTCCGCGAGGGCGGCTACCGGCCGGTCTCGCTGCGGGCCTTCGACCTGTTCCCGATGACGCACCACTTCGAGTGCGTGGCGGTCCTGGAGCCGATCGGGAAGTGACCCGGCGGCCCTCCGGGGTGCCGGCCGGCTTCGACGGGCGCTGATCGCGTTCGAGGCGGTCCGGGGGGGCTCCGGGGACTCCGAGGGCTCCGGGTAGTTCGGCGGAGGAGACGGCAGAGGAGGCGGCACCCGTTCACGCGGGTGCCGCCTCCTCGCCGTTCCGGTGCGGGACGGTCAGGGCCGGTTGTGCTCCTCTTCGTCGGCGCTGTGCGGAAGGTCGATCCCGTGCTGGGCGGCGAGCCGGAGCAGTCCGGCGATCCGGCCCTCGTACGCCTGGACGCCGTCGGCGTCCCCTTCGGCCCGGGCCGCTGCGAGGTCCCGGCGGGCCTGGGTGAGCTGCTCGCGCAGCTCCTGGTCGAACATGGCTGTCATTGCCGGCCTCCAGACCGGTCGGTGCCGCTCCGCGGAACGCTCAGGAGAGTTCAGAGTCCCGGAAGGTGAAGAACTCTTCAAGTCTCGCTCGCCCCGGCGGGGCGGCGTCGGGCGGGGTGGCCGCGGAGGGCCACGGGGGGCTTCGGAGGATCTTCGGAGGGGCTTCGCGGGGGGCCGGCGTCGGGCGGGGTGGCGGGTGCCGGGCCGGGCGGTCGCCGGGGTGGGGGTCAGGGAGTGGTCAGGGGGACGCAATGCGCCGGTAAAGGCCGCTGCCGGCGCCGCCGTTCGGCTCCCGGAGGGGGCTTGACGAGGTGATTCGCGCGGGGCGAAGGTGAGCGGCCGACATGTCATGTGTGCTGTTGCACAGCCACCGCCGGGGCCGCACCCTCCAGCCCGGAGCGGTCGGCCGGGAGGGTGCGGCCCTTGCGTGAGGGGGAGGGTCATGGAGCTGGAACTGCGGCACCTTCGCGTGCTGTGCGCCATCGCCGACACGGGGAGCGTCGGCAGGGCCGCCGTCCTGCTCGGCGCCTCGCAGCCCGCGACCAGTACGCAACTGCGCCGGATCGAACGCCACCTGGGCGCGCCACTGTTCGAGCGCACGGCCGTGGGCGTCGCGCCGACCTGCTTCGGTGTCGAGGTGGTGGCCGCCGCGCGCGACCTCCTCACCCGCGCCGACTGCCTCGGCCGCCGCCCGGCGGCCCCCGGCGAGCCGGCCCGCCAGGAGCTGCGCCTGGCCGCGACCATCTCGCCGATCCTGCCGGGACTGGTCACCAGGGCCCGGCACCAGCGGCCCGACCAGCGCTTCACGGTGACCTCCGTCTACCGCTCGTCGGACATCGTCGACCTGCTGGAGCAGGGTGACGCGGAGGCCGCCGTGGCCGTCGACTACCCGGGTCGGGAACTGCGCCACTCGCCGGCCGTCGCGCACCGCGGCATCGTCACCGAGCCCGCCTTCGTCGCACTCCCGGCGGGCCACCGGCTCCGGCACCGCACCGAGATCGCCCTGGTGGACCTGGCCGAGGAGGACTGGTTCCTCACCCCCGACGACGGGGCCGGCTGGCACGGCGTGTTCTACGGCGCCTGCGCCGCGGCGGGCTTCACCCCGGCGACCGTCCACGAGTTCCTCGGCGGGCGGCTGGAGCTGCAGGAGATGATCTCCGCCGGGCTCGGGATCTCCGTCGTCCAGGCGACCACCAGGCCGCTGGCCGAAGTGGTGGTCAAGCCGCTCGCCGGGACGCCGATCTGGGTCCGCCACCTGCTGGCCTGGCAGGCCGCCGGGGTGAGCGGCGAGGTGGTGGAGACGCTGTTCGGCGCGGCGGCCGCGGCCTACCGGGACCTGATCGCCAGTTCGCCGACCTTCCAGGCGTGGGCGGCGCGGACGTACCGGCCGGTCCGGCCGTAGGGAGGCCGGGTCCGGAGGTGGGGAGGCCGGGTCCGGCCGCGGGGCCGGGGCGGGCGGCCGGTCCCGGTGGGGCGGTGTTATGCCCGCCACAGTCGATGTCATATGACCTGTGACATTGTTCTGACGGGTCGCCCGATGGCAGGATCACGTCGACTTCCCCCAAGCCTCGGCAGTCGTCCAGTCACCTCCCCCACAGGAGAAGGACCCCGCAGTGCGCCTTCGCATACCCCTCCCCACGCTCATGGCCGGCGTCGTCGCCGGCTGTGCCACCGCCGCCACCCTGCTGCCCGTCCCCGCGCTCGCCGCGTCCGGGCCGGCCGCCCAGCCGCCGACCGGCGCCAGGTCGTCCGCCGCCGCCCCGGCGACGGCCGACGCCGCGTCGGCCGTCCCGAAGCCGCTGGGGGCCTTCCTCGCGGCCGATCCCTCCGAGGCCGCCGCCCCCGCCGCCAAGCCGCTGCCGCCGGCGCTGCTGGGCCAGGTCGTGATGGGCCAGCCGGCCGGCACCGTCGTGCAGACCGCGCCCCGCCCGGCCCAGCCGCACGCGCCCGCGGCCAAGCCGGGCAACTCCGCGGCCCAGCCGGGCAGTTCGGCCCGTGCCGTCGCCGGTGCGGCCGGTGCCGCCGCTGGTACGGCCGGTGCCGCCGCGCCGAGCTGCACCCCCGCCGACTTCGGCGGGCGCAGCGGCGCCGACCTGGTCTCCTTCCTCGAAGGCTCGACCACGGACTGCGTGAACACGCTGTTCAACGTCACCGGCACCGACGCGGGCAGGATCTTCAAGGAATCCCAGATGCTCACCGTCGCCAACGCCTACCAGGGCCTGGCGGCGAACTACACCGGGGACAACTCCACCGGCATCCTGCAGCTCGTGCTCTTCCTGCGGGCCGGGTACTACGTCCAGTCCAACAACGCGGACGCGGTCGGCCCCTACGACGCGGCGCTCACCACTGCCTCCAAGGCCGGGCTCGACGCCTTCTTCGCCGGCCGGCACTGGACCGACGTCACCGACAACAACGGCACCGTGCTCAACGAGGTGCTGGTCCTGACCGACAGCGCCAACGTGCAGGGCAGCTACCTGGGCGTCTACAAGCAGGTGCTGACCAGCTACAACAACTCGTACAACGCCTTCCCGAAGATGCTCAAGGCGGTCAACGCCGTGCTGTCCGCGCCGCTGTGGCGGGGCAACTGGAACAGCGACTTCGTCAGCGCGGTCGGCGCCGACCCGAGCATCGGCACCGTCCTGGGCGACTTCGCGCTCAACCACAAGGACCTGCTCGGCACCGCCAACGCCTACCTCGACGTCAACGCGGGCAACGACCTCGGCCGGATGGCCGGCGACGGCCCCGTCGTCGAGGCCGCGGTCAAGGGGAAGGTCAAGGCGGTGCTCGACGGCGCCCAGATCACCGGCGTCACCGGCCCGTTGTACGTCCACACCGCCTACCAGGCCAACGCCTTCGACCCCGGCCAGTGCTCGTACTACGGCACCTGCGACCTGCCGGCGAAGCTGACCGCGGCGGTGCTGCCGAACCAGCTGGTCTGCGACAACCGCACCATCCAGACCGAGTCGCTGTCGCCCGCCGACCTGGCCGCCGTCTGCACCAGCCTGCGCGGCGAGGACACCTTCTTCCACAACCTGGTGAAGGACAACGGCCCGGTCAACCCGTACGACAAGAACATGACCCTCGCGGTCTTCGCCAACCAGGCCGACTACCTGAACTACTCCTGGGCGATCTTCGGGAACTCCACCGACAACGGCGGCCAGACCGTCATGGACCCGACCGACCCGAACAACCGCGCCGTGTGCGTGATGTACCAGAAGTCGTGGAACGACGGCTTCACCGCCAACGTGTGGAACCTCAACCACGAGTACACGCACTACCTCGACGGCATCTACGACATGAAGGGCAACTTCTCCACCGAGATCTCCGTGCCCGACATCTGGTGGATCGAGGGCGTCGCCGAGTACGAGTCCTACGCCTACCGCGGCACCACCGACACCCAGGCGATGGCCGAGGCCGCCAAGCACACCTACAAGCTCAGCACCGTCTTCCAGAACACGTACGGCAACTCGGACTCGGTGCGCACCTACCCGTGGGGCTACCTCGCCGTCCGGTACATGTTCGAGAAGCACCCGGCCGACGTCTACGCCATGCTCGGCCACTTCCGCACCGGTGACTACCAGGGCGGCTACGCGGTCTACAACGGCATCGGCACCGGCTACGACGCCGACTTCGACGCCTGGCTCGACGGCTGCGCCGGCGGCGCCTGCTACGCGGCCGGCCCGACCGCGCTGTTCGCCCAGGCCGTCAACGGCGCCACCGTCACGCTGACCGACAAGTCCGTCCAGACCGGCCCCGGCCAGATCACCGCCTGGCACTGGACCTTCGGCGACGGGACCTCCTCCGACCAGCGGAACCCGAGCCACGGCTACGCCGCCGCGGGCACGTACACCGTCGCCCTGACCGTCACCGACGCCACCGGCAGGACCGCCAGCACCCCGGCCTCGGTCACCGTCACCACCGGCACCGGCGGCGGCACCACCCTGCCGACCTGCACCGACCCGCGCACCGACGCGCTCGGCCAGAACTGCTCCCGGTCCAACCTCACCGCCACCGCCGGCAACCTCGACTACCTGTACGTCTACCTGCCGGCCGGCGTCAGCACCCTGAAGATCAGCACCTCCGGCGGCACCGGCACCGCGTACCTGTACTACAACGCGGACACCTGGGCCTCGCCGAACGCCTTCACCGCCTCCTCCACCAACGCCGGCAGCACGCAGAGCATCACCGTCACCAACCCGACGGCCGGCTACCGCTACATCAGCCTCTACGCCAACACCGACTTCAGCGGGGTGACGGTCAGCACCCAGTTCTGATCCGGTCCCGCGTCCGCTCCCGGGCGGCCAGGCCCGCGGCACCCTGCCGCGGGCCTGGCCGCCCGGCGTCCGTGGGGGCGTCCGCCCGGTGTGCGCGCGCCCGGCGTGCGTGCGCCCTTGTTGTGCTAGCACTTCAGCGCTAGCTTGAGATTCATGGGTAAGAAACAGCTGAACGTCCGGGTGGACGCCACGACCGCGGAGATGGCCCGGGAACGGGCGGAGCAGCAGGGGATCAGCATGAACCAGTACATCGAGCGCCTGGTCCAGCAGGACATGGGCGAGGCGGGGCGGGCCTTCGTCGACGCCGCCGCCCAGTTCATGAAGGAGTACGAGACGGCCTTCCTGGCCGAGTTCGCGGAGCCGGGCGACCTGAAGGACGTGCGCCGTTGAAGCTGGAGGTCGACCTCTCGTGGCTGCTCATGACCGCCGAGCAGTACACGCCCGGTGACCCGCAGGTCACCGACTACGGGTCGTTGCTCGCGGCCGTCGCCCGGCACCAGGCCGAGATCTTCGACATCGACGTCTACCCCGAACCGCAGGACCGCGCCGCCGCCCTGATGCACCAGCTGATCCGGGTGCCGGCCCTGGAGAAGACCAACGAGCTCTACGCCACCGCCGTCGCCTATGCCTACCTCGTCGCCAGCGGCTGCACCGTCGCCACCACCGCCCGCGAGGTGCGCAGCCTCGCCCGGGCCATCCGGGAGGGGCGGCTCGGCGTGTCCGGGGTCGCCGAACGGCTGGCGGGGTGGGTCGTCGACGAGGCCGAGGGGGAGGGCGTCAGCGGGGCGGAGGACGAGGACGACGACTGACCGGGCGGGCCCATGCCCGGTCGCGTCGTCCTCGTCATCCGTTCAGCAGGGCTCTGGTCGGTGCGCCCGGCGGGTCAGTCGCCGGGCCGCTCCGGGGCCGGCTCGGCGATCAGGGCCGTCGCGAACGGACGGAAGCCCGCCCGGCGGTAGATCCGGGCGACCTCCTCGTCGGCGGCGGACAGGAACACCGTCCGCACGCCGTTCGCCCGCGCGTGCGCGACCAGGGCCGCGGTGACCGCCAGGCCCAGCCCGCGCCGCCGCGCGGCCGGCAGCGTCCCGACCCCGGCCACCTCGGTGACCGCGCCCACCGGATTGTGCTGGCCCGCGCACAGCGCGGAACCGTCCTCCAGCGCGGCGGCCAGCACGGTGGCGCCGTCGGTGATCCGCCGTGCGATCCGCTCCACCGCGCCCTCCGCCACCAACCGCCCTGCGGCCTCGGCCAGTTCGGCCGCACCCACGGCGCCCACGCCGGTGCCGGGCTCGGCGAACGCCAGGTGCGGAACGGCGACCGCCGACGCCAGCTCCGGTGCGTCCGCGCCCAGCACCTCCACCCGCACCTCCTCCGGCAGCTCGGGCGCCGGGGCCGGCTCGTCCTGCGGGCCCAGCACCAGCAGCGGGTGCTCGTGCACCGCGAGCCCGGCCGCCTCCACCGCGGCCCGCAGCTCCGGACTCCGCTCGGCCACCCACTCGAAGGCCTCCGGCTCGCCCAGCTCCCGCTGGCGGGCCAGCACCCGCAGGACGTCCTCGGCGGTGGTGGCGGGGCCGTCGTGGTCGAGCGTGGGGCGGGCGTAGTAGGGCCAGCCCGCGCTCTCGCGGACGAACAGGGTCAGCGGGCCGAAGTCCTCGGCCCGTGCGGCGCTGCGCGGCACCGCGTCGTAGTAGCGCTCGATCGCGTCGAGGAGGGAAGGGTCGGGAGCATGATCAACAGAAGTCACGGCGTGCATCCAAGCAGGGGCGCCGGCGGCCCGCCACCGCTTTGTTCCCGGGCTTCGCGCCGGGGGCGCCAGGGGCGGTGACGGGCGGCGCGGCGCGGGCGCGGGCGCCTGATTGTTGCTGAACGCTTACCGGCTCGCAGTGATCTTGTGCGTATACCGCGTGGCATGCTGATGCCTTGACAGCTCTGCCGAAGGGGGACGGCGGACGTCCGCACTCGGCTCGGCAAGGGGGGAAGACAGGCCCATGAGGCTCTGCTTTCTGGTGGAGGAGCACTACCGGCACGACGGCATGCCGCTCGACGTGGCACGCCAGCTCACCGCGTGGGGGCACCGGGTGGACGTGCTGCGCCCCGGGGACTCGCTGATGGCGATCTCCGAGGCGATCCGGGCCGGCAGCCACGACGCCTGGGTGCTCAAGACCGTCTCCGGCGGGCCCGGACTCACCCTGCTGGACGCCGCCGCCGCCGTCGGCCTCACCACCGTCAACGACGTCCGCTCCATCCGTGGCGTCCGCGACAAGGCGCTCGCCTCCGTCATCGCCAGCACCCGCGGCCTGCCCGTCCCCGTCACCTACGCCACCGCCCGCTGGGAACGGCTCGCCGAGATCCCGGCCGCCGAGTACCCGCTCGTCGTCAAGCCCGCCGACGGCAGCTCCGGACGTGCCGTCCGGCTCGTGCCCAGCCCCGACCACCTCCTCGACCTCGGCGCCGAACTCGCCGACGAGGGGCTGTTGATCGCCCAGCCCTACGTGCCCAACTCCGGCACCGACCTCAAGGTGTACTGCGTCGACGGCGAGCTCTTCGCGACGGAACGTTCCTCCCCGCTCCACCCCGGGCAGGGCGTGCGCGAACGGCAGGTCCCGTTGCCCGGGGAGGTCGCGCGGATCGCGGCGCAGGTCGGTGAGGTGTTCGGGCTCGACCTGTACGGCGTCGACGTGCTGCTCGGGCCGGACGGGCCGGTGGTCGTCGACATCAACGACTTCCCGAGCTTCCGCCAGGTGCCGGACGCGGTCGCCAGGGTCGCCCGGGCGGTGCTGCGGCTCGCGCGCAGCGGGACGGCCGTGTCGGCGCCCGCGCCCGCACTGGTGTCGGCGGGTGGTGGCGCGGGGTACGGGCAACTGGGCTTCGGTCGTGGAGAGTTCGGCGGAGCCGGCTTGGGTGGGGCCGGCCTTGACGGGGCCGGCCTGGGCGGGGCGATATGAGGATCGGCCTGATCACCGCCGACCCCGGACACCCGGTGCTCGCGGCGACCGCCGCCCTGCTGGCGGACCGGCACGAGGTGACGATCGTCGACCCTGTCGGCCCGGCGGGGCCGGCGCTCGCCGACGTCTATCTGCTCAAGGCCCACACCCGTCGACCCCTTTCACTCGCACGAGAGTTGGAGCGGCGCGGGGCGCCTGTCATCAACTCGGCCGCGGCCACCGAACTCTGTCAGGACCGGGTGCGGATGGCCGAACTCGCGCGCGCGGCCGACCTGCCCTTCGCGGCCACCCGCGACGCCGGGCGGATCGCCGAACTCGCCGATCCCGACTACCCGTTCGTCGTCAAGAGCCGGCACAGTCGGCGCCACGACCTGGTCGCCCGGGTCGACGGCCCGGCCCGGTTGCGCGAACTCGTCGCGCGTTGGCCCGACGAGCCCGTCGTCACCCAGTCGTTCGTCCCGGGGACCGGCTGGGACCAGAAGCTGTGGGTGATCGACCGGCAGGTGTTCGCCGCCCGGCGGCGGTCCGAACTCGCCGACGGCCAGGGGGAATCGGGGCAGGGGCAGGACTGGGAGCCGCCTGCCGAACGGGCTGCGCTGGCTCTGCGCGTCGGCGAGGTGTTCGGGCTCGACGTCTACGGCGTCGACCTGCTCGACGGGCCCGCCGAACCCGTCATCGTCGACGTCAACGCCTTCCCCGGCATCCGTGGACGGCTGGGCGCGCCGGAGGCGCTCGCCGCCCTCGCCCTGCGCGTCGCGGCGGAGCGCGGGCGCGGGCACGTCGCGCAGGGGCGGGGCCGGTAGGCCGGGCGGCGGGGCCGTCGGACCCGGGGCGGGTTCGGCGGGCCGTCGGGGGCGAGCGGGGTCGTTAGGCTGGTTACTCAGGGCCACCGGGCACCCGGGCCGAACGGCGAGAGAAGACGGAACGTTGCTGCAGGACATCGAGCGCTACCTGGCCTGCCCCCACTGCGCGCAGGCCCTCACCCGGCACGAGCGCGCCCTGCGCTGCCCCGCCGGCCACAGCTTCGACCTCGCCAAGCAGGGCTACGTCAGCCTCCTCGCCGGCGACGCCCACACCGGCACCGGCGACACCGCCGAGATGGTCGCCGCCCGTGCCGACTTCCTCGCCGCCGGCCACTACCGGCCCATCGCCGACGCCCTCGCCGAGGCCGCCGCGGACGCCGACCCCGAAGGCCTCGTCGCCGACCTCGGCGCCGGCACCGGCCACTACCTGGCCCATGTCCTCGACGCCCTGCCCGGCCGCGTCGGGGCCGCCCTCGACATCTCCAAGTTCGCGCTGCGCCGCGCCGCCAAGGCCCACCCCCGGATCGGTGCCGTGGTCTGCGACGCCTGGCGGCCGCTGCCGCTGCGCGACGCCTCTGCCGGGCTGATGCTCAACGTCTTCGCCCCGCGCAACGGGCCCGAGATCCGCCGCGTGCTGCGCCCCGGCGCCACCCTGCTGCTGGTCTCGCCCACCGCCCGCCACCTGCGTGAACTCGTCGGCGCACTGGGCCTGTTGTCGGTCGACGAGGAGAAGCAGCGGCGGATCGACGAGAAGCTCGGACCCTATCTGACCTCCGCCGGCCGGCGGCAGGTCGAGTTCACCCTGCGGCTCGGCCCGGACGACGTGCGCACCGTCGTCGGCATGGGCCCCAGTGCCTGGCACACCGACCCGGACCGCCTGGCCGCCGCGCTCGCGGACCTGCCGGACCCGGTCGAGGTGACCGCCTCCGTGACGGTGGCCGCCTACCGGCGCTGAACGTCGGGCGCGCGCGGGGTGCGGCCGCCACGTTGGGATGAATCTGCTGAGCAGGCACGTTTCTGCCGACCGGCCTGCGGCTAACGTCCGATGGGTGAACCGCGACGCCACCCGGCCCGCCGCGCCGGCCCACCCCCGACCGAGCGCCCCGGGGCCCGATCGGTCATCCGTAACACGTCCCACCGTCGAGGAGCTCCGGCTCACCTCGTTCAAGTCCTACCGGCGCGCGGTCCTGCCGCTCGCGCCCCTCACCGTCCTGCACGGGCCCGCCGGCGTCGGCAAGTCCAACGCCCTCGACGCACTGGCCGTGCTCTCCCGGCTGGCCCTCGGAGAGGAGATCGCCGACTCCTTCGACGGGCTGCCCGACCGCACCGGCCCCCTGGCCAAACCCGTCCGCGGCGGCCTGACCGGGTGCGTCCCGCACGGGCGCGACGCCGTCATCCTCGGCTGCACCGTCCGCTCCCCGCACGGCCGCATCCGGCTCGACGTCGTCGTCCGCACCGACGGCCCGGTGCGGATCGCCCGCGAATCGCTCACCCTGGACGGCCGCACCCTCGTCGACACCGGCGAACAGGACGTCCGCAAGCGGCGCGTCAACGTCTGCTGGCACAACGACACCCGCCAGGGAGACATCCGGGCGCCCTTCCCCAGCGGCACCATGATCACCGCGCAACTGCCGCTCCGGGTGGCCGGCTCCTCCCGGGGCGAACGGCAGGTCCTCGCCGCCACCGAGGACCTGCTCACCGCCCTGCGCGAGGTCTTCCCCGTCCACCCCGTCCCCGCCCTCATGCGCGGCTGGGCCCGACCCGACCCGCAGGCCCGGCTGCGCAGCAACGCCGCCAACATCTCCGCCGTCCTCGCCCGGCTCGGCAACGAGTGCCCGCGCCGCTACGGGCAGCTCCTGCGCGCCGTCCAGTCCGCCGCCCCGCACCCGCTGCTCGGACTCTCCCTCGCCCACCGCGGCAGCGGGCCCGACCAGCGCGTCCTCGCGGTCTTCGACGAAGGCGTCCTCGGACGCACCGGGGCCGACCAGGCCTCCGACGGCATGCTGCGCCACCTCGCGTTCGCCGCGGTGCTGCTCACCGGGGCCGGGGTGCTCGACCTCGACGTGGCCGCCGAGGTGCCGTGGGCGCACCGGCAGCTCACCGTGCTCGCCGAGGACCTCGGCGCCGGGCTCGCCACCGAACAGACCGCCTCACTGCTACGGCTGGCCCGGGACATGTCCGGGCGCAACCAGCTGCGCGTCCTCGCCGCGCTTCAGGAGCCCGCCGCGGCGCGGGAGGCGCTCGGCGCGGCCGAACCGCGGTCGGGCGCGGCCGTGCTGGTCGAGTGCCGGCGCGACCCGGACTCGGGGCACACCGTGCTGCGGCCCGAGACGACCAGGGTGCCGGCCCAGTGCGGGCGCGGGGACGGCGCCGACCCGGGGGCGGACGACGTGGACGGGTGAGGTAGACCTGGACGGGTGAACGAACGAGTGACGAGGCCGGGGGAACCGGCCGGGCCCACCGGGCCGACCTTGGAGGCCCTGCGGCAGCGGCTGGCGGACTTCGCGGCGGCCCGGCGCTGGGAGCCCTTCCACACGCCGAAGAACCTGGCGGCCGCGCTGAGCGTGGAGGCCGGCGAACTGCTGGAGATCTTCCAGTGGTCGACGCCCGAGCAGGCGGCCGCGGTGATGTCCGATCCGGAGCGGGCCCACCGGGTGCGGGACGAGGTCGCGGACGTCCTCGCGTACCTGGTGCAGTTCTGCACGGTGGTCGGGGTGGATCCGCTGGAGGCCCTCGCGGCCAAGATCGAGCGGAACGAGCTCCGCTTCCCGGTGCCGGACGGACCGGCGGACGCCGACCAGGGCGGGGCGGGTGTCAACCCGGACGTGGACGAATAATCCTTGTGAGGGACGGGAGTTATCCACAGCCCCGGACTTGTCCACAGCTTTCCCGATGACGGATGCGGCCTCGCCGACTTCGCCGCACGCTTTCGCCGTGACCACCTGACCGCCCCACCGGCGGCGGTGGTCCCACGGCGACAGCGAGCGAAAGGAGTGGCGGCCATGGAGGCGCTGCGACTGATCAAGAGGGCCCGGCACGCCCTGGCCGAGGCCAGACACGTACCGGATGTGCTGGCCGAGGCGCGGCAGGCCGCGCTGCTCACCGAGGCGGTGGGGGCCAGGCTGGCGGAGCTGGACGACGACGAGCTCGCCGGGCTGGGGCAGCAACTGGCCGAGGCCGCGGCGCACGCGGCGGTCTGCCTGGAACGCTCGGTCGTCAGGGCCGCCGTGCTGAGCGGCGGCCGGGCCGGGCGGCTCACCGAACTCGGCGAGCTGGCACCGGCCTTGGGCGCGCTGGACGGGCTGCTGCGGGACGTCGGGGAGACGCTGGTGGTGCTGGCCTGCGGGGCCGACACCGAGAGCCTCTACTGGACGTGCATCGACGGTGTGGACGCGGTGTCGGAGTGCAAGGACCTGGCCGGGCGGCTGCGGAAGGTGGCGGGCAGGCTGGAGGGAGAGGAAGGCGCGGTGCTCGGCGGGGCGCCGGCCGAGCGGGGCTCGCCCTTACTCGTGGTCCGGCTCGACCCGCCGGACGAGGGCGGGCCGACGGGGGAGGAGCAGGCGCCGGACTATCGGGTGCCTGGCGTGGCCGGAGCGTCGGAGGAGGAGGTGTCCGTACCGGTGGGATAGGCGGCCGGGCCGTCCTCCCGGATGCCGGGGGACTGTAACTCGGCGAGATCCGCGGACACCGAGGCGAGCAGTTCGTGCAACTGTTCCAGCAGGCTCTTCTGCGCGGCGGGCCCGGACGAGGTGCCGGCGGCCGAGCCCGCCGGGCTGCTCGGGAGCTGCGGCGTGGCAGTTGGTTCGGTCATGACGGGACCTCTTCGGATCGGTAGTGCGGCGTGAAGCGGCCGACGGTGGCTCGGCCCGCGCAGCGGGGGTGCCTGATGCCTGGCCACCGAGGCACACGCCCCCGCCGCAGCAACCAACGAACCGCTCCGGCGGCCGGTCACCGCGCGCCACCCGATGTGGTCCAACTCCGTTACGCCGTAAGCCTCCCGGGTGATCCCGGCTTGCCGCCGCGAAGCGGCCTGGGCTAGGCGCGCGACGAGACACTCCCGGCTTGCTCGGCGCCGAGCAAGCCGGGAGCCCGACCAAGCCGGGTGCCCGACCAAGCCGGGACAGGGCCAAGGCTTCGGGCGAGGGGAAGGAGGGGAGGGCGGAGGGGGGAGGGGGGAGGGGGGGAGGGGGCCCGCACGCCCGCCGAAAGCCGCAGAACGCACTCGGGGTCCGGAGCCCGAGTCGGCTCCGAACCCCGATGGTGTGGTCCCGCAGGTCAGTTGTGGGCGTGCAGGTCGGCGTTGAGGCCGCCCCAGGAGCCGGAGCGGGCGATGACCTCGACGGCGCCGGTCTGCGAGTTGCGGCGGAACAGCAGGTTGTCCTGGCCGGACAGCTCGACGGCCTTGGCCACGGTGCCGTCCGGGGTGGTGACCCGGGTGCCGGCGGTGACGTAGAGGCCGGCCTCGATGACGCAGTCGCTGCCGAGCGAGATGCCGATGCCGGCGTTGGCGCCGAGCAGGCAGCGCTCGCCGACCGAGACGACCTGCTTGCCGCCGCCGGAGAGGGTGCCCATGATCGAGGCGCCGCCGCCGATGTCGCTGTGGTCGCCGACGACGACGCCCGCGCTGATCCGGCCCTCGACCATGGAGGTGCCGAGGGTGCCGGCGTTGAAGTTGACGAAGCCCTCGTGCATCACGGTGGTGCCGGCGGCCAGGTGGGCGCCGAGGCGGACGCGGTCGGCGTGGGCGATGCGCACACCGGACGGGGCGACGTAGTCGGTCATCCGCGGGAACTTGTCGATGCCGTACACGGCGAGCTGGCCGCCCTGGGCGCGGACCGCGAGGCGGGCCTGCTCGACCGCGTCCACCGGGACGGGGCCGATGCTGGTCCACGCGACATTGGCGAGCAGCCCGAAGACGCCGTCCAGGTTCTGGCCGTGCGGCTTGACCAGGCGGTGGCTGAGCAGGTGCAGGCGCAGGTACACGTCGTGGGTGTCGAGCGGCTTCTCGTCGAGCGAGGCGATGGTGGTGCGCACGGCGACCACCTCGACGCCGCGGCGCGGGTCGGCGCGCAGCGCCTCGGCGGCGCCGGCGCCGAGTTCGGCCTCGGCCTGCTCGGCGGTCAGGCGGACGGTGCCGGCCGGGCCGGGCTCGGCGGCCAGGGCGGGGGCGGGGAACCAGGTGTCGAGGACGGTGCCGTCGGCGGCGATGGTGGCCAGGCCGGCGGCCACGGCCCCGTTCGGGAGGGAGGTCGATTCAGCAGTCACACCGTGCACGTTAACCAATGCGGGGCCCTGCTGCCGAACACGCCCGTCGTACGGACGCGGCCGTCGGTCGGCACGCCCCCGCCGTGCGTACACGGCCACCGACGGGCTGCGGCGGACGGCCGCCGAGCCGGAAAACCCGGTGTTCAGCGGAGGTTTGCTCGGCGATACTCGGGCGGGTGTTCATGTCGATCTCCACCACCGGCAGCGTCGAGGGCCCGGCCACCGATCTCGGCTTCCTGCTGCACAAACACCCGGGCAAGGTCCAGCGGTTCGCGACGTCGCACGGCGAGGCGCACGTCTTCTACCCCGAGGCGGGCGACGACGTCTGCACGGCGGCGCTGCTGCTGGACGTCGACCCGATCGCGCTGGTCCGCAAGGGCCGGGGCAAGGGGCGCGGCGGTTCGCCGGACTTCGCGCTCGCCCAGTACGTCAACGACCGCCCGTACGCGGCGTCCTCGCTGCTCGCGGTGGCGCTGCGGACGGTGTTCCGGTCCGCGATGAAGGGCGCCTGCCCGGCCCGGCCCGGGCTGGCGGACCGGCCGCGCCCGCTGCGGATCACGCTGCCCGCGGTGCCCGCGAACGGCGCGGGCGAGGGCGGTGGCCCGGCGATGGCGGTCCGGCTGTTCGAGCCGCTGGGCTGGCGGGTCGAGGCGGTGGCGCTTCCGCTGGACGAGGCGTTCCCGGAGTGGGGCGAGTCCCGGTACGTGCGGCTCACGCTGGTCTCGGACGCTGTGCGGCTCGCCGACGCGCTCCAGCAGCTGTACGTGCTGCTGCCGGTGCTGGACGGCGCCAAGCACTACTGGGTCGCCCCGGACGAGGTGGACAAGCTGCTCGCCGCCGGCGAGGGCTGGCTGGCCGCCCACCCGGAGCGCGACCTGATCACCCGCCGCTACCTGTCCCGGAGCCGGGCGCTGACCCGGGTGGCGATGGAGCGTCTGGAGCTGGCCCGGCTGGCGGAGGCGGACGACCGGGAGCCCGAGGAGGTCGACAACGCGGTCGACGAGCGGCCGGAGGAGCCGGAGGAGGCCGCCGGGGCGACATCGGAGCCCAGGCCGCCGTCCCTCGCCGGGCAGCGCCGCGCCGCGATCCTCGCCGCCCTGCGGGAGGTGGGCGCGGCCCGCGTCGCCGATCTCGGCTGCGGCCGGGGCGAGTTGATCGGCGAACTGCTGAAGGACGCCCGGTTCACCGAGGTGCTCGGCGTGGACGTGTCGGCGCGGGCCTTGCAGGCGGCGGCCCGCGGACTGCGCCTGGACCGGATGCCGGAGCGGCAGGCGGCCCGGGTGACGCTGGCGCAGGGCGCGCTGACGTACACGGACGCCCGGTTGAAGGGCTTCGACGCGGCGGTGCTGTGCGAGGTGGTCGAGCACCTGGACCTGCCCAGGCTGCCCGCCCTGGAGTACGCGGTGTTCGGCGCGGCCCGGCCGGGGGCGGTGGTCGTCACCACGCCGAACGCCGAGTACAACGTCCGCTGGGAGAGCCTGCCGGCGGGCGCTGTCCGGCACGCCGACCACCGCTTCGAGTGGTCGCGCGCCGAGTTCCGCGCGTGGGCCGAGCGGGTCGCGGCGGTGTTCGGTTACACGGTGGTGCTGCGCCCGGTGGGGCCGGAGGACGGGGAGGTCGGCGCGCCGACCCAGCTGGCCCTGTTCCGCCTCGGCACCAGCCCGACCGAGCAGACCCCGACCGGCGCCACCCGGACCGACCCGGCCGCGACCGAGCACACCCCGACCGACCCGGCGCCCGAAGGAGGCGAATCCCGATGACCGACGAAGCGACCCCGACGCCCGAGCAGCACCAGCACCAGGAGCACGACCAGGGTCAGCCCCAGGACCACCCCGCCCCCCGCCGTCTCCCCGTCACCGACGTCTCCCTCGTCGTCCTGATCGGCACCAGCGGCGCCGGCAAGTCGACCTTCGCCCGCCGCCACTTCCTGCCCACCCAGGTCGTCTCCTCCGACTTCTGCCGCGGCCTGGTCGCCGACGACGAGAACGACCAGTCGGCCTCCGCCGAGGCCTTCGACGTCCTGCACTACATCGTCGGCAAGCGTCTCGCGGCCGGCCGGCTGACCGTCGTGGACGCCACCAACGTCCAGCCCGAGGCACGCCGCCAGCTGGTGCGGATCGCCCGCGAGCACGACGTGCTGCCGATCGCGATCGTGCTGGACGTCCCGCCGGGCGTGTGCGCCGAGCGCAACCGCTCCCGCCCGGACCGCCGGCTGCCGGCCCACGTCGTCCCGCGCCAGCACCGCGAGCTGCGCCGTTCCCTGCGCGGCCTGGAGCGCGAGGGCTTCCGCAAGGTGCACGTGCTGCGCGGCGCGGCCGAGGTGGCGGCGGCCGAGGTGGAGCTGGAGAAGCGCTACAACGACCTGCGTCACCTGACCGGCCCGTTCGACATCGTCGGTGACATCCACGGCTGCCGCTCCGAGCTGGAGACCCTGCTGATCCGCCTCGGCTACACGCTGACCCGGGACGCCGGGGGCCGGCCGGTGGACGCGGTGCCGCCGGCGGGCCGTACCGCCGTGTTCGTCGGGGACCTGGTCGACCGCGGCCCGGACACACCGGGCGTGCTGCGCCTGGTGATGGGCATGGTCGCGGCCGGGCACGCGCTGTGCGTGCCGGGCAACCACGAGAACAAGCTGGGCCGGGCGCTGGACGGCAAGAAGGTCAACGTCGCCTACGGTCTGCAGGAGTCGCTGGATCAGCTGGCCGGCGAGTCCGAGGAGTTCCGGGCCGAGGCGCGGGAGTTCATGCGCGGCCTGGTGAGCCACTACCTGCTGGACGGCGGCGCGCTGGTGGTCTGCCACGCCGGTCTGCCGGAGCGGTACCACGGCCGCAACTCGGGCCGGGTGCGCTCGCACGCGCTGTACGGGGAGACCACCGGCGAGACCGACGAGTACGGCCTGCCGGTGCGCTACCCGTGGGCGGAGGAGTACCGGGGCAAGGCGCTGGTGGTGTACGGCCACACACCGGTGCCGTCGGCGAGCTTCGTCAACAACACCGTCTGCCTGGACACCGGTTGCGTGTTCGGCGGCACCCTGACGGCGCTGCGCTACCCGGAGCGGGAGCTGGTGAGCGTGCCGGCCGAGCGGGAGTGGTACGCGCCGGTGCGTCCGCTGTCCACGGACGCGCCGGGCGCCCGCGAGGGCCGTCCGCTGGATCTCGCCGACGTGGCGGGCCGCCGGATCGTCGAGACCGGGCTGCATGGGCGGGTCGCCGTCCGGGAGGAGAACGCGGCGGCGGCGCTGGAGGTGATGAGCCGCTTCGCGCTGGACCCGCGGCTGCTGGCGTACCTGCCGCCGACGATGGCGCCGAGCGCCGCCTCCCGCCGGGACGGCTTCCTGGAGCACCCGCAGGAGGCGTTCGCCGCCTACCGCGCGGACGGCGTGCGGCACCTGGTGTGCGAGGAGAAGCACATGGGGTCCCGCGCGGTGGTGCTGGTCGCCCGGGACGACGCGGCGCTGGAGCAGCGCTTCGGCGTGGCCGGTCCGGGCGCGATCTGGACCAGGACGGGCCGGGCGTTCCTCGCCGACGACGGCCTGACCGCGGCCGTGCTGGGCCGGGTGCGGGTGGCCGCCGAGCGCTCGGGGCTGTTCGACGAGCTGGGCACCGGCTGGCTGCTGCTGGATGCCGAGCTGATGCCCTGGTCGCTGAAGGCCGTGGAACTGCTGCGCCGCCAGTACGCGGCGGTCGGCGCGGCGGCGGGCGCCGCCCTGCCGGAGGCGCTGGCGGCCCTGGAGCGGGCGGCCGGTCGCGGGCTGGACCTGGCGGAGCTGACCGCCAAGCAGCGGCGGCGCGCGGCCGACGCGCAGGCGTTCACCGAGGCGTACCGGCGGTACTGCTGGCCGACCGAGGGGCTGTCGGGCGTGCGGCTGGCGCCGTTCCAGGTGCTGGCCGCCGAGGGGGCGAACCTCGCCGTACGCCCGCACGACGAGCACCTGGCCTGGATCGACCGCCTGGTCGCGGCCGACGAAGCGGCGGCCGAAGCGCGGGCCGAAGCCGCGCTCGCAGCGGCGTCCGTGACGGCGTCCGAGGCGGCGTCCGAAACGGACGGCGACCGGGCACCGGTCCTGCACCGCACCGGCCGTCTCCTGGTGGACACCGAGGACGAGGCCTCGGTGGCGGCCGCCACGGCCTGGTGGGAGGAGCTGACGGCGGCGGGCGGCGAGGGCATGGTGGTCAAACCGCTGGCCTCGGTGGTGCGCACGAAGCGGGGCGGGGGCCGTCCGGGCGGGCTGGTGCAGCCGGGGGTGAAGGTGCGCGGCCGGGAGTACCTGCGGATCGTCTACGGCCCGGACTACACCGAGTACCTGGACCGGCTGCGCGAGCGGTCGCTGGGCCACAAGCGCTCGCTGGCGCTGCGCGAGTACGCGCTGGGCCTGGAGGCGCTGGACCGGCTGGCGGCCGGCGAGCCGCTGTGGCGGGTGCACGAGCCGGTGTTCGCGGTGCTCGCGCTGGAGTCCGAGCCGGTCGATCCGCGCCTGTAGGCCGACCGGACGCAGAAGGGGGTCCGCGCCCGTAGGCCGACCGGGCGTTGAGGGTGCCCGCGGCTGTGGGCCGACCGGGTGTTGAGGGGGAGTCCGCGGCGGGGCTCCCCCTCTCCCACCCCCGCTGTGTATAGAAATTCCGAGCATCGTATAGACTTGCTACTTTCCCGTACGTCCCGTCATCCCAGGAGCCCGGTATGGCCTTCAACCTCCGGAACAGGCACTTCCTCAAGGAGCTCGACTTCACGCCCCAGGAGTTCCGCTTCCTGGTGGACCTCGCCGCCGGGCTCAAGGCGGCCAAGTATGCGGGCACCGAGCAGCCCCGGCTGCGCGGGAAGAACATCGCGCTGATCTTCGAGAAGACCTCCACCCGAACCCGCTGCGCCTTCGAGGTCGCCGCCCACGACCAGGGCGCCACCACCACCTACCTGGACTCGTCCGGTTCGCAGATCGGCCACAAGGAGTCCATCCGGGACACCGCCCGGGTGCTCGGCCGGATGTTCGACGGCATCGAGTACCGCGGCCACGGCCAGGAGATCGTCGAGGAACTGGCCGCGAATGCCGGCGTCCCGGTCTGGAACGGTCTCACCGACGAGTGGCACCCCACCCAGATGCTGGCCGACGTGCTCACCATGACCGAGCACGGCACCAAGCCGCTGACCGGGACCGCCCTCGCCTACCTCGGCGACGCCCGCTCCAACATGGGCAACTCGCTGCTGGTCACCGGCGCCCTGCTCGGCATGGACGTCCGGATCGTCGCCCCGCGCTCCCTCTGGCCGGCCGAGGATGTCCGGAAGGCGGCCGAGACGCTGGCCGAGGCGACCGGCGCCCGGATCACCCTCACCGAGGACGTGGCCGAGGGCGTGGCCGACGTGGACTTCCTCTACACCGACGTCTGGGTCTCGATGGGCGAGCCCAAGGAGGTCTGGGCCGAGCGGATCGAGTTGCTCAAGCCCTACCAGGTGTCGATGGACACCGTCCGGGCCACCGGCAACCCGGCCGTGAAGTTCCTGCACTGCCTGCCCGCGTTCCACGACCTCGGCACGGTGGTCGGGCGGCAGATGTACGAGGCGACCGGCATGACCGAGCTGGAGTGCACCGACGAGCTGTTCGAGTCGGCGCACTCCGTCGTGTTCGACCAGGCCGAGAACCGCCTGCACACCATCAAGGCGGTCCTGGTCGCCACTCTCGGCTCCTGAAGCAGGAGCTCACTTCTCCAGCTTGACGCAGGCCGCCCGGTCGCCCGCCGCGTGCGGGCCGGCCGGGGTGCCCGCGTGCATCACCAGCGAGCGCGCCTCGCCGGGCCGGGGCTGCCAGGGCACCGAGGCCGTCGCGGTGCCCTCGCCGTGCTCGTCGGTGCGCAGCGCCAGCCGCAGTTCGTTGCGCCCGTTGGCGTACGCGGGGTCGGTGGACGGCTGCACCGGGTCCACGGCGTCCTGGTAGTGCGGTCCGGACGAGGCCGGGTCGGCCCCGCAGGAGCCGGTGTGCAGGTGCACCGGGAACTCGTGGTCGGGGGCGAGCCCGGTGACGGTCATGGTGAGCACCGTCCGCCCCGCGGTGGAGCGGTCGGTGACGATCCGGGTGTGCGCGCCGTACGGCACGAGGTCGTCCGCGTAGCTGACGGCGGTCGGCGGGACGAAGGCCGTCGCGGGGTCGAAGGCGGCCTCGACGACGGAGACGGGCGAGGCGATGGGGGCCCGCGGGGTGACGGGGGCCGGCGAGGCGGCGGCGGGGGCGAGCAGGGCCAGCGGCAGCAGCGCGGCGGCGAGCGGAGTGGACATCAACGGGCCTTCCACGGGCGGGGTGACGGACACCGTGCTCAACGGCGCCGGGCGCCGGCGGACACCCTCGAACGGGCTCGGAGGCGAGCGGGCCGCGCGGGCGCGCCCCCGCTCGTCCCGTCGCCGACCGGCGGTTCCGGTGGTGAGCTGGTGTGAGTCGGTGCTGAGTCGACACTGAGCCGGTGCCGAGCCGGTGGTGGGCCGGCAGCGGTGCGGTTGTCGGCCTCTGTCGCCGGAATGGCCGCTGACCTGCGCTTCTATCGACCCAGGCATGCCTGCGGTGGTGAAGGCGACGGCATGCACTATGGTTTATCTCGACATCGAGATAACTGCCCCATAGGATATATCTCGACATCAAGATACTTGCCGAGCGGAGCTCGCCGGCGATGCGGGCAAGGTAAGCCTAAGTAAGGCTGACCTTACCACCGTGGCGGCCGGATACCGCACGAAGCACCCAGAAGGAGTCAGTCGTGTCCGCGAACAGCTTCGACGCCCGCAGCTCGCTGCAGGTGGGCGACGAGTCGTACGAGATCTTCAAGCTCTCCGCCGTCGAGGGTTCCGAGCGGCTGCCGTACAGCCTCAAGGTGCTGCTGGAGAACCTGCTCCGCACGGAGGACGGCGCGAACATCACCGCCGACCACATCCGCGCGCTCGGCAACTGGGACGCCAGCGCCCAGCCGAGCCAGGAGATCCAGTTCACGCCGGCCCGCGTGATCATGCAGGACTTCACCGGCGTGCCGTGCGTGGTCGACCTCGCCACCATGCGTGAGGCCGTCAAGGAGCTGGGCGGCGACCCGGCCAAGATCAACCCGCTGGCCCCGGCCGAGCTGGTCATCGACCACTCCGTCATCGCCGACAAGTTCGGCACCCCGGACGCCTTCGTCCAGAACGTCGAGATCGAGTACGGCCGCAACAAGGAGCGCTACCAGTTCCTGCGCTGGGGCCAGACCGCCTTCGACGAGTTCAAGGTCGTCCCGCCCGGCACCGGCATCGTCCACCAGGTGAACATCGAGCACCTGGCCCGCACCATCATGGTCCGCGGCGGCCAGGCCTACCCGGACACCTGCGTCGGCACCGACTCGCACACCACCATGGTCAACGGCCTGGGCGTGCTGGGCTGGGGCGTCGGCGGCATCGAGGCCGAGGCCGCCATGCTGGGCCAGCCGGTCTCCATGCTGATCCCGCGCGTGGTCGGCTTCAAGCTCAACGGCCAGCTGCCGGCCGGCACCACCGCCACCGACCTGGTGCTCACCATCACCGAGATGCTGCGCAAGCACGGTGTGGTCGGCAAGTTCGTCGAGTTCTACGGCGAGGGCGTCTCCGCGATCCCGCTGGCCAACCGCGCCACCATCGGCAACATGTCGCCGGAGTTCGGCTCGACCTGCGCGATCTTCCCGATCGACGCCGAGACCATCAACTACCTCAAGCTCACCGGCCGCGACGAGCAGCAGCTCGCCCTGGTCGAGGCGTACGCCAAGGAGCAGGGCCTCTGGCACGACCCGTCGGTCGAGCCGGTCTTCTCCGAGTACCTGGAGCTGGACGTCTCCACCGTCGTCCCGTCGATCTCCGGCCCGAAGCGTCCGCAGGACCGCGTCGTCCTGGCCGAGGCCGCCACCCGGTTCGCCGAGGCGCTGCCGACCTACTCCGCCGAGGCCTCGAAGCCGACCCTCGTCACCGCCCCCGACGGGTCGAAGTACGAGATCGACAACGGCGCGGTCGTGATCGCCTCGATCACCTCCTGCACCAACACCTCCAACCCCTCCGTCATGCTGGGCGCCGCCCTGCTGGCGAAGAAGGCCGTGGAGAAGGGCCTCACGGTCAAGCCGTGGGTCAAGACCACCCTGGCCCCCGGGTCCAAGGTCGTCATGGACTACTACGAGAAGGCCGGCCTGCTCCCGTACATGGAGAAGCTGGGCTTCAACCTGGTCGGCTACGGCTGCGTCACCTGCATCGGCAACTCGGGCCCGCTGCCCGAGGAGGTCTCGGCCGCCGTCAACGAGGCCGACCTGGCGGTCGTCTCGGTGCTCTCCGGCAACCGCAACTTCGAGGGCCGGATCAACCCGGACGTGAAGATGAACTACCTGGCCTCCCCGCCGCTGGTGGTCGCCTACGCCCTGGCCGGCAACATGAACATCGACATCACCCGCGACGCCCTGGGCCAGGACGCCGACGGCAACGACGTCTTCCTCGCCGACATCTGGCCGTCGGAGCGGGAGGTGGCGGACACCGTCGCCGGCTCCATCGACGAGGCGATGTTCGACAAGGGCTACCAGGACGTCTTCGCCGGTGACCACCGCTGGCAGTCGCTCCCGGTCCCGACCGGCAACACCTTCGAGTGGGACGCCGAGTCCACCTACGTGCGCAAGCCCCCGTACTTCGAGGGCATGGCCAAGACCCCGAGCCCGGTGACCGACATCGCCGGCGCCCGCGTCCTGGCCAAGCTGGGCGACTCGGTCACCACCGACCACATCTCCCCGGCCGGCAACATCAAGCCGGGCACCCCGGCGGCGCAGTACCTGACCGCCAACGGTGTCGAGAAGCGCGACTTCAACTCCTACGGCTCGCGCCGCGGCAACCACGAGGTGATGATCCGCGGCACCTTCGCCAACATCCGTCTGCGCAACCAGATCGCGCCGGGCACCGAGGGCGGCTACACCCGCGACTTCACCCAGGCCGACGGCCCGGTGTCGTTCATCTACGACGCCTCGCAGAACTACCAGGCCGCCGGCACCCCGCTGGTCGTCCTGGCCGGCAAGGAGTACGGTTCCGGCTCGTCCCGTGACTGGGCCGCCAAGGGCACCGCGCTGCTGGGCGTCAAGGCCGTCATCGCCGAGTCGTACGAGCGCATCCACCGCTCGAACCTGATCGGCATGGGCGTCCTGCCGCTGCAGTTCCCGGAGGGCCAGACCGCCGAGTCCCTCGGTCTGACCGGCGAGGAGACCTTCTCCTTCACCGGCGTGACCGAGCTCAACGAGGGCCGCACCCCGAAGACCGTCAAGGTCAAGGCCGGTGACAAGGAGTTCGACGCGGTCGTCCGCATCGACACCCCCGGTGAGGCGGACTACTACCGCAACGGCGGCATCCTGCAGTACGTGCTGCGCTCGCTCATCGGCTGAACCGAGTTCTAGTTCCGGGGGCTGAGCGCCCCGGTGGCTGAGAGGCCGGACCGCATCGCGCGGTCCGGCCTCTTTTGCATGCTGCCTCTCCTGAGCCCTGCCCCTTGTGCGGTGTGCCGCGATGGACTAAACCTCTATCCCATCTGGTCCAGACCAATTGACGCTCATTCAGAGAACAGGTCCGGTATGCCCACTCGCGCCTCAGCCCTGCTCGCCGCCGCCACCGTCGCCGCGCTGCTCGCCGCCCCCGCCACCGCCAACGCCGCCGACGGCGGGCACGGCCCGAAGCTGAAGGGCCAGCGGGTCGGCTACTTCACCCAGTGGGGCGCCGACAGCTCCGCCAAGCGCGTCCAGGACTCCGGCCAGGCCGGGAAGCTCACCGTCGTCAACTACGCCTTCGGCAACGTCTCCGCCGACGGCACCTGCTTCGAGAGCAACGACGCCGGCCAGGGCGACGCCCACAACGACTACCAGCGCGCCTTCTCCGCCGCCGACTCGGTCGACGGCGTGGCCGACGCCCCGGGCCAGAAGCTGAAGGGCCACTTCAACCAGCTGCGCAAGCTCAAGGCGAAGAACCCGCAGCTGCGCACGGTCATCTCGCTCGGCGGCTGGAGCTGGTCCAAGTACTTCTCCGACGCGGCCGCCACCGACGCCGCGCGCAAGAAGTTCGTCTCCTCCTGCATCGACCTCTACCTCAAGGGCGACGTGCCGGTCCTGCCCGGCTCCCCGGAGGGCGGCGCCGGCGCGGCCGCGGGCGTCTTCGACGGCATCGACATCGACTGGGAGTACCCGGGCGGCGGCGGGGACCCGGGCAACGTGGTCCGCCCCGAGGACGGGCGCAACTTCACCCTGCTGATGCAGGAGTTCCGCCGCCAGCTCGACGACTTCGGCAAGAAGGGCGGCAAGGATGGCGGCAAGAAGGGCGACAAGGGCAGGCACTACCTGCTGACCGCCGCCGTCGCCGCCAACGAGACCGTCGCCGACCGGCTCGAACTGCCCGAGCTGAGCGAGTCGGTGGACTGGCTCAACCTGATGACCTACGACCTGCACGGCCCCTGGGAGGGCAAGGGCCCGGCCAACCACCAGGCCAACCTCTACTCCGACCCGGCCGACCCCGACGCCCGCCGGCGCAGCGCCGACACGGCCGTCGACCACTACCAGGAGCGCGGCCTGCCCGCCGAGCAGATCGTGCTCGGTGCCCCGCTGTACGGCCACGGCTGGACGGGCGTCGCGCCCGGCAAGCGCGGCGGCCTCTACCAGAGCGCCACCGCCGCCGCCCCCGACCTCTCCTACCGGGAGGTCAACGCGCTGCCCGGCAAGGTGTACGTGGACCGCGACCACGGCGCGTCCTGGAAGTACGACGGCACCACCTTCTACAGCTACGACACCGCCGAGGTGCTCACCCAGAAGGCGCGGTACGCGCGCTGGAACGACCTGGGCGGCGTGATGGTCTGGTCGCTGGACGGCGACGACGCCCAGGGCAGCGCGATCGCCGCCCTGGACCGCGGCCTGCGCCGCGACTGACGCCCCGACGTGAAGGGGCCCGCCGTGTCCGCACGGCGGGCCCCTTCACGCCTGGGTCAGGCCCGGTCGCAGGCCTGCGCCCGCAGCGCGCGGGCCAGGTCGTCGCGGCACTCCAGGACCAGGCGGCGCAGCGCCGGCGCGGCCTGCGGGTGGCCGTCCAACCAGGCGTCGGCCTCGGCCAGGGTCTGCTCGCTGGTCTGCGCGCGCGGGAAGAACCCGCTGACGATCCGCATCGCGATCTCGATGGTCCGCTCGGCCCAGACCCGTTCCAGCAGCTTGAAGTAGGGCGCCGCGTAGAGCGCGGTCAGGTCGCGGTGGGCGGGCAGCGCGAAGCCCGCGATCTCGGCCTCGACCAGGGCGTTCGGCAGTTCGTCGGAGTCGACCACGGCCGACCAGGCGGCGGCCTTGGCCTCCGCGGTGGGCCGGGCGGCCAGGCACTGGGTGTACTGGCGCTTGCCGCTGGCGGTGTTGTCGGCGGCCAGCTCTCCGGCCAGTTCCTCGTCGCCGGCCTGGCCGGCGGCGGCCAGTGCCAGCCACAGCGACCATCGCAGCTCCTGGTCGACCTCCAGGCCGTCGATCCGGGCGCTGCCGGCCAGCAGGCCGCGGACCAGGCCGAGGTGCTCGGCGCCGCCCGCGGTCTGGGCGAGGAAGCGGGCCCAGGCCAGCTGGTGGTCGCTGCCGGGGACGGCCTCGCGCAGTTCGCGCAGGGCGCCGTCGGCCAGCTGCCGGCCGCCCTCGCCGCGCCAGGCCGGGTCGGCGTACAGGTCGACGGCGGTCTTGGCCTGGGCGTGCAGCGACTGCAGCACGCCGATGTTGCCCTCCTGGCCGGCGAAGCGCAGCACCAGGGCGACGTAGTCGCGGGCCGGCATCAGGCCGTCCCGGGTGAGGTTCCAGACGGCGGACCAGGCGAGTGCCCGGGCCAGCTCGTCGTGGATGTCGCCGAGGCCGGTGCGCAGGGTCTCCAGGGACTCGGAGTCGAAGCGGATCTTGCAGTAGGTGAGGTCGTCGTCGTTGAGCAGCACCAGCGCGGGGCGGGGGCGGCCGGCGGCCTCGGCGACGACGGTGCGGTTGCCGGTGACGTCGAGCTCGAACCGCTCGGTGCGCACCAGGGAGCCGTCGGCGTCCCGGTCGTAGAGGCCGATCGCGATCCGGTGCGGGCGCAGCACCGCCCCGTCCTGGAGGACGGCGAGTTCGGTGATCCGGCCCTCGGCGTCGGTGGTCACCTGCGGGGTGAGCGAGTCGACCCCGGCGGTCTGCAGCCAGGCGGCGGCCCAGGCCTTGAGGTCGCGGCCGCTGGTCTCCTCCAGGACGCCCAGCAGGTCGCCGAGTTCGGTGTTGCCGAAGGCGTGGCGCTTGAAGTAGCGGCGGGCGCCCTCGAAGAAGGCCTCGGAGCCGACGTACGCGACCAGCTGCTTGAGGACGGCGGCGCCCTTGGCGTAGGTGATGCCGTCGAAGTTGAGCTTGGCGTCCTCGAGGTCGCGGATGTCGGCGGTGATCGGGTGGGTGGTGGGGAGCTGGTCCTGCCGGTAGGCCCAGGCCTTGCGCTGGTTGGCGAAGGTGACCCAGGCGGAGGAGTACCGGGTGCGGGCGCCGATCAGGCCGTAGGAGCCCATGAAGTCGGCGAAGGACTCCTTCAGCCACAGGTCGTCCCACCAGCGCATGGTGACCAGGTCGCCGAACCACATGTGCGCCATCTCGTGCAGGATGACGTTGGCGCGGCCCTCGTAGGCGGCGTCGGTGACCTTTGAGCGGAAGACGAACTCCTCGCGGAAGGTGACGCAGCCGGGGTTCTCCATGGCGCCGATGTTGTACTCGGGGACGAACGCCTGGTCGTACTTGCCGAAGGGGTACGGGTAGTCGAACTCCTCGTGGAAGAAGTCGAGTCCGAGCTTGGTGACGCCGAGGATCTCGTCCGCGTCGAAGTACTGGGCGAGGGACTTGCGGCACATCGCGGAGAGCGGGATCTCCAGGGTGGTGCCGTCGGCGAGTTCGCGGCTGTAGTGGTCGCGGGCGACGTGGTAGGGGCCGGCCACGACGGCGGTGAGGTAGCTGGAGATCGGCTGGGTCGGCGCGAACTCCCAGGTGCGGGCGGCGCCTTCCTCGGTGACCTTGTCGTGGACGGCGTTGGACCAGACGTCCCAGGCGGCGGGGGCGGTGACGGTGAAGCCGAACGGGGCCTTCAGGTCGGGCTGTTCGAAGGTCGCGAAGACCCGGCGGGCGTCGGCCGGCTCGTAGTGGGTGTAGAGGTACGTCTCGCCGTCCACCGGGTCGGTGAAGCGGTGCAGGCCCTCGCCGGTGCGGCTGTAGGCGCAGTCCGCCTCGACGGTGAGGACGTTCTCGGCGGCGAGGCCGTCGACGTGCACCCGGGCGCCGTCGTAGGCGGTGGCCGGGTCGATCGCGCGGCCGTTGAGGGTGACGGCGTGGACGGCGGGGGCGAGCAGGTCGAGGAAGGTGTCGGCGCCGGGCCGGGAGCAGCGGAACGTGACGGTGGTGGTGGAGCGGAAGGTGGCGGCCTCCGGATCGGGGGCGGAGGTCACGTCCAGCCGGACCTGGTAGCCCTCCACGGCCAGGATGCTGGCCCGCTGCTGCGCTTCGTCGCGGCTCAGGTTCTTGCCCGGCACGGCGGTACTCCTTTGTCCGGCTCGCACGGTGGTGCGTCTGTGGGTGGTGCGGTCTCGGCGCGCGGTGTGCCGCGCCCCGCAGGGGCATCCTTTCACGCCCTCCCTCGCCGGTACCATTGCACAGGCCGTCCCGGCGGGGCCGGAATCAGCGGCGGCGGGCGGGTGTTGACGCGTGGGGGTGGCACGCCTGCCTGCCTCGTCATCACCTCACGAAGGACGACAGCCGTGACGACTGCCGCTGAGCGCAAGACCGCCGACTTCTGGTTCGACCCGGCCTGCCCGTGGGCGTGGATGACGTCCCGCTGGCTGATCGAGGTGCAGCAGTTGCGTCCGGTGGACGTGAACTGGCACGTGATGAGCCTGTCGGTGCTGAACGAGGACCGCGACCTCCCGGAGAACTACCGCGAGCTGCTGGACAACGCCTGGGGCGCGGTGCGGGTGTGCATCGCGGCCGCCCGGGAGCACGGCGACGAGGTGCTGGGCCGGCTTTACACCGAGCTGGGCCTGCGCTTCCACAACCAGGGCCTGCCGCAGAACCGGGAGACGGTCGAGGCGGCGCTGGTGGCCGCCGGGCTTCCCGTGGAGCTGGCGGACGCGGCCGGCACGGACGCGTACGACGAGGCCCTGCGCGCCTCGCACAAGGAGGGCATCACCCTGGTCGGCGAGGACGTCGGCACCCCGGTGATCGCGGTGGAGGGCGTGGACGGCGAGCGGGTCGCCTTCTTCGGCCCGGTGGTCACCCCGGCCCCGAAGGGCGAGGCCGCGGCCCGGCTCTGGGACGGCACCCTGCTGGTGGCCTCCACCCCGGGCTTCTACGAGATCAAGCGGACCCGTACGGCGGGCCCGTCCTTCGAGTAGCGCGGGGCGCGCGAAGGGCCCGGTACCGCAGCAGGCGGTACCGGGCCCTCGTGCGTGCCGGGGTCAGCGGGCGGCGGCCGCGTCCCGCCGCTGCTTGACCAGGCCGGCGGCGCTCAGCAGCGCGACCAGTACCCCGGCCGCGTACAGCTGCTGCCGGTTGCCCTCGGTGGTGGTCATCAGGGCGAGGATGCCGGTGACGGCGGCCATCGCGATCCAGGTCAGGTACGGGTAGCCCCACATCTTCACGGTGAGCAGTTCGGGCGCCTCGCGCTCCAGCCGGCGGCGCATCCGCAGCTGGACCAGGCAGATGAACAGCCAGACGACCAGGATGGCCACGCCGGTGGTGTTCATCAGCCAGGTGAAGACGGTCTCCGGCCAGAACTTGGCGGCCAGCACGGCGCCGAAGCCGAACAGGCAGGAGGCCAGCACGGCCCGGCGCGGCACCCCGCCGGAGATCTTGGCCAGCGCCCGGGGGCCCTGGCCGCGGCCGACCAGCGAGTACGCCATCCGGGAGGCGCCGTAGATGTTGGCGTTCATCGCGGAGAGCAGCGCGATCAGCACCACCACCTCCATGATCGTCCCGGCGCCGGTCACCCCGAGGTGCCGCAGCACGGTGACGTACGGGCCGTCGGTGACCACCGCCGGGTCCTTCCAGGAGACCAGGGTGACGACCAGGGCCATCGAGCCGATGTAGAAGATCGCGATCCGCCACACCGCCGTGCGCACCGCGTTGGCGACGTTCTTGCGGGGGTCGTCGGACTCGGCGGCGGCGATGGTGACGGTCTCCAGCCCGCCGTAGGCGAAGACCGAGGCGAGCAGGCCGACGATCAGCCCGCTGACCCCGGTGGGCAGGAAGCCGCCCTGGCCGGTCAGGTTGGTCGCGCCGGGGGCGCCGGGGCCGATCACCCCGGCGATGCCGAGCCCGCCGAGGACCAGGAAGGCGACGATCGCGGCGACCTTGATGGTGGCGAACCAGAACTCGAACTCGCCGAAGTTCTTCACCGCGGTCAGGTTGCTGGCGCAGAAGAAGACCATGAACAGGCCGACCCAGACCCAGGAGGAGACGCCCGGCACCCAGCCGTTGACGATCTTCCCGGCGGCGGTGGCCTCGGCGGCGACGCCGCAGCACAGCATCACCCAGTACATCCAGCCGGCCGTGATCCCGGCCCAGGGGCCGATCTCCTTCTCGGCGTGCACCGAGAACGACCCGGAGGCGGGGCGGGCGGCCGACATCTCGCCGAGCATCCGCATGATCAGCATGACCAGCAGGCCGGAGAGGGTGAACGCCAGGATGATCGCCGGACCGGCGGCGGCGATACCGGCGCCGGAGCCGACGAACAGGCCCGCGCCGATCACCCCGCCCAGCGCGATCATCGACAGGTGGCGCTGCTTGAGGCCGTGCGCGAGCTGCTGGCCGGTGGCCGGGGCACCGTCGGCGTCGGTGGTCCCGGACGCCTTGGGCGCGGAGGTGGGGGCCATAGGGCTGGATCCAGACTGTGCGGAATGCGGCATGAGCTGTCCAATATCCGGTGACACCTCTGTTCATGCCAAGAACGGGGACCCCGGGCCCACCATGCGGACCACGCGGTGACGGAACGGGTCCGACCGGTGACACGGCGTCGGTACGGGCCGGAATGGGCCGGTTCCGACAACGGTCGAGGGCGGGGCTTTGTCCGAAACCGTGGCGGTGGCGTAGTGGATCACCACGTAGGTTCACAGGTGTTCACTCACCTGAGCACCCCACAGGAGACCCCCGATGGCCACTGCCACCACCCCGATACCGCGCCGCGCCGTCCTCGCCGACCTGCTGCCCGCCGCCACCACCCGCCTCGGCGCCCAGGCCCGCGACCTGGCCCTGGTGGCCGGCGGCGCCGCCCTGACCGGCGTGGCCGCCCAGCTGTCGGTGAACATCCCCGGCTCGCCGGTGCCCGTCACCGGCCAGACCTTCGCCGCCCTGCTGGTCGGCACCGCGCTCGGCGCCCGCCGCGGCGTCGCCTCGCTCGCCCTCTACCTGCTGGCCGGCCTGGCGGGGATGCCCTGGTTCGCCGAGGGCACCTCCGGCTGGACGATGCCCTCGCTCGGCTACGTGCTCGGCTTCGTCCTGGCGGCCGGCCTGACCGGCGAGCTGGCCCGCCGCGGCGCCGACCGGACCCCGGTGAACACCGCCGGCACCATGGTCCTCGGCAGCCTCGCCATCTACGCGGTCGGCGTCCCGTACCTGGCCCTGTCGCTGCACGTCCCGCTCGCCCGGGCGGCCGAGCTCGGCCTCTACCCGTACCTGGTCGGCGACGCGCTGAAGGCCGTCCTCGCCGCAGGGGCCTTGCCGCTGGTCTGGAAGCTCGCCGCGAAGCGGTGAGCCCCCTGCCGGGCCCGGGCGCACGCGCATGCCACACTCATGGCATGCGCGTGTACCTGGGCTCAGACCATGCCGGATACGAACTGAAGAACCACCTCGTGGAGTGGCTCAAGGAGGCCGGCCACGAGCCGGTCGACTGTGGGCCGCACATCTACGACGCCGAGGACGACTACCCGCCGTTCTGCCTGCGCGCCGCCGAGCGCACCGCCGCCGACCCGGAGGCGCTGGGCGTCGTCATCGGCGGCTCGGGCAACGGTGAGGCGATCGCCGCCAACAAGGTCAAGGGCGTGCGGGCGGCGCTGGCCTGGAGCGAGCAGACCGCCGGGCTCGGCCGCGAGCACAACAACGCCAACGTGGTCTCCGTCGGCGGCCGCATGCACACGCTGGAGGAGGCCACCAAGTTCGTCGAGGTCTTCCTCAACACCCCCTACAGCGGCGAGCCGCGGCACACCCGCCGGATCGAGATGCTGAGCGAGTACGAGACCACCGGCGAGCTCCCGCCGATCCCGGCCCACCACCCGCAGGGCTGATCCCTCCCCCCGTCCACCCTCCGTCGGTCGGCCGCGTGCTCCACGCGGCCGGCCGCCGCCGTTCCCGGGCCCGTACGGCTGTGTCATCGGCCACAGGGCCGGGCGCGCCGACGCCGGTACGCGTGGGGCGCGTGCGCCGCCCGCGTGGTTCGTACGCCCAACCGGCGCACGCCTCCTGACGCCGCGCCCGCCGTCGCGGCGATCGGCCGAAACCGGCTGACGGACCCGCGCCACGGCACACCCGCTCGCGTCCGGCCCGTCGACGCCGGGCGGTGCCCGTGGATAGGGTCGGGCCCCATGGCTGGCAGACCGCCGGGCGCACCGCCCCAGACGACTGCGACGAGGCCCGGCGCCGCCACGGCGTCCGGACCCGTGACGGCCCGGTTGCGCAGGAGGCTCCGCCGGGTCCGCCGAAGGCTGCGCACGGCCGGTGTGGACTACTTCCGCGGCGGCGCCGCCGACTGGCCGGTGCTCTGCGCGCTCGCCCTGCTCGTCCCGCTGCTGATCCTGCTCAACATCTGGATCCCCGCCTGGGCCCCGCCCACCGCGCTGGTCCTGCCGATCCTGGCCGGCGCGCTGCTGCTGCGCCCCGGCAGCCTGGTGGTGCTGTACGCGCTGGCGGCGCTCGGCCTGTCCGCCGAGTCGGTGATCCACACCGGCCAGCGGGTGGCCAGCGAGAACCCCGAGGCCTACATCTACGGCGTCACCCCGGGCGCGGCCCTGGTGGTCGGCGCCGCCGGGGTGGGCGGCCTGCTGCTGGCCCAGTTCCGGGCCCGGGTCGGCGTGCCCTGGTGGGGCGGCTCGACCATGCTGTTCGACCTGCGCGAGCGGCTGCGGGTGCAGAGCCGGGTGCCGGAGCTGCCGGACGGCTGGCACGCCGACATGGCGCTGCGCCCGGCCGGCGGGCAGTCCTTCTCCGGGGACTTCGTGGTCGCCGCCCGCACCGGCCCGGGCCAGCGGCTGCTGGAGGTGGTCCTCGCGGACGTCTCCGGCAAGGGCATGGACGCCGGCTCCCGCGCGCTGCTGCTCTCCGGCGCCTTCGGCGGCCTGGTGGGCTCGCTGCCCGCGCACGACTTCCTGCCCGCCGCCAACGGCTACCTGCTGCGCCAGTCCTGGGAGGAGGGCTTCGCGACCGCCGTCCACCTGGTGCTGGACCTGGACACCGGCGAGTACGAGCTGCTGTCGGCCGGGCACCTGCCGGGGATGCAGCGGCTGGCGGGCGCCGGGCACTGGGAGGTCAAGGAGGCCGAGGGCCCGCTGCTCGGGATCTACGACGGCGCGAAGTTCGACGGCGTGCGCGGCCGGCTGAACCGCGGCGACGTGCTGATGCTGTGCACCGACGGCATGGTCGAGGAGCCGGGCCGGGACCTCTCCGAGGGGATGGACCGGCTGATGGGAGAGGCGGACCGGCTGGTGCCCGGCAGCGGTCCGGGCGCGGGGGCCGGTGCGGCGGCCGCGCTGATCGAGACGGTGGCCCGGGACATCAACGACGACCGCGCGGTCCTGCTGCTCTGGCGCGACTGACGCCCCCTCGGCCCGGCCGTCCGTCACCGGACGGACCGGCACATGCCGCGGGCACGTGCTGTCAAGCCGGGCAGCCGATCTTCGGCCAAATCGGCCGCCCCTTCGGCTGACCGGACCTGCGGCTTCCGTTACCCGCCCCCGGCCGCCTTCCGGCCGCTCAGCGCCGCCCCGCCGACGATTCGTCAGAACGGCTCCGCTATCGTCCCGGTCGGCGGAAACTCGTCTCGCATCGCAGGATATCGGCGTTGGGCTGACTGTCAGACCTTTACGCAATCGGCACGGTCGACCACACTGAGTCCGGGCGGGACTGTTCAGGATTCGGGGGATGGGGGGCGTCACGTGCGGCACGGCAGACAACGTTCGACCGCGCCGGGCTCCCTCGCCGGTGGTGTGCCGGTCGATCCGCGATTCCGCCTCGGGACCGTCGGACAGGCCGGGGTCCGGCTTCGCAGGTGCCGCCGGGCGGCGGCACCACGCTATGAAACGAGGAAGTGAGTCCGGGTGGCACTCTCCGTCTCCGCGCTGGTCCTGTTCGCAATCCTGTGCATCATCTTCATCCGCAACAAGCAGCTGAAGATCGCGCACGGCATCATCGCCGCCCTGTTCGGCTTCATGCTGCACGAGACCACGGTCGCGGGCTCGATCAACTCCCTGCTGGCGAACCTCGCCCACAGCATCTCGGGCATCACCGGCGGCTGACCCGGCCGGGCCGTCCGCGACCCCCGCGAGGGGATCACCGGCCGGCCCGTCTGGCCTCCCGCCAGCGAGCGAACAGTCCCCGGGGGCGGGCCGCCGCCTGGGCGGGGGCGCGCATCGGCGCGGGTGCCGCGGCACCCGCCGCGGCGGCCTGCCCCGGCGCCGCCGAATCGGCCGTCAACAGCACGAACAGCCGCGCCCAGCACAGTCGTTCGCCCCGCGGCCAGTCCATCGCGCGCAGCGCCGCTGACGCGGCCTCCGACACCTCGCCGTCGACCCGGACCTCGGCGACGTCGTCGCCCGCCTTCCCGCCCAGGAAGAGCTTCACCCCGACCGGACCCGGCCCGGCCAGCTGCGGCCGCAGCGCGGGCGCGAGCGCCGGCAGCACCCGGTGCTCGGCGAGCCAGCCCGCCAGGTGCTCGTTGCCGAAGCCGAACACCGCCGCCGGCCCCTGGACGGCGTGCCAGCCCGGGAGTTCGGCGTGGTCCGCGTGGTCGGCGTGCACTCCGCGCCCGTCCGTCAGCTCGACCAGCACCGAGGCGGTGGTGGTCGCCCACATCTTCACCGCGTTGGCGAGCTTCTCCTCCTCGGTCTTGCCGAGGCCGGCCGCGCAGTCCCACACCACCGGCGCGTCCGCCCGGCCCAGGTGCAGCACGTAGCCGAGGTCGACGTGGCCGGCGCCGTCGTTCCCGGGGTGCTCGCGCACCGCCACCGCCGTCGTCCCCGGGCCGCGCACCACCTCGCCGTCGGCGCTGAACTCCTGTCCGAGGCGTGCCATCTCCCGGACGACACAGCGCTGTATGACGGCCAGCCGCTCCTGGGGACGCACCGGGACTCCTCCACCTCGGAGCGCGGCGGGTGAGCTCCCGCTCGAACTGCGCTCGAACGCCGCCGAGGCTATCGGCCCGGCAGCCAGGCGGGAAACCGTCCGGCCTCCCCGGTTCTCCAGTCGCGGAAATGTCTGGAATGCACCACTTTGGGAAGCGGAACCGCCCTGTGGCCGCCGGCCGGGGCCCTGCCGCCCGCCTGGAGAGCCCGCATGACCCGCACCACCCCGACACCCCCTCCGTCGCTCCTGACGGCCCCTCCGGCGCCCCTTCCGCCCCTCCTGGCGGGTCCGGACGGCTCCGGCCTGGCCGCCGAGATCGAGGCCTACCTCGCCTCGCTGCCCGCCCCCGCGCGCCGCCCGGTGCCGTACGTCTGCCCCCACGGCACCGCCGTGCGGCCGTGGTGCGCCGGCCACCCGGCGCCCCGGGTCACCCTGCTCGACCGGGCGCTGCGCCGCCCGGCCCGCCCGGTGCCGGTCAGCGCCGCCGACCACCTGCGGCTCGCCTCCCGCTACATCGGCGCCCACGGCTGGCTGCAGGGCGCGATGTGGGACGCACGCGGCCGGGTCTGCCTGCTCGGCGCCCAGGCCGCCGTCCTCGCGCACGGCTACGGCACCCCGGCCACCGTGCGCACCGCCCGGGTCCAGCTGATGGAGGTGCTGCACGCGACCGGCCGCCCGGCGCACTCCCCGGACGAGTACAACGACCGCCCCGCCACCCGGGAAGCCGACGTCCACCGGCTGCTCGACCGGGCGGCCGCCCGGGCCGCCCGGCTCGGACTCTGAACCGGCCCGTCCGGCCTCGCGGGGCCGGGCGGACCGCCCGGAAACGCCAACGGCCCCGGTGCGTGGAGACGCACCGGGGCCGGGCCGATGAGCGGGCGACGAGAATCGAACTCGCGTGACTAGTTTGGAAGACTAGGGCTCTACCATTGAGCTACGCCCGCGCGATCCCCCGGTCGTTGCCGGCCGGAAGTTCGGGGGACAGCGTACCTGGTCCGGTCGCTTCCGCGCACACCGGATTCTGCGCGCGCTCCCTCGGACCGCCCCCGAATATGTCGGCGAGCCGCCAGGGCCCGACGTGTACGCTTCCTCTCGGCACCACGGGGTGTGGCGCAGTTTGGTAGCGCGTCCGCTTTGGGAGCGGAAGGCCGTCGGTTCGAATCCGGTCACCCCGACAGTGCGGCAGGGTCTCGTCCACCGTGGCGGGGCCCTGTTCTGTTCGGGCCCGACGGTGGCGCCTGGCGTCCGCCTTTCGTGGTACCGGTAGGATGGGGCGCTGGCGGTAGTCCCTGCGGTGTCAACCCAGGTCAACCGCACGAGGGCGAGGAGTCACTCTCACCGTCCACCCCCCCACGGGAGATGCAGCTCCAACCCTTCATCGCCCGTCTCGCCCGACCCATTCGTACGGCCTCGGCCGGCGGCCGGGAACGGCGGAGGCAACCTGACCGCAAGCCCATAGGAGACCTAACCGTGAAGAGCGCCGTCGAGACTCTGAACCCGACCCGGGTTCGACTCACCGTCGAGGTGCCCTTCGAGGAGCTCAAGCCCAGCCTCGACGCGGCGTACAAGAAGATCAACCAGCAGGTCTCGGTCCCGGGCTTCCGCAAGGGCAAGATCCCGAACCGGGTCATCGACCAGCGCTTCGGCCGTGGCGCCGTGCTGGAGGAGGCCGTCAACGACGCCCTCCCGCGCTTCTACACGCAGGCCGTCGACGAGGGCAAGATCGAGGTCCTCGGACAGCCCGACATCACCAACATCGAGGGTGTCGAGAAGCTCGCCGATGGCGGCGACCTGAAGTTCACCGCCGAGGTGGACATCCGTCCGGAGATCACCCTCCCGGACTTCGCCTCCATCGAGGTGACCGTCGACCCGATCGTCGTCTCCGACGAGGACATCGAGAAGTCCCTGGAGCAGCTGCGCGAGCGCTTCTCCTCGGTCAAGGACGTCGAGCGTGCCGCGGCCGCCGGCGACATCGTGGTCGTGGACCTGATCGCCAAGGTCGACGGCGAGGTGCCGGAGGACGGCACCGCCAACGGCGTCAGCTACGAGATCGGCTCGGGCCGCCTGATCGACGGCATCGACGACGCCGTGACCGGCCTGGAGGCCGGTGGCACCGCCACCTTCTCCACCGAGCTCAAGGGTGGCACCCAGGCGGGCCAGACCTCCGAGGTCACCGTCACCGTCACCGCCGTCCAGGAGAAGGAGCTGCCCGAGCTGGACGACGAGTTCGCCCAGCTGGCCAGCGAGTTCGACACCCTGGAGGCCCTGCGCGACGACTCCCGCAAGCGCCTGGAGCGCATGAAGGAGTACGACCAGGCGACCCAGGCCCAGGAGAAGGTGCTGGACGCCCTGCTCGGCCTGGTCGAGATCGAGTTCCCGGAGAAGCTCCTCAAGGACGAGGTCGAGACCCGCAAGCACAACCTGGAGCACCACCAGCTCCAGCCGATGGGCCTCGACATCGACAGCTACCTGGAGACCCAGGGCAAGTCCCGCGAGGAGTGGGACGCCGAGATCGAGGAGCAGGCGAAGAAGGGCATCAAGACCCAGTTCGTCCTGGACCAGATCGTCGCCGACGAAGAGCTGGGTGTTAACCAGGAGGAGCTGACCGAGCACCTCATCCGCCGCGCCGCCGGCTCGGGTCTCACCCCGGACCAGTTCGCGCAGCAGGTCGTCCAGGGTGGCCAGGTGCCGCTGCTGGTCGGCGAGGTCGCCCGCGGCAAGGCGCTGGCCACCGTGGTCGAGGCCGCCAAGGTCGTCGACACCGAGGGCAACGAGGTCAACTTCGACGACGAGGACGAGACGGCCGAGACCGTCGAGGCCCCCGCCGCCGAGGAGACCGCCGCCGAGGAGAAGACCGAGGCCTGAGTGCCCCGGTAACCCCTGAGGTCTGCGACGGGCCCGGACGCCGTACGGTGTCCGGGCCCGTCGTCGTCCCCCGGGGCGGGCCCGACCCTGCGCTCACAGCGAACAGTTCTGCGTGAGGGATTCTGCGGCCCGGCCTGCGCGTTAGGGTCCTTGGACAGCACCAATCACACCGTGATACCCGGAAGCTGTGCGACATCGTGACGGCCGTGGAGCGACCGTCCAAATCGACTGAGCAGGTGGCTAAGTGACGTTCCCGCAGATGCAGATGCCTGGCCCGATGGCGCCGCACGCCGCCTCTGGTGACGTGCTCGGCGGCCTGGGCGACCAGGTGTACAACCGGCTGCTCAACGAGCGGATCATCTTCCTCGGCCAGCAGGTCGACGACGACATCGCCAACAAGATCACCGCCCAGCTGCTGCTGCTGGCCGCGGACCCGGAAAAGGACATCTTCCTTTACATCAACTCCCCGGGCGGTTCGATCTCGGCGGGCATGGCGATCTACGACACCATGCAGTACATCAAGAACGACGTCGTCACCATCGCGATGGGCATGGCGGCCTCGATGGGCCAGTTCCTGCTGACCGCCGGCGCCAAGGGCAAGCGCTTCTCGCTGCCGAACGCCAACATCCTCATGCACCAGCCGTCCGCCGGCCTCGGCGGCTCCGCCACCGACATCCGCATCCAGGCCGAGCAGCTGCTGCGCACCAAGAAGCGGATGTCCGAGCTGATCGCCTTCCACAGCGGCCAGTCCTTCGAGCAGATCACCAGGGACTCCGACCGCGACCGCTGGTTCGCGCCGGAGGAGGCCCTGGAGTACGGCCTGATCGACGCGATCATGCACAGCGCCGCGGACGTTCCCGGCGGCGGCGGCACGGGCGCCTGAGCCTCGGCCCGGCCCACGAGACCACAGCCACAACGCCCCGGAGGACAAGAACCCCCATGATCATCCCCAGCCTGTCGGCCGCCCAGGCCCGCGTCGAGGACATGCGCGCCGAGGGTCGCTACATCGTCCCGCGCTTCGTCGAGCGCACCACGCAGGGCATCCGCGAGTACGACCCGTACGCCAAGCTGTTCGAGGAGCGCATCATCTTCCTCGGCTCGCAGGTCGACGACGTCTCGGCGAACGACATCATGGCGCAGCTGCTGTGCCTGGAGTCGATGGACCCGGACCGCGAGATCCAGATGTACATCAACTCGCCCGGCGGCTCGTTCACGGCCCTGACGGCCATCTACGACACCATGCAGTACGTGAAGCCGGACATCACCACGGTCTGCATGGGCCAGGCGGCCTCCGCCGCGGCCGTGCTGCTCGCCGCCGGCACCCCCGGCAAGCGGATGGCGCTGCCGAACGCCCGCATCCTGATCCACCAGCCGTACACCGAGACCGGCCGCGGCCAGGTGTCCGACCTGGAGATCCAGGCCAAGGAGATCTTCCGGATGCGCGAGCAGCTGGAGCAGATGCTCTCCAAGCACTCCAACAAGCCGGTGGAGCAGGTGCGCGAGGACATCGAGCGCGACAAGATCCTCACCGCCGAGGAGGCCCTGGAGTACGGCCTCGTCGACCAGATCATCTCCACCCGCAAGACCTCGCTGACCTCCTGAGGCCGGCACCGTCCGAGGCGGGGCGCGCATCCTGCGTGCGCGCTCCGCTCCGGGTCGTCGGCGGCCTCCGCAACGGCATCTGTTCGGTATCAATTCGCCCAGGGCGTAGGGCAGACCCGGCGAAGAGGACGGAATCAGGGGCCCGGCAGAGTACCGTCGGATAGCGAGACCGATCGCCGTCGGCGTTGACGGTCCACAGCACCAGGCCCCGGAACTTCTGCGGGGCCCCTGGCGAAGGGGAAGCACCTCGTGGCACGCATCGGAGACGGTGGCGACCTGCTCAAGTGCTCGTTCTGCGGCAAGTCGCAGAAGCAGGTGAAGAAGCTGATCGCCGGCCCAGGCGTGTACATCTGCGACGAGTGCATCGACCTGTGCAACGAGATCATCGAGGAGGAACTCGCCGAGACCTCCGAGGTGCGCTTCGAGGAGCTGCCGAAGCCGCGGGAGATCTACGAGTTCCTGGACCAGTACGTGGTCGGCCAGGACCTCGCCAAGAAGGCGCTGTCGGTGGCGGTCTACAACCACTACAAGCGCGTCCAGGCCGGCGAGGCGGGCCGCAGCGGCGGCAACGGCCGCGAGGACGCCATCGAGCTGGCCAAGTCCAACATCCTGCTGCTGGGCCCCACCGGCTCCGGCAAGACGCTGCTGGCGCAGACCCTGGCCCGGATGCTCAACGTGCCGTTCGCGATCGCGGACGCCACCGCGCTGACCGAGGCCGGGTACGTCGGCGAGGACGTCGAGAACATCCTGCTCAAGCTGATCCAGGCGGCCGACTACGACGTCAAGAAGGCCGAGACCGGGATCATCTACATCGACGAGATCGACAAGGTCGCGCGCAAGAGCGAGAACCCGTCGATCACCCGGGACGTCTCCGGCGAGGGCGTGCAGCAGGCGCTGCTGAAGATCCTGGAGGGCACCACCGCCTCGGTGCCGCCGCAGGGCGGGCGCAAGCACCCGCACCAGGAGTTCATCCAGATCGACACCACCAACGTGCTGTTCATCGTCGGCGGCGCGTTCGCCGGCCTGGAGCGGATCATCGAGGGCCGGGCCGGCGCCAAGGGCATCGGCTTCGGCGCCAACATCCGCTCCAAGCGGGAGTCGGACGCCAGCGACCACTTCCGCCAGGTGATGCCCGAGGACCTGGTGAAGTTCGGCATGATCCCCGAGTTCATCGGCCGGCTGCCGGTGATCACCAGCGTGCACAACCTGGACCGCGAGGCGCTCCTGCAGATCCTCACCGAGCCGAAGAACGCGCTGGTCAAGCAGTACCGCAAGCTCTTCGAACTGGACGGCGTGGAGCTGGAGTTCTCCCGGGACGCGCTGGAGGCGATCGCCGACCAGGCGATCCTGCGCGGCACCGGCGCGCGCGGCCTGCGGGCCATCATGGAGGAGGTGCTGATGTCCGTGATGTACGAGGTGCCCTCGCGTCAGGACGTCGCCCGCGTGGTGGTCACCGGGGACGTGGTCTCCAAGCAC
Source organism: Kitasatospora sp. NPDC088861 (assembly GCF_044750105.1). Classification (NCBI taxonomy): domain Bacteria; kingdom Bacillati; phylum Actinomycetota; class Actinomycetes; order Kitasatosporales; family Streptomycetaceae; genus Kitasatospora; species Kitasatospora sp. NPDC088861. Next base: position 50,593 of record NZ_JBIVJF010000003.1, read on the forward strand.
GCCATCCCCACCCTCGTCCCGCGCGACATGATCAAGCGCGAGCGGCGCGAGAAGAGCGCCTGACCCGCGCCCGCCATGTCCGAAAGGGCCCCGCACCGACCGGTGCGGGGCCCTTTCGGCGTTTCCCGGTGCCCGGAGGGTCACCGGCGGTTCCCGGCGGACTACTTGGGGACCTCGGCGACCGCGCGCAGGTCGCGGGTGTCGGCGGCGAGCTTGTCCAGGTCCGGCTTGGTGCTCGGGTCGGCCACCGTCATGACCATCACCAGGCCGCTGCTGTCGGCCCAGGAGCAGATGCCCATCGTGGTCCCGGCCTCGCTCTCGCCGCCGACGACCGCGGCGCACTCCATCGCGCCGCCCTTGGGGCCGGCGTCCACCACGTGCCGGTCGCTGAGCTTGCGACCGGTGGACGCCATGCCCTGGAACGCCTGGTCCAGTTCCTGCTTCGGCGCCAGGACCTTGCCGTAGCCCCCGAACACGACCAGCTGAGGCTCCGACTGCGCGTTCTGGTAGAGGGCGCCCACCCCGGTGGGGTTCCAGTTGCCGTCGCCCTTGCCGAAGCTGGAGGTGAGCCCCTTCTCCAGGGTGTCGGCGACCTGGGGGTCGTCGCTCTGGCGCAGGTCCTTGAACGTGGCCGGCAGGACGATCTTCTGGGTGCCCGCGTTGCTGGCGACGTCGTAGACGAAGTAGGCGAGCGTGCCGCCGCCCAGCAGGACGAAGGCGCCGACGACGCCGAGCACGGTCCAGAGCGTCTTGCGGGACTTGCGCGGCGGCACCGGCGGGTAGGCGCCGTACCCCGGGTAGGCACCCGGCTCGCCGACCGGCGGGTAGCCGGGCGGCGGGCTCTGCGGCGGGATGCCGCCGTAGCCCGGCGGGGCCGGCGGGGGCGGCGGTGCGTCGTGTCCCGGCTGCGGCGGGGGGCCGTAGGGGTTCTGCTCGGTCACGCGAGGCCTCTCTGATGGCGATGCCCGGGTGCCGCCCGGCGCGGCCGGTGGCGGCGGGGACGTGGTGCTGACGTGTGGTGACGCGGCGGGGCGGTGCCCGGTTACTTGGCGACGACCATGGCGTCGCGGATCGCCCGGGTCCTGTCCGCGGCCTGGGCCGGGGTGAGGCCCTGGCCGCCGCCGGTCAGGCTGATCTTGCTGAAGGTGATCCGGCCGGTGGTGGACTTGTCCGCCCACACGCAGACGGTGGGCCCGGCCTTGCCCGCGATGACGCCGGCCACGCCGCAGGCGAGCTTTGCCGAGGAGCTGTGGCCGTCCTGCGCCGGGAAGTCCGTCAGCGGCGTGGTCCAGGTCAGCCCGCCGGTGTCCTTCTTCGAGTCGTCGATGATCTGGCCGGGGTCGTTGAGCTCCCCGTAGACGCCGACCACGGAGAGCGTGTCGAGCGCGTCGGAGCCCTTGCTGTAGCTGGCCGCCAGCACGGTGAGGTTCTTGCCGAACTTCGCCGCCTCGGGCTTGGCCGGGTCGACGGCCTCCTCCTTGGCCGACTTCTGGGTGTAGCCGTCCGGCAGCGACTGCGGCGCGGAGATCTTGTACTGGCCGCCCTGGTCGTCGCCGAGGAACTTCCACGCGGCGAAGCCGCCGCCGCCCAGCACCAGCGCGCCCACGACCAGGCCGACCACCAGGCCGGTCCGGCCCGTCTTCGGCGGCGGCGGGTAGCCCGGCTGGCCGTACGGGGCCTGCGGCGGGTAGCCGTACGGGGGCTGCGGGGCGCCGTACGGCTGCTGCGGGGCACCGTAGGGCGGCTGGGGAGCGCCGTAGGGCTGGCCGTCCTGCGGCGGGTAGCCGTACTGGGGCGGCTGCTGCGGGGCGCCGTAGGGCGGCGGTGGCTGCGGCGGGCCGTACGGGGGCTGGCCCCCGTACGGCTGAGGCTGTCCCTGCGGTTGTCCCTGCGGATACTGCTGGCCCTGGCCGTACATCTGCGTCCGTGCTCCCCCGCCGCACCCGCGGCCTGTCGTCGTGTCGTCCCGGGGTCCGTGCGGACACCGGACGAGTGCCCGGGAACGGTACCGTACGGTGTCCGCCACCGAGCCGATCGGGCGGGTCGCGTCCGCGCGGCGAAAGCGGTTCGTAACACGTGCCCGCGGTTACGTAAACTGTGCGTCGTGACCGACACGACGAACCAGCACCCCGTGAGCACCTTTGCCGGGGACGAAGCAGCAACTCTCCCGACGACCTACACCCCCGCGGACGTAGAGGGCGAGCTGTACGAGCGCTGGGTAGAGCGTGGCTACTTCACCGCGGACGCCAAGAGCGACAAGCCCCCGTTCACCATCGTCATCCCCCCGCCGAACGTGACCGGGGCCCTGCACCTGGGCCACGCCTTCCAGCACACGCTGATGGACGCCCTGACCCGCCGCAAGCGGATGCAGGGCTTCGAGACGCTCTGGCTGCCGGGCATGGACCACGCGGGCATCGCCACCCAGAACAAGGTGGAGCAGCAGCTCGCCGAGTCGGGCCTGTCCCGCCACGACCTGGGCCGCGAGGCCTTCGTCGAGAAGGTCTGGGAGTGGAAGGAGAACTACGGCGGCCGGATCCTCGGCCAGATGCGCCGCCTGGGCGACGGCGTGGACTGGTCGCGCGAGCGCTTCACCATGGACGAGGGGCTCTCGCAGGCCGTTCAGACCATCTTCAAGCGCCTCTTCGACGACGGCCTGATCTACCGGGCCGAGCGCATCATCAACTGGTGCCCGCGCTGCCTCACCGCCCTGTCCGACATCGAGGTGGAGCACGAGGAGGTCCCCGGCGAGCTGGTCTCGATCCGCTACGGCGAGGGCGAGGACTCGATCGTCGTCGCCACGACCCGGGCCGAGACGATGCTGGGCGACACCGCCGTGGCCGTCCACCCGGACGACGAGCGGTACCGGCACCTGGTCGGCCGGACCATCAAGCTGCCGCTGACCGACCGTGAGATCCCGGTCGTCGCGGACGAGCACGTCGACCCGGAGTTCGGCACCGGCGCCGTCAAGGTGACGCCCGCGCACGACCCCAACGACTTCGCGATCGGACAGCGCCACAACCTGCCCAACCTGAGCATCATGGACGAGCGCGGTGCGATCACCGTGCACGGCCCCTTCCTCGGCCTGGACCGGCTGGAGGCCCGCTCGGCCGTGGTCGGCGCGCTGCGCGAGCAGGGCCGGATCGTCGCCGAGAAGCGCCCGTACATGCACTCGGTCGGCCACTGCTCGCGCTGCCACACCGTGGTCGAGCCGCGGCTGTCGCTCCAGTGGTGGGTCAAGGTCGAGCCGCTGGCGAAGGCCGCCGGCGACGCCGTGCGCGACGGCAAGGTGGAGATCCACCCGAAGGAGCTGGAGCGCCGCTACTTCGACTGGGTCGACAACATGTACGACTGGTGCATCTCGCGCCAGCTGTGGTGGGGCCACCGGATCCCGGTCTGGTACGGCCCGGACGGCGAGGTCGTCTGCGTCGGCCCGGACGAGCAGCCGCCCACCGGCGAGGGCTGGCACCAGGACCCGGACGTCCTGGACACCTGGTTCTCCTCCGGCCTGTGGCCGTTCTCAACGCTCGGCTGGCCGGAGCGGACCCCGGAGCTCGAGAAGTTCTACCCGACCGACGTCCTGGTCACCGGCCACGACATCATCTTCTTCTGGGTCGCCCGGATGATGATGTTCGGCCTGTACGCGATGGACGGCGAGGCGCCGTTCAAGACCGTCGCCCTGACCGGTCTGGTCCGCGACGAGTTCGGCAAGAAGATGTCGAAGTCCTCGGGCACCGCCGTGGACCCGCTGGACTGGATGGACGCCTACGGCGCCGACGCCGTCCGCTTCACCCTGGCCCGCGGCGCCAACCCGGGCGCCGACGTGCCGATCGGCGAGGACTGGGTCAAGGGCTCGCGCAACTTCTGCAACAAGATCTGGAACGCGACCCGCTTCGCGCTGATGAACGGTGCCACCGTCGAGGGCCCGCTGCCCGCGCCGGAGCAGCTCACCGCGGTGGACCGCTGGATCCTGTCGCGACTGAACGCCACCATCGCCGAGGTGGACGCGCTCTACGACGGCTACGAGTTCGCCAAGGCCTCGGACGCGCTCTACCACTTCGCGTGGGACGAGGTCTTCGACTGGTACGTCGAGCTCTCCAAGACCACCCTGGCCAAGGGCGGCCCGCAGGCCGACGCCGCGCGCCGGGTGCTCGGCGAGGTCCTGGACACCACGCTGCGGCTGCTGCACCCGGTGGTCCCGTTCGTCACCGAGGCCCTGTGGACGGCGCTGACCGGCGCCGAGTCGCTGGTGGTCGCCGACTGGCCGACGGACGGCGGGTTCCGTGACACCGCCGCCGAGGCCGAGATCGCCACGCTGCAGCAGGTCGTCACCGAGGTCCGCCGGTTCCGTTCGGACCAGGGCCTGCAGCCCGCGCAGCGCGTCCCGGCGAAGCTGGAGCTGGACGGCACCGTGCTGGCCGTCCACGAGGACGCGATCCGCTCGCTGCTGCGGCTGACCGTCCCCGAGGAGGGCTTCGCGGCCACCGCCTCGCTCCCGGTCGCCGGCGCCACCGTCGCGCTCGACCTCTCCGGCACCATCGACGTCGCGGCGGAGCGCAAGCGCCTCGCCAAGGACCTCGCGGCCGCCGAGAAGGAGAAGGCGCAGACCACGGCCAAGCTCGGCAACGAGGCGTTCCTCGCGAAGGCGCCGGACGAGGTGGTCGCCAAGATCCGGGGCCGTCAGGAGGCCGCCGAGGCCGACATCGCCCGGATCACCGCCCAGCTCGCGGCGCTGCCGCAGGGCTGAGCCCGTACCGGTCCGTGAGGGGCCGCACTCCGCGACGCGCGGGGTGCGGCCCCTCCGGCGTTTCCGGGCGGCTCGGCCGGGCACGGCGGCGGTGTTCTTTTTGCTACGCCTAATAGCCCAGCAACATTGCTCCCTTCCGGCGAATATTCATCCTGGACCGGGTGAGGTCCTATTCCTTCCGAATTCATTCCGGTCTTGCCCGCGCGGGTTCGCGGAAGTTTGCAGGTCGGATGTGTACGGTGTGCACGGAGTTTCTGACGGGTGTTTCTGCTGAGCGTTCCTGCTGAGCCGACGGACGGGAGGGCATGGCGTGGTGGTGACCGAGGAATTGGCCGAAGAACTTCCTGCCGAGGCGGTGGAGGAGGCCAAGGCCAGGGCGGCGACCCTGCTGCTGGCGTTCCGCCACGGCAACCAGCTCGCCTTCGACCACGAGCTGGACCTGCTCCTCGCCGAGCGCGCCGAGCGCGAGGTGACCACCCTGCTCGCCTGGATCGCCGCCGAGGCCGTCCGCAAGGCGTACGCGCCCGAGGTCGGCGACCGGGTACTGCGGGCGATGGCCCGGCGCGCCCCGGCCGACAACGGCGCGGTCGCGGTGGACGAGGAGAGCGCGGACGCCGCCCGGCTGATCGAGGCGGTGGCCGCCGGTGAGGTGGCCGAGGTGCGCGGCCTGGTCGCCTCGACCGCCGACACCACCTTCCTGCTCGGCGGTCTGCTCCAGGGCGTCGCGATGATGCTGCCGCTGCTGCCCGAGGGCGAACTGGCCGAGATCACGGCCGAGTTGCGCCGCCGGCACGGCGGGCCCGCGGCACACGTCCCGGAGGCCCGGGCCGGGGTCTGAACCCCGGTCCGGGCAGGGGGCGTCACGGCATGGCGTGCAGGTGCGCGCCGATGGTGCCCGCGACCGGGTTGCCCGCCTTGGCGTCCCAGTTGGTCGACCAGGTCATCGCCCCGCCGATGCCCGGCCAGGTGGTGTCGGGCTTGTAGCTGCCGCAGTTGGTGCCGGCGGCCAGGCAGTCCAGCGCGTTGTCGACCACGCTCGGGCTGACGTACCCGCCGCCCGCCGCGCTGGTGGAGGCCGGCACGCCGAGCCCCACCTGGTCGGGCCGCAGCCCGCCCTTGAGCTGGATGCAGGCCAGCCCGGTGAGGAAGTCCTCGGTGCCCTGCGAGTAGACGTTGCCGTCGCAGCCGTTCATCGCACCGGAGTTGTAGTACTGCATGTTGACGATGGTGAGGATGTCCTTCACGTTCAGCGCCAGCTTGAAGTACTCCATGCCGGTCGACTGCATGTCGATGGTCTGCGGCGCCATGGTGAGGACGAACCCGCTGCCGCTCTTCGCCGCCAGCGAGTGCAGCGCCTGGCCCAGGTAGGCGGCGTTGACGCCGTTCTCCAGGTCGATGTCGACCCCGTCGAAGCCGTAGCCCTGCATCAGCGCCCACGCGGTGCTCGCGAAGTTGGCCGCCGAGGTCGGGTCGCTCACCGACACCGTGCCGTTCTGCCCGCCGACCGAGAGCACCACCTTCTTGCCGGCCGCCCGCTTGGCCGCGATGTCGGCCTTGAACTGGGCGTCGGTGTAGCCGCCGAGGCGGGAGGAGAGGGCGGGGTCCAGGGTGAAGCCCAGCCCGCCCGGTGTGGTGGTGGCGTCGGCGAAGGAGACCGCGATGATGTCGTAGGCGGCCGGGACGTCGCTGATCCGCTGGACGGTGGCGCCGTTGTCGAAGTTCTGCCAGTAGCCGGTCAGGATGTGCTTGGGCAGGCCGGGAGGCTTGCCGGTCGAGGTGGCGGTCGGGCTTGCGGTGCCGGTGTCCGTGGGGGAGGGGCTGCCGGTGCCGGTGGGGCTCGGGGACGTGGTGGCGGTCGGGCTCTGGGAGGGCTGCGGTCCGCCCGGGCCGATCAGCGAGACGTCGTCGGCGAGGAAGGCGGGCTGCCCGTACCAGCCGTGCAGGTAGACGGTGACGCTGGTGGTGCGCGGGCCGGTGGTGAAGCCGGTGCTCAGCTGGGCCCAGCCGGTGGAGTTCGTCCAGGTGCCGGGGTCGGTGCCGCCGGTGCCGCGGGCGCCCAGGTAGACGTACGAGCCCTGGACCCAGGAGCTCAGCGTGTACGTCGAGGAGGGCTGCACGGCGACGGTCTGGGTGCACTCGCCGGTGTCGCCCGAGCCCGGGGTGGACTGCAGGGCGTAGCGGCCGGAGTGCACGGTCGCGCTCTGGACGGCGCCGTTGCCGCAGGACCAGCCGGACAGGGTGCCGGTCTCGAAGCCGCCGTTGGTGATCAGGTCGGGGTCGGCGGCCTGGGCGCCGGTGCCGGTGGCGAGGGCGAGCCCGCTCAGGCCGAGGGCGATGGCGCAGGCCCCGGCGAGCAGGGCGTGGACGGCGCGTGGGCGCCGGTGTCGGGCAGGTGGCATGACTCCATCTCCTGTGGGGGAGGCCCGGCGGCGCGCCTGGGTGGTGGGGGTGGAGCGCCGTCCGGGGTGTCGATGGTGCGCGTGCGGGAGCTACCGACAACTCAAGTCCCTGTCGGGGGAGGAGACTTGACTCACAAGGTGGAGTAGACCAATCCGGCTGTCAAGAGGGCGCTAGGCGGCCGACGGCCGTGCCCTGGAGTCGGCTGCTCCGGGCTCGGCCGGCTCGGCGACCGCGGCGGTGAGCGCGGCGATCCGCGCCGAGGCCAGGCCGTCGCCGTACGGGCTCGGGGTGGCCGCGAGCCGGGCGAGCCGCTCGGGGGTGTCGGCCAGCCAGGTCCGGGCCAGCGCGCCCAGGTCCTCGTCGGGGCCCACCAGCGCGGCGAAGCCCGCCGCCACCGCCTCCGGACGCTCGGTGGAGCGGCGCACCACCAGCAGCGGGCGGCCGAGCACGGTGCACTCCTCCTGCACGCCGCCGGAGTCGGAGACCAGTAGCGCGGCGTGGCTCGCCAGGCCCAGGAAGTCGGCGTACCCGACCGGCCCGGTGACGGCCAGGTGCTCCAGCAGGGCGTCCAGCGCGAAGCGCTCGACGGCGGCCCGGGTACGCGGATGCATCGGGAACAGCACCGGGGTGCCCGCCCGGGCGATCCGGTCCAGTTCGGCCAGCACGGCGCCCAGTGCCTCGGCGGTGTCGGTGTTCTCCGGGCGGTGCACGGTGGCCAGCACGTAGCCGTCCGGGCGCAGCCCGTGCGCGGCGAGCAGCGCGGCGCGGTCGGCCGCGGCCGGCAGCTGGCGGCGGACCACCTCGACGACGGTGTTGCCGGTGAGCGCGATCCGCTCCTCGGCGAGGGCCTCGGCCCGCAGGTTGGCGACGTTGTCCCCGGTGGCGGCGCAGAGCAGGTCGGAGACGTGGTCGACCATCACCCGGTTGTGCTCCTCGGGCATCGCCCGGTCGAAGCTGCGCAGCCCGGCCTCGACGTGCACCAGCGGGATCTCCCGGGCGTTGGCGGCCAGCGCCCCGGCGAGGGTGGCGTTGGTGTCGCCCTGGACGACCACGGCGGCGGGGCGGTCCTCGGCGAAGGCGGCGTCCAACTGGCCGAGGGACTGGGCGATCTGGCCGGCCCGGGGGCGCCCGCCGACGCCGGTGAGCAGTTCGGGGCGGGGCAGGTCGAGGTCGCGCAGGAAGCGGCCGGACATCGCCTCGTCCCAGTGCTGGCCGGTGTGCACCAGGCGGGTGGCGTCGCCGAGTTCGTGGATCAGCGGGGCGAGCTTGACCAGTTCGGGGCGGGTGCCGAGGACGACGGCGACGCTGGCGGGGGGAAGGCACATGCTCATGGGGAGGCTCCGAGGGGGTGGGGCTGCTCAGGGCTCGGGCGCGGGGCTCGGGCGCGGGGCTCGGGCGCGGGGCTCGGGACCGAGGCTCAGGACTCGAGGGCGGTGGGGGCGCCGAGGGCGACCTTCTCGGCGTTGCGCCGGGTCTTGGCCCAGCCGTTGCGGCCGAGCAGCATCCGGGCGGCGGCCCGGGTGGCGACCACGAAGAGGTGGTAGGCGTAGAGCCAGATCAGGACGCCCCAGAGCAGCCCGGTGAGCCGGCCGCGGTCGGGGTGGACGAGCCGGCGGTAGGCGAAGCCCCAGAGCATCATCGGCAGGGTGGCGACCGCGAAGGCGAGCAGCATCCACGGGCCGAACCTGACGTGGAAGTCGGCGGTTTCGGCGGGGAAGAGCACCAGCCCGGCCGCGGTGATCCCGAGCGAGAGCGGGAACAGCAGGACCAGCAGGACGCAGACGACGGGCTGGAGGAAGGTGTACAGCACCTCGGCCTTGCCGGACCAGGTGTAGAAGGGGGAGCGCAGCACCCGGCCGGTGTAGCGCAGGCACTGCATGTTGCCCTGGGCCCAGCGGGTGCGCTGGGTGAGGAAGCGGCGCAGCGAGATCAGGCCCTCCTGGGAGACCTGGGTCTCGGTGACGTGGGTGAGGCGCCAGCCGGCCAGGCGCAGGTCGAGGCCGGACTCGTAGTCCTCCAGCAGGGCGCGCTCGGGCCAGGGGCGGCCGGCCCGGCCCTCCTCGGCGGTGAGCGAGTCGAGGGCGGTGAGGCGGACGAACTGGCCGTTCCCGCCGAGGCCGACGCTGCCGGTGCGGCGGCGCAGCAGCTGCATGCCGGCGTTGTTGGCCTGGAACTCGACGTCCTGCATCCGGACCAGGGCGCGGGCGAACGCGTTGGCGGCGCGGCCTCGGCCGGGCAGCGGGAGTTCGTCGTCGGCGTTGCGCATCCGCACGCCGATCTGGACGGCGCCGGTGTCGGGGCGGCCGAGTGCCTTGTCGTTGCAGACCTGGGGGAGGGTGCCGGGGTCGAGCCGTCCGTCGGCGTCGACGACGCCGATCACCACGCGGGAGCGGTCGGTGCCCTCGGGCAGCCAGGCGGTGATCTCGCGGTAGGCGGCGTTGAGGGCGGCGCCCTTGCCGATCCGGGCGTGCGGGCGGCGGCGCTGGACGAGGTGGACGCGGTCGTCGTGGGCCGCGGCGGCGAGGACGAGGTCGCGGGTGGCGTCCTCGCTGTCGTCGTCGATCACCCACAGGTGGGCCTCGGGTGCGTTCTCGCGTAGGCCGGCCAGGGTCTGGGTGACCACGGCCTCCTCGTCGCGGCAGGGGATCACCAGGTGCCACTGGAAGGCGGCCGGGTCGCCGGGCTCGGCGGGCCGGTTGTGCCGGAAGGCGTGCCGGGAGCCGGCCCAGTACAGGAGGAAGCGTCCGAAGACGAAGGCCATGTAGCCGACGAGCGCCAGTGAGACCAGTCCGGCGAACCAGACGACGGCGTCCTGGCGGAGCACGATCCAGTCGTGCAGGGCGTCGGGCATGGCGTGGTACTCCTCATGATCAAAGGCGGTGCGGCTCCAGGGGGTGCGAATCGATGCTTCATTGCGGTTCAAACTCGCCAAAGAGATAGTAAAGGGGGCAAATTGGAAACCCCGACCAAAGTGGTCGTTCTCACCCCGTGAGGACGGCCCGCCAACCCTCCGTAGACTGTGGTCGTGAGTGACAAGGCCGACCCGAACCCGTACACCCTCCGTCCCGCCGACGGCGACACCGACGACACCCTGCGCGATGTCGAGGTGGAGCTCTCCAAGCGCTGGCCGGAGAACAAGCTGGAGCCCTCGCTCGACCGGATCGAGGCGCTGATGGACATCCTGGGCCAGCCCCAGCGGTCCTTCCCCTCCATCCACATCACCGGGACCAACGGCAAGACCTCCACCGCCCGGATGATCGAGCAGCTGCTCAACACCTTCGAACTGCGCACGGGCCGCTACACCAGCCCGCACGTGGAGAGCGTCACCGAGCGGATCACCCTGGACGGCGCCCCGATCACCCCCGAGCGCTTCGTCGAGGTCTACCGCGACGTCGAGCCCTACGTGCAGATGGTCGACGCGGCGCAGCCGGTGCCGATGTCCTTCTTCGAGGTGCTGACCGGCATGGCCTACGCCGCCTTCGCCGATGCCCCGGTGGACGTCGCCGTGGTCGAGGTCGGCATGGGCGGTTCCTGGGACGCCACCAACGTCATCGACGCCGCCGTCGCCGTGATCACCCCGATCGGGCTGGACCACACCGACAAGCTCGGCGAGACCACCGGCGAGATCGCGGTCGAGAAGTCCGGGATCGTCAAGTCCGGAGCCGTCGCCGTCGTCGCCCAGCAGCAGCTGGACGCCGCCCAGAACATCCTGCGTCGCGCCGTCGAGGTCGACGCCACGGTGGCCCGCGAGGGCATGGAGTTCGGCGTGATCCGCCGTGAGCTCGGCGTCGGCGGCCAGCTGGTGACGCTGCGCGGGCTCGGCGGCGAGGAGTACGAGGACGTCTTCATCCCGCTGCACGGCGAGCACCAGGCGCACAACGCGGTGCTGGCGCTGGCCGCGGTCGAGGCCTTCTTCGGCGTCGGCGGCGCCCGAGGCGGGCAGCTCGACGTGGACAAGGTCCGCCAGGCCTTCTCCGGCGTCTCCTCGCCCGGCCGCCTGGAGGTCGTCCGCCGCAGCCCCACGATCGTCCTGGACGCCGCGCACAACCCGCACGGCGCCCGCGCCACCGTCGCCGCCCTGGGCGAGTCCTTCGGCTTCACCCGGCTCGTCGGCGTGATCGGCACCTCCGGGGACAAGGACGTGGCCGGCGTGCTGGAGGCCTTCGAGCCGATCCTCGCCGAGGTCGTCATCACCCAGAACTCCACCCACCGCGCGATGGACGTCGACGAGTTGGCGGCGCTGGCCGTCGACATCTTCGGCGAGGACCGCGTCCAGGTCGAGCCCCGGCTCGACGACGCCATCGCGGCCGCCGTCACCCTCGCCGAGGAGGAGGGCGACCTCGGCGGCGCCGGGGTGCTGGTCACCGGTTCGGTCATCACGGTGGGCGAGGCCCGCCTGCTGCTCGGGAGGAAGTGACATGAGGACCCTCTGCTCCTCGACCCTGATCGGCGAGGCGCTCCTGGCCATGTTCGCCGCGCTGGTCGCGATGCAGCTGTCCAGCGTCTCCACGGCCACGATCTGGATCGTCACCGGGATCGTCATGGCGCTCTGCATCGCGCTCTGCGGCATGATCAACCGCCCTGGTGCGGTGGCCGTCGGCTGGGCGCTGCAGATCGGACTGATCGCCAGCGGCTTCATCCTGCCGACCATGTTCGGCCTCGGTGTGGTCTTCGCCGGCCTGTGGTGGTGCTCGGTGCACTACGGCCGCAAGGTGGACGAGTTCAAGGCCGCCCGGGCCGCCGCCGAGGCGGCCGCCGTACCGGTCTAGGGCCCGGACCGGCGGGCCGACACGCCGCACACGCAAGGTAATCTCTGCCGTGTCGGCTCCCGCCCGTCGGCCCGACTGCCTTGCCGTACCGAATCCCCAGGAGACGCACCGTGTCCCAGCGCACTCTCGTCCTGCTCAAGCCCGACGCCGTCCAGCGTGGCCTGGCCGGCGAGATCATCAGCCGCATCGAGCGCAAGGCCGGCTGGCGGCTCACCGCCGTCGAGCTGCGCACCTTCGACCGGGCGACGCTGGAGCAGCACTACGCGGAGCACGTCGGCCGCCCGTTCTACGAGCCGCTGCTGGAGTTCATGACCTCCGGCCCGTCGATCGCGCTGATCGTCGAGGGCGAGGAGGTCGTCCGCGGCATCCGGATGCTGGCCGGTGCGACCAACCCGCTGGAGGCCGGGGCCGGCACCATCCGCGGCGACTACGCGACGATCACCCGCGAGAACCTGATCCACGCCTCGGACTCCCCGGAGTCGGCCGAGCGCGAGATCAAGATCTTCTTCCCGGCGCACGCCTGAGTCCAGCCGGGCGACACGCCCGAGGGACCTTGGCACTGCCCCGGTCGGGACCATTGGCCCGGCCGGGGCACTTTTATCGTGAAATAAGCAACCAGTGGCGCCGACACGGCGTCCCAATGCCCGGAGAAGCGAACACGCTCCGGACAATGGACGGTATGCCCCGCATCGACGTCCGTACCGCGCCGCGTGACTACGATGGACGCGACTCAAGGGCCCGGTAAGGCAGCTCAGCTGGCTCCGCCCGAGCGTGGGCGCGCTCTCGTCCCACCCCCATGAACTCCGAGCCCGGGAAGGCAACCACACCCCATGGCGAGCAACCTGTCGTTCATCGGCCGCGACTTGGCGATCGACCTTGGAACTGCCAACACGCTGGTGTACGTCAGGGGCAAGGGGATCGTCCTCAACGAGCCGTCCGTCGTCGCGGTGAACACCAACACCGGCGGCATCCTGGCGGTCGGTGCCGAGGCGAAGAAGATGATCGGCCGGACGCCGGGCAACATCGTCGCCATCCGCCCGCTCAAGGACGGCGTGATCGCCGACTTCGAGATCACCGAGCGGATGCTCCGCTACTTCATCCTCAAGATCCACCGCCGCCGCTACCTCGCCCGTCCCCGGGTCGTGGTCTGCGTGCCCTCCGGCATCACCGGGGTCGAGCGCCGCGCCGTGATCGAGGCCTCCTCGCAGGCCGGCGCCCGCCAGGTGCACATCATCGAGGAGCCGATGGCCGCCGCCATCGGCGCCGGGCTGCCCGTCCACGAGGCCACCGGCAACATGGTCGTCGACATCGGCGGCGGCACCACCGAGGTCGCGGTCATCTCCCTCGGCGGCATCGTCACCGCCCAGTCCATCCGGGTCGCCGGCGACGAGCTGGACAACGCGATCGTCCAGCACATCAAGAAGGAGTACTCGCTGCTCCTCGGCGAGCGCAGCGCCGAGCAGATCAAGATGAGCATCGGCAGCGCCTTCGGCCTGGAGGGCGAGAAGGACGAGCACGCCGAGATCCGCGGCCGCGACCTGGTCAGCGGCCTGCCCAAGACCGTGGTCATCTCCGCCGCCGAGGTCCGCGAGGCCATCGACGAGCCGGTCAACTCGATCATCGACGCCGTGAAGACCACCCTCGACCAGTGCCCGCCCGAGCTGGCCGGCGACGTGATGGACCGCGGCATCGTGCTCACCGGCGGCGGCGCCCTGCTGCGCGGCCTCGACGAGCGGCTGCGCCGCGAGACCGGCATGCCGATCCACATCGCCGAGAACCCGCTCGACTCGGTCGCGCTCGGCTCCGGCAAGTGCGTCGAGGAGTTCGAGGCGCTCCAGCAGGTACTGGACGCCTCCCCGCGCCGTTAGCACCACCGAGACATCCGACACTCAACTGAACGGGCTGCCGCCCGGGCCCCACAGCCCGGGCGGCCGACCAGGTACGAAGGGGCAGTACCAGCACCGTGAGGGACACACGAGAGAGCCGGCTGCTGCTCATCCTGCTGGTGGCCGTCGCCTTCGCACTCGTCACCGTGGACATCAAGGGCGGTGAGAGCTCCCCCCTCGGCGGTGCCCGACACGCCGCCGCCAGCGTCCTCGGTCCGGTCGAGCGCGGCGCCGCCACCGTCGTCGACCCGGTCGCCGACACCGTCCGGGCCTTCCGCGACGCCGCGTCCAACAACGGCCGCACCGACCAGCTCGCCCGCGAGAACACCGAACTGCGGCAGAAGCTCGCCTCCTCCGACATGGCCACCGGGCGCACCAAGCAGCTCGACGACCTGCTGCGCACCGCCGGCGCCGGCGGCTACACCGTCAAGGCCGCCCAGGTCATCGCGATCGGCCCGGCCCAGGGCTTCTCCTGGACCATCACCATCGACGCCGGCAGCGACGACGGCCTCACCCGCGACATGACGGTGATCAACGGTCAGGGCCTGGTCGGCCGGATCACCACCGTCGCCCCGACCACCGCCACCGTGCTGCTCGCCTCCGACCCCGGCTTCTCGGCCGGCACCCGGCTGGAGGCCAGCGGCGAGATCGGCTTCGCCTCCGGCGGCGGCACCAGCCCGATGAAGGTCTCGCTGCTCAACGGCAAGGCCCAGGTCAAGGCCGGCGACCGGCTGGTCACCTTCGGCTCGCAGAGCGGCCGCCCGTTCGTGCCCGGCGTGCCGGTCGGCAAGGTCGTCGAGGTCGAGGCCACCCCGGGCCAGCTGACCAAGACCATCCTGGTCGAGCCCTTCGTCCAGTTCACCCGGCTGGACCTGGTCGGCGTGGTGGTCGTGCCGCCGCGCGCCGACCCGCGCGACGCCGTCCTGCCGCCGGCCCCCGCCCAGGGACAGGCCGCCCCGGCCGCGCCCGCCGCCCCGCCCGCCAAGCCCACTGGGGGGAACTGAGCCATGCGCCTCGCCCGCATCCCCGTCTCCGCCGGCCTGATCCTGCTCGGCCTGATCCTCCAGGTCAGCGTCTTCGGCCGGCTCCAGCTCCCGGGGGCCACCCCGGACATACTGCTGCTCGTCGTGGTCGGCCTGGCCCTGGTCTACGGGCCGTCCGGCGGCTGCGTGGTCGGCTTCTCGGCCGGCCTGCTCGCCGACCTCGCGCCGCCCTCCGACCACGCGATCGGCCGCTACGCGCTGGTGCTGTGCCTGATGGGCTACGCCGCCGGGCTGCTGCGCCCGGACCACGGCCGCCAGCGGTCGGTGTCCAGCGCGCTGATGGTGGTGGCCGCCGCGGCGGTCGCCTCCACCCTGCTGTACGCGATGGTCGGCGCCCTGGTCGGCGACACCGCGGCCCGGCACGTCGGCCTCGGCGGCCTGGTGGTCAGCGCCCTGCTGTACGACGTGCTGCTGGCGCCGTTCGTGGTGCCGCTGGTGATGCTGGTCGGCCGCCGCTTCGGGCGCGACCCGGTGACCGCGGCCACCGATGACGACGAGGGCGGCTCCGGTCTGGGCACGCTGGCCCGCTACCGCACCACGCGCGAGGCCTCGGCCGGCCCGTCCTACAAGAAGCGGCGCATGCCCGGCTTCGCCCGGCGCCCGTAACCGGCCCGGCCCCCGACCTCCCGACTTCCCGCATCCTGGAGCGCACGAGACGTGAGCAACATCCCCGAGACCGGCCGTACCCGGCGGGTGACGATCCGTCTGGTGGTGCTGCAGATCCTGGTCCTGTCGCTGCTCGCCACTCTCGGCGGGCGGCTGTGGTACCTGCAGATCCGCAACGCCAGCGTCTACACCGCCAAGGCGACCGGCAACCACATCCGTGAGGTGGTCGAACCGGCCGTCCGCGGCGAGATCCTGGACGCCTCCGGGCGGATCCTGGCCGGCAACGAGGCCCGGCTGGTGGTCTCGGTCAGCCGCACCTCGCTGTTGCAGCAGAAGGACGGCGGCAAGGCGGTGCTCGGCCGGCTGGCCGAGGTGCTGGGGATGCCCGCCAAGGACGTGCAGGAGAAGACCCGGCTCTGCGACGCCAAGACCCCGCAGCCCTGCTGGAACGGCTCGCCCTACCAGCCGATCCCGGTCACCAAGGAGGCGACCACCCAGCAGGCGATGCAGATAATGGAACGCCGCGAGGACTTCCCCGGGGTCACCGCGCAGCCCACCGCCGTGCGCCGCTACACCGGCGCCGAGGGCGCCAACATGGCCCAGGTGCTCGGCTACCTCTCGCCGGTCACCGACGAGGAGGTCGGCAAGACCGCCTCCAAGTCCGGCCTGGACCGCTACCTGCCGGCCGACCAGATCGGCCGGGCCGGCCTGGAGTCGGTGTACGACCGCGACCTGCGCGGCACCGCCGGCATCACCCAACTGGAGGTGGACAACCTCGGCCGGGTGATCGGCACCGCCGGCACCGCCGCCCCGCAGACCGGCAACAACCTGGTCACCAGCATCGACGCCCGGGTGCAGAAGGTGGTCGAGGACAACCTGGCGCAGGCCATGGCCGACGCCCGGAAGACCTTCGACAAGGTCACCAACCGCAACTACGAGGCCGACTCCGGCGCCGCCGTGGTGATGGACGTCCACACCGGTCGGATCGTCGCGATGGCCAGCGCGCCGACCTACGACCCCAACCTCTGGGTGGGCGGCATCACCGGCAAGGACTACCAGTCGCTGACCAGCAAGGACTCCAACTTCCCGCTGCTGAACCGGGCCATACAGGGTCAGTCCGCCCCCGGCTCGACCTTCAAGGTCGTCTCCACCACCGCCGCCGTGGAGGCCGGCTACTCGCTGGACGGGACGTACGCGTGCCCGAAGAGCATGACCATCGGCGGCCGCGAGTTCAAGAACTTCGAGAGCGAGAACTTCGGCTCCATCTCCCTGGAGAAGGCGCTGGAGGTCTCCTGCGACACCGTCTTCTACGGCCTGGCGTACGACCAGTGGATGAAGGACGGCGGCATCAAGCCGAAGAAGGAGCCGGGCGACTGGTTCTTCAAGACCGCCCACCAGTTCGGCCTCGGCGCCAAGACCGGCATCGACCTGCCCAGCGAGGTCACCGGCCGGGTGCCGGACCGGCAGTGGAAGCAGTCCTTCTACGACAACAACAAGGACGCCTGGTGCGCGCAGGCGCAGAAGGGCGGCACCAGCTTCTCCGACCAGATCGCCAAGGAGAACTGCGTCGACGGCTACCAGATGCGCGCCGGTGACGCCGTCAACTTCGCGATCGGCCAGGGCGACACGCTCGTCACCCCGGTCCAGATGGCCCGGATCTACTCGGCGCTGGCCAACGGCGGCACCTTCTACCGGCCGACCGTCGCCAAGGCGGTGATAAGCCCGAGCGGGGACCTCGTCCGCGAGATCGCCCCGCACGAGGACGGCAAGTTCCCCGGCTCCCAGAAGCTGCTGAGCTACATCGACCAGGCCACCGCGGGCGTCATCACCGGCGGTACCGCCGCCTGGAAGTTCTCCGGCGCCGGCTGGCCGCAGAACAAGATCGAGCTGCACGCCAAGACCGGCACCGCCGAGGTCGAGGGCAAGCAGACCACCTCCTGGCTGACCACGTACAGCAAGGACTACGCGGTCGTCATGACGATAAGCCAGGGCGGCACCGGCTCCGGCGGCTCCGGCGACGCCGTCCGTCGGATCTACCAGGCGCTGTACGGCGTCGACGACAAGGGCAACATCGACAACGGCAAGGCGCTGCTGCCCGCGCCGCAGGCCGAACTGCCGAAGTTCAACCCGGACGGCACCGCGATCGTCAAGCCGGCGGCCTACACCGGCGACACCGCCAACACCGTCGACCCGGCGCAGGCCGTCGCGGGCCCGGGCCTCCTGGCGGCGCCGGACCAGGCGCAGGGTGTGCCCGGACCGGCGCCGGCCTTCCTGGAACAGGTGCCGGGCGAGCCCGCCCCGGCCTCGGCCTTCCTGGACCCGGCGCAGCCGAACGACCGGCCCGCCCCGGGCACCGCGGCCGAGGCCGCACTCGAACCGAACCGCGGCCCGGGAAGGGGGCGGGCATGACCTCCTACGGCTCCTACCGGCAGCTGCGGCTGAGCCCGCAGCGCAGCGGGGTCTCCAAGGCCCTGGCCAAGGACTCGCCGCTGTGGCGGCTGGACTGGATACTGCTGCTCGCCGCGCTGGCCCTGTCGCTCGGCAGCTCCCTGCTGGTCTGGTCGGCCACCCGCGGCCGGGACTCGCTCACCCACGGCGACCCGCAGTACTTCCTGTACCGGCACCTGACCAACCTGGTCGTCGGGCTGGTGCTGTGCTCGGTGGTGATAGGGATAGGGAGCCGGCGCTTCCGCACCCTCGTGCCGTTCCTGTACATCGGCGTGATCCTGATGCTGCTCGCCACGCTCAGCCCGCTGGGCTCGACCATCAACGGCGCGCACTCCTGGATCCAGCTGGGCGGCGGCTTCTCCATCCAGCCCGCCGAGTTCGCGAAGCTGGCGATCGTGCTGGCGATGGCGGTCGTGCTGTCCGACCAGGTGGACGCGGGGGAGCGGGAGTACCCCTCGCACCGGGCGGTGTTCCGCGGCCTGGTCTGGGCCTTCCTGCCGATGTGCGTCGTGCTGCTGATGCCGGACGCCGGCTCGGTGATGGTGATGGCCGCGATCGTGCTGGGCATCCTGCTCGGCTCGGGGGCGGCCAACCGCTGGGTGCTCGGGCTGCTGGTGGCGGGCACCGGCGGGTGCGTGGCGATCTGGAAGCTCGGGGTGCTGAGCAAGTACCAGATCGACCGCTTCGCGGCCTTCGCCAACCCGCAGCTGGACCCCTCCGGCGTCGGCTACAACACCGCGCAGGCCCGGATCGCGATCGGCTCGGGCGGGCTGACCGGCAAGGGGCTGTTCCACGGGACGCAGACCACCGGGCAGTTCGTGCCGGAGCAGCAGACCGACTTCGTGTTCACGGTGGCCGGTGAGGAGCTGGGCTTCGTCGGGGCGCTGGCGATCATCCTGCTGGTCGGCGTGGTGCTGTGGCGGGCCTGCCGGATCGCCCGGCAGGCGACCGACCTGTACGGGACGATCGTGGCCGCGGGGATCATCGCCTGGTTCTCCTTCCAGGCCTTCGAGAACATCGGGATGTGCCTGGGCATCATGCCGGTGGCGGGCATCCCGCTGCCGTTCGTCTCCTACGGGGGGTCGTCGATGTTCGCGGTCTGGATCGCGATCGGGCTGCTCCAGGCGGTCCGCAGCCAGCGGCCGATAGCGGCCTGAGCCGACTGTCCGTCCGCGCGTCCGTCTGCGCGTCCGTCCGTCGAGGGTCGGCCCGGGAATCTCTCGGGTCGGCCCTCGGTGGTTTTCAACTGGGCTCTGTGGGTGGGTGGTTGCTGCCCGGTTGTGGCGGACCTCGGCCCCGGTCAGAGCAGGCGGTCGGCGGCGGTGAGTGCCGCGCGGACCTGGTGGGCCAGCTGCTCCTGGACCGGCACCCAGCGGGCGCCGAAGCGGTGGTGAAGCAGGCCCAGGCCCTCGGTGACGATGTCGCGGGCCCGGCCCCGGGCCGCCTCCACGGTCGGACCGCCGGTGTCCGCCAGCAGCCGCAGCACCGTCGACGCCACCCGCAGCGGGATCCGGGCCGCTACGATCTCGGCGGTGGTCACCCGGGACACCGTGAGCGGCTCGGCGCACCAGCGGGCCAGCCACTCCTCCGCCACCGACGGGCAGAACTCCAGGGTGAACCCGGCCGCGCGCATCAGCGCGCCGTGCGCCGCCCGGGTGTGCGCGGGCACGTGGGCCAGCAGCCCGGAGAGCTCCTCGGCGCGCTCGCGCAGCGTCCGGGCCGCGGCGCCGACCGCCCGGTCCGCCGCCGGGTGCGGACGGCCGTCGCCGACCGCGTCCACGGCCCACATCGGCACCTCCAGCACGGCCGTCACCCCGCCGTGACGGCCGGCGTACGACCAGGTGGACAGCTCCGGCTCGTCCGGCAGCGCCCGTGACCGGCCCGCGCCGTCCGCCGAGGGCATCAGATAGGTGCCGGGGAAGGGGCTGGCCCAGCCGACCGCGTCGAAGGGGTCGACGTCCAGCGGGATGCCGGCCCTGCGCACCGAGGCGGCGAAGAGCTCGGGCAGCCCGGGCACCGGAGCGGTCAGCTGGATGAAGGCGCCGCCGAAGTCCACCCCGTGCATCGAGCACTGCAGGAACGGGCGCAGCTCGTCGATCAGGCCGGTCAGCGCCAGGCTCTCCGGCATCGGGGGCCGGCCCGCGTCGGCGGCCGGCAGCAGTTCGGGCTGCTCCTCGAACGAGGGGCGGAAGAAGTGCTCGTAGTGCCGGCGCACGGTGAGCGGCCCGTCCAGCCAGCCCGCGTTGAGCGCGGCGCCGTCCGGGTCCAGGCAGAGCAGCAGGTGCCAGGACAGGCCGGGCCGGGTGGGGCGCGCCAGCAGCACCTCGGCCAGCCGCAGGGCGCCGGCTGTGCCGATCGGCTCGTTGGGGTGCGGGCCGCCGACGACCAGCACCGCGCGCGGGCCCCGGTCGACGGACAGCAGCAGCAGCGGGCGCCCGGCCCGCGAGCGGCCCACCTCGCGCAGCCGGCACCGCTCCGGGTGGCGCAGCGCGAGCCGCCGGGCCGCGGCCTCGGCCTGGGCCGGCGCGGGGTAGCGGGCGGCCCGGCTGCCGAGGGGCCGGGGCGGGCGAACCCGCCGGTCGGTGTCGGTCATGGCTCTCCTAGGGCGTGGCCGCGTGGCCGCGCGGCCGCCTGGCTTGTCGGGCCGCCGGGGCGCGCGGGGGCGCCGACGGACGCGACCTGCGGGGCCGGGGGGCGGGGCCCTGCGCGCCGGGGACGGGTCGCCGGGGGAGTCGGCGAGGGTTGAGCGTACGGCCCAACTCCCTTGTCCGGAAGGGGTGCAGAGGTCTCTGGCGGGGCCCTGTCAGTACCGCATGGGTGGTCCGGGCATGTCAACGGCGGACGGCGCCGGGCGGCGGGCGCGCACTGCGTGTGCCGGGGCGGGCCGGGGAGGGGCGGCCGCGCCGGAGCGCGGGCGGGTGCCCGGGCCGGGCGTCGGTGAGCCCGGGGGTGAGCCAGCGGGCCTTTCCCCGGATTGGGCTACCCTTGAGGGTCACCCCTCCCCGCCGTCGCCTGCCGATGCGCGCGGCACCGAATCACGTCGTAAGGGTTCCTAGTACATGACTGTCGAATCGGTCTTCCCACGCCTGGAGGCCCTCCTCCCGCACGTCCAGAAGCCGATCCAGTACGTCGGCGGCGAGCTCAACTCGACCGTCAAGGACTGGGACGCCTGCGACGTCCGCTGGGCGCTGATGTACCCCGACGCCTACGAGGTCGGCCTGCCCAACCAGGGCGTCATGATCCTCTACGAGGTGCTCAACGAGCGCGAGGGCGTGCTCGCCGAGCGCACCTACAGCGTCTGGCCGGACCTCGAAGCGCTGATGCGCGAGCACGACGTCCCGCAGTTCACCGTGGACGCGCACCGCCCGGTGAAGGCCTTCGACGTGTTCGGCCTGTCGTTCTCCACCGAGCTCGGCTACACCAACATGCTGACCGCGCTCGACCTGGCCGGCATCCCGCTGGAGGCCAAGGACCGCACCGACGAGGACCCGATCGTCCTGGCCGGCGGCCACGCCGCGTTCAACCCCGAGCCGATCGCGGACTTCATCGACTGCGCGGTGGTCGGCGACGGCGAGCAGGCCGTGCTCGACATCACCGAGCTCGTCCGCGGCTGGAAGGCCGAGGGCCGCCCGGGTGGACGCGACGAGCTGCTGCTGCGCCTCGCCCGTACCGGCGGGGTGTACGTGCCGAAGTTCTACGACGTGGAGTACCTGGCCGACGGCCGGATCGGGCGCGTCGTGCCGAACGCCCCGGGCGTGCCGTGGCGGGTGTCCAAGCACACCGTGATGGACCTCGACGAGTGGCCCTACCCGAAGCAGCCGCTCGTCCCGCTCGCGGAGACCGTGCACGAGCGGATGTCCGTGGAGATCTTCCGCGGCTGCACCCGCGGCTGCCGCTTCTGCCAGGCCGGCATGATCACGCGCCCCGTGCGGGAGCGAAGCATCACCGGCATCGGCGAGATGGTGGAGCGCGGGCTGAAGGCGACCGGTTTCGAGGAAGTGGGCCTGCTGTCGCTGTCCAGCGCCGACCACACCGAGATCGGGGACATCGCCAAGGGCCTGGCCGACCGCTACAGCGACGACAAGATCGGCCTGTCGCTGCCGTCCACCCGCGTCGACGCCTTCAACATCGACCTCGCCAACGAGCTGTCCCGCAACGGCCGCCGCTCGGGCCTCACCTTCGCCCCCGAGGGCGGCAGCGAGCGCATGCGCAAGGTGATCAACAAGATGGTGTCGGAGGAGGACCTGATCCGCACCGTCGCCACCGCCTACGGCAACGGCTGGCGCCAGGTGAAGCTGTACTTCATGTGCGGCCTGCCCACCGAGACCGACGAGGACGTGCTCCAGATCGGCGCGATGGCGAAGAACGTCATCCAGAAGGGCCGCGAGGTCACCGGCCAGAACGACATCCGCTGCACCGTCTCCATCGGCGGGTTCGTGCCCAAGCCGCACACCCCGTTCCAGTGGGCCCCGCAGCTGTCCGCCGAGGCCACCGATGCCCGGCTGGCCAAGCTGCGCGACTCGATCCGCGGCGACCGCAAGTACGGCAAGAACATCGGCTACCGCTACCACGACGGCAAGCCCGGCATCGTCGAGGGCCTGCTGTCCCGCGGTGACCGCCGCATCGGCGCCGTCATCCGCGCCGTCTACGAGGACGGCGGCCGCTTCGACGGCTGGCGCGAGCACTTCTCCTACGACCGCTGGATGGCCTCCGCCGAGAAGGGCCTGGCCGGCACCGGCGTCGACGTCGACTGGTACACCACCCGCGAGCGCACCTACGAGGAGGTGCTGCCCTGGGACCACCTGGACAGCGGCCTCGACAAGGACTGGCTCTGGGAGGACTGGCAGGACGCCCTGGAGGAGGTCGAGGTCGACGACTGCCGTTGGACCCCGTGCTTCGATTGCGGCGTGTGCCCGCAGATGGACCTCAAGATCCAGATCGGTCCCACCGGGAAGAAGCTGCTGCCGCTGGCCGTGGTCAACGGGGCTGACCCGCAGGGCTAGTTGATGGCGCGGGTGGCGCGGATCGAGTGGGTCCGGGCCGCGTGACGTGCTCGAAGTGACGGATGGAGCCCTCCCCGGGAATCGGGGAGGGCTCCATGCGTTCGCCGAGCGGACGACGGCCGGTGCGTGAGGCGCCGGCCGGCGGGTGTCGCCGCCGCGTCCTCCGGTCGTCGGGCGGGGCCCGGATGCGGGATCAGCAGGCCCAGTTGGTCGAGGTGCTGATGGAGTCCAGCTTGGCCCAGGTCTGCGCGCCGACCTGACCGTCCTGGGAGAGGCCGGTACAGGCCTGGAACCGCAGCACCCTGCTCAGGGTGTCCTGTCCGAACGCGCCGTCGACGTTCAGGGGGGTGGTGTTCAGGGAGGAGTTGAGCTCGCACTGCAGGGCCTTGACGGCGTCGTTGTGCTCGCCGCCGCGCAGCAGCGGCTCCCAGGTCGTGTAGGTGGTCCCGCAGTAGCTGCCGGCCTGCGCCGCGGACGCGCTGCCCGCCGTGGCGACGCCGCCCGCGAACAGGAGGCCGGTCACTGCGAGGCCGGCGAGGATCTTGCGCATGGAGGTTCCCTTCCTCATGCCGCACACCCCCGGTGTGCGGTCGGTGGGTCCGGGTGAGTCGCACTCGGACGGCTCGAATCCTGCCTAGCGGGCGGGCGTCCCAACACGGAGGAACGGCATCAGGGATGTTCCGGGAATTTTCCCGCCGCCGGACGAGGGCCTCAGAACGGCCCGCCACCTGCGGGGACGTGCTCGCCGTGGGTGGCCGGGGGGTTGCGGGCGCCGCCCCCTCGGTCGGAGCGTCCCGGCCGGGGGCGTCGGGGTGCGGCTGACCAGGGGAGGGACGAGGGGGGTGGCGGGGCGCGTACCCTTTGAGGTGACAGAGTCCGGACAGCGGCGGCAGCCGTCGCGCCGGACGGGGACAACTGACTAAGGACTGAGCGACCCTGGCACGCCGTACGCCCGACGGTCCTCCGCCCGCGCCGACGGTGCAGCGGATCCGTCTCCGCTACACCAAGCGCGGCCGGCTCCGCTTCACCAGCCACCGCGACTTCCAGCGCGCTTTCGAGCGCGCCCTGCGCCGGTCCGCCGTGCCGATGGCCTATTCGGCCGGCTTCACCCCGCACCCGAAGGTGTCCTACGCCAACGCGGCCCCGACCGGGGTGGCGAGCGAGGCGGAGTACCTGGAGATCGGCCTGGCCGCCCTCCGTGACCCGGAGGAACTGCGGGCACAGCTGGACGAGTCGCTGCCGACCGGACTGGACGTGATCGACGCGGTCGAGGTCCGGACGCCGAACTTCGTGGAGCGCCTGGAGGCCTCCGAGTGGCTGCTCCGGCTGGACGGCGTCGAGTCGCAGGAGGCCGCCCGCGCGGTCGCGGTGTTCCTCGCCGCGGAGCGGGTCGAGGTCGAACGCGTGACCAAGAACGGCGTGCGGGTCTTCGACGCGCGCGGTCCGGTGGCGGTGCTCGAGATCGCCGCGCCGCAGGTCGTCGACGGTGCGGACACGGCGGCCGAAGCGGACCGCAATGTTCGGACCGGCCGTGCCTGTGCGATACTGCGCCTGGTAGTACGACACGCCACACCCGCCGTACGACCCGACGACGTATTGTCCGGTCTCCGTGTGACGGCCGACCTGGCGCCGCCGGTCCCCGCAGAGGTGACCAGGCTGGCGCAGGGGCCGCTCGACGAGGAGTCCGGCACGGTGACCGACCCGCTGGCGCTCGACCGCGCCGCGGCTCCGGCCGGCTGACAGCCGCCGGGGTTCGCGGGGCCGCGTCCGCCTGACGGGCGGAGGCCGGGCCCAGTGCCTCACTGGGCCCGACGGTCCTCCAGGTTCCCGCGGCTCCCCAGGGGAGCGAGCGTCGTCGCAGCACAGGCCGGCCACCTGAGGCCCGCCGACCAGGAAGGTCGGTGGGCCCGGGAACCCCGTCCGGGAGCCACCCGGGGTTGGGGAACGGCGCAGCTTGGGAAAACCTCAGAAGACTGGTCAGACCAGAAGACTTTCGACACCCCGCCGAGCGGCGGGGCGCCGAGCGAGACTACGAGCCCCTGTGCGGCCTCGCGTCCGCGCGGCGGCACCGTGAAAGGGTCCGGCCCGAGCATCGTCACGATGCCGGCCGGCCACGGGTGCCGTGCCGTGCCCGGATGTGGAGCCCGGGGGCCTGACGGGAGATCCACCCGCATGCTCGATAACACCGATCCGCAGCAGAACGCGGCGACGGAACAGAACGAGACCGCCGCGACCGGCGGCGAGGGCACCTCCGCGGCGCCGCCGCGCCGCCGTCGCCGTGCGGTGTCCCGCCCGGCGGGCACCCCGCAGGGTGCGGCCGCCGAGACGGCCGAGACGGTCATTCCGGCCGAGGCGCCCGTCGCCGAGGCGCAGGCCGCACCGGCCGCCGAGCCGGTGGCCGAGAAGCCGGTCCGGGCCCGCCGGACCCGCAAGCGCGCCGAGGCTCCGGCCGGGACGCCGGAGACGACCCCGGTCGTGGCCACCGAGCCGGCCGCCGCCGAGAAGACGACCGCGAAGGCGAGCGCGAAGGCGACCGCGAAGCCGGTCGAGAACGCCGCTGAGCCGGCCGCCGAGCCGGTGGCCGAGAAGCCGGTCCGGGCCCGCCGCACCCGCAAGCGCGCCGAGGCGCCCGCCGGGGCGCCGGCCGCCGCCGAGACCCCGGCCGAGGAGCCCGCTGCCGCCGCCCCGGTGGCCGAGGCCCCCGCCGCCGAGGAGGCTGTCGAGGAGGCCCCCGCCGCTCCGGCCCGCCGGGCCCGTCGCCGCCGCGTGGTCGAGGCCGCGCCGGTCGTCGAGACCTCCGTCGAGGAGCCCGCCGTCGCGGAGGAGCCCGTCGAGGAGGAGCCGGTCGAGGAGCCCGTGGCCGTCCAGCCCGCGCCGGTCGCCGAGCCGACCCACCGGGTGCGCCGCCGTGCGGTCCGCCCGTCCACCGCGATCTTCCAGGCTCCGGTGTTCCAGGAGCCCGCCGCCGGCCCGGCCCCCGCCGCGCAGCCGCAGGCGCCGCAGCAGCCCGCCGCCGCTCCGGCGCCGGTGGAGGCTCCGGTCGCCGCGCAGCGCGAGGAGGACGAGTTCGAGTACAGCGGCGTCGGCCGCCGCCGCCGGGTGCGCACTTCGGTGCGGGTGCAGCCGCCGAGCCGTTCGAAGGCCGCCGAGAGGAAGGCCGCCGAGAAGGCCGAGAAGGCTGAGAAGGCCAAGGTCATCGAGCGGGCGAAGGCCGCCGAGAAGGCGAAGCCGGTCGAGCGGGTCGTCGAGGTGCCGGTCGAGGCGCCCGTCGTCGAGGCCCCCGTCGCCGGTCCGGAGACCGAGGGCGAGTGGGAGGACGACCGTCCGTCGCGCCGTCGCCGTCGGGGCGGCCGCCGTCGTCGCCGTGGCGAGGCCGAGGAGTTCGAGGCCGAGGCCGTCGAGACCGGGCAGTCCGTCGTCGAGGAGCCGGCCGCGGACGTCGAGGAGGACGTCGAGGACGACGACGACCTGGCCGCCGGCCTGTCCTCGTCCCGCCGTCGTCGCCGTCGTCGCCGCCGCAGCGGTGAGGCCGGTGCCGTCGAGACCGCCGAGACCACCGAGGACGGGGTCCGCACGGTGGTGAAGGTGCGCGAGCCGCGCCGCCGTTCCACCGAGCCGTCCTTCGACCCGGACGAGGTGCAGTCCATCAAGGGCTCGACCCGTCTGGAGGCGAAGAAGCAGCGCCGCCGCGAGGGCCGCGAGCTGGGCCGCCGCCGGGTGCCGATCATCACCGAGGCCGAGTTCCTGGCCCGCCGCGAGTCGGTCGAGCGCGTCATGGTGGTGCGCCAGAACGGCCAGCGGACCCAGATCGGCGTCCTCGAGGACGGCGTGCTGGTCGAGCACTACGTCAACAAGGAGCAGGCCACCTCGTACGTCGGCAACGTCTACCTGGGCAAGGTCCAGAACGTGCTGCCGTCGATGGAGGCCGCCTTCGTCGACATCGGCAAGGGCCGCAACGCCGTGCTGTACGCCGGCGAGGTCAACTTCGGTGCGCTGGGCCACGGTGGCCCGCGCCGGATCGAGTCGGTGCTGAAGTCCGGCCAGTCCGTGCTGGTGCAGGTCTCCAAGGACCCGATCGGCCACAAGGGCGCCCGCCTGACCAGCCAGATCTCGCTGCCCGGCCGTTACCTGGTCTACGTGCCCGAGGGCTCGATGACCGGCATCTCGCGCAAGCTCCCCGAGAACGAGCGCGCCCGGCTGAAGCAGATCCTCAAGAAGATCGTCCCGGACGACGCGGGCGTCATCGTGCGCACCGCCGCCGAGGGCGCCTCCGAGGACGAGCTGACCCGCGACGTCCAGCGGCTGCAGCAGCAGTGGGAGGACATCCAGAAGAAGGCCGCGACCGGCAACGCCCCCGCGCTGCTGTACGGCGAGCCGGACATGACCGTCCGGGTCGTCCGCGACATCTTCAACGAGGACTTCACCAAGGTCATCGTCTCCGGCGACGAGGCGTGGAGCACCATCCACGACTACGTCTCCAACGTGGCCCCGGACCTCGCCGAGCGGCTCCAGCGGTGGACCTCCGAGGTGGACGTGTTCGCCACCTACCGGATCGACGAGCAGCTGATGAAGGCGCTGGACCGCAAGGTCTGGCTGCCCAGCGGCGGTTCGCTGGTGATCGACCGCACCGAGGCGATGGTCGTCATCGACGTCAACACCGGGAAGTTCGTCGGTCAGGGCGGCAACCTGGAGGAGACGGTCACCCGCAACAACATCGAGGCGGCCGAGGAGATCGTGCGCCAGCTGCGGCTGCGCGACCTCGGCGGCATCATCGTGATCGACTTCATCGACATGGTGCTGGAGTCCAACCGGGACCTGGTGCTGCGCCGACTGCTGGAGTGCCTGGGCCGGGACCGGACCAAGCACCAGGTGGCCGAGGTCACCTCGCTGGGCCTGGTCCAGATGACCCGCAAGCGGGTCGGCCAGGGCCTGTTGGAGTCCTTCTCCGAGCCGTGCGTGCACTGCAACGGCCGCGGCGTGATCGTTCACATGGAGCAGCCGAGCGCCCACGTCCACACCCCGGCCGTGTCGGCCGAGGCGGCCGCGGGCAGCAGCAAGCGCCGTCGCCGGGGCAAGGGCGGGGCGGCCGTCGAGGAGCCGCAGGCCGTCGAGGCCGCGGTGGCCGAGGTGGTCGTCGAGGGCGAGCCGGTGCGCGAGGAGATCGAGGGCCAGCTGGCCCTGGAGGTCCCGGGCGTCGAGGCGGAGGCCGTCGAGGAGGCCCCGGCCGCCCAGCCGGACCTGGTCGAGATCCCCGCCGCCCCGGCGGCTCCGGCCGGCCGCACCCGCCGCCGCGCGGTCCGCAAGGCGACGGCTCCGGCCGGGGCGCCGGGCGAGGCCGAGATCGTGGTGCTCCAGGCGCGGGCCGACGCGGCGCTGGAGGCGGCCCTGGAGGCCGCCAACCCGGTCGCCCCGGCCGTGGCGACGCCCGAGGCCGTCGAGGCCGTGGAGGCCGTCGTCGAGGCGCCCGCGGCGGAGGCCCCGGCCGTCGAGACCGCGGAGGCCGTCGTCGAGGCTCCGGCGGCGGAGGCCCCGGCCACCGAGGCCGAGGCCGAGGAGCCGCCCGCGGAGGAGGCTCCGGCGCCCAAGAAGCGGGCCGCCCGCAAGACCGCCGCGAAGAAGACCGCCGCCAAGAAGACGACCACGGCGGCCAAGAAGACCACCGCCCGCAAGACCGCGACCAAGCGGACGAGCGCGGCGGCCAAGAAGGCGGCGGCCGCCGAAGGTGATACGGCGGCCGAGTAGTGCCCACGCGCCCGGGGCGGGACCCTTCCCGCCCCGGGCCGTACGGGCCGGTTTGCCCCCCGGGCGGCCG
Organism: Kitasatospora sp. NPDC088861; assembly: GCF_044750105.1. Taxonomy (NCBI): domain Bacteria; kingdom Bacillati; phylum Actinomycetota; class Actinomycetes; order Kitasatosporales; family Streptomycetaceae; genus Kitasatospora; species Kitasatospora sp. NPDC088861. Next base: position 79,304 of record NZ_JBIVJF010000003.1, read on the forward strand.
GTCCGTATTCTTGACCCTCGGCGTGTCTACGCCACACGCTCCCGAGCACATCACCTTCCCGAAGCGCCGCGTTCGCGCGGCAGCGGGCGGGGAGAGGCCCCTGTGTCCGTACCCAGGTGGCTGGCGTCGGGAGTTCCGACCGAGTAAGGAAAGCAGGTACCGCATGTACGCGATCGTTCGCGCAGGCGGCCGCCAGCACAAGGTCGCCGTCGGCGACGTGCTGGAGATCGACCGTATCGAGGCCAAGCCGGGTGACTCGGTCGAGCTCTCGACCATCCTGATCGTCGACGGCGAAGCCGTCACGTCCGACCCGTGGGTCCTGGCCGGTGTGAAGGCCCACGCCGAGGTCGTCGACCAGACCAAGGGCGACAAGATCGTCATCCTGCGCTACAAGAACAAGACCGGCTACCGCCGTCGCCAGGGTCACCGTCAGAAGCACACCGCGGTGCGCATCACCAGCATCGACTCGGTCAGCAAGTAAGGGGATAGCGAGATATGGCACACAAGAAGGGCGCAAGCTCTACCCGCAACGGCCGTGACTCGAACGCCCAGCGCCTCGGCGTGAAGCGCTTCGGCGGCCAGGTCGTCTCCGCCGGCGAGATCCTCGTGCGCCAGCGCGGCACCCACTTCCACCCGGGTGCGGGCGTCGGTCGCGGTGGCGACGACACCCTGTTCGCGCTGACCGCCGGTGCCGTGCAGTTCGGCACCCGCCGCGGCCGCAAGGTCGTCAACATCGTGGCCTCCGAGGCCTGAGTCACACCAGACTCACAGTGAAGGGTGGGCCGGAATGTTCCGGTCCACCCTTCATGCTTTACGCAGGTAGCAGCAGACTTTCGCACACTGGAGGCACACCATGACCACCTTCGTGGACCGCGTCGAACTTCACGTCGCCGCGGGTAACGGGGGCCACGGCTGCGCCTCCGTGCACCGGGAGAAGTTCAAGCCGCTCGGCGGCCCCGACGGCGGCAACGGCGGCGAGGGCGGCAGCGTCATCCTCACCGTCGACGCGCAGATCACCACCCTGCTGGAGTACCACCACTCGCCCAAGCGCAAGGCCACCAACGGCAAGCCCGGCGCGGGCGGCCACCGCACCGGCGCGGACGGCGGCGACCTCGTCCTGCTGGTGCCGGACGGCACCGTGGTGCTGGACCGCAACGGCGAGGTGCTGGCCGACCTGGTCGGGCACGGCACCAGCTTCGTCGCCGCCCAGGGCGGCCGTGGCGGCCTCGGCAACGCCGCGCTGTCCTCGGCCCGCCGCAAGGCGCCCGGCTTCGCGCTGCTCGGCGAGCCCGGCGAGGCCCGCGACATCGTGATGGAGCTCAAGTCCGTCGCCGACGTGGCCCTGGTCGGCTACCCGAGCGCCGGCAAGTCCTCGCTGATCTCGGTGCTCTCGGCGGCCAAGCCGAAGATCGCGGACTACCCGTTCACCACCCTGATCCCCAACCTCGGCGTGGTCACCGCCGGCGACACCGTCTACACCATCGCCGACGTGCCCGGCCTGATCCCCGGCGCCAGCCAGGGCCGCGGCCTGGGCCTGGAGTTCCTGCGGCACGTCGAGCGCTGCTCGGTGCTGGTGCACGTGCTGGACTGCGCCACCCTGGAGCCCGGCCGCGACCCGCTGACCGACCTGGAGACCATCGAGGCCGAGCTGGCCGAGTACGGCGGTCTGGAGGAGCGCCCGCGCCTGGTCGCGCTCAACAAGGTGGACGTGCCGGACGGCCAGGACATCGCCGACCTCACCCGGGAGTCCCTGGAGGAGCGCGGCTACCGGGTGTTCGAGGTCTCCGCCGCCTCCCGCAAGGGCCTTCGCGAGCTGAACTTCGCGCTGGCGCAGATCGTCGCCGAGGCGCGCGCCGCCAAGCCGGTCGAGGAGTCGACCCGGATCGTGCTGCGGCCCAAGGCCGTTGACGACGAGGGCTTCACCATCACGGAGGAGGACGGCGCCTACCGCATCCGCGGCACCAAGCCGGAGCGCTGGGTCCGCCAGACCGACTTCTCCAACGACGAGGCCGTCGGCTACCTCGCCGACCGGCTGGCCCGCCTCGGCGTCGAGGACAAGCTGTGGAAGGTCGGGGCGCACGAGGGCGACACCGTCATCATCGGCCCGGACGAGAACGCCGTCGTCTTCGACTGGGAGCCGACCATGGCCGCCGGCGCCGAGATGCTCGGCCGCCGCGGTGAGGACCACCGCCTGGAGAGCCCGCGCCCGGCGGTCGACCGCCGCCGCGAGAAGCAGAAGGGCCGGGACGCGGCCGAGGCCGAGTTCCTCGCCTTCGAGGCGCTCTCCAGCACCCGCCCGGCCGCCATCGACGAGGGCGACGACGAGGAGTGACCCGGCCGGCGGGACGCGTCCCGAGCCGGCCTGGGCGAACGGCCCCCACCACCCTCCGGGGCGGTGGGGGCCGTTCGCGTGTCCGGCCCCCGTTCGGAACCGACGGGGCGTCACTTTCGTCGGGCCCGCGGTCAGGGACCGTACCGGCCCCGGCCCGCCGGCCGTCCGGACCGGCGATCCGGCCGTGGCGGCGCCGTGGCCGGGGCGGGTCCGGACGGTGAAACACCCTGCGGGCGACCTGCGCGGATCGCGTAGATTTCGGGGGTGACGGCCGGGCCCGGCCCGCCGCACCCGCACCACACCGGAAGGGCGTACAGCGAGATGAGCGAGGACTCACTGCGCGAGGAGGTGCTGACCGCCCGGCGGATCGTCGTCAAGGTCGGCTCCTCCTCCCTCACCACGGCGGCCGGCGGCCTGGACGCCGACCGGGTCGACGCCCTGGTCGACGCGCTCGCCAAGGTGCGCAGCCGCCCGGACGCGCCCGAGGTCGTCCTCGTCTCCTCCGGCGCCATCGCCGCCGGCCTGGCCCCGCTCGGCCTGGACAAGCGGCCCAAGGACCTGGCCCGTCAGCAGGCCGCCGCCAGCGTCGGCCAGGGCCTGCTGGTCGCCCGCTACACCGCCTCCTTCGCCCGGTACGGCATCCGGGTCGGCCAGGTGCTGCTCACCGCCGAGGACGCCAGCCGGCGCGCCCACTACCGCAACGCCTACCGCACCCTCGACCAGCTGCTGGCGATGGGCGCGATGCCGATCGTCAACGAGAACGACACCGTCGCCACCGCCGAAATCAAGTTCGGGGACAACGACCGGTTGGCCGCGCTGGTCGCCCACCTGGTCCGGGCCGACCTGCTCGTGCTGCTCTCCGACGTGGACGGCCTCTACGACGGCGACCCGGCCCGGCCCGGCACCAGCCGGATCGACGAGGTGAGCGGCCCGCACGACCTCGACGGCGTCGAGATCGGCAGCGCGGGCAAGGCCGGCGTCGGCACCGGCGGCATGGTCACCAAGGTCGAGGCGGCCCGGATCGCCACCGGCGCGGGCATCCCGGTGGTGCTCACCGCCGCCAGCCAGGCCGCCGACGCGCTGGCCGGACGGCGCACCGGCACCCTGTTCCTGCGCACCGGCAGCCGCACCTCCGACCGGATGCTCTGGCTGGCCCACGCGAGCAGCCCGCGCGGCGCCCTGCACCTCGACGCGGGCGCCGTCACGGCCGTCGTCTCCGGCGGCGCCTCGCTGCTGCCCGCCGGGGTCACCAAGGTGGACGGGGAGTTCACGGCGGGTGATCCGGTGGACCTTCTTGCCGAAAACGGCCACATCGTGGCTCGCGGACTGGTCAACTTTGATGCGAGGGAGTTGCCCCGCCTGCTCGGCCGGTCCACCCGTGACCTGGCCCAGGAGTTCGGCGCCGCGTACGAGCGTGAGGTCGTCCACCGCGACGACCTGGTCGTTCTGCGCGGCTGACCGGCCGGTGTGCCGGTACCGGCCGATCGGCAGAGCGCGGTGGGCGGGCCGCTCCGCACGGGGAGCGGCCCGGCCGCGGGCGAGGAGCGGTGCAGCCGTACCGGTCGGCCGCGGGCCGGCGGGTCCGGTGCGGGGGACGACACGACATCGCCGAACAGGAGGCCGCCGGTGGAACGCAGAAGCGAGGCAACGCTGACCGCAGGGACGGCGGGCCGGCGGCTGACCAGCATCGACGGCGGACGCGGGGACGGACCCGCCGAGCCGGCCGGTCCGCCGCCGCAGGGGCCCGGCGGGATGCGCAGGCCGCGGTCGCAGCACGCGGACCCGGGGGAGCCGCCCACCGTGCCCGAGCAGGCCCGGCTCTGGCACGTGGTGCTGAGCGTGTCCGGGCAGGTCACCCCGCTGTCCTCGCTGCGGGCCTCGCTGGAGCGGCTGGCGCACGACCACTCGTTCTTCCTCACCGCCCGCTACGCCGCCGACCACGCCGAGATCCGGTACTGGGAGCAGGCCCGGGACCTGCACGACGCGGCGGCGATAGCGCTGCGGCTGTGGGGCGAGCACAAGGTCACCGCGAACCTGCCGCCGTGGGAGATCGTCGGCCTGGAGGTGGTCGACCGGGCGACGTACCACAAGCGGGTGGCGGAGGGCTTCGGCGATCCGCCGCCGCACCTGGGCGGGGTGCACCCGTACTGAGGGGGACGCCCCCGGGCACGGTCCCCGGAATGAGGGGGACGCCCCCGGGCGCGGTCCCCGGAATGAGGCCCGGAGACGGGTGAGCCACAGGGGAGAACCGTCCCGCCAGGCCGTCTCACCGGGCGAAATGGCCGCTCGGCGGGCCCTGCGCAGTCGCTACCCTTGGCGCATGAGCAGCGACCTCGCCACCGCCGACAGCCCCGTCCTCGCCGTAGCGCGCCGAGCCCGGGAGGCCGCCGCCGCGCTCGCCCCGCTGCCGCGCAGGGCGAAGGACGCCGCGCTGCTGGCGATCGCGGACGCCCTGGTGGCCCGCAGCGCCGAGATCACCGCCGCCAACGCCGAGGACGTGGCCCGCGCCCGCGCGGCCGGCACCGCCGAGTCGGTGATCGACCGGCTGAGCCTCGACCACGAGCGGATCGCCGCGATCGCCTCCGACGTGCGCGACGTCGTCGGCCTGCCCGACCCGGTCGGAGAGGTGCTGCGCGGCTACACCCTGCCCAACGGCCTGGACGTGCGCCAGGTGCGGGTGCCGCTCGGCGTGGTCGGCATCATCTACGAGGCCCGGCCGAACGTCACGGTGGACGCCGCCGCGCTCTGCCTCAAGTCCGGCAACGCCGTGCTGCTGCGCGGCTCGGCCTCCGCCTACCGCTCCAACACCGCGCTGGTCGCCGTCCTGCGGGACGCGGTCGCCGCGGCCGGGCTGCCCGCCGACGCCGTCCAGCTCGTCCCGGGCGAGAGCCGGGACTCCGTCCAGGAGCTGATGAGGGCCCGCGGCCTGGTCGACGTGCTGATCCCGCGCGGCGGGGCCTCGCTGATCCGCACGGTGGTCGAGGGCTCGACCGTGCCCGTGATCGAGACCGGCACCGGCAACTGCCACGTCTACGTGGACGCGCAGACCGACCTGGCGATGGCCGTCGGCATCCTGCTGAACTCCAAGGCGCAGCGGGTCAGCGTCTGCAACGCGGCCGAGACGCTGCTCGTCCACCAGGACGTCGCGGACGCCTTCCTGCCGCTCGCGCTGGCCGCCCTCGCCGAGGCCGGGGTGACCGTGCACGGCGACGACGCGGTGCGCAAGGCCGCCGAGGGCGGCGCCGCCACCGTGGTGCCCGCCACCGACGAGGACTGGGGCGCCGAGTACCTGTCCTACGACCTGGCCGCGGCCGTGGTGCCCTCGCTGGACGCCGCCGTCGAGCACATCCGCCGCTGGTCCTCCGGCCACACCGAGGCGATCGTCACCACCTCGCAGGCCGCCGCCCGGCGCTTCACCCGGCTGGTCGACTCGACCACGGTGGCCGTCAACGCCTCCACCCGCTTCACCGACGGCGCCGAGTTCGGCTTCGGCGCGGAGATCGGCATCTCCACCCAGAAGCTGCACGCCCGCGGCCCGATGGGCCTGCCCGAGCTGACCAGCACCAAGTACATCGTCACTGGTGACGGGCACGTGCGCGGCGAGGCGACGCAGACCGTGGGCGGGGACGCGGACGTGCGCTGAGCGCGGCCCGCGCGGCGGGCCGGCCGGGCCCCGGGGCGGTCCGCGGCGGCCCGCGTCACACGTGTGACGGACCAACTGCGATGAGCCACAGACAAATCGGCCGCCCGGTAATACGCTGAAGCCGTGGCTGACGATGTGGGGGGCTCGCCGTACCCCGACGGCGCCGACCACGGTGGTGCGGACGACGAGTTCGCCACCGTGGTCTTCGATGAGGCCTTCGTCCGGTCCGCCGCCGTGCACGAGCCGACGGCCAAGGAGCGGCAGCTCGCCGCCGCCGAGGCCCGGTTCGAGCCGGACACCGCGGGCCCGGTCTGGGGCTATGACGTCACCGCCGGGGACGGGCTGCCGCTGGAGCTGCGCCCGCACCCGAGCGGACTCGACGACGACCACCTGTACTCCGATCCCTGGTCGGGCCCCGGCCGGGCGCCCGGCCGCCCGGGCCGCCGCCGACGCGGCTACGACCCGGCGCGCGGGCGCGGGCGGTACGTGGCCCAGCAGCGTTGGCACCGGCCGGTGGCCTGGGTGCTCGCCGTGATCATGGGCGTGAGCCTGGTGGCCGTCGCGGTCGCGGCGATCTACCAGGGCGTGGGCGGCTCCTCCGGCGCGCCCCGGCGCCCGGAGTCCGGCAGCAGCAGCCCCGGGACCGACCCGAGGCCCGCGCCCGCCGAGCCGTCGCTCGTGGTCACGGCACCTGCGGGGTGACGTCGTAGGGCGTGGCGCAGGGGTGGTGCGCGCCGGGGCGGGCGGTTGCGGGGCGTTCCCGGGAATCTGCGGTCGCACCCTCGTGGAGGGGCGACGGCGCGCCTTACCCTGGTGTCATGGGTGACCCGCGAGAGCCTCCTGAGGGTGCGCCCGACGGTGGTTCCGGCAATGAGGACGAGTACCGGTCCGTCGTCTTCGACGAATCCTTCGTCCGGGCTGCCCGGATCCAGGAGCTGTCCGCCCGGGAGCGGCTGGCCGGGTCCTTCGGCCGGGCCACCCGCCCGCGGGTGCGGTTCGGCCCGCTGGGCAGCGTGCCGCGGCAGGCGCTCGCGCTGCTGCTGCTCGTGCTGCTGGCCTTCGGGGCCGCGGTGTACTTCGGGGTCAGCTCGCCGAACCGGATCTCGGCCCGGCCCGAGGGCAGCCAACTGACCGTCAGCCTGGTCGCGTTGACCCCGGCCTCGGTGGTCCGGCCGGTCGCCGACCCGGCCAACCCGTTCGCCGCGCTGCCGGTCGGGTACAGCGACGGGGCGATCGGACTGGGCACCCCGACCGGGGCCGCCACCGAGCACTTCAGCCGGGTCGAGGTGACCAAGGCGCTCGACACCGTCCAGCGCTACCTGGTGGCCTCCTCGCTGGCCCCGGCCACCCTCGTCCAGGGCGCGACCGCCGACGTGCGGGCCTTCGTCACCCCCGGGGAGCAGGCCCAGTTCGACACCAGCGTGACCCAGCCGGTCGACGACCGGCACCACGCGCTGACCGGCTGGCTGGTGCGCTTCGACCCGGCGCAGGTCGCGCTGGCCGCCGACACCGTGAAGGTGACCGGCGCGATGCGGATCGACGAGGCCGACGGCGGCACGCTGCAGATCACCACCGACCACACCTTCGTCTACGCGCTGAAGCCGGCCGGAGCCGCGGCCGGTGCGCCGGTGACCCTGGAGACCGTCCGGCGGCAGCTGACCTTCCAGTTCGACCGGGTCGACCTGGCCTCGGCCCAGCTGCGGCTGGTGGACTCGGTGGTCCAGGCCGGGCCGGAGCCCTGCACCACCTCGATGGCCGGCTTCCTCCAGCCGGTGCTGGCCACCCCGCAGGGCACCCGGGTCCCGCCGCCGGCGCCGATCGACCCGGGCAACCACGCGCAGCCGGCCTGGCAGGTGTGCGGGGTGCTCGCGCCTTAGTCAGGTCCTGTCCGGGGCGCCGGCGGCGAGCGGGAGGCGGACCACCGCGCGGGCGCCCGGGCCGGGCGACGGCGGGTCGGTGAAGGCGGCGGTGCCGTGGACGCCGCGGGCGATCGAGCGGACCAGGGCGAGGCCCAGGCCGGCGCCGCCGGCGTCGCGGGATCGGGCGTCGTCCAGCCGGACGAACCGGTCGAAGACCCGCTCCCGGTCCTCCGGCGGGATGCCCGGGCCGTCGTCCGTGACGGTCAGCACGGCGTGCCCGTCCTCGACGGTCACCGAGACGGCTACGGCGGTGCGGGCGTGCCGGGCGGCGTTGTCGAGCAGGTTGCGCACCAGCCGGCCCAGCCGCAGTTCGCTGCCCGGGACGGGTGCGGGCTCCAGGGAGACGGCCAGGAAGGCGGGCCCGCCGGAGGGCAGGTGGGTGCGTTCGCCGAGCTGCTCGCCGACCAGGTCGGCGAGGTCCACCGGCTCGCCGCCGAGCGGCCCGGTGGGCTCCTCGACGGCGGCGAGCAGCAGCAGGTCGTCGGTGAGCAGTTGCAGCCGCTCGGTGTCGGTGAGCGCGTCGCGCACCACCTGCGGCCACTCCACGCCCGCCGGGTGGGCCAGCGGCACCTCCAGCGAGTTGCGCAGTGCGGCCAGTGGGCTGCGCAGCTCGTGCGAGGCGTCCGAGACCAGCCGGCGCTGCTCGTCGATCGCGTGTTCCAGGCGGCCGAGCGTGGTGTTGGTGGTCTCGGCCAGCCGCGCGATGGCGTCCCGCGAGGGCGGCACCGGGACGCGCTCGTGGAAGGCGCCGGCGCCGATCCGGGCCATGCCCCGGCGGATCGACTCCACCGGGCGCAGCGCCAGGCCGGTGACCAGCCAGGCGATCAGGGCGGTGAACAGGGTCGCGGCGGGCAGTACGTAGCGCAGCAGGATGCCGGTGGTCCGGTCCTCGGCCTGGTCGGCGGCGGTGGGGTTGACCAGCAGGTAGACGGTGACGCGCTGGGCCGGCAGGCCCGCGATGCCGGTGTACTTCTCCAGCGCCTCCGAGGACGCCTGGTCGGTGATCCGCTTGAGCAGGGTGACGTCCCGGTCGGTGAGGTCGGGGCCGCTCCGCGGCGGGTGCCACAGCCGGGTGTGGACGGGCAGGTGGATCCGGATCCGGTCGGTGCGGCCCGGTGTGGCGTTCTGGGGGTAGGACGGCATCTTGGCGAAGGGTTCGACCGGCAGACCGGCGTACTCCTCCAGCAGGGTGCTGGCCTGGACCCAGGAGGCGTTCGTGCGGGTGTCGTTCCAGACGCGGCCGGCGTCCCAGGGGCGGACCGGGAACGCCAGCCGTCCGTCCGCCAGGACCAGGACGAAGGACTCCTGCAGGGATTCGACCCAGGTCTGTGAACCGCCGGGTATGTCGTGGGTGACGAGTTGGATGCTGCGCTCGGCCTGCTTCTCGGTGACGGCCGTCCACTGGTCGTGGACCGCGCCGCCGACCCAGAGGCTGGCCACCGAGAAGGCCAGCACCGAGGCGAGGGCCGCGCCGAGGGCGGCGCGGATGCGGAGCGAGGAGCGGTGCCAGGGGCGCAGCAGCGGGTGGAGGCGGTCAGCGCGCATCGGGCACCAGCCGGTATCCGGCGCCGCGCACCGTCTCGATCCGGCAGCCGATGCCGGGCACGTCCAGTTTCCGCCGCAGGGCGGCGATGTAGACCTCGACGATGTTCACGTCGCCCCGGAAGGCGGCGTCCCAGACGGTGTCCAGGATGCCGCCCTTGGGGATCACCTCGCCGGGTCGGTGGGCCAGGCACTCCAGCACGGCGAACTCCTTGGTGGTGAGCCGGACCTGTCGGTCGGCGGCGGTGCAGCGGCGGGCCGCCGGGTCGATCCGCAGCGCGCCGACCGCGAGCACCGGTGGGCGGGCGACGGCGCCGCGGCGCAGCAGGGCGCGCAGCCGGGCGGTGAGCACGACGTAGGAGAACGGTTTGCTGAGGAAGTCGTCGGCGCCGCAGTCCAGCGCCTCGGCCTCGTCGTACTCGCCGTTCTTCGCGGTGAGCATCAGAATCGGTACGGAATTCCCGGCGCCGCGCAGTTCGCGGCAGACCTTGAAGCCGTTGAGGCCGGGCAGCATCAGATCGAGCACGATCACCGAATATGGCTCGACGAGGGCGAGTTCGAGCCCCTGGACGCCGTCGGCCGCCAGGTCGACCGCGTATCCCTCGGCCGCCAGTCCCTGTCTCAGGGACTGCGCGAGCCGCTCCTCGTCCTCGACGATCAGTAGCCGCATGACGCCCATCCTTGGTGGAATTCAGTTTTCCCGCAACGGCCATGACCGGCTTGCCCGGGATATCCGAACTGAAGTTTTCCTCAGCTTTCCTCAGTTTCCCTTCAGTGCGGAATTCCTAGCGTCCGGACCATGGATTTCCGACGTGTGCTGCCGTGGTCGGTGGCCGCCCTGTTCGCCCCGCTGTACGCGGCGGTCTCGCTCACCCGGCACGCCCGGTTGGAGAGTTCGGGTTTCGACTTGGGCATCTTCGAGGAGGCGGTGCGCGCCTACTCCCGGCTCGAAGCACCGGTGGTCGCGCTGAAGGGTACGGGCTTCAACCTCCTGGGCGACCACTTCAGCCCGGTGCTGGCGGTGCTGGCGCCGTTCTACCGGCTCTGGCCGGGCCCCGGCACGCTGCTGGTGGCGCAGGCGGTGCTGGTGGCGCTGTCCGCGGTGCCGGTGACGGCGTACGCGGTGCGGGTGCTGGGGCCGGCGGGCGGGGCGGTCGCCGGGGTCGCGTACGGGCTGTCGGCGGGGTTGCAGAGTGCGGTGGCGTTCGACTTCCACGAGGTGGCCTTCGCGGTGCCGCTCGCGGCGGCCGCGGTGGTGGCGCTGGCCCGGGAGCGGTACGGCCCGGCGGTGGCGTGGGCGCTGCCGCTGCTGCTGGTCAAGGAGGACCAGGCGCTGCTGGTCGCGGCGGTCGGCGGCTACGTGTGGTGGCGCGGGCGGCGCCGGCTGGGGGCGGTCACCGTGCTGGTGGCGGTGGCGGCCGGGCTGCTGGTCACCCTGGTGGTGATCCCGGCGGTGAACCCGGGCGGCGAGTACACGTACGCGCACATGGGGGAGTTCGACGGCGGGAACCCGGTGGTCCGGCTGCTGTTCCCGGAGGTCAAGGCGCTGACCGTCCTGCTGCTGCTGGCGCCGACGCTGCTGCTGGCGCTGCGCTCGCCGCTGGTGCTGCTGGCGGGCGTGCTGCTGGCGGCCCGGTTCTGGGTGGTCAATCCGGCGTTCTGGCGCACCGGGCAGCACTACGACGCGGTGCTGGTGCCGCTGCTGTGCACGGCGGGGCTGCACGGGGTGGGCCTGCTGTTGCCCCGGCTGCCCCGGCTGGGCCGGCTGGGCCGGGGGCTGCCGGTGGCGGCGGGGATGCTCGCCGTCACGGTGGCGCTGACCGCGACCGGCCCGGTGGCGGGCGTGCTGTCGGGGGAGGCCCGGCGGGGCGACGGGCGGGCGGCGCAGGTGCGCCGGGTGCTGGCGGTCGTCCCGGACGGCGCCCGGGTGGCCGCCGCCAACCGCCTGGCGCCGCAGCTGACCGGGCGCTGCGCGGTGTCGCTGTTCCCGTACCTGACGCCGCCGGGCGGGGTGGGCGGGCCGGGCGGCTGGGGGCGGCCGGTGGCGGAGTGGGTGGCGGTGCTGGAGGAGCCGGACGCCTTCCCGGTGCCGGTGGCGGAGCAGCGGCGGTTCCTGGCCGGCCTGGTCGACGGCGGCGGGTACCGGCGGGTGGCGGACGGGGCGGGGGTGGCGGTGTACCACTGGCAGCCGGGGTAGGCCCCGGCAGGCCGACGGCCGGTGACCCCGGGCGGGGCGCACCGGCCGTCGGCGCGGGTGCGGCGGGTCAGCCGTCGGTGCGCTCGCCCCGGTCGGTGCGGCCGTCCTCGCGGGTGGCGGAGCCGCCGCGGGAGCCGCCGGTGAACGTGTCGGCGAAGGTGTCGCGGAGCTTGCCGCCGACGGTCGCGGCGCCGCCGGCCACGTCGCGGATCAGGCCCATCAGCGGGTCCTTGCTCTCCTTCACCGAGGTCGTGTAGTGGTCGGCGGCGGCCTTCCACTGCTCGCCGACCGAGGTGTCCGGGTCGTCCGTGCGACGCGGGTAGGCGCCGGCCAGGATCGAGCGGTACTCGTCGCTCTCCGCCCACTTCTTCAGCTGGGCGACCCGTACCACCGCGAACGGGTGGCTCTGCGGCAGCAGTTGGAGCAGCTTGAGCACGCCGTCGCGCAGGTCGCCGGCCTTGTCGTACTCCTCGGCCTGCTCCAGGAAGGCGTCGACGTTCAGTTCGGCCAGGTTGTGCCCGCCGGCCAGTTTCATCAGGGCGCGCATGGACGCCTGGACGTCCTGCCCGGCGAGCAGGCCGGCCCGGTCGCTGGACAGCTCCGCCTTGCGGAACCACTCCTTGAGCGCGGTGACGATCGCCATGATCGCCAGGTTGCCGAGCGGCACCCAGGCGACCCGGGTGGCGATGTTGGTGAGGATCATCAGCATCGTCCGGTAGACCGCGTGGCCGGACATCGCGTGGCCGACCTCGTGGCCGATGACCGAGCGCAGCTCCTCCTCGTCGAGCAGCTCGATCAGGCCGCTGGTGATCACGATGATCGGGGTGTCGATGCCGATGCAGTACGCGTTGACCGTCGGGTCCTGGGTGACGTACAGGTCCGGGACCTGCTCCAGGTCGAGCACGTAGGCGGCGTCGCGCACCATGTCGTACAGCTCGGGGAACTGGCGCTCGGAGGTCTTCACGGCGGTGGCCAGGAACATCAGCCGGATCGAGCGCTCGGACACCAGCCCGGCGAGCTTCCTCAGGACGTCGTCGAAGCCGGTGAGCTTGCGCAGGGCGACCAGGGCGGAACGGTCCGCGGGGTGCTCCCAGGCGCGGGTGGAGATGTCGGGGAAGCGCTGACGGCGCCGGCTCGGGGTCTTCGCGGTCGGGTCGGTCATGGTCTGAGTACCTCCTGGTCGACGGCGGCCCCGGCCCGGCGGCCGGCCCCCGCTGGTCTACGCCTGCAACGACTGTCCTTGCAACGTCCGCGGTTGCGTACTCGTCCCCGCGGCCAGCGTACGCGCGGGCCGGGCCACGCCGCAGGGGCCGGTGGGCGCCGCCGGTGTGAGGCCGGTCTACCCTGAATGCCCTGGAGAACCGAGACCGGCCCCGGCCCCGGTACCGAGCAGTTCGAGGAGCCCCGCAGATGTCCACCGACGCGCTTGTCAGCCTGGCCGCGCCCATCTCCAACGAGGCCGGCCCGGGCCTGTTCCTGCGGATCATCGTGGTGGCGTCGTTCGTCGGCGTCGGCCTGCTGGTCTGGATCATGGCGCGGGCCTTCCGCGGCAACTGAGCACCGCCGCCCCGGTTCAGGCTCACGCCCGGTCAGCGGCGGTGGGCCGCCGAGCGGTTGTCGGGTAAGCCCCCGTACGATGACAGGTGGGCCTTCACCGGCCCGGAAGAACCCCTGGTCCGTTCACCCGAGCCGAGAAGGTCCCGCCGACCATGAACACTGCCGCCGCACTCCCCGTCCTGAACCTGCTCGCCGAGAGCGAGGGGGGCAACCACGAGAGCCTGAACCCGTACCTGACGGGTGGCGCCGCACTGTTCATCCTGGCGCTCCTGCTCTTCGTGACCACCCGCTTCAACCGGGACCGCTGAGCCGCCTCCCGGGGCCGCTCGGGGAGCGTCCGGCGTACCGGCCGGCCGCTCCCTCACGCGTCTTCGGACAACCCCCACCCGGGCGTTCCCGCACCGTAACGGGCGTCGCGTAAGGTGTGGCGGCATGGGAGAGCAGGCCGGGAATCCCGGCGGACCGGAACCGGTGAAGAAGCGCCTCGGGGTGATGGGCGGCACCTTCGACCCGATCCACCACGGCCACCTGGTCGCCGCCAGCGAGGTGGCGAGCGCGTTCCACCTGGACGAGGTGATCTTCGTGCCGACCGGGCAGCCGTGGCAGAAGAGCGATCGCCACGTCACCCCGGCCGAGGACCGCTACCTGATGACGGTCATCGCCACCGCCGAGAACCCGCAGTTCTCGGTCAGCCGGATCGACATCGACCGCGAGGGGCCGACGTACACCGTCGACACCCTGCGCGACCTGCGCTCCCAGCACCCGGACGCCGACCTCTTCTTCATCACCGGCGCCGACGCGCTCGCCCAGATCCTCTCCTGGCGCGACTCCGACGAGCTCTTCTCGCTCGCGCACTTCATCGGGTGCACCCGCCCGGGACACACCCTGTCGGACGCCGGGCTCCCGGTGGGCGGGGTCTCCCTGGTCGAGGTCCCCGCGCTGGCCATCTCCTCCACGGACTGCCGCAACCGGGTCGCCAAGGGCGAACCGGTCTGGTACCTCGTCCCGGACGGCGTGGTCCGCTACATCGACAAGCGGGCGCTCTACGCGCCGCACCGGACCTGACCAGGAGCGGGCGTGACCGAGCGAAGCGGCGGAGGCCAGCGGCACCAGCAGCAGCCGGAGGACTGGTCGACCGGGCAGTACCAGCAGTACCAGGGTTACCAGCAGCAGCCTGAACAACCTCCGCAGCAGCAGTACGACCAGCAGCAGTACGACCAGTACGGGCAGCCGGTGTACGCGGCGGACCCGTACGGCGGCTACCAGGAGCAGCAGCCCTACCAGGCGCACCAGCAGCCCCCGCAGCAGTACGACCAGCAGTACGACCAGTACGGGCAGCCCGTGCAGGCGTACCAGCAGCAGGGGGGCTACGGCTACCAGGACCCGGCGTACGGCGGATGGGGGTCGTCCGGGCCGGAGGCCGGGGGCGGCTACCAGCAGCAGGCCTACCCGGCCGCGCCTGCGGCGGGTGCACAGGCGGCGGTCGAGCCCGAGGCCGTCGTCGCGCCCGCGCCCGTCGCCCCCGCGCCGCCGCGCCCGCGCGTGCCCCGGCCCGCCGCCGAGGCGGCGGGCGCCAAGCCCGAGCCGCCGTCCGAACTGGTCGGCGGGGCCCGGGCCGGGAAGTCCGGCGGCAAGGCCGCCAAGGACGACTACCCCACGGACGAGTTCACCTTCGTCGACGAGGAGGGGGAGGAGTCCGAGGACGTCATCGACTGGCTGAAGTTCGCCGAGTCCCGCAGCGAGGTGCGCGCCGAGCGCCGCCGCCGGCTGCGCAACCGGCTGATCGGCCTCGGCGTGGTGGTGGCGCTCGCGGCGGCCGGCACCGGCGGCTACCTCTGGTTCACCGGCGACAAGCAGACCGCGGCGAACGCGGCCGGTCCGCGCCAGGTCAACGTGGTCCACCTGCGCGACCTCCAGGGCAAGGTCTCCAGCGCGCTGCTGGTCAACGACTCCACCGGGAAGAAGGGCACCGTGCTCCTGCTGCCCGACACCCTGCGGCTGCCCGGCCCCGGCGACCCGCCGGTCACCACCGTCGGCCAGGCCATGGACAGCATCGGCGCCTCCGCGACCCGCGACGGCCTGTCCACCGTGCTCGGCGCCCCGGTCGCGGGCACCTGGCGGCTGGACACCCCCTACCTGGAGATGCTGGTCTCCCAGCTCGGCGGCGTCCGGGTGGACACCAACGCGGAGACCCACGAGGGCGGAAAGCCGGACGGCAAGCTGCTGTCCGCGGCCGGCAAGAACACCCTGCTGAACGGGAAGGCCGCGGTCGCCTACGCCACCCTCCAGGCGTCCGGCGAGAACCGGGACGCCCAACTGGCCCGGTTCGGACAGGTGATGGACGCGGTGGTGCGCGCCATGCCCACCGAGTTCAAGGACGCCAAGGACGACGTGCACCGGATGAACGCGGTGCTCGACCCCTCGCTGCCCGAGGACGCCCTCGCCGGGGTGCTCGCCCAGCTCGCCCAGCAGGCGAAGGACGGCCACCTCGGCACCACCGCGCTGACCGTCAAACCGGACGGCGGCCTGGACGACGCCACCGCCGGCAAGCAGGTCAAGGACGTGCTCGGCGGCACCGTGAAGTCCGCGGCCTCCGCCGACGCCCCCGCCCGGGTCTCGCTCCAGGACGCCACCGGCAACGACCAGGCGGCGGCCGCCGCACAGGTCCAGATCGTGAACTCCGGCCTGACCTTCCTGCCCGGCGGCTCCAAGACCGCCGTGCAGGCCGCCAGTGAGATCCGCTACACCGACGACGCCCGGCAGGCCGCGGCGAAGTCGCTGGCGATCAGCCTCGGACTGCCGGACACGGCGGTGAAGAAGGTCGGCGACGCCCAGAACGCGGACCTGGTGGTCGTGCTCGGCAAGGACTACCAGCCGCCGAAGAGCCAGTAGGCCGCGGCCTCCGGCCCGGGCGGCCCCGGAAAAGCGTTCCGGGGCCGCCCGGGCGGCGTGAGATCCTGGAAGGCGACCCCCGGCCAGGAGCCGGGGGTCGCCCCCAAGCCGCCGAGCCGGAAGAACACCGTGACCGTCACCGACCACAGCCAGCAGCTCATCACCGTCGCCGCGCAGGCGGCGGCCGACAAGCTCGCGCACAACATCATCGCCTTCGACGTCAGCGAGGTGCTGTCGATCACCGACGCCTTCCTGATCGCCTCCGCCAACAACGACCGCCAGGTCCGGTCGATCGCCGAGGAGATCGAGGACCAGCTGCGCGAGCAGCTGGACATCAAGCCGGTGCGCCGCGAGGGCGAGCGCGACGGCCGCTGGATCCTGCTCGACTACCTGGACATCGTCGTGCACGTCCAGCACTCCGAGGAGCGCTCCTTCTACTCGCTGGACCGCCTCTGGAAGGACTGCCCCGAGCTGCCGCTGCCCGAGGACGCCCTGGCCACGCGCAACCGGCCCGACGCCCACACCGACGAGGCCGGCAACGTCGTCGCCCCGGCCGACGACTTCGGCAAGCCCGAGGACCTGCACTGAGCCGGGACGGGCGGGGGCCGCGCGTCGTCTTCTGGCGCCACGGCCAGACCTCGTGGAACCTGGAGTCCCGCTTCCAGGGCACCACGGACATCGAACTGACCGGTCAGGGCGTCCTCCAGGCCCAGCGGGCGGCCCGGCTGCTCTCCGGCCTGCGCCCCGACCTGCTGATCTCCTCCGACCTCACCCGGGCCAAGCGCACGGCCGAGGAACTGGCCAAGGTCACCGGCCTCGACGTGCAGCACCACGAGGGCCTGCGGGAGACCTACGCGGGCTCCTGGCAGGGCCTGACCAACGCCGAGATCCGCGACCGCTTCCCGGAGGAGTACGCGGCCTGGGCGGCCGGCGAGCCGGTGCGGCGCGGCGGCGGCGAACTGGCCACCGAGGTCGCCGACCGCTCGGTGCCGGTCGTGCTGGAGGCCGTCGACAAGCTGCCGGAGGACGGGACGCTGGTGGTGGTCAGCCACGGCGGCACCATCCGCACCATGCTCGGGCGGCTGCTGGACCTGGATCCGGTCCAGTGGGAGTGCTTCGGCGGGCTGTCCAACTGCTGCTGGTCGGTGCTCGGGCAGGGCGCGCGCGGCTGGCGCCTGCTGGAGCACAACGCGGGCACGCTCCCGCAGCCGGTCATCGGCGACGACACCTGAGCGACGGGCGCGTCGCGGGGTGGGGTGGGGCGGGGCTGGGTTGCGGGCTCGCAGGGGCTTGCCGGGGGCTCGCCAGGGGCGTGCAGGGGCTTCGCAGGGGGCTTGCAGGGGCTCCGCGGGGGCGGATTTCGCAGTTCCGGGCCTGACCAGCTAGAGTTTTCCTCGTTCGCAGGGAAGGAACGCGGCCCGGAAGGGAAGCGGGAGATCCGACGACTGCGGGGCTATAGCTCAGTTGGTAGAGCGCTTGCATGGCATGCAAGAGGTCTGGGGTTCAATTCCCCATAGCTCCACTCCGCACCAGCGCTCCTGTTCGATCAGGAGCGCCCGTGTCGCGGGGCTGTAGCTCAGTTGGTAGAGCGCTTGCATGGCATGCAAGAGGTCCGGGGTTCAATTCCCCGTAGCTCCACAGCAGTTGAGGGGCCGTCACCCACCGGGTGGCGGCCTCTCGCGTTGCCGGGCCGCCTCCGGGGCGGGGCGCGGGCGGCAGTGCGGGGCCCGGGGTGGGGGAGCGCGGGCTCCGGGGAGGGCGAGCGCGGGTCCGAGGGAGTGGGAACGCGGGCCCCCGGGAGCGGATTCGTGGAGCACCCCCGGGACCGTGTAAAGTAGTCGATGTCGCCGAGGGAAACCGGACGGAAACGGTCGAAAGCCCCCGGTGACATCGCAGGTCAAGGGGCTGTAGCTCAGTTGGTAGAGCGCTTGCATGGCATGCAAGAGGTCCGGGGTTCAATTCCCCGTAGCTCCACAGCAGTCGAGGGCCGCCTCCCGAAATGGGAGGCGGCCCTTCGGCGTTCTGCGCATGCCACCGGCGGAACGGCGGGAAAGACCGCTACCGTCGTTCCATGGCCGATCTGGAGAGAAGGCGGAACGAGGAACTGGCCCGGATACTGCACCAGCTCGGCTGGAGTCCGGAACGGCTCGCCCGCGAGGTGAGCCTCGCCCTGCCGCCAGGCCTGGCCATCAGCTCCACCGCCCCCTACAAGTGGCGCGACCGCGGCATGGTGCCTCGCAGCCCGCACGACCAGACCGTCTGCGAAGTGCTCAGCCGCACCCTCGGCATCGCCGTCACCTACGAACAGCTCTGGGGCCGGATGGGCGGCCACCGCGGCGCCAAGATCCTCTCGCCCCGGCTGCTCACCGACCCGTGGACCGCCGACACCGCCCAGACCGCGCTGCGCGAGGCCGCCACCGACGCCGGGCCCGTCCGCCTCACCGACCTCTTCCGCGGCGCCGACCTCGACCAGGCCGCCGAACGGCTAGCCTCCCCGCCCCCGCCCGTCGGGGGCGGCGAAGGGGCGCTGCGCATCGACCCCGGCCTCGTCGGCGACCTCGGCCTGTCCTACCGCAGCAAGCAGCGGCTCGAACGCTCCTGCGGCGGCGGACTCGTCCTCGGCCCCACCAGGGCCGAACTCGCCATGCTGGCCAAGCTGCTGGAACTCGGCGCCTACGACGAACGGGTCGGCCGCGAGCTGTACGGCACGGCCAGCCGGCTCGCCCGGCTGGCCGGCTGGGCCGCGTACGACCTCGGCCACGACGCGGCCGCCCAGCGCGCCTTCGTCGCCGCCCTGCGGGCCGCCCACGTCAGCGGCGACGCCCGGCTCGGCGTCGCCGTGCTCGGCGGCCTGGTGGTGCTCGCCACCCAGGGCGCCGGCGGACGCGGCCTGGACGCCGTCGCCGCGCTCAACACGGCCCTGGCCCGGCACGGCTCCGTACTGAGCCCCGCCGGCCGGGCCCGGCAACTCGGCCGGATCGCCCGCGCGCACGGCCGCCGGGGCGAGGCCGAGCAGGCCGAGGCCGCCGCCGCCCGGGCCTTCGCCGAACTCGACGGCGTGCCCGGCACGGAGGCGGCCCGCGCCGAACTCGCCGGGATGGTGGGGGAGGGGCGGCTGGCACTTGGCCAGCACCGGATGGCCAAGGCGCTGCTCGCCGAGGCCGTCGCCGGGCTGGGGGCCGGCCGCGGGCGGTCCAAGGCGCTGCTGATGGTCCGCCTCGCCGAGACCCACCGGCGCCTCGGCGACCAGCGGGAGGCCGCCCGCACCGCGTCGCTCGCCCGGGCGCTCGCGGCGGGCATGCAGTCCGAGCGGCTGGCGCGGGCGCTGCGCGACTTCGACGCGGCGACGCGGGCGGCGGCGTCGGCGGGGCGGTGAGGCCCGTGCGGGGGCGGGCCCGGGGCCGTCGGGCCCCGGCGGATACCCGGGAGCGCGCTGATCTGCTTGCGGTACCCTGAGCCCATGCGAACCGTGCGCCTGCTCCTTAGCCGGCCGCGCTGACCAGGACCGGTTACGCCCTCGGGCGGTGCCGGAGTCGGCGTGGCGTCCCCTCCTGCGAGGGGATTTTTTGTTTTCCGCCCCCGTTCACGGGCCGGCCGTGTGCGCGGTTCGCCAACTGACATCGATGGAGCTTGAAGGACCATGAGCGAGACGACCCCTGCGTCCGGCACGGCCGAGACCGCGACCGAGCCGTTCCGGTACAGCGCCGCGCTGGCGGCGGAGATCGAGTCCCGCTGGCAGGACCTCTGGGAGAAGGAGGGCACCTTCAACGCCCCCAACCCCGCCGGTGCGCTGGCCGACCCGGAGGCCGGTGACGTCGCCGCGAAGCCGCACAGCTTCATCATGGACATGTTCCCGTACCCCTCGGGCGCGGGCCTGCACGTCGGCCACCCGCTGGGCTACATCGCCACCGACGTCTACGCCCGCTACCAGCGGATGACCGGCCACAATGTGCTGCACACGCTGGGCTACGACGCGTTCGGCCTGCCCGCCGAGCAGTACGCGGTGCAGACCGGCACCCACCCGCGGGTCTCCACCGAGGCCAACATCGCCAACATGCGCCAGCAGCTGCGCCGGCTGGGCCTGGGCCACGACCCGCGCCGCTCGATCTCCACGATCGACCCGGAGTACTACCGCTGGACCCAGTGGATCTTCCTGCAGATCTTCAACTCCTGGTACGACGAGCAGGCCGGCGGGGCCCGGCCGATCGCCGAGCTGATCGCCCGGTTCGAGTCCGGCGCGAAGCCGACCCCGGACGGGCGCCCGTGGGCCGACCTGTCCGCCGCCGAGCGCGACGAACTGCTGGGCGAGTACCGGCTGGCGTACTCCAAGGAGGTGCCGGTCAACTGGTGCCCCGGCCTGGGCACCGTCCTGGCCAACGAGGAGGTCACCGCGGACGGCCGCTCCGAGCGCGGCAACTTCCCGGTGTTCAAGTCCAACCTGCGCCAGTGGATGATGCGCATCACCGCGTACTCCGACCGCCTGATCTCCGACCTGGACCTGCTGGACTGGCCCGAGGCCATCAAGCTGCAGCAGCGCAACTGGATCGGTCGCTCCGAGGGCGCCCGGGTCGACTTCGCCGTCGGCTCCGATGAGAAGATCACCGTCTTCACCACCCGGCCCGACACCCTGTTCGGCGCCACCTACATGGTGCTGGCCCCCGAGCACGGCCTGGTCGACTCGATCGTCCCGGCCGCCTGGCCCGTGGACGTGCCCGCCGAGTGGACCGGCGGCGCCGCCACCCCCGCCGAGGCCGTCGCCGCCTACCGGGCCACCGCCGCCGCCAAGTCGGACGTCGAGCGGCAGGTCGAGGCCAAGGTCAAGACCGGCGTCTTCACCGGCGCCTACGCCGTGAACCCGGTCAGCGGCGCGTCCGTCCCGGTGTTCATCGCCGACTACGTGCTGATGGGCTACGGCACCGGCGCCATCATGGCCGTCCCCGCCCACGACCACCGCGACTTCGCCTTCGCCCGCGCCTTCGCGCTGCCGATGCGCTGCGTCGTCCAGCCCACCGACGGGCGCGGCGAGGACCCGGCCGCCTGGGACGACGCCTTCGACACCTACGACTCCGTCATCGTCAACTCCTCCCGGGACGGGCTGACGCTGGACGGGCTGAGCGTCGTCGACGCCAAGGCCGCCGTCACCGCCTGGCTGGCCGAGCGCGGCATCGGCGAGGGCACCGTCAACTACCGCCTGCGGGACTGGCTGTTCAGCCGCCAGCGGTACTGGGGCGAGCCCTTCCCGATCGTCTACGACGAGGACGGCGTCATGCACGCCCTGCCCGAGTCGATGCTGCCGGTCGAGGTCCCCGAGGTCGAGGACTACTCGCCGCACACCTACGACCCGTACGACGCCACCTCCTCGCCGAAGACCCCGCTGTCGCGCAACGAGGCCTGGGTCAACGTCGAACTGGACCTGGGCGACGGCGTTCGCACGTACCGGCGCGAGACCAACACCATGCCCAACTGGGCGGGTTCGTGCTGGTACGAGCTGCGCTACGTCGACCCGTCGAACTCCTCGGCGGTCGTCGACCCGGCCAACGAGAAGTACTGGCTGGGCCCCACGGCCACCAAGCCGGCCGGCGGCGCCGACCTGTACGTCGGCGGTGCCGAGCACGCCGTGCTGCACCTGCTGTACGCGCGCTTCTGGCACAAGGTGCTGCACGACCTGGGCCACGTCTCGTCCGTCGAGCCGTTCCACAAGCTGTTCAACCAGGGCATGATCACCGCCGACGTCTACCGCGACGAGCGCGGCTTCCCGGTGCCCGCCGCCGAGGTCGAGGAGCGCGACGGCCAGTACTTCTGGCAGGGCGAGGCCGTCAAGCGCGAGGCCGGCAAGATGGGCAAGTCCCTGAAGAACGCCGTCGCGCCCGACGACATCGCCGACGAGTACGGCGCCGACACGCTGCGCCTGTACGAGATGTCCATGGGCCCGCTGGACGTCTCCCGCCCCTGGGACACCCGCGCCGTCGTCGGCTCGTACCGCTTCCTGCAGCGGCTGTGGCGCAACGTCGTCTCGGAGGCCACCGGTGACCTGGTCGTCACCGAGGAGGAGCCGGACGAGGCGACGCTGCGTGCCCTGCACAAGGCGATCGACGGCATCCGCGGCGACATGGCCGGGCTGCGGTTCAACACGGCCGTCGCCAAGGCGATCGAGCTGAACAACTACCTGGTCAAGCGCGGCTCCACGCCGCGCGCCGTGGCCGAGCAGCTGGTCCTGGTCGTCGCACCGCTGGCCCCGCACATCGCCGAGGAGCTGTGGCGCCGGCTGGGCCACGGCGAGTCGCTGGCGCACGCCGACTACCCGGTCGCCGACCCGGCGTACGTGGTGGACGAGACGGTGACCTGCGTGGTGCAGCTCAAGGGCAAGGTGAAGGCCCGGCTGGAGGTCGCGCCGACGATCTCGGACGCCGAGCTGGAGGCGCTGGCGCTGGCCGACCCGGCCGTCGTCGCGGCGATCGGCGAGGCGCCGGTGCGCAAGGTGATCGCGCGGGCGCCGAAGCTGGTGAACATCGTTACCGGCTGAGGCTGAGGCTGAGGCTGAGGCTGAGGCTGAGGCTGAGGCTGAGGCTGAGAGGCCGAGGCTCAGGTCGGTCGACTGGTAGTCGGTCGGCTGAGGCTGCTGGGGCGGGTGTCCTTCGGGACGCCCGCCCTTGCTCGTGCCCAGAGCCCCGGGAGGACCCGCGAACCCTCGGGGAGATCCCCGATCTGTCCCTGATCTCCGCCGCCCGGGCCCGTTCCGTCCGCTCCGGGCCCGATCCGGCGGCTACCGTGGAACCCTCGGCAGTACGGCCCGCGTTGGGTCCGGTGGGGGCCGAAACGGTGGCGGAAGGTGGCTCGCGATGGACGCGTTCGGCGTGATGATCGGCCTGGTCCTGCTCTTCGGGATCGCGGCGTTCGTCCTGGCCGTGGTCGGCACGGTCAAGGCGGCGAAGGCCGTAGCCACGAAGATCGGGCGGCACGAGGCCAACGCCCGGCGCGCGGTGGAGAACGCGACCCTCAAGGCGAAGACCTTCACCAAGGTCGGACCGCCCGGCCAGATCGCCGCCGTCCGGCTCGGCCTGCGTACCTCGCTCGACGGCACCCGGCAGGTGTTGGAGAGCGGCCTCCCCCAGGACGGCCAGCTCGGCGAGTCCCTCGCCCTGCTCGGCAGGCTCGACACGCACGCCGCCGAACTCGACGGCGAACTGCGGATGCTGGAGCGGGAGCCGGACACCGCGCGGATCGCGGCCAAGCTGCCGGAGCTGCGCGAGCGCGCCGAACGGATCACCCACTCTGCGGAGACCATGCGCTGGGCCGCGCAGGACCGGATGCACCGGTTCGCGGACGACGAGCTGAGCCGGCTCAGTCAGGAGTGCGAGAGCGAGGCGGGGGCGCTGCGGCACTGGGACACCTCGGGGGAGTCGTCGTCCGCGTCCTCCTCCGGTGGCTCCGCTGCCGGCGCTGGTTCCGCAGGCTCTGCTGCCGCCGCTGGCTCCGCTGCTGGCGCTGGTTCCGCTGCTGCCACTGGTTCCGCTGGCCCCTCTGGCTCCGTGTCCGCGTCTGCGGGTACGCGTTCAGGGGCGGCCTCCGGCGGTGCTGCGCGGGCCGGGCTGACGGACGGGAAGGGGCGCCCGAGCGCGGAGGAACTGCTCGGGCTCGCCGACCCGCTGGCCAAACTGGCCCAGCGGCTGCGGAAGCCGTCGGCGGGGCCCACGGCGGGCTGAGCACCCCGCGTCGGGTGCTGCGGCCGTGTTTCGGCGGGTGCCGCGTGCTTGTCCCGGCGGCGCCCTCGGGGCCATTCGGGGTTCGCACCCGGGCGCTGTCCTCCCGGACGAACGGGGAGTAATCTCCGCCTCATGCCCTCTGACCTCGCACTTGTCACCGACTCCACGGCCTACCTGCCGCAGGAGACCCTCGACCGGTACGGGATCACGGTGGTCCCGCTGAGCGTCGCGGTCGGTGACGCGGTCCTGTGCGAAGGCGTTGAGATCTCCCCCAAGGACGTCGCCGAGGCGCTGCGCGACAAGCAGCGGGTGACGACCTCCCGACCGAACCCCGAGGCCTTCGCCGCCGCCTATCGGGCCGCCGCCGAGGCCGGGGCGAAGGGCATCGTCTCGGTGCACATCTCCGGCGAGCTGTCCGGCACGGTGGAGGCCGCCCGGCTGGCGGCCTCCGAGGTGCCGGTACCCGTGCGGGTGGTGGACAGCCGGCTGGTCGGCATGGCCCTCGGATACGCGGTGCTGGCGGCGGCCGAGGCGATCGCGGACGGGCGGGACCTGGCGGAGGCGGCCGAGGCCGCCACCCGGCGGGCGGCCGTGACCAGCGGGTTCTTCTACGTCGACACCCTGGAGCACCTGCGCAGGGGCGGCCGGATCGGGGCGGCGCGGGCGCTGCTCGGGTCGGCGCTGGCGGTCAAGCCGCTGCTGCACCTGGACGGGGGGCGGATCGAACCGCTGGAGAAGGTGCGCACCGCGTCGCGGGCGATCGCGCGCTTGGAGGAGATCGCGGTCGAGCGGTCGGGGGGCGGGGAGGTCGACATCACCGTGCACCACCTGGCGGCCGAGGAACGGGCGGAGCCGCTCGCGGAGCGGCTGCGGGCCCGGGTGCCGGGGCTGCGGGAGCTGTACGTGGGCGAGGTGGGGGCGGTGATCGGCGCGCACGTCGGGCCGGGGCTGCTCGCGGTGGTCGTCGCGCCGCGCTGAGCGGGCCGGTCGCGCCGCGTCGCGGGCTCTGGTCAACTTTTCGCGGCACCGATCACTCGTGTGAGTGATCTGTTTTGTCCACAACCCCCGAGTTATCCACAGGGGTTCGGTAATTTCTGCGCACTCTGCCGAGGACTCCTACCGTCCTCGGCATGACGACCATGGGCCTGGGCGCGGCGAAGCGCCACGAGATCAACGAGACCGTCCGGCTGCGGATGGCGGCGCTGCTGCCGACCGGCGGCAGCAGCGCCGTGGGCGGTGGGGCAGGGGTCGGGGCTGGCGGGCCGGTGGGCTTCGGTGCCGCGGTGGGCGCGCTCGCGTCGACCGGGCAGCCTTCGGGCGCGGTTCCGTCCGGGGCGGGGGAACGGCCTCCGCCGGCGGGGCCTGCGCCGCCTGTGCCACCTGTGCCGTTGGATTCGGTCAGGGCGGGCGGTGACGTGGATCCGCCGGAGCCGGGGGCCGGGTCGGGTCTTCGATTCGGCTCGGCGATGGCACTCGACCGGCGGGCGGTGGCTGGGTTGGCCGTCCTGCTGCTGTTCGCGGTCGGCTACGCCGTGCAGCACTTCTGGCTGGCCAGACCGCAGGCGGTGGCCGTGCCGACGTTGGCCTCCGCCCCGGTCTCACCGGTCTCACCGGATTCACCGGGGGCGACATCCGCGTCCGTGCCGGCTACGGCCTCGGGCCCGGGCCCGGCGGCCGATCCCGTCGGCGCCGGGCCCGGGGCGGTCGTCGTGGTCGACATCGGCGGGCGGGTGCACCTCGCAGGCCTGCACACCCTGCCCGGCGGCTCGCGGGTGGCCGACGCCCTGCGGGCGGCGGGCGGTCCGCTGCCGGAGACGGACACCCGGAGCCTCAACCTGGCCCGGGTACTGACGGACGGTGAACAGATCCTGGTCGGCGAGCCGGCTCAGGCCTCCGCCCCGGGCGCCGGAGCCGGCAACGGACCGCCGGCGGTCGGCACGCCCAGACCGCCCGTCAGCCTCAACCGCGCCGGCCTCGAACAGCTCGACGCCCTCCCCGGCGTCGGCCCGACCCTCGCCCAGCGCATCCTCGCCTACCGCACATCGCACGGCTCGTTCCGCACGCTCGACCAGCTCCGGCAGGTCAGCGGCATCGGGGCGCGCACGTTCGCGGAACTCCGTCCGCTGCTGACCCTCTGACCTCCCCGTCCGTCCCCTTGCCCGCCTGTTCTCCCGTCCGTCCGTCGTCGTCCGTTCGTCCGTCGCCGCCACCCGCCGAAGGGAGGTACCGCCGTGCCCGCCGCCACCGAACCGAACCTGCCGAACCGCTCCACCGGTGCCGACTTCCGGCTGCTGCTTCCCGCCGTCTCGGCCTGGGCGGTGACGGCCGCGCTCCTCGGCCTGGAGCCGGGGTACGACGTCCTCGCCTTCGGCCTGGCGGGTGCCGCCGCGCCGGCGGCCGTCCTGCTGCTCGTCAGGCCCGCGCTCCTGCGCCGACGCGCAGCGGCGGTGACCTTGGCCGCCGTCCTGCTCACCGGAGCCGCCGCGGCGGTGGCCACCCCTCTGCACACCGCCGATCTGCACCGGGGGCCGCTGCCGGAGCTCGTCCGAGCGGCCGAGCACGCCCCGCCGCGGTCCCCGGGCGAGCCCGCTCGGGTGGTGGAGGCGGAGCTGACCGTCGCCGGGGACCCGAAGGCCCACACGGCCCGGGGCGGGACCACCGGCGGGCAGACCCTCCTCACCGTCGACGCGGTGGCCGACCGGGTCACGCTCCTGCCGGACGGGCGGAGCACCCGGACGCGGACCCCGGTGACCGTCATGGTCCGGGGCGCGGAATCCGGGCCCTGGCAGGGGCTGCTCCCGTCGGAGCGGCTGGCGGTGGAGGCCGAGGTGCGGCCCGCGGGAGACGGCTACGACACCTCGCGCGCGGCGCTGCTGGTCGTCCACGGCCCGCCCCGGCACCTCGCGCCGCCGAGCCTGCCGCAGCGGATCGCCGGGCGGCTGCGTGCCGGTCTGCGCACGGCCAGCGACGGGCTCCCGCCGGACGCGCGCGGACTGCTCCCGGGCCTGGTCGTGGGCGACACCTCGCGACTGCCCGATGACCTTGAGGACGCCTTCCGGGCCACCGACCTGGTGCACCTGGTGGCGGTGAGCGGGGCCAACCTGGCGATCGTCCTCGGCGCGCTGCTGGGCGCCCCGGGGCAGGCCGGCACCCCGGAACGGCGCGGGCTGGCCGCGTTGCTGGGGCTCTCGCTGCGCACCAGCGCGCTGCTCGGGACGGCGCTGACGCTGGCCTTCGTCGCCGTCTGCCGGCCGGAGCCCAGCGTGCTGCGCGCGGCCGGGACGGGGCTGATCGGCATGCTCGCGCTGGCCACCGGCCGGCCCCGGCAGGCGGTGCCCGCGCTCGCCGGGGCGGTCCTGGTGCTCGTCCTGCTCGACCCGTTCCTGGCGCGTTCCTTCGGATTCCTGCTCTCGGTGCTCGCCACGGCCGGGCTGCTCGTCCTCGGGCCGCACTGGGCCGAGGCGCTGCGGTCCCGGCGCTGGCCGCACCACCTGGCGGGTGCCCTGGCGGCGACGGCCGCCGCCCAGGCCCTGTGCGCGCCGGTGACGGTGGTGCTGTCCGGGCACATCAGCCTGGTCGCGATCCCGTGCAACCTGCTGGCCGAACTGGCGGTGGCCCCGGCGACCCTGCTCGGCTTCGGGGTGCTCGTGCTGCAGCCGCTCCTCCCGGACCTGGCCCGGCTGCTCGCGGAGCCGGCCGGCGTGCCGGTCGGCTGGCTCGCCCTGGTGGCGCGGCGCGGTGCCGAACTTCCGGGCAGCCAACTTTCCTGGCCGGGCGGGTGGTTCGGGACGGCGACGGTCGCGCTGGCCACCCTGGCGGTCTGCTGGGTGATGCCGCTCCTGCTGCCACGGCGGGCGCCGTCCGGCAAGCCCGTCCGCGCCCGGCGGCGGTGGGTGCGGGCGCTGGTGGCGGGGGTCCTGCTCGTGGTCCTGCTGGCCGTGCTGCTGCGGCCACCGCAGCTCACCCGGATCGCGACCGGCTGGCCGCCGCCGGGGTGGCGGATGGTGATGTGCGACGTGGGCCAAGGGGACATGCTGGTGCTCGCGGCCGGTGCACAGGACAGTGCGGTGGTGGTCGATGCGGGGCCGGATCCGAACGCCGCCGACAGGTGCCTACGGGATCTGGGTGTCACGGAAGTGCCGTTGTTGGTGGTGACGCACTTCCACGCCGATCACGTCGAGGGTGTGCCGGGGGTGTTCCGGGGCCGCCGGGTCGGAGCGATCGAGGGCACGACCCTGGACGATCCACCGGGTGAGGCGGCCCGGGTGGCGGGCTGGGCGGCTGGTGCCGGAGTCCCGCTGCTGCGCGCGGGGCGCGGTGAACGGCGCTCGGTGGGGCCGGGGCTGTCCTGGGAGGTGGTCTGGCCCGACGCCGGGGCGGCTGCCGAGGCACCGGGGGCGAACAATGCGAGCGTCGCGCTGGTGGTGTCGGTGGCGGGCGGACTGCGGATGGCGTTGCTCGGGGACCTCGAACCGCCCGCCCAGTCGGCGCTGCTGGGCCGGTTGGGGCGGGTGGACGTCCTGAAGGTGGCGCACCACGGATCCGCGCATCAGGACTGGGCCTTGACCGGTGCGTTGCGTCCCCGGCTGGCATTGATCTCGTGCGGCGAGGGAAACGCGTACGGGCATCCGTCCGTGCGGACGGTGGACCGGCTGCGCGCGCTGGGCGCGAGCGTGCTGCGCACCGATCGGGTGGGCGACATCGCGGTGACGGGCGGCTCGCCGGCCGTCCTCGGGGTGTCCGTGCACCCGCAGACGGCGCACGAGGCGCGCAAGCCCCGCTCGCGCGCTGCGGACGGAGCGCCCGACTCCCGTACCGGGCAGGGCTCGCACACCCCGCGAGCCCCGCCCGGCTGACCCCGCCCTCCTCTCCTCCCAGCCATCAGGTGGGGGAAGGGAAAGGGGTGGGGGTGGGGAGGAGGGAGGGGGGCGGGGCGGGGCCCGGAGAACGATCGCGGCGCGCTCCGGGCCCTGCCCGGAGCGCGCCGAAGTACGGGCACCTACGGTGGTGCGTCGCGCTCGACCGTCGAGCGTGAGCTGTTGGCAGGGCAGGCCGGGTCAGCAGGAGATGTTGCCGCCGCCGACGTCGGTGCCGAGGATGCCGACGAAGTTCTGGAAGAGGTTGATGCGGTCGTTGCGCTCGTCCGGGTTCTGGCCGTTGCATTCCAGGGCGCCGTTGATGCTGCGGATGGTCTCGCCGAAGCCCCTGCCGTTGACGATGGCGTCGTGCGGGGTCATCGTCCCGGCGCCGTTCTGGGTGTCCCAGAACCAGAGGCCGGTCTTCCAGGAGACGGCGGGGTCCTGCTCCACCTGGTAGGGGTTGTCCAGCAGGTCGATGTTCAGGGCGTCGCCCGCCGCCTTGTAGTTGAAGTTCCAGCTGATCTGGAGCGGGCCGCGCCCGTAGTAGGCGCTCTGGCCGGCCGGACAGCCGTAGGGCTGCGAGGCGTCGCAGTAGTGGCTGTAGTTGGCGGTGTTCTGCTCGACGACGTACCGCAGGCCGCCGGTCTCGTGGCTGACGTTGGCGAGGAAGGCGGCCGCCTCCCGCCTGCGCGTCGCGTCGTCCCCGGTGGTGGCGAACCCGGGGTAGGCGCTCAGCGCATTGACCAGGCCGTCGTACGTGTAGAAGGAGTTCCGGTTCGGGAACATCTGGTTGAACTGGGCCTCGCTGACCACGAACCCGTCGGCGGAGGCGGGCGTCGCCGGAACGGCGACCGCCAGCCCGCTCGCGACTGCGGCGGCGCTCAGCACGGCCAGAACGCGGGACCGGGTCCGGGACAGGGCGCGGGATACGGACATCTGCACTCCTTCGGTGGCGTGGACCGAGCCGCTGAGCCCCTGCGGGCAGCCGGCTCGGACGCTCAAGGATTCGTGGCCGAAGCAACGTGCGCAGAATGACACGCACTTGGTGTGAGGAGGCACGGAATTGACGGTGAATCACTCGACGGGGGTGTGGCTCGTCGAGGGTTGACGCCGAGGTGGTCGGACCCGGCGGCGCGGGGTGGAGGTGGCCTCGTGCTCCTCGGCCCGGAACGGGCGCAGCGCCGCGTCCGGGTCCGTTCCCCTCGAAGGTTCCGGGCCGGGCCGGGGTCCGGCCGTCGGTGTCAGCCTTCCTCGCGCCAGCCCTCGTGCTCGACGGCGATGGCGTCCAGGGCGTGCAGCAGGGCCGGGGTCCAGCCGTCCTCCGGGGGCTCGACGACGACCAGCCACTGGGCGTCCTCGGCGTCGTCCTCGCCGGCCAGGGCGTCCCGGACGAGGTCGAGCTCGCCGAGGTCGGGGTGGGCGGCGCTGAGCTCCTCGGCGGCGTCCTCGGCGGCGTCGCGGTCGGGCAGGACGAGCAGTTGCCGGGCGTGCGGGTCGTTGACGTCCGGCAGGTCGGTGGTGTGGTTCTCGGTCACCGGACCATTCTCCAGGTCGGGTGATCGGCACGGTTGGGCAGGTCGGGTCAGGCGGGTCGGGTCGGGTAGGTCGGGCCGGAGAGGCGGGACCGGGCGGGGCCAGGGGCCGGGGTCGCCCCGGGCGGGAGTGTCCGCGCCCCGTGGGATGCTGGTAGGCGATGGCCAGGAAGAGTGCACCCGACGACCTGCTCGCCCCGCTGACCCTCGCGGTCGGCCAGGAGGAGCTGCTGCTGGACCGCGCGGTCGCCCAGGTGGTGGCGGCGGCGAAGGCGGCGGACCCGGACACCGACGTGCGGGATCTGCCGCCCGGCGGCCTGCAGCCGGGCAGCCTGGCCGAGCTGACCACGCCGTCGCTGTTCGCCGAGCGCAAGGTGATCGTGGTGCGGGCCGCGCAGGACCTCTCCGCCGACTCGGTGAAGGAGGTCAAGGCGTACATCGAGACGCCGGCCGAAGAAGTGATCATGGTGTTGGCGCACGCGGGCGGGGCGAAGGGCAAGGGCCTGCTGGACGCCGGGCGCAAGGCGGGCGGTCGCGAGGTGGCGTGCGCGAAGCTGACCAAGGCGAGCGAGCGGCTGGCCTTCGTCCGGGGTGAGTTCCGTACGCTGGGCCGCTCGGCGACGCCGGAGGCCTGCCAGTCCCTGCTGGACTCGCTCGGCAGCGACCTGCGCGAGCTGGCGGCCGCGTGCAGCCAGTTGACCTCGGACGTCGAGGGTGCGATCGACGAGACGGTGGTGGCCCGCTACTACAGCGGCCGGGCCGAGGCGACGGGCTTCGAGGTGGCCGATCTGGCGGTCACCGGCCGGGCCGCGGAGGCGCTGGAGCGGCTGCGCTGGGCCCTGGCGGTGGGCCAGCCGCCGACCGGTATCACCTACGCGCTGGCCTCCGGCGTGCGCAGCATCGGGCGGTTGGCAACCACCGGGCGGAACATGCGTCCGGCGGACCTGGCCCGCGAGTTGGGCATGCCGCCGTGGAAGGTCGATCGGGTGCGCCAGCAGATGCGCGGCTGGACGGGCGACGGGGTGGCCACCGCGCTGACCGCGATCGCCCAGGCCGACGCCGCCGTCAAGGGCGGTTCGGACGATCCGGCCTTCGCGCTGGAGCGCGCGGTGGTGGCCGTCGCCCGGGCGGCCCGGGCCGGGTCCCGCCCGGCGTACTGACGGCGCGGCCACCGGACCGGACCCGGCCCCCGCCTGCCCGGCCACCCGCCGACCCGCCTGCCACCACCTGCTCACCCGCCGACCCGTCTGCGCGCCCATCGAGCGGACGGCTTCCCAGGCATCGGCCCGCAGCGCCGTCCGGAGCCCTGCTCGCGCGTGACCGGCAGACGACAGCGACCGGGCCACGGAACGCGACAGGCGCCGTAGCGGGCCTCTGGGGAGAGGCCGACTACGGCGCCTGTCGTACTGCTTCGTACACCGCACCCGCGTGGCGAACGCAGGCCGCGTGCGGTGCGAGTCTCTCGCGCCTCAGGGGTCCGGGTAGAGGGCCGGGTCCGTCCCGAGGCGGTGGGGGCCGAGACCCCCGGGGCGTCAGGCCTGGGCGGCCGCGTTGACGCGCTTGGTGATGGCCGACTTCTTGTTGGCGGCCTGGTTGGCGTGGATGACGCCCTTGCTCACGGCCTTGTCCAGCGCCTTGGAGGCGGCGCGGGCCAGCACGGTGGCCTTCTCGGTCTCGCCGGCGGCAGCGGCCTCGCGGGCCTTGCGCAGGGCGGTCTTCAGCGAGGACTTGACGGCCTTGTTGCGCAGGCGCGCCTTCTCGTTGGTCTTGTTGCGCTTGATCTGGGACTTGATGTTCGCCACGAAGGAGCCTCAGTCTTGTCTAAAAGGATTGAACGGGCTGCACCGCGCGGCCGCCGGGCAGCTGAGAGGGCATGCCGGGGCCAGGTGCAGCAGCCCACGCTACCAGGGGCCCGCCACCCGCCCCAAACCGGGAGCCCGGCCCCGTGGCCGGGTCGCCTGCGCGGTAGTGGGCCGTCTACGCACTGAGCACCGGCTCCCCGTAGTGCTCGACCTCCGGGAACGGCCGGTAGAAGCGGTGCAGGAGCTCCCGCCACCGCCGGTACTCGGCTGAGCCGCGGAAGCCCTCGGTGTGGTCCGCGAGCGTCTCCCATTCCACCTGGAGGAGGAATCGCGAGCCGCGTCCTTCGTCGAGGCAGCGGCGCAGTTGCAGGGAGCGGAAGCCCTGCTGGACGGCGATCAGGGGCCGGGCCTCGGCGAAGGCGGCGAGGAACTCGTCCTCCTGGCCGGGCAGGACGTCGAGCAGGGCGCTTTCGAGGATCACGGGGTGCCATCCTGCCGTCTGGCGCGGGCCCGGAGAAGGTCTGGGCGGACCGAACGGCGGCCCGCGCCGTGGTCGTGGGAGGATGGGAGGAACTATTTCGATCGGACGAGACTGTCCGGTCCCCGGGAAAACCGGTCAGCGATGACCAGGACACCCCCGGCCCCGGACCAACGGAGAATCGGACCAAGGTGCCCGCGACCCCCAGCAATGTGCCAGAGCCCAGCCGTACCGACCCGGCGCTGATCCGCAACTTCTGCATCATCGCCCACATCGACCACGGCAAGTCGACGCTCGCAGACCGGATGCTGCAGATCACGGGCGTCGTCGACCCGCGGCAGATGCGCGCCCAGTACCTCGACCGCATGGACATCGAGCGCGAGCGCGGCATCACCATCAAGTCGCAGGCGGTCCGCCTCCCGTGGGCGCCGAGGACCGGTCCGAATGCCGGGACGACGCACATCCTCAACATGATCGACACCCCCGGCCACGTGGACTTCACGTACGAGGTGTCCCGCTCCCTCGCGGCCTGCGAGGGCACCATCCTGGTGGTCGACGCGGCCCAGGGCATCGAGGCGCAGACCCTCGCCAACCTGTACCTGGCGCTGGAGAACGACCTCACGATCGTCCCGGTGCTGAACAAGATCGACCTGCCGGCCGCCCAGCCGGAGAAGTACGCGGCGGAGATCGCGCACATCATCGGCTGCGACCCCTCGGACGTGCTGCAGGTCAGCGCCAAGACCGGCCTCGGCGTCGAGGACCTGCTGGACCACATCGTCAACACCGTCCCGGCCCCGGTCGGCGTCAAGGACGCCCCGGCCCGCGCGATGATCTTCGACTCGGTGTACGACTCCTACCGCGGCGTGGTCACCTACGTGCGTGTCGTGGACGGACAGCTCACCAAGCGCGAGCGGATCGCGATGATGTCCACCGGCGCCACCCACGAGCTGCTGGAGATCGGCGTCATCTCGCCCGAGCCGAAGGTCGCCGACGGCCTGGGCGTCGGCGAGGTGGGTTACATCATCACCGGCGTGAAGGACGTCCGGCAGTCCAAGGTCGGTGACACCATCACCTCGATGCACAAGGGTGCGACCGAGGCGCTGGGCGGCTACAAGGACCCGCGCCCGATGGTGTTCTCCGGCCTGTACCCGCTGGACGGCTCGGACTACCCGCTGCTGCGCGACGCCCTGGACAAGCTGCGGCTGAACGACGCCGCGCTGGTGTACGAGCCGGAGACCTCGGTCGCGCTCGGCTTCGGCTACCGCTGCGGCTTCCTCGGCCTGCTGCACCTGGAGATCATCCGGGAGCGCCTGGAGCGCGAGTTCAACCTCGACCTGATCTCCACCGCCCCGAACGTGGTCTACCGGGTGATCATGGAGGACGGTACCGAGCACATCGTCACCAACCCGAGCGAGTTCCCGACCGGCAAGATCGCCGAGGTGTACGAGCCGGTCGTGCGCGGCACCATCCTGGCGCCCAACGAGTTCGTCGGCGCGATCATGGAGCTCTGCCAGTCCCGCCGCGGCAACCTCCAGGGCATGGACTACCTGTCCGAGGACCGGGTCGAGCTGCGCTACACCCTGCCGCTCGCCGAGATCGTCTTCGACTTCTTCGACCAGCTGAAGTCCAAGACCCGCGGCTACGCCTCGCTCGACTACGAGCCCATCGGCGAGCAGTCCGCCCAGCTGGTGAAGGTCGACATCCTGCTGCACGGCGACGCGGTGGACGCCTTCTCCGCGATCGTGCACAAGGACAAGGCCTACGGCTACGGCGTGATGATGGCGGGCAAGCTGCAGAAGCTGATCCCGCGCCAGCAGTTCGAGGTGCCGATCCAGGCGGCCATCGGCTCCCGGGTGATCGCCCGTGAGACGGTCCGCGCGATCCGCAAGGACGTCCTCGCCAAGTGCTACGGCGGTGACATCTCGCGCAAGCGCAAGCTGCTGGAGAAGCAGAAGGAGGGCAAGAAGCGGATGAAGATGGTCGGCCGCGTGGAGGTCCCGCAGGAGGCCTTCATCGCCGCGCTGTCCACCGACGCCGAGGCGCCGAAGGAAAAGAAGTAACCACAGGCGCGTGAGAGGGGCCCGGGCGGACAACCGCCCGGGCCCCTCCTCGTTCTCCCCACCCTCGTTCTCTCCGCCGGAGCGGGCCACCGCAGCGCACCACGGACGAGGAGCCGGGGCGGTTCGGGCCCGCCCCGGCTCGGCACCGGCGGTGTGCGACGGTCAGTCCACCTCGGCCACGGCCTCCGCGAACTGCGCCTGGTACAGCCGCGCGTAGGCGCCGTGCGCGGCGATCAGCTCGTCGTGCGAGCCCTGTTCGACGATTGAGCCGTTCTCCATCACCAGGATCACGTCGGCGTCCCGGATGGTGGAGAGCCGGTGCGCGATCACGAAGCTGGTGCGGCCGGTGCGCAGCCGGGCCATGGCCCGCTGGATCAGCACCTCGGTGCGGGTGTCGACGGAGCTGGTCGCCTCGTCCAGGACGAGGATCGACGGCTGGGCGAGGAACGCCCGGGCGATGGTGATCAGCTGCTTCTCGCCCGCGCTGACCCCGGCGCCGTCGTCGTCGATGACGGTGTCGTAGCCGTCCGGCAGGGTGCGCACGAAGCGGTCGACGTGGGCGGCCTTGGCGGCCTCGACGACCTGCTCGCGGGTGGCTCCCTGGGCGCCGTAGGCGATGTTGTCGGCGATGGTGCCGCCGAACAGCCAGGTGTCCTGGAGCACCATGCCGATGCCGGAGCGCAGTTCCTCGCGGGACATCGCGGAGACGTCGACCCCGTCGAGGGTGATCCGCCCGGAGCTGACCTCGTAGAACCGCATCAGGAGGTTGACCAGGGTGGTCTTGCCGGCGCCGGTGGGGCCGACGATGGCGACGGTCTGGCCGGGTTCGACCTTGAGCGAGAGGTCCTCGATGAGCGGCTTCTCGGGGTCGTAGCGGAAGGACACGTCCTGGAAGGCGACCCGGCCGTGGATGGTGTCGGGCCGCTCGGACACGGCCGGTTCGGGGGTCTGCTCGGGGGCGTCCAGCAGCTCGAAGACGCGCTCGGCGGAGGCGACCCCGGACTGCACCAGGTTGGCCATGCTGGCGACCTGGGTGAGCGGCTGGCTGAACTGCCGCGAGTACTGGATGAACGCCTGCACGTCGCCGATGGACAGCGCGCCGCTGGCCACCCGCAGGCCGCCGACGACCGCGACCAGCACGTACTGCAGGTTGCCGATCAGCATCATCGCGGGCTGGATGATCCCGGAGATGAACTGCGCCCGGAAGCTGGAGGTGTACAGCGCCTCGTTGTGCTCGCGGAAGGTCTCGGCGGACTCGCGCTGGCGGCCGAACACCTTGACCAGGGTGTGGCCGGTGTACATCTCCTCGATGTGCGCGTTGAGTTGGCCGGTGGACTTCCACTGCTGGACGAACTGGGGCTGCGCCCGCTTGCCGACCTTGGCGGCGACGGCCACCGACAGCGGCACCGAGATCAGGGCGATCGTCGCCAGCAGCGGGGAGATCCAGAACATCATCGCCAGCACGCCGATCACGGTGAGCAGCGAGTTGACGACCTGTCCCATGGTCTGCTGCATGGACTGGCTGATGTTGTCGATGTCGTTGGTGACCCGGCTGAGCACCTCGCCGCGCGGCTGCTTGTCGAAGTAACTGAGCGGCAGCCGGGCGAGTTTGGCCTCGACGTCCTGGCGCAGCCGGTAGCCGGCCCGCTGGATCGCCGCGGTGGCCAGCCGGCCCTGGACGATGCCGAACAGGGCGGAGGCGAGGTAGATGACCAGCACCCAGAGCAGCACGGTGCCGATGGCGCCGAAGTCCATGCCCTGGCCGGGGGTGAAGTCCACCGAGGAGAGCAGGCCGGCGACGCCGCCCTCGCCGTGGGCGCGCAGCCCCTCGACGATCTGCGCCTTGGAGGTGCCGGGTTCGAAGCGGGCGCCGACGACGCCGGCGAAGATCAGGTCGGTGGCGTTGCCGAGGACCTTGGGGCCGGTGACGGCGCAGCCGATGCTGAGCACGCCGAGGGCCAGCACGCCGGAGATCAGGTTGCGTTCGGGGCGCAGCAGGGCGAGCAGTCGCTTGCCGGAGCCCTTGAAGTCCATGGACTTCTCGGTGCCCTGGCCGCCCATGAAGCGGCCCGGTCCGGCGGGGCCGCGGCGGGCGGCGGCGGCCTGCGAGTCGCTGGGCAGTTCGTCGGCGGGGTCCGCGGCCTTGGTGTCCGGGTCGGGCTTTGCGGGGTCAGCGGCCTCGGGGTCCACGGTTCTGGTGTCCGTGGTCTCGGTGTCCGCGGTCCTGGTGTCCGCGTCGGGCTTGCCGGGGGTGGTCACGCCGCCTCCTGCTCGGTGAGCTGGGAGAGCACGATCTCCCGGTATGTCGGGTTGTCGGCCATCAGTTCGTGGTGGGTGCCGGTGCCGACGACCGCGCCTTCGTCGAGGACGATGATCCGGTCGGCGTCGCGGATGGTGGAGACGCGCTGGGCGACGATCAGCACGGTGGCGTCGGAGGTCTCGCGGGCGAGGGCCTTGCGCAGCCTGGCGTCGGTGGCGTAGTCGAGCGCCGAGAAGGAGTCGTCGAACAGGTAGACGTCGGGCTGGCGGACCAGGGCCCGGGCGATGGCCAGGCGCTGGCGCTGGCCGCCGGAGACGTTGCCGCCGCCCTGGGCGATCGGGGCGTCCAGGCCTTCGGCCAGTTCCGCGACGAAGTCCTTGGCCTGGGCGATCTCCAGGGCGTGCCAGAGTTCCTCGTCGGTGGCGTCGGGCCGGCCGTAGCGGAGGTTGCTGGCGACGGTGCCGGAGAACAGGTAGGGCTTCTGCGGGACGAGGCCGACGCTCTCGGCGATCGCCTCGGGGGCGAGTTCGCGCACGTCGACGCCGTCGAGCAGGACCTGGCCGGAGGTGGCGTCGAACAGCCGGGGCACGAGCCCGAGCAGGGTGGACTTGCCGCTGCCGGTGGAGCCGATGACGGCGGTGGTCTCGCCGGGGCGGGCGGTGATGGCGATGCCGCGCAGCACCGAGGCCTCGGCGCCGGGGTAGCGGAAGTCGACGTCGCGCAGTTCCAGGTTGCCGCGGCGCAGCACCTCGGTGATCGGCGCGGCGGGCGGGACGACGCTGGAGGAGGTGCCGAGGACCTCCTCGATGCGCTCGGCGCAGACCTCGGCGCGCGGCACCATCATGAACATGAAGGTGGCCATCATGACGCTCATGAGGATCTGCATCAGGTAGGAGAGGAAGGCGGTGAGCGCGCCGATCTGCATGCCGCCGTTGTCGATCCGGTGGGCGCCGAACCAGAGCACGGCGACGCTGGAGACGTTCACGACCAGCATCACGGCCGGGAACATGAACGACATCAGCCGGCCGACCTGGAGGGCGGTGTCGGTGAGGTCCCCGTTGGCCTTGGCGAAGCGGGCCTGCTCGTGGTCGTCCTTGACGAAGGCGCGGATGACCCGGATGCCGGTAATCTGCTCGCGCAGGACCCGGTTCACCGTGTCGATCCGGGTCTGCATGCTGCGGAACTTGGGGCGCAGCGAGCGGACGAGGAGGACGACGACGGCGCCGAGCAGCGGGATGACCGCGAGCAGCAGGCCGGACAGCGGCACGTCCTGGTTGAGGGCCATGATGATGCCGCCGACGCACATGATGGGGGCGGCCACCATGAGCGTGAAGCTCATCAGGGCCAGCATCTGGACCTGTTGGACGTCGTTGGTGGTGCGGGTGATCAGCGAGGGGGCGCCGAACTGGCCGACCTCGCGGGCGGAGAAGCTCTGCACCTGGTCGAAGACGGCGGCGCGGACGTCCCGGCCGAAGGCCATGGCGGTCTTGGAGCCGTAGTAGACGGCGCCGATCGAGCAGAGCGCCTGGACCAGGGTGATGCCGATCATCACCCCGCCCACCTGCAGGATGTAGCCGGTGTCGCCCTTGACCACGCCGTCGTCGATGATGTCGGCGTTGAGCGTCGGCAGGTAGAGCGCCGCCAGGGTGGACACCAGTTGGAGCCCCACGAGCAGCGCGATCGGTCGGGAGTACGGGCGCAGGTACGCCCTGAGAAGTCTGATCAGCACTGGCACACTCTTGTCGTCGACGGGTGGATTCGCATCCCGATTCTCGTTCTTTGGTGGACTCGTACAGGCGATTCACGAGTTGTGGATCGCAGGTTTGCCCAGTCCTTTGCCGAACCGTACGGCGGGCCCGATTGCACGGGTTCACCGGGGCGCGGGCGGAGTCGTCGTCGGGCACCGGCGGCGCGGCGGTGTGCCGGCCGGGCCCCGCCCTCTTACGGAATGACCGGTTTCCCCCTAGGCTGCTGATTGCCCCCTTGTTACTCGCCGGTATCGCCCGGGTTGACCGGGGGCCCGGCGGCCGCCCCCCACGGGCGCCGAGACCATCCCTCAGACGGCCACCCGCCCCCGGAGGTCCTCGTTGAGTTCCGCGCAGTCCCTGATCGACTCCGGCAGTGCCGACTTGGTCGCCGGGCGTCCCGCCTCCGTCGCCCACCTCTTCCTGGAGCGGGTCGCCGCCACCCCGAACGCCGAGGCCTACCGCTACCCGGCCCCGGTCGACGAGCACGCCGCGGACAGCGCCCCCGGCGCCGAGCAGTGGCGCTCGCTCACCTGGGCGCAGACCGCGGCCCGGGTCAAGGCGGTGGCCGCCGGCCTGATGGCGCTCGGCATCCAGCCGGAGGACCGGGTGGCCCTCGCCTCCTCCACCCGGCTCGAATGGATCATCGCCGACCTCGGGAACATGTGCGCGGGTGCCGCCACGACGACCGTCTATCCCAGTACCAACGCCGATGAGACCGCGTTCATCCTCTCCAACTCCGGTTCCAGGGCGCTGTTCGCGGAGAACTCCGCCCAACTCGCCAAGGCCGTCGGCCAGCTCGGACAGCTGCCCGAGCTGCGGACCGTCATCCTCTTCGACGCCCCCGAGGCCGACGCCCCCGAGACCGACGCCCCACAGGCCAGTACCCCCGGGGCCGACGGCCTGAACGCCCTCACGGTGCTCACCCTCGCCGAGCTGGAGCAGCGCGGCGCCGAGTACCTGGAGCAGCACCCGGACGCGGTCGAGAAGGCCGTCGCCGCGCTCGACAAGGAACAGCTGGCCACCCTCATCTACACCTCCGGCACCACCGGCCGCCCCAAGGGCGTGCGCCTGGTGCACGACTGCTGGGCGTACGAGGCCCGGGCCCAGGAGGCCAGCGGACTGCTGCGCTCCGACGACGTCCAGTTCATGTGGCTGCCGCTGTCGCACGTGTTCGGCAAGACGCTGATCTCCGGCCAGATCGCCACCGGCCACGTGATGGCCGTGGACGGCCGGGTCGACCGGATCATCCACAACCTGCCGGTCATCCGGCCGACCGTGATGGCCTCGGCGCCGCGCATCTTCGAGAAGGTCTACAACGGCATCGCCGGCCGGGCCCGGGCCGAGGGCGGCGCCAAGTACAAGATCTTCCGGTGGGCCGCCAAGGTCGCCCGCGAGCACGCCCGCGCCGTCCAGGAGAGCCGGATCGCCACCGGCGCCGGCACCGCCCCGCTGGGCCTCAGGCTCCAGCACGGCCTGGCCGACAAGCTGGTCTACGCCAAGATCCGCGCGGCCTTCGGCGGCCGGCTGCGCGGCGCCGTCTCCGGCAGCGCCGCGCTCGCGCCCGAGATCGGCTACTTCTTCCTCGGCGCCGGCGTGCCGATCCTGGAGGGCTACGGCCTCAGCGAGACCAGTGCCGGCTCCTGCGTCAACCGTGAGGAGGACGTCCGGATCGGCACCGTGGGCCGCCCGCTGCCCGGCACCGAGGTCCGGATCGCCGAGGACGGCGAGATCCTGCTGCGCGGCCCCGGCGTCATGCGCGGCTACCACGACCTGCCCGAGAAGACCGCCGAGGTGCTGGAGGCCGACGGCTGGTTCCACACCGAGGACATCGGCGAGCTCGGCCCCGACGGCTTCCTGCGGATCACCGACCGCAAGAAGGACCTGTTCAAGACCTCCGGCGGCAAGTACGTCGCGCCCAGCGAGGTCGAGGGCAGGTTCAAGGCGGTCTGCCCGTTCGTCAGCAACATCCTCGTGATCGGCAACGGCCGCAACTTCTGCACCGCGCTGATCGGCCTGGACGAGGCGGTCATCATGCCGTGGGCCGCCGCGCACGGGCTGAAGGACAAGTCCTACGCCGAGGTGGTCGCCGACCCGCAGGTGCACCAGCTGATCGAGGGCTTCGTCAAGCGGCTCAACGCCGACCTCCAGCGCTGGCAGACGATCAAGAAGTTCCACCTGCTGCCGCGCGACCTCGACATCGAGCACGGCGAGCTCACCCCGAGCCTGAAGATCAAGCGCCCGGTGGTCGAGCGGACCTACGCGGACGCCGTCACCGCGATGTACGCGGGCGCCAACGAGGCCTGATCGGCCCCGACCCCGTACGGCTCACCGGTTCGGGTGAGCCGTACGGGACAATGGGGTCATGCCCTCCGCACTCCCCGACGGTGAACCGGTGCCGTCCGACGGTTCCCTGCCCGCATCCGCCCGCACCGGTCTCGGGCAGCGGCCGTTCGGCTTCTACCTGCACGTGCCCTACTGCGCCAGCCGCTGCGGCTACTGCGACTTCAACACCTACACCGCCACCGAGCTGCGCTCCTCCGGGGCGGTCGCCTCCCAGGAGACCTACGCGGACAACGTGGTCGCCGAGATCCGGCTGGCCCGCCAGGTCCTCGGCCAGGTCGACCTGCCGGTGCAGACCGTCTTCCTCGGCGGCGGCACCCCCACCCTGCTGCCCGCCCGCGACCTGGTGAAGATGCTCGCCGCGCTGCGCGAGGAGTTCGGGCTCGCCGAGGGCGCCGAGGTCACCACCGAGGCCAACCCGGAGTCCGTCGACCCGGCCTACCTGGCCGAACTGCGCGAGGGCGGCTACAACCGGGTCTCCTTCGGCATGCAGAGCGCCCGCCCGCACGTCCTGAAGCTGCTCGACCGCCACCACACCCCGGGCCGCCCCGAGGCCTGCGTCGCCGAGGCCCGCGCCGCCGGCTTCGACCACGTCAACCTGGACCTCATCTACGGCACCCCCGGCGAGTCCGACGACGACTGGCGCGCCTCCCTGGACGCCGCCATCGGCGCCGGGCCCGACCACGT
The DNA here is from genome assembly GCF_044750105.1 of Kitasatospora sp. NPDC088861. Taxonomy (NCBI): domain Bacteria; kingdom Bacillati; phylum Actinomycetota; class Actinomycetes; order Kitasatosporales; family Streptomycetaceae; genus Kitasatospora; species Kitasatospora sp. NPDC088861. The sequence goes on from NZ_JBIVJF010000003.1 coordinate 120,855, forward strand.
CTCGGCGTACTCCCTGATCGTCGAGGACGGCACCAAGCTCGCCGCCCGGGTCAAGCGCGGCGAACTGCCGATGATCGACGACGACGTGCACGCCGACCGCTACCTCATCGCCGAACAGGCCCTCAGCGCCGCCGGCTACACCTGGTACGAGGTCTCCAACTGGGCCACCACCCCGGAGGGCCGCTGCCGCCACAACGAGCTGTACTGGACCGGCGCCGACTGGTGGGGCGCCGGCCCGGGCGCGCACAGCCACGTCGGCGGCGTCCGCTGGTGGAACGCCAAGCACCCCGCCGCCTACGCCCAGGCCCTCGCCGAGGGCCGCACCCCCGCCCTGGGCCGCGAGGTGCTCGCCGAGGAGGACCGCCGGGTCGAGCGCATCCTGCTGGAACTGCGCCTCGCCGAGGGCATCCCGCTCACCCTCCTCACCGACACCGGCCGCCACGCCGCCGCCCGCCACCTCGCCGACGGCCTCCTCGCCGCCGAGCCGTACGCCGGGGGCCGCGCGGTCCTCACCCTCCAGGGCCGGCTGCTCGCCGACGCGGTCGTACGTGACCTGGTGGACTGACATTCGTTAACGTGGGTGTCAGCCGTCGGAGGGAGCGTGCGATGACCGCCATCGATGATCGGATGACCGGGATCTTCGAGAACCTGGAGGTGCCGGAGGGCATCAAGGCCGAACTCATCAGGGGGGAAATCGTGATGATGGCGGGGCCTGACATGGTCCACAATCTCATCGTCCTGGCGATTCAGCACCAGCTTCCGTACGGTCGGTGGCGTCCACTCACGACCCAGGACCTGGGGATCCCCGGCCAGGCGAGCGAACCCCAGCCCGACCTGGTCGTCTTCGAACGCGGGGCGGTCCAGGAGCACGGACGACTGCTGCCGTCGCCCGCCGTCACCCTGGTGGTCGAGGTGGTGTCGAAGACCAGTGTCGATCGTGATTACCGGACCAAGCGGGAGCTCTACGCCGAGGGCTCCGTCCCCGCGTACCTGATCGTGGACCCGATCAAGGGGGTCTGCGTGCTGCTGACCGAGTTGGGTAGGGATCCCGGGTCCGGCCTCCCGAGGTACATGTCCGAGCGGACCAGCAAGTTCGGCGAGCCCGTCCCCGTCAGCCTGCTTGAGATCGATCTGGACACCACGGACTTTCAGCAGTACGTCTGATCGGCCTCACTCCGGAACCGTCACGAAGTCGATCAACTCCTCGACCTTGCCCAGCAGTTCCGGCTCCAGGTCCTTGTAGCTGTCCACCGTGGAGAGGATCCGCTTCCAGGCGGCGGGGGTGTTCACCGGCCAGCCGAGGCGGCGGCAGACGCCCTCCTTCCACTCCTCGCCGCGCGGGACGGCGGGCCAGCCGGCGATGCCGACGGAGGCGGGCTTCACGGCCTGCCAGATGTCGATGTAGGGGTGGCCGACGACCAGGACGGCGTCGCCGGTGACCTGGGCGGCGATGCGCTGCTCCTTGGTGCCGGGGAGCAGGTGGTCGACCAGGACGCCGAGGCGCCGCCCCGGGCCGGGGGCGAAGTCGGCGACGATCGCGGGCAGGTCGTCCACGCCCTCCAGGTACTCGACGACCACGCCCTCGATCCGCAGGTCGTCGCCCCAGACCCGCTCGACCAGTTCGGCGTCGTGCCGGCCCTCGACGTAGATCCGCGACTCGCGGGCGACCCGGGCCCGGGCGCCGGGGACGGCGACGGAGCCGGAGGCGGTGCGGCCCGGCGTACGGGAGGGGGCGGGGCCGGCCGGGCGCACCAGGGTGACCGTCCGGCCCTCCAGCAGGAAGCCGCGCGGCACCAGCGGGAACACCCGGAGCTTGCCGAAGCGGTCCTCCAGGGTGACGGTGAAGCCCTCGGCGGTCTTCTCGCAGCGCACCACCGCGCCGCAGAAGCCGGTGGCGGCCTCCTCCACCACCAGGTCCCGTTCGGCGGTCACCTCCGGGGCGGGTTGCTGCTTCTTCCACGGCGGGGTCAGGTCGGGTCCGTACTGGCGGCTGCGCATGAAAGCGACTATACGGACGGACCGTCAGAGGCCCGGCGCGCCCCAGACCGGGAACCAGCGGCTGAGGTCCTTCTCCAGCCGCAGGTCGTTCCCGAGCATCGCGTTGACCTGAAGCTCCAGCGGGCTGTTGCGCCGCTCCCCGCCGCCGGGCATCGGGGCGAAGGGGTAGAAGGTGCCGCGCTTGTAGAGGTAGACCAGGGCCAGCGACTGCCCGTCCGGGTTGCGGAAGCCGACCAGCGAGCAGAGCAGCTGCGGCCCGAAGCCGTTCGCCTCCAGCTCGCTGTTGACCGCGTGCAGGTCGTTGACCAGGTCCGGCAGTTCCTCGGGGGTGTGCCGGGCGAGCAGCCAGGAGTAGCCGTAGCCGTCCTTGGAGGCCTCCACCGGGACGCCGCCGCGCTCGGTGTCGGCGTCGAGCAGCGCCCGCACCTGCTGTTCGACCTGACCGAAGGCCGCGCCCTCGACGGCGGCGAAGCAGACCGAGCCGAGCCCGGTGGGGGTGAACCCGGCCCCGGCCTCCAGGGTGAGGGCGGCGGACGGGACGCCGAACAGCTGGTCGAGGTCGGGCTTGACGGGCTTGGTGCGCCCGAACAGGGTGTCCAGGATTCCCACGGCGGTCCTTTCGGAGGAGGGAGTCGGGAGGGCGGCAGGGGGGCGGGGCCTCAGCGGCCGAGCTGCTCGGAGATCTTCGCCAGCTGCTCCAGGCGCTTCTCCAGCGTCGGGTGGGTGGAGAACAGCTGGGAGGCGGTCTCCCGGGCGCTCAGCGCGGGGGCGAAGTAGAAGGCGTTGTAGGGCTGCGCCTGGCGCAGGTCCTTGCTGGGGATGGCGGCGATCTGGCCGGTGACCTTGGTGAGCGCGGAGGCGAGGGCGCTGGGCCGGCCGGTGAGCTGGGCGGCGGCGCGGTCGGCGGCGAGTTCCCGGTAGCGGGACAGGAGCCGGGTGAGCAGGAAGCTGATGGCGTAGACGACCATCGACACCAGCGGGATGATCAGGGCGACGATGGCCGCGTTCTGGTCGTTGTTGTTGCGGTTGCCGCCCATGAACCCGCCGTACATGGCGATCCGGGTCATGGCCCCGGCGAGGACGCCGAGGAAGCCGGCGATGGTCATCACCGCGACGTCCCGGTGGGCGACGTGGGACAGCTCGTGGGCGAGGACGCCCTCCAGTTCCTCGGGCTCCAGCCGTCGCAGCAGGCCGGTGGTGACGCACACCACGGCGTTCTGCGGGTTGCGGCCGGTGGCGAAGGCGTTCGGCATGTCGTTGTCGGCGACCGCCACCCGGGGTTTGGGCATGTCGGCCAGCGCGCAGAGCCGGTCGATGGTGCCGTGCAGTTGCGGGTACTGCTCAGGGGTCACCTGGTGGGCGCCCATCGCCCGTTCGGTGATCTTGTCGCTGAACCAGAACTGGGCCACGAACAGCCCGCCGGAGATCAGGACGATCAGTGGCCAGGCGCCGCGCAGCAGCACGATCAGCAGACCGGTGAAACCGACGTACAGCAGCCCGATCACGAACATCGTCACGACCATGCGGCCGGTCAGACCGCGGTCGGGCGCGAAACGGGTGTGCTGGCCCGAGCTCGACATTGCTTGCTCCTCCATTCGCCGTCGTCTTCGATGCTGCCACCCGGACGGCCCCGCGGCACCACCCCCGCGCCGGGAACTGCGGGCAGGATCACTCCGGCCGGGCCGTTCCTGCCGTTGGGCCCGGGCCTTACACTGGCAGGTACGGTTTTGGCACTCGCAGGTTCAGAGTGCCAAAGCGGGTGCCGGAGCCGGGATCCTCCCGGAGCGGGCAGCAGCATGCGTGACACGAACGGACAACGTGCGAAGACGGAGGTGTGTGCCCCATGGCCGGTGAGGTTCGCCAGCTGGACGACCGCAAGCTCGCCGTGCTCCGCGCGATCGTCCAGGACTACGTGGGCACCGAGGAGCCGGTCGGCTCCAAGGCCCTGGTGGAGCGGCACAACCTCGGAGTCTCCCCGGCGACCGTCCGCAACGACATGGCGGCGCTGGAGGAGGAGGGCTACATCCACCAGCCGCACACCAGCGCCGGGCGCATCCCCACCGACAAGGGGTACCGCCTGTTCGTCGACAAGCTCGCCGAGGTCAAGCCGATGAGCGCCCCCGAGCGCCGGGCGATCCGGCACTTCCTGGACGGCGCCGTCGACCTGGACGACGTGGTCATGCGGACGGTGCGGCTGCTCGCCCAGCTCACCCGGCAGGTCGCGGTGGTGCAGTACCCCTCGCTGTCGCGGTCCACCGTCCGGCACATCGAGCTGGTGGCGCTGGCCCCGACCAAGGTGATGCTGGTCCTGATCACCAACACCGGCCGGGTCGAGCAGCGGATGGTCGACTGCCCGGGCCCGGTCGGCGAGACGGTCCTGGCAGACCTGCGGGCCCGGATCAACGCGCGGGCCGTCGGCCAGCGGCTGCCGGACGTGCCGGGGTTCCTGGAGGAGCTCCCGGCGGGTTTCGAGCCGCCGGACCGCCCGACCGTCAGCACGGTCCTGGCGACGCTGTTCGAAGCGCTCGCCGAGCAGAACGAGGAGCGGATCATGCTGGCCGGCACGGCCAACCTGACCCGCTTCGGGCACGACTTCCCCCTGACCATCCAGCCGGTGCTGGAAGCCCTGGAGGAGCAGGTCGTCCTGCTCCGCCTCCTGGGTGAGACGGCGGACGCCGCGATGACGGTCCGGATCGGGCGGGAGATCGCCTACGAGGGGCTGAATTCCACCTCGGTGGTGTCGGTCGGTTACGGTTCGGGCGACGAGAGCGTGGCCAAACTGGGTGTGATCGGTCCGACCCGGATGGACTATCCGGGCACAATGGGGGCGGTGCGTGCGGTGGCGCGGTACGTGGGCCAGATCCTGGCCGAGTCGTAGCACAGGCCGCCGTCGGAACCTCTGACGGCGGTGTCCAGTCGCAGCACTACTACAGGCGGAACAAGCGGAGCATTTGGTGGCCACGGACTACTACGCGGTACTCGGCGTCCGACGGGATGCGGGGCAGGACGAGATCAAGAAGGCCTTCCGGCGCCTGGCACGCGAACTGCACCCGGACGTCAACCCGGACCCGAAGACGCAGGAGCGGTTCAAGGAGATCAACGCCGCTTACGAGGTGCTCTCCGACCCGCAGAAGCGCCAGGTCTACGACCTCGGAGGTGACCCGCTCTCGCCGGGCGGCGGGGGCGCGGGCGGCTTCGGCGCGGGGGCGGCCGGCTTCGGCTTCTCCGACATCATGGACGCCTTCTTCGGCGCCGCGGCCGGCCAGCGCGGCCCGCGCTCGCGCACCCGCCGCGGCCAGGACGCCATGATCCGGCTGGAGATCACCCTGGAGGAGGCCGCCTTCGGCACCACCAAGGAACTCCAGGTCGACACCGCCGTCACCTGCACCACGTGCAGCGGCGAGGGCGCGGCCCCCGGCACCTCCGCGCAGACCTGCGACATGTGTCGCGGCAGGGGCGAGGTCTCCCAGGTCACCCGGTCGTTCCTGGGCCAGGTCATGACCTCCCGTCCCTGCCCGCAGTGCCAGGGCTTCGGCACCGTCGTGCCGACCCCGTGCCCGGAGTGCGCCGGCGACGGCAGGGTCCGCGCCCGGCGCACCCTGACCGTCAAGATCCCGGCCGGTGTCGACAACGGCACCCGGATCCAGCTGGCCGGCGAGGGCGAGGTCGGCCCCGGCGGCGGCCCGGCCGGCGACCTGTACGTCGAGATCGCCGAGACCACCCACACCGTCTTCCAGCGGCGCGGGGACGACCTGCACTGCACCGTCACCATCCCGATGACGGCCGCGTCCCTCGGCACCCAGGTGCCGCTGCAGACCCTGGACGGGCTGGAGGAGGTCGACATCCGGCCCGGCACCCAGTCCGGCCAGTCGATCCCGCTGCACGGCCGCGGCATCACGCACCTGCGCGGCGGCGGCCGGGGCGACCTGATAGTGCATGTCGAGGTGCAGACGCCCACCAAGCTCGACCCCGAGCAGGAGGAGCTGCTGCGCCGGCTCGCGGTGCTGCGCGGCGAGGAGCGGCCGTCCGGCCAGTTCGCGCCGGGCCAGCAGGGCCTGTTCTCGCGCCTCAAGGACGCGTTCAACGGCCGCTAGGCCCTAGGCCGGGGCCGCTACTGGGCCCTGGCCGTCCGCGCGGGGGTGCCGGGTTCTGCCCGGCGCCCCTTTCGCGTTCCCGATCCGCCCCACCCCCGGAGGTTCCCCGCATGACCGCCCCCGTCTTCGTCGTCGAGACCGAGCGGATCGCCGCCGCCGCGCCCGGCTCCGTGGTGCGCCTCGACGGGCCGGAGGGGCGGCACGCGGCCGCGGTGAGGCGGCTGGCGGCGGGCGAGGCGGTGACCCTCGCCGACGGGCTGGGCCTCGGGGTGGACGGGACGGTCGCCGCGGTGCTCGGCAAGGACGCGATCGACGTCACGGTGGCCGCCGTCCGCCGGGAGCCCGAGCCGGCGCCGCGGATCGTCGTCGTCCAGGCGCTGCCCAAGGGCGACCGCGGCGAGCTCGCGGTGGAGACCATGACCGAGGTCGGCGTGGACGTGATCGTCCCGTGGGCCGCCTCGCGCTGCATCACGCAGTGGAAGGGCGACCGGGGCGCCAAGGCACTCGCCAAGTGGCGGGCCACCGCCCGGGAGGCCGGCAAGCAGTCCCGCCGGCTGCGCTTCCCCGAGGTGCGCGAGCCGGCGACCACCCGGCAGCTGGCGCCGCTGCTGGCCGGGGCCGCGTTCGCCGCCGTGCTGCACGAGGAGGGCGCCGAGCCGCTGGCGCTGGCCGCGCTGCCCGCGGCCGGGGACGTGGTGCTGGTGGTCGGCCCGGAGGGCGGGGTCTCCCCGGAGGAGCTGGCCGCGTTCGCCGAGGCGGGTGCCGGGCCGTACCGGCTGGGCCCCTCGGTGCTGCGCACCTCCACCGCCGGGGTGGCCGCCGGCGCCCTGCTGCTGGGGCGCACCGGCCGCTGGTCGTAGCCGGCCCGCCCGTGCGGTCGGAGTCTGCCCGAACCGGCCCGCGCCGTGCGCGCACGTGCCTACGCTGACCGCGTGACGGAACCCCTGAGCACCTCCGCGGGCGCCTACCTGCGCCACCCCCATCTGCACGGTGACCTGGTCACCTTCGTCGCCGAGGACGACGTCTGGCTGGCCCCGCTGGACGGTGGCCGGGCCTGGCGGCTGACGGCCGATCACGTGCCCGTCCGGCACCCCCGGTTCGCCCCCGACGGGCGGCACATCGCCTTCACCTCCACCCGGGACGGCGCGCCCGAGGTGCACGTGGTGCCGGTGGACGGCGGGCCGTCCCGGCGGCTCACCCACTGGGGCAGCGAGCAGACCGAGGTGCGGGGCTGGACGGCCGACGGGCGCCCGATCGCCCTCACCACCGCCGGCGAGGCGACCCTGCGCCGCAGCTGGGCGCACGCCGTGCCGCTGGACGGCGGCGAGTCGGTGCGGCTGCCGTACGGGCCGGTCGGCGGGCTCGCCTTCGAGCCGGGCGGCGACCGCGTGCTGCTGGGCACCGTCAACAACCGCGAGCCGGCCTGGTGGAAGCGCTACCGGGGCGGCCGGGCGGGCAAGTTGTGGATCGGGCGGGACGCATTCGTCCGCGTCCACGAGGAGTTGGACGGCCAGCTCGACTCGCCGCTGTGGGTGGGGGACCGGATCGCCTTCCTCTCCGACCACGAGGGCGTCGGCGAGCTCTACTCCAGCCTCCCGGACGGCTCCGACCTGCGCCGCCACACCACCGACCCGGACGGCTTCTACGCCCGCAACGCCGGCACCGACGGCACCCGGACGGTGTTCCACCGGGCCGGCGACGTCTGGCTGCTGGACGACCTGGCGGGAGCCGCGCCCCGCCGCCTCGACATCCGGCTGGCCGGCCCGCGCAGCGGCCGTCGCCCCCGCCCGGTGCACGCCGCGCACTGGCTGGAGTCCGCCGCCCCCGACCGCACCGGCCGGGCCGGCGCCGTGGTGGTGCGCGGCGACGTGCACTGGCTGACCCACCGCGAGGGCCCGGCCCGGGTGCTGGACGAGACCCCGGGGGTGCGCGGGCGGCTGGCCCGGGTGGTGCCGGGCGAGGACGGCGCCCAGGGCGTGCTGTGGGTGTCCGACGCCGAGGGCGAGGACGCCCTGGAGTTCGCCCCCGACGCGCAGGGCGCCGAGCGCCGCCGGCTGGCCGCCGGGCGGATCGGCCGGGTCAACTCCCTGGCGGTGTCCCCGGACGGCAAGCAGGCCGCGCTCGGCGTGCACGACGGCCGGGTCCTGCTGGTCGCGCTCGCCGACGGCACCGTGCACGAGCTGGACCGCAGCGCCGACGGCGAGGTCAGTGGGCTGGCCTTCAGCCCGGACTCGGCCTGGCTGGCCTGGTCGCGGCCGGTGCACCGGCTGGGCCCGTACTCGCTGCGCCAGATCGTGCTGGCCGACCTGGTGGCCCGGACGGTCGGCGAGGTCACCCAGGAGCGCTTCATCGACACCTCGCCGGCCTTCACCGCGGACGGCCGCTACCTGGCGTTCCTGTCGGTGCGCAACCTCGACCCGGTCTACGACTCGCACGTCTTCGACCTGTCGTTCCCCAACGGCTGCCGCCCGTACCTGATCACGCTGGCCGCCGACACGCCGTCCCCGTTCGGGCCGCAGCGGGCCGGGCGCCCGCTCGGCGGGGAGGAGGACGAGCTGCGCGGCAGGAGGGCGGACGGCGAGGAGGCCGCCGGCGACGCCGCGCCGGTGACCAGGGTCGACCTGGACGGCATTGCGGACCGGATCGTCCCGTTCCCGGTCGAGGGCGGCCGGTTCGACGCGCTCAGGGCGGCCAAGGACGGCGTGCTGTGGACCCGCGCCCCGCTGCTCGGCGAACTCGGCGACGAGGCGGCCTCGCCCGAGGACGAGCGGCCCCGGCCGGTGCTGGAGCGCTTCGACCTGAAGAAGCGCCGCGTCGAGCAACTGGTGCACGGCGTGGACGGCTTCGCGGTCAGCGGGGACGGCACCCGGGTGGCCGTGCTGGACGGGGGCGAGCTGCGGATCGTCCCGGCCGAGCACAAGGCGGGTGGTGAGGACGACGAGGTGGGCGTCGACCTGGCCCGGCTGCGGGTCACCGTCGACCCGGCCGCCGAGTGGCGGCAGATGTACGCCGAGAACGGCCGCCTGATGCGCGACAACTTCTGGCGCCCCGACCTCGGCGGCGTCGACTGGGCCGGCGTGCTGGACCGCTACCGGCCGCTCGTGGAACGCCTCGGCTCGCACGACGACCTGGTCGACCTGCTCTGGGAGGTGCACGGCGAGCTCGGCACCTCGCACGCCTACGTCATCCCGTACGGCCGGTACACCGAGCCGGCCCGGCGCCAGGGCCTGCTCGGCGCGGACCTCGCCAAGGACGGCGACCGGTGGCGGATCGCCCGCATCCTGCCCGGCGAGTCCTCCGACCCCCGGGCCCGCTCGCCGCTGGCCGCGCCCGGCGCCGCGATCCGCCCGGGCGACGCGGTCCTCGCCGTCAACGGCCGCCCGGTGGACCCGGTCACCGGCCCGGCCCCGCTGCTGGCCGGCACCGCCGGGCAGCCGGTCGAGCTGACCGTGGCCGGCAAGGACGGCACCGACCGGCGCCACCCGGTGGTCGTCCCGATCGCCGACGAGGAGCCGCTGCGCTACCACGACTGGGTGGCCGGGCGGCGGGCCGCGGTGCGCGAGCTGTCCGGCGGCCGGCTCGGCTACCTGCACATCCCCGACATGCAGTCGGCCGGCTGGGCCCAGATCCACCGCGACCTGGCCGTGGAACTGGCCAGGGACGGCGTGATCGTCGACGTCCGGGAGAACCGCGGCGGCCACACCTCGCAGCTGGTGATCGAGAAGCTCGCCCGCCGGATCGTCGGCTGGAACGCCATCCGGGACACCGACCACCCGGTGCCCTACCCCCTCGACGCCCCGCGCGGGCCGGTCGTCGCGCTCGCCAACGAGTTCTCCGGCTCGGACGGCGACGTCGTCAACGCCGTCATCCAGACGCTCGGCATCGGCCCGGTGGTCGGCACCCGCACCTGGGGCGGGGTGATCGGCATCGACAGCCGCTACCACCTGGTCGACGGCACCCTGGTCACCCAGCCCAAGTACGCGTACTGGCTGGAGAACTACGGCTGGGGCGTGGAGAACCACGGCGTCGACCCGGACGTCGAGGTGCCGATGGCCCCGCACCAGTGGGCCGCCGGCGAGGACCCGCAGCTGGCCGAGGGCGTCCGGATCGCCCTCGCCGCGCTCGCCGCGGCCCCGCCCCGCACGGCCCCGCCGATGCCCTGGGCGTAGGGCGCGCCCCCGCCGCCCCGGCGGGCGGGAGAGCAGCCGAACGGGAGGTCGGCCCGGCCGACTTCCCGCTAGGCTGCGCCCGTACGGCCCCAGACCAGACACGAACCGAGGAGAAGCCGATGGCCGGCGAGCCGCAACCCGACTGCCTGTTCTGCAAGATCGTTGCGGGCGAGATCCCGGCGACCGTGGTGCGCAAGACCGAGCGCGTCCTCGCCTTCCGCGACATCGCCCCCAAGGCGCCGCTGCACGTCCTGGTCATCCCGCACGTCCACTACCCGAACGCCGCCGCGCTGGCCGCCGCCGAGCCGGAGATCGCCGGTGAACTCCTCGCCGAGGCGGGCGCGGTGGCCAGGGACGAGGGCATCGAGGACTACCGGCTGATCTTCAACACCGGCGCCGGCGCCGGCCAGACGATCTTCCACGCCCACGTCCACGTGCTCGGCGGCAAGCCGATGACCGAGAACATGGTCTGACCTACGTGTCACAGCGCGAACTCGTCGTCCTCGGCACCGCCAGCCAGGTGCCCACCCGGCACCGCAACCACAACGGCTACCTGCTCCGCTGGGACGGCGAGGGCCTGCTGTTCGACCCCGGCGAGGGCACCCAGCGGCAGATGCTGCTGGCCGGCGTCTCGGCCACCCAGATCACCCGGATCGCCGTGACGCACTTCCACGGCGACCACTGCCTGGGCCTCGCCGGGGTGATCCAGCGGATCAACCTGGACCGCGTCCCCCACCCGGTGGACGTCTACTTCCCGGCCTCCGGCGAGGTCTACTTCGAGCGGCTGCGGCACGCCACCGCCTACCACGAGACGGCCGTCCTGCGGCCCCGGCCGATCGACGAGCCGGGCCCGCTGCCCGCGCCCGGTGCCCGCTTCGCGCTGGACGCCGTGCGGCTGTCGCACCCCGTGGAGTCCTTCGGCTACCGGCTGTCCGAGCCGGACGGCCGCCGCCTGGTGCCCGAACGCCTCGCCGCGCTGGGCGTCTTCGGCCCCGCGGTCGGCCGCCTCCAGCACGAGGGGGCGATCGAGGCGGACGGCCGGCGGGTCACCCTGGAGGAGGTCAGCGAGCCCCGGCCGGGCCAGCGCTTCGCCTTCGTGATGGACACCCGGCTCTGCGACGGCGTGTACGAACTCGCCGAGGGCGCCGACCTGTTGGTCGCCGAGTCGACCTTCGCCGACGCCGACGCCCGGCTCGCCGAGGAACACGGCCACCTCACCGCCGGGCAGGCCGCCAAGGCCGCCGCCGAGGCCGGTGTGCGCACCCTGGTGCTGACCCACTTCTCCCAGCGCTACCCGGACCTCGGCCAGCACCTGGCCGACGCCCGCAAACACTTCGACGGCGAGCTGGTGATCGCCGCCGACCTCACCCGGGTGCCCGTCCCCGTCCGGCGCCAGCCGTGAACCCGGCCCGCACCCCGTGAAAAGCGCTCGCGCCGCCCCCCGATCTGCCGCAGCATCGTCGGGTGCGGCCCCGCCGCCCGCCGCGGCGACCACGTGCGCGGCGTACCCTGGTGCCCCGGAGAGACCGATCGGCACACGACACCACGGATGGGATGAGGCAGGCCCAGCGCCGACCTATGAGTGACACATCGCAGACCCGTACGAACGGACAGTCGCGCCCCGAACCGGCCGACGACGGTCGCGTCAGCGCCCGGATCGTCATCCCCGAGAAGCACCCGATGGTCACCCTGCTCGGCACGGCGGACTCGCTGCTGCGCGTGATCGAGCAGGGCTTCCCCGCCGCCGACATCCACGTCCGCGGCAACGAGGTGACCGCCACCGGAGCGCGCGCCGAGGTCGCCCTCGTGCAGCGGCTCTTCACCGAGATGATGCTGGTGCTGCGCACCGGCCAGCCCTTGACGGAGGATTCCGTGGAGCGCTCCATCGCCATGCTCCGCGGTGCCGCGGAGGACCCGGACAGCCCGGCGCCGTCCCAGGTGTTCACCGCGAACATCCTGTCCAACCGGGGCCGCACGATCCGCCCCAAGACCCTCAACCAGCAGCGCTACGTCGACGCGATCGACAAGCACACGATCGTCTTCGGCCTCGGCCCGGCCGGCACCGGCAAGACCTACCTCGCGATGGCCAAGGCCGTCCAGGCCCTCCAGGCCAAGGAGGTCAACCGGATCATCCTGACCCGCCCGGCCGTCGAGGCGGGGGAGCGGCTGGGCTTCCTGCCCGGCACCCTCTACGAGAAGATCGACCCGTACCTGCGCCCGCTGTACGACGCGCTGCACGACATGATGGACCCGGACTCCATCCCGCGCCTGATGGCGGCCGGCACCATCGAGGTCGCGCCGCTGGCGTACATGCGCGGCCGCACCCTCAACGACGCCTTCATCATCCTGGACGAGGCCCAGAACACCTCGCCCGAGCAGATGAAGATGTTCCTCACCCGCCTCGGTTTCAACTCCCGGGTGGTGGTCACCGGCGACACCAGCCAGATCGACCTCCCGGGCGGCACCCGCAGCGGCCTCAAGGTCGTCCAGGACATCCTGGCCGACGTGCCCGACATCCACTTCTCCGTCCTCACCAGCACCGACGTGGTCCGCCACAAGCTGGTCGGCCGGATCGTGGACGCCTACGAACGCTGGGACGCCAAGCAGGAGGCCGAGGAGAACTCCTCGCCCGCCCGCAAGCCGGCCCAGCGGCGCGGCTCCCGCGCACCCCGTCAGTCCCATCGCACCGAAAGCTGAGTACGCAGCCCGTCATGTCGATCGACATCGCCAACGAGTCCGGTTGGGACGCCGATGAGGAAGCCATCCTCGACGTCGCCCGCTTCGCCCTGGACAAGATGCGGATCCACCCGCAGTCCGAACTGTCCGTGATCCTGGTGGACGGAGCGGCGATGGAGGAGCTGCACATCCAGTGGATGGACCTCCCCGGCCCCACCGACGTGATGTCCTTCCCGATGGACGAGCTTCGCCCCGGCAAGGAGGGCGAGGAACTGCCGCAGGGCCTGCTCGGCGACATCGTGCTCTGCCCGGAGGTCGCCGAGCAGCAGGGCAAGGCGGCCCCCTCCAAGCACTCGATGGACGAGGAGCTCCAACTGCTCACCGTCCACGGGGTGCTGCACGTCCTCGGGTACGACCACGAGGAGCCCGAGGAGGAGGAGGAGATGTTCGCCCTCCAGAAGCGCATCCTGGACGACTGGCGGGCGGGCCGGGGCCTCGGTGGTCTCTCCCCGGCCCCCACCACCCACTGAGCGCGGAGCCCGAACCCCTGTGAGTGGTGAAAGTACGAGCTTCATCCTCGGTGCCGTGCTCCTCGTCGTCCTCGGCTGGCTGGCCGCGTGCGCCGAGGCGGGCATCTCCCGGGTCTCCCGGTTCCGGGCGGAGGAGGCCGTGCGGGCCGGGCGGCGCGGCTCGGCCCGGCTGCTGACCGTCGCCTCCGACCCGATCCGCTACCTCAACCTGGCGACCCTGATCCGGGTGGCCAGCGAGATGGCGGCGGCCGTCCTGGTCACCGTGGTGTGCGTGCGCAACGTGGAGCCGATCTGGCAGGCCGTGCTGCTGGCGTTCGGCGTGATGGTGCTGGTGTCCTTCGTCGCGGTGGGGGTCTCGCCGCGCACGATCGGGCGCCAGCACCCGCTCACCACCGCGACCGCCGCCTCCTTCGTGCTGCTGCCGCTGGCCGCGGTGCTCGGCCCGATCCCGCGGCTGCTGATCCTGCTCGGCAACGCGCTGACCCCGGGCAAGGGCTACCGGGAGGGGCCGTTCGCCTCCGAGGCCGAGCTGCGGGCGCTGGTCGACCTCGCCGAGAAGGACGACCTGATCGAGGACGAGGAGCGCCGGATGGTGCACTCCGTCTTCGAGCTGGGCGACACCATCGTCCGCGAGGTGATGGTGCCGCGCACCGACCTGGTGATGATCGAGCGGCACAAGACCGTCCGGCAGGCGCTCACCCTGGCGCTGCGCTCGGGCTTCTCGCGGATCCCCGTGGTCGGGGACAGCGAGGACGACGTGGTCGGCATCGTCTACCTGAAGGACCTGGTCCGGCGCACCCACATCAACCGGGAGGCGGAGTCCGAGGAGGTCGGCGCGGTGATGCGCCCGGCCGTCTTCGTACCGGACTCCAAGCCGGCCGGCGACCTGCTGCGCGAGATGCAGCAGCGCCGCTCGCACGTGGCGATCGTGATCGACGAGTACGGCGGCACGGCCGGCCTGGTCACCATCGAGGACGTCCTGGAGGAGATCGTCGGCGAGATCACCGACGAGTACGACCGGGAGATCGCGCCGGTGGAGGACCTCGGTGACGGCTCGTACCGGATCACCGCCCGGCTGCTGGTGGAGGACCTGGGCGAGCTCTTCGGCATCGAGCTGGAGGACGAGGACGTCGAGACCGTCGGCGGCCTGCTGGCCAAGCACCTCGGCCGGGTGCCGATCCCCGGCTCGGCCTGCGAGATCCCGCTGCCCGAGCCCGCCGGCACCGGGCTGACCGGCATCCTGCTGACCGCCGAGTCCTCGGCCGGGCGCCGCAACCGGATCGGCTCGATGGTCGCGACTCCGGTCCGCAAGGCCGCGGAGGCCGGGGCGGAGCCCGGCGAGTAGCGGTCGCGCCCCGGCGGAGCGACCATGGACAGCATGACGCATCAACTTCGCGCGGAGTACGGCCCGCAGGGTGCGACCGGCGGGGTCAAGGTCTGGCACGTGGTGCGCGACGGCGACCCCGCGACGGCGCTCTGCGGCCGCAGCCTGGCCGACGACGCCGAGACGCGGCCCGAGCAGGAGTGGGGCACCGGGCTGCGCTGCTGCCAGCAGTGCGGTTCGCTCTACATGCACGAGGTGCCGCACATGCAGGGGAGCCATCCCTACAGCTAGGCCGGCGTGGCCGGCAGGCCGGCCAGGCCATGGTGGAGGTCACCATGAAGCTGCAAGACGAACTGCCCGTGAACAGCCGGCTCGCCACGGTGTGGCGGATCGGGGCGGGGCTCGGGGGGATCTTCCTGATCGTGTTCGGGTGCCTGGGGCTGGCCGATCACCCGGGCTTCCTGGCCACCCACGGTGACCGGATCGCCGGGCTGTCGACCAACGGGGCGCTGAGCATCCTGTCCATCGTGGCGGGCGCGATCCTGGTGGCGGGGGCGGTGGTCGGCGGCAACTTCGCGTCCAACCTGAACATGGTGGTCGGCGTGCTGTTCGTCCTGTCCGGCTTCTACGGCCTGGCGGTGCTCGGGCGGCCGGACGCCAACATCCTGAACTTCCGGATGTCGAACGTGCTGTTCGCCTTCATCTTCGGGGTGATCCTGACGACCTTCGGGATGTACGGCCGGGTGAGCAGCCACCTGCCGCACGACAACCCGTTCTGGCGCGAGCGCGCGGAGCACGAGACGGCGAGGCCGTCCGGGCCGAAGACCTTCGTCAAGGTCCTCAATCCGAACCCCGGTCCGACCCACCCGGTCGGCCACTGAGTGCCCGCGGGGGCCGCCTATGCTCGGCGGCATGAGTGACATCGTCGAGCTCGACCCCGAAGACAAGAAGATCATCACCCTGGCCCGCTCGGCCCGCGCCCGCAACGGCGTCGCCGAGGGGGCCGCGGTGCGTGACGAGACCGGCCGGACGTACGTGGCCGGGACGGTCGCGCTGGAGTCGCTCCGGCTGAGCGCGCTGCAGACGGCGGTGGCGATGGCGGTGGCCAGCGGTGCGAAGTCGCTGGAGGCGGCGGCCGTGGTGAGCGAGGCGGAGCAGCCGGCCGAGGCCGACCTGGCGGCCGTCCGGGACCTCGGCGGGGCCGGGACGCCCGTGCTGCTGGCCGGTGTGGACGGGACGCTGCGGGTGGCGGCCGAGGCCCGCTGAGGGCGGCTGGGGCCCGCCGGCCTGATGCCGCGGCCCGCAGCGGGTCTGCTGGGGCCCGCTGCGGCGGGCGATGGCGGCGGCCTGGCGAACACCTGCCCGAACCGAGCCGATAGTCTCACCGGGGGAGTGAACTCGGTGAGGGGGCTGGGCACATGGGGGCGGTGGCGTTCTTCGCCGGGCTGCTGCTGTTCGTGATGGGGATGGGCAAGTGGCAGGAGACCGGCTCGCCGTACTGGCTCTGGGGTTCGGTCGCCTTCCTGGTGCTGCTGGTGGTGATGTCGGTGGTCTCGCGGGGTGGCCGCAAGGGCTGATCGGGCGGTGCGGGCGGGCCCGGACAGCGCGACTCCGGTGATCAGGGAGAATGGAGCACATGAGTGCCCCTTCCTCCTCGTACCGCTCCGGCTTCGCGTGCTTCGTCGGCCGACCCAACGCGGGCAAGTCGACCCTGACCAACGCTCTGGTGGGGACGAAGGTCGCGATCACCTCCGACCGCCCGCAGACCACCCGGCACACCGTGCGCGGCATCGTGCACCGCCCGGACTCCCAGCTCGTCCTGGTCGACACCCCCGGCCTGCACAAGCCGCGCACCCTGCTCGGCGAGCGCCTCAACGACCTGGTCCGCAGCACCTGGGCCGAGGTCGACGTGATCGGCTTCTGCCTGCCCGCCGACCAGAAGCTCGGCCCCGGCGACAAGTTCATCGCCAAGGAACTCGCCGAGGTCAAGAAGACCCCCAAGGTCGCCATCGTCACCAAGACCGACCTGGTCGACTCCAAGCGGCTCGCCGAGCAGCTGATCGCCATCCACCAGCTCGGTGAGGAACTGGGCATCGAGTGGGCCGAGATCATCCCGGTCTCGGCCGTCGGCGACAAGCAGGTGGAACTGGTCGGCGACCTGATCACCAAGCTGCTGCCGGAGGGCATGCCGCTCTACCCGGACGGCGACCTCACCGACGAGCCCGAGCAGATCATGGTCGCGGAGCTGATCCGCGAGGCCGCCCTGGAGGGCGTCCGGGACGAGCTGCCGCACTCGCTGGCCGTCGTGGTCGAGGAGATGCTCCCGCGCGAGGGCCGCCCGGCGGACCGCCCGCTGCTGGACATCCACGCCAACGTCTACATCGAGCGGCAGAGCCAGAAGGCGATCGTCATCGGCGCCAAGGGCGCGCGGCTCAAGCACGTCGGCACCACCGCCCGCAAGCACATCGAGGCGCTGCTCGGCACGCCGGTCTACCTGGACCTGCACGTCAAGGTGGCCAAGGACTGGCAGCGCGACCCGAAGCAGCTGCGCAAGCTCGGCTTCTGAGCCCCGGTTCCCAGCGAAGGCCCGCCCGGATCCGTCGATCGGGCGGGCCTTCGGCGGGTCCGGGGGCCGGTGGGGCTACGCGCCCTCGCGCAGGACCAGCGACACCAGCTCGCGCTGCGAGTCGGTGAGCTTCGGGTCGGCGCAGTAGACCGTCCGGCCGTCGACGGTGATCTCGTAGTGGAAGCCGTCCGGCACCCCGTACGAGGGCGCCCGCAGCCCGCCCGCGACGGCCTCGCGGGCGAGCGCGTGGACGTGCGGGGCGTCCGTGCGGTCGACGGTGTCGAGTTCCGCATGGCGGACGATCCCCGCGAAGCCGCCGGTCCGGGTCACCTGGATACGCATGGTGTCCATGGTGCTACCAGGGGAGGGAGTTTGCCGGTCTTTTCCCGGACCGTGACCTTAAGCGCGGCTCAACCCGGTCTCAACCGGTCCTCGGTCGGGGCCGTCGTCGGGGCCGCCGCCGAGGCCTGAGGGGTTCCGCCTGAGGGGTTCAGCCGGGGCTGACGCCCACCTGCGCCCAGGAGGCCGTCACGGTGTCCGCCACCGAGGACTGGTCGGGGTAGCGGGCCTTGGCGGCGGCCACGGTGGCTCGGGCGAAGGCGGTGAAGTCGGCGTCGGCGGCCAGCCGGCCGCCGGTCAGGGCGTCGTACCAGATCCGCCCGGCGCGGTCCCAGGCCTGGCCGCCGAGGGCGGTGGCCAGCAGGTAGAACGCGTGGTTGGGGATGCCGGAGTTGATGTGCACGCCGCCGTTGTCGTCGGTGGTGTCCACGTAGTCCCGCATGTGCGCGGGCTGCGGGTCCTTGCCGAGCCGGGGGTCGTCGTAGGCGGTGCCGGGGGCCTTCATCGAGCGCAGCGCCACGCCCTGGATGCCGGGGGCGAGCAGACCGGCGCCGATCAGCCAGTCGGCGTGGGCGGCGTCCTGGCCCAGCGAGTGCTGCTTGACCAGCGAGCCGAAGACGTCGGAGACCGACTCGTTGAGCGCGCCGGGCTGGTCCTGGTACTGCAGGCCGGCGGTGAACTGGGTGACGCCGTGGGTGAGTTCGTGGCCGATGACGTCGACGCAGGCGGTGAAGTCGCCGAAGATCTCGCCGTCGCCGTCGCCGAAGACCATCTGGTGGCCGTTCCAGAAGGCGTTGTCGTAGTCCTGGCCGTAGTGCACGGTGGCGTCCAGGCGCAGCCCCCGGTTGTCGATCGAGCGGCGGCCGAAGACGGTGGCGTACAGGGCGAAGGTGTCGCCGAGGCCGTCGTAGGCGTGGTTGACGGACTGGTCGGCGACCGGGGCCTGGCCCTCGGTGCGGACGGTCCGGCCGGGCAGCCGCTGGCTGTGGGCGGTGTCGGCGATCAGCCGGCTGGGGGTCGGGCCGGTGCTGACGGGCGGGGGAGGGGCGAGGCGGGCCGCGCGGTGCGCGGTGTCGAGCAGGAGGGAGCGGACGGCGGGCTCGTGACCGGCCTCGGCGAGGCGGTCCAGGACGTACGGCGGGACGATCGCGCAGATCGGAACTGCTGCAGTCATGTGGCCCAGGGTGAGGCCTCGATGACCGGTTGTCACCACTCTTGGCGTGACCGGTCGGTGTCTCAAGGGGTGGAACGGTGGCCCGGATCACTTCGGGGGCGCGCGGCCCTGGGTTACGCTGGGGCCATCATGCGCAACGGGCTGCTTCTTCTTAGCTGCCGCGTCGAGGGCCTGTAGTCCACAGGGCCGGCTCCCTCGCCGCGGGGATCGAGCTGTGCGCGTCATCCGGCGATCCAACGGAGGGTCGCGAGCGGCAGCTGCCGGCCAGTCGGTGTTGACCACCCCGACCCGCCCCCGCACCACGCATCACAGGAAGCCGAGAGTCATTCCATGACCGAGCAGAGCTCCGCCGCGCCCATCCCCGCCGGTCGCGCCTTCGTCGACCGCCCCACCCCGATCACCGCCGCGTCCGTGCGCCAGCTGCCCTCCGGCATGCGGTACGGGCGCTACCTGCCGTTCGACACCGTCGACCTGCCGGACCGCACCTGGCCGAGCAAGGTGATCACCAAGGCGCCGCGCTGGCTCTCCACCGACCTGCGGGACGGCAACCAGGCGCTGATCGACCCGATGTCCCCGGCCCGCAAGCGCAAGATGTTCGACCTGCTGGTCGCGATGGGCTACAAGGAGATCGAGGTCGGCTTCCCGTCCTCCGGCGCCACCGACCACGCCTTCGTGCGGTCGCTGATCGAGGAGGGGGCGATCCCCGAGGACGTCACCATCTCGGTGCTGACGCAGGCCCGCGAGGAGCTGATCGAGAAGACCGTCGAGTCGCTGGTCGGCGCCCCGCGCGCGACGGTCCACCTGTACAACGCGACGGCGCCGCTGTTCCGCCGGGTGGTGTTCCGCAACGACCGGGCCGCGACCAAGGCGATCGCCACCGACGGCACCCGGCTGGTGATGGAGTACGCCGAGAAGCTGCTGGGCGAGGAGACCGTCTTCGGCTACCAGTACTCGCCGGAGATCTTCGTGGACACCGAGCTGGACTTCGCGCTGGAGGTCTGCGAGGCGGTCATGGACGTCTGGCAGCCGGGCGAGGGCCGCGAGATCATCCTGAACCTGCCGGCCACCATCGAGCGGGCCACCCCGAATGTGCAGGCCGACCAGTTCGAGTGGATGTCGCGCAACCTGTCGCGCCGCGAGTTCGTCTGCCTGTCGGTGCACCCGCACAACGACCGCGGCACCGCCGTCGCCTCCGCCGAACTGGCCTACATGGCGGGCGCGGACCGCATCGAGGGCTGCCTGTTCGGCCAGGGCGAGCGGACGGGCAACGTCGACCTGGTGACCCTGGGCATGAACCTGTTCTCGCAGGGCATCGACCCGCAGATCGACTTCTCCGACATCGACGAGGTGCGCCGCACCGCCGAGTACTGCAACCAGATGGAGGTGCACCCGCGCCACCCGTACGCCGGCGACCTGGTGTACACCTCCTTCTCCGGCTCGCACCAGGACGCCATCAAGAAGGGCTTCGACGCCCTGGAGGCGGACGCCGCGGCGGCGGGCGTCCCGGTGGGGGAGCACACCTGGGGCGTGCCGTACCTGCCGATCGACCCGAAGGACGTCGGCCGCACCTACGAGGCGGTCATCCGGGTCAACAGCCAGTCCGGCAAGGGCGGTGTGGCGTACGTCCTGAAGAACGACCACAAGCTGGACCTGCCGCGCCGGATGCAGATCGAGTTCTCCCGGATCATCCAGGCCAAGACCGACGCCGAGGGCGGCGAGGTCACCCCGGCCGAGATCTGGCGGGTCTTCGAGGACGAGTACCTGCCGACCCCGGACAACCCGTGGGGCCGGATCTCGCTGAGCGGTTCGCGCACCCTGACCACCGAGGACGGCCGGGACGCGCTGATCGCCGGCGCGCTGGTGGACTCGGTACCGGTGACCCTGACCGGTGTCGGCAACGGCCCGGTCTCCGCCTTCACGGACGCGCTGGCCCGGATCGGCCTGGACGTCCGCGTCCTGGACTACGCCGAGCACGCGCTGAGCGAGGGCGGCGACGCCCAGGCCGCCGCGTACGTCGAGTGCGCGGTGGACGGCAAGGTGCTGTGGGGCGTCGGCATCGACGGCAACACCGTGCTGGCCTCGCTGAAGGCGATCATCAGCGCCGTCAACCGGGCGCAGCGCGGGTAGTTCGTACGAGTGAGATGTGGCGGGGCCGTCCTCCGGGGCGGCCCTTCGCCGCGCCTGGGGCCAGTTGTGTCCTGCGCCACATTTTTTCGGGTCGGAAGCCGTTCGAGGTACTGACACGTGCCGGTAACCATGGCAACATCGATCCACCGGAAAGCCGGGTCGGTGGGACGGCCTCGGTGTCCGGTCGCGTGACCTGCCCATTGTTGTGCAGGCCGTCTGCCATGTCTGGGGAGTGGCGCCGTGACCAGGTTGTGGGGTGTTCGCCCGCGGTGGCGGACTGACGTTCTCGGTGACTTCTTCTGTCCGGGCTGTGGCGGGGACCGCAACTACCGCCGGCAGCACGGTCGGCGGTGGCTGCGGTTGCTGGGGACCCCGGTGGCCCCGCTCGGTCCGGTGATCGGCAGCGTGCAGTGCACCAGCTGCCACGGTCGCTACGGCGTCGAGAGCCTGGAACAGCCCACCTCCGTACGGCTCGGCGCGATGCTGCGGGACGCGCAGTACACCATCGCGCTCGCCCTGCTCGCGGCCGGCGGCACCGCGCACCGCGCGGCCCGCGAGGCGGCCTGCACGGCGGTGCGCGAGGCCGGGTTCGAGGACTGCGGCGAGGCCCAGGTGCTGGCCGCGCTCGCCGCGCTGTCCGGGCTCGGCGGCGAACTCTACGACGCCCACGGGATGGCCGGCGGCCTGGCCGTGGAACTGCACGCGGTGCTCGAACCGCTCGCCCCGCACCTGGCCCACCAGGGCCGGGAGCGGCTGCTGCTGCAGGGCGCGGCGATCGCCCTGTCCGACGGGCGCTACCTGCCGCAGGAGCGCGAGGCGCTGGCCGCGGTCGGGCGCTGTCTGGATCTACCGCAGTCGCGGGTCGGGGCGCTGCTGGAGGCGGCGACCCGGGCTCCGTACTAGACCTTCTCCGCAGTAACCCGGACGTCCTCCGCAGGACGGGACGTCCTCCGCAGTACCGGGCCCGCTCCGCAGTGCCGGGCCCGCCGCGCAACCCCCGAGCCATCTCCGATCCCCCACAAAACGGGCCCGAAATCCCCCTCCGGGCCCGCCGTGACCCGCACCGCTCGGTCCTCCCCCACGGACTCGGTGCGGGCAACACGGCTGTCGGCGGCCGGGGCGTGCCGTGGGGGAGAATGGCTCCCATGAGTCTTTTCCGGGACGACGGCGTCGTGCTGCGGGCGCAGAAGCTCGGCGAGGCCGATCGGATCATCACCCTGTTGACCCGGCACCACGGCAAGGTGCGGGCGGTGGCGCGCGGGGTGCGCAAGACCAAGTCCAAGTTCGGCGCCCGTCTGGAGCCGTTCTCGCACGTGGACGTGCAGTTTTTCAGCCGGGGGAGTGAGCTGATCGGCCGCGGGTTGCCGCTGTGCACCCAGGTGGAGACGATCGCGCCGTACGGCGGTTCGATCGTCACCGACTACGGCCGCTACACCGCCGGGACGGCGATGCTGGAGACGGCCGAGCGGTTCGCCGAGAACGAGGGCGAACCGGCCGTCCAGCAGTACCTGCTGCTGGTGGGCGCCCTGCGCACGCTGGCGGCCGGGCTGCACGAGTCGCACCTGGTGATGGACGCATTCCTGCTGCGCTCGCTCGCGGTGAACGGGTACGGCGCGAGCTTCACGGACTGCGCCAAATGCGGGCTGGAGGGGCCGAACCGTTTCTTCTCCCTTCCCGCGGGCGGGGTCCTCTGCCCGGACTGCCGAGTGCCCGGATGTGCCGTACCCTCCCCTGAGACACTGGTACTGCTCGGGGCGCTGCTGTCAGGGGACTGGCAGACGGCCGATTCCTGCGAGCCGAGGTACTGGCGGGAGGGCAGCGGCCTGGTCGCGGCCTATCTGCAGTGGCATTTGGAGCGGGGCATCCGCTCGATGAGATACGTGGAGAAGTGAGCACATGGCAGCGCGACGGCTCTTCGGCGGCGGCAAACAGAGGGAGTACCTCCCCCCGACCCCGCACCCCAGTGGCGCACAGCCCCCGAAGATTCCCGGCGAGCTGGTCCCCAGCCACGTCGCCATCGTGATGGACGGCAACGGCCGCTGGGCCAAGGAGCGCGGGCTGCCCCGCACCGAGGGCCACAAGGTCGGCGAGTCGGTCGTGCTGGACGTCCTCAAGGGCGCGATCGAGCTCGGCGTGAAGAACATCTCGCTGTACGCGTTCTCCACCGAGAACTGGAAGCGCTCGCCCGACGAGGTGAAGTTCCTGATGAACTTCAACCGGGACGTCATCCACCGCCGCCGCGACGAGATGGACGCGATGGGCGTGCGGGTCCGCTGGGCGGGCCGGATGCCGAAGCTGTGGAAGAGCGTCGTCCAGGAGCTCCAGGTCGCCGAGGAGCAGACCAAGGACAACGACGCCGTCACGCTCTACATGTGCGTCAACTACGGTGGCCGGGCCGAGCTCGCGGACGCCGCGGCGGCCCTCGCGGCCGACGTCGCCACCGGGAAGCTGGACCCGAAGAAGGTCAACGAGAAGACCCTCGCCAAGTACATGTACCACCCGGACATGCCGGACGTGGACCTGTTCCTGCGCCCCAGCGGCGAGCAGCGCACCTCCAACTTCCTGCTCTGGCAGTCCGCGTACGCCGAGTTCGTGTTCCAGGACGTGCTCTGGCCGGACTTCGACCGCCGCGACCTGTGGCGTGCCTGCGAGCAGTACGCGAGGCGCGACCGCCGCTTCGGCGGGGCGATCCCGAACGAGGTGCCCGAGCCGCTGGACCTGCCCACCCAGCGCTGACGCGGTACGGCGGCGGTACGGCGAAGGGCCCGTGGGAATCGCTCCCACGGGCCCTTCGCCGTACCGCCGCTCCGCTGCTCAGGCCTTCTTGGCGCACTCCGCGCAGGTGCCGAAGATCTCCAGGGTGTGCGCGATGTCGCTGAACCCGTGCTCCGCGGCGACCGCGTTGGCCCAGCGTTCCACCGCTGGGCCCTCCACCTCGACGGTCGCGCCGCAGTGCCGGCACACCAGGTGGTGGTGGTGTCCGCTGCTGCACCGGCGGTAGACGGCCTCGCCGTCGGCGGTGCGCAGCACGTCCACCTCGCCTGCGTCGGCGAGCGACTGCAGGGTGCGGTAGACCGTGGTCAGACCGACGGAGTCCCCGCGGTGCTTGAGCATGTCGTGGAGCTCCTGCGCGCTGCGGAAGTCCTCGATCTCGTCCAGGGCCGCCGAGACGGCGGCACGTTGCCGGGTCGAGCGGGCGCGCGGCGACGGGCCTGCGGTGGTCACCGTGGGTCCTCCTGGGGTGGTGGGCGTCTCGCACCTCATTGTGCCAGCCCCGCCCCCCGCTCCGGAGTGATCGCGTCGGAGGAACCGCGGCCCGGGAGTTGCCCCGGGATCTGCCCCGGGAATTCTTCGGGGAGTTGACCCGGGAATTGTTCCGGCAGGGCGACGTTGCAGACCTTCGGTCCGGGGTCCGCGACGCCCCTGCGGTGGCGCCGCCGGGCGAGCGGCGCGGCGAGCAGGCTGAACACCGCGAAGACCGCGATGGCGAGCAGCACGATGGCCGGGCCGGAGGGCACGTTGAGGTGGTAGGAGCCGGTGACGCCGGCCAGCGAGACCACCACGCCGAGCGCGATCGAGGCCGCCTGGGTGGCGGCGAACGACCGGGTGAGCTGCTGGGCGGCGACCACCGGGACCACCATCAGGGCACTGACCAGCAGCAGCCCGACCACCCGCATCGCGACGGTGACGGTGACGGCGGCCATCACCGCGAGCAGCAGGTTGAGCGTGCGCACCGGCAGGCCGGTGACCCGGGCGAAGTCCTCGTCCTGGCAGATCGCGAAGAGCTGTCGGCGCAGGCCGACGGTGACCGCGACGACCACCGCGCCGAGCACCGCGATGGTGATCAGGTCGGTCGGGGCGACGGTGAGGATGGAGCCCCACAGGTAGCTCTCCAGCGAGCCGGCGCCGGCCTGGGCGGAGAGCGAGACGAGCAGCTTGCCGCAGGCCATGCCGCCGTAGAAGAGCATCGCCAGGGCGATGTCGCCGCGCTGGTTGCCGCGCGAGCGGACCAGTTCCATCGTGACGGCGCCGAGCACGCAGACCAGCACGGCCATCCAGACCGGGCTGGTCTGGAAGATGAAGCCGAGGCCGACGCCGGTCATCGCGACGTGTCCCATGCCGTCGCCCATCAGGGCCTGCCGGCGCTGCACCAGGTAGATGCCGACGGCCGGTGCGGTGATCCCGACCAGGACGGCGGCGAGCAGGGCGCGCTGCATGAAGTCGTAGGAGAGCATCTCGGTCATGCCAGCAGCCTCGGCGGGGTGTGGTCGGCGTGCGGGTGGACGTGGTCGTGGCCGGGCAGCGCGTGCAGGCCGGTGTTGGGCACGGGCGGGCCGTCGTGCGCGACGCAGCCGTCCCGCAGCACCACGGCGCGGTCGATCAGCGGTTCCAGCGGCCCGAGTTCGTGCAGCACGAGGAGGACGGCGGCGCCGCGGGCGACCTCGGCGCGCAGGGTGTCGGCGAGCACCTGCTGGCTGGCGGCGTCCACGCCGGCCATCGGCTCGTCCATGATCAGCAGGTCGGGGGTGCCGACCAGGGCGCGGGCGATCAGCACCCGCTGCTGCTGGCCGCCGGACAGGTCGGCGACGCCGTCCCCGGCCCGCTCCAGCATGCCGACGGCGGCCAGCGCGCGGTCCACCGCCGCGCGGTCCCGGCGGCGGAACGGCAGCAGCCGGTGCTGCGGCAGCCGCCCGGTGGAGACCACTTCGCGCACGGTGGCCGGCACGCCGGAGGCGGCGGTGGTGCGCTGCGGGACGTACCCGATCCGGTGCCAGGCGCGGAAGCCGGCGTACGGGATGCCGAACAGCTCCAGCGTGCCCTGCCCCAGCGGGACGGAGCCGATCACGGCCTTGACGGTGGTGGACTTGCCGGAGCCGTTGGCGCCGAGCAGGGCGACCACCTCGCCGGGCTGGACGGTGAGGTCGACGCCGCGCAGCACCGGCCGACCGCCGCGCGAGGCGACGGCGTCGCGGAGGCGGACGGCCGGGGGTATCGGGTGGGTCATGGTGCTGTCGTCCCGTCAGCTGGTGGGGGTGCCGGTCGTGGTGGGAGTGGTGCCGGTCGCGGCGGGGGTGGCGCCGAGGGCGGCCTGGAGGTTGGCCAGGTTCTGCTTCATGACCGAGAGGTAGTCCTCCTTGCCCGGGTCCTTGACGCCCTCCAGCGGGTCCAGTACGGCGGTCTTGAGGCCGAGGTCCTTGGCGACGGTGTCGGCGAGCTTGGGGCTGACCAGGGTCTCGAAGAAGATCGTGGTGACGCCGTTGTCCTTGGCGGCCTTCTGCACCTCGGCGAGGCGGGCCGGGGTGGGCTCGGACTCGGGGTCGACGCCGTTGATGGCGACCTGGGTGAGGCCGTAGTGGTCGGCGAGGTAGCCGAAGGCGGCGTGGCTGGTGACGAAGGTCTTGGACTTGGCGTCCTTCAGGCCGTCCCGGAACTCCTGGTCCAGCGCCGTCAGCCGGCCGACCAGGTCGTCGGTGTTCTTGCGGTAGTCGTCGGCGTGGGCCGGGTCGGCCTTGGCGAACCCGTCGCCGACGCTCTTGGCGATCGCCGCGTAGCGGGTCGGGTCGAGCCAGATGTGCGGGTCGCCGGCCGGGCCGTCGTGCTGGTGGCCGTCGGCCTCGGTGCCCTCGTCGAGGTGGTGGTCGACCAGCGGGCTGGCGGCGGTGGCGTCGATCTTGTACTTGGCCGAGGACTGGCCGACGGCCTGGTCGACGGTGGGCTGCAGGCCCTTGAGGTAGATGATCGCGTCGGACTTCTGGACGGTGGCGACCTGCTTGGCGGTGAGCTCCAGGTCGTGCGGCTCGACGCCGGCCGCGGTGAGGTCGGTGACCGCGACGTGCTCCTTGCCGATCTGCTGGGCCAGGTACTCCATCGGGTAGAAGGAGGCGACGACCTTCAGCTTGCCGTCGGCGCTCTGGGCGCTGCTGCTGCCACCGCAGGCGGTCAGGACGAGGGAGGCGGTGAGGGCGGTGGCGGCGATGGCTATGGAGCTGCGGGTACGTCGTCCGATCATCATGACAATCATTCTCATCTTATCTGGAAATGATTGTCAACTCACTCGGACGGGTGAACGGCAGGTGGCCGTGGCTGGGAGGGGCCGGACGATACCGATTTGAACCCCGTACCCATATGGCCGGTAACCTGAGGTATTCGGGTACGCGCAACCAGCCGTGCCCTGACCGTGCCGTACGTACTGAAGAGAGCACTGTGGCCGCCGACAAGATCGACACGATCGTCAGCCTGAGCAAGCGCCGTGGCTTCGTCTACCCCTGCAGCGAGATCTACGGCGGCACGCGTGCCGCCTGGGACTACGGGCCGCTGGGCGTCGAACTCAAGGAGAACATCAAGCGCCAGTGGTGGCGCGCGATGGTCCAGGCCCGTGAGGACGTCGTGGGACTCGACTCGTCGGTGATCCTCGCGCGCGAGGTGTGGGAGGCCTCCGGCCACGTCGCCACCTTCAACGACCCGCTGACCGAGTGCCTCTCCTGCCACAAGCGCCACCGGGCCGACCACCTGGAGGAGAAGTACGAGGCCAAGCACGGCTTCCCGCCGCCGAACGGCCTCAAGGACGTCAACTGCCCCGACTGCGGCACCAAGGGCCAGTTCACCGAGCCCAAGGACTTCTCGGGCATGCTGAAGACCCACCTCGGCGTCACCGAGGAGGCCAGCGGCCTGGCCTTCCTGCGGCCCGAGACCGCCCAGGGCATCTTCACCAACTTCAAGGCCGTCCAGACCACGTCGCGCAAGAAGCCGCCGTTCGGCATCGCCCAGACCGGCAAGAGCTTCCGCAACGAGATCACCCCCGGCAACTTCATCTTCCGCACTCGCGAGTTCGAGCAGATGGAGATGGAGTTCTTCGTCAAGCCGGGCGAGGACGAGCAGTGGCACGAGTACTGGCTCCAGCAGCGCTGGGACTGGTACGTCGGCCTGGGCCTGCGCACCGAGAACATGCGCTTCTTCGAGCACCCGAAGGAGAAGCTCTCCCACTACGCCAAGCGCACGGTGGACATCGAGTACCGCTTCAACTTCGGCGGCAGCGAGTTCTCGGAGCTGGAGGGCGTCGCCAACCGCACCGACTACGACCTGCGGGTGCACAGCGAGGCGTCCGGCCAGGACCTCAAGTACTTCGACCAGGAGAGCGGCGAGCGGTACTTCCCGTACGTCATCGAGCCGGCGGCCGGCCTCAACCGCGCCATGCTGGCCTTCCTGATCGACGCCTACTTCGAGGACGAGGCGCCCAACGCCAAGGGCGTCATGGAGAAGCGCGTCGGCATGCGGCTCGACCCGCGCCTGGCCCCGGTCAAGGTCGCCGTCCTGCCGCTGTCGCGCAACGCCGACCTCTCCCCGAAGGCCCGCGGCCTCGCCGCCGACCTGCGCACCGCGTGGAACGTCGAGTTCGACGACGCCGGCGCCATCGGCAAGCGCTACCGCCGCCAGGACGAGATCGGCACGCCGTTCTGCGTCACCGTCGACTTCGACACCCTCGAGGACAACGCGGTGACCGTCCGCGACCGCGACACCATGTCGCAGGAGCGCGTCTCGCTCGACCAGGTCAAGGCGTACCTGGGTGCGCGGCTGATCGGCTGCTGAGCCTGCTCCGCCCGTCTGGAGCCCTCGTTCGCCCCGGTCCGTCCGGGGCGGACGGGGGCTCCCGCGTGTTCCCGTCGTTCCCGCCCTCTGCTCACCGTCTGCGCTTACCGTCTGCCCCAGCGGGAACGGGGGGCCGCGGCCGGTTCGGTCGGCAGGCCGGCGCTGCGCAGGGCGGCCAGCGTCGTCCGGTGCCGGGCGCCGTCGGCGAGCAGCGCGGCGAGCAACCGCCCGTACAGCTCCGGGCTGGTGTCCAACGCGGCCGCCAGCTTGACCAGCTCCACCGGCGGGCGCAGCGCCGCCAGCTCGTACAGCAGGACGGTCGCGAGCTCGGCCGGCAGCTCCGTCGCCAGCGCGGCCAGCTCCGCCGTCGGCCGGCCGGCCGCCTGGCGCAGCAGCGTCCGCACGTCGGCGTGCCGGCCCGTGCGGCGCAGGCCGGTCGCCAGCGCCGTCAGCTCCGGCGTCGGTGCCGAACCCCACTCCCACAGCAGCGTCGCGCCGTCCGCGCCCTGCCCGGCCCGCTCCAGCGCGGCCAGCAGGGCGGGCAGGGCCGACGCCGGATAGCCCCAGAACGCGTGGAACAGTTCCGCCGCCTCCTCCGCCAGCCCCAGCTCGCGCAACTCCGCCAGCATCGCCACCGCCTGCTCGGGGGCGCACTGCGCGGCGCTCCTGGCCAGGTGCAGGGACGCGCCCGTCGGGCCGCGCCGGGAGAGCATGCCGGCCAGCAGCGCGGCGTCCGCCGGATCGAGGCCGGTGGCCGCCCGGGACAGCAGCTCCGTCGCCTCGGCGAAGGCGCCGGCGCGGTGCAGGGCCGCCACCCGCTCGGCGAGGGCGCCGATGTCGGGTCGGGCGGGTCGGTCCTGGGGCGGCGGGGCCTGGGCCGGTTGCGGCTCCGGCTGTCGGCTCCGCAGCCGGTTCTCCAACGCCTCCAGCCGATCGCTCAGTTGGAGGCAGCGGGCGCCCAGGCCCTCGCGCAGGGCGCGCGCCTGCGCCAGCTGCCGCAGCAGGTCCCCGTCCGGCCGCTGGCGGCCCGGCACCGCCCGGATCGCCTCGTTCAACCGCCGCTCCCGCTGGCTCGCGTAGCGGCTCGCGCGCAGTAACTCGTCCAGCTCCGCCCGGAGTTCGTAGGCCTGTTGCTCGCCCTCCGGGTCCTGGCCCGCGGATTGTGCCGTCGGCCGCATGCGCATGATCGCCCCACCCCGTCCATCTCTCCCCTGACTGCGGGACATCCTGGCGTCGCTATATGGCGGGGGAGTTAAGGGAGCGCGTCCAGTCGTGCGCGGCTGGTGTCAAGGAGCGCGCAGACGGCGGTCGTTGCGGGAAGTGCGCCGGTCGCGCTCCGCGGCGGGCCGACCGCCCTCATGCGGCCAGTCGTGCCCGCGCCTCCATCAGGGCGAAGCCGAGCAGGTTCAACCCCTGCCACTCGTCGGGCCGTTCCGCGCGGATGTCGTCGGCCGCGAGCCCGATGCCCCAGATCCGGTCCACCGGGCTGGCCTCGACCAGGACGCGGTCGCCGGTGCCCAGCAGGTAGGCGCGCAGCGCCTCGTCCTGGCCGAACTTCGCGACGTTCCCCTCGACGACCAGCTCGAACCGGCCGGCCGTCCAGGCCGCGTCGTCGAACCCCTTGACCAGCCGCCCCAGCTTCTTCGCCTCGGCCGGCGTGCGGGCCGCCAGCACCTGCTGCTCGATGGCCTCGTCCCCGAACATCCGGGCCTTCCCCGCCATCATCCAGTGCTCGGCGGACGCGTACGCCACCCCGCCGACGGTGAACTCCCCGGGCCACCACTGGCTCAGGCACTCCTGCCGCGTCCCCCCGCCCTTCCGCTCGGTGTGCCCCCAGAACATCAGCCACTTCGGCCGCACCCCGGTGGCCATCAGTGCCGCCAGCTCCACCCGGCTACGGACGTCGGCAGGGCTCCCCACGCGCATCTCGCTCATATCGTCATTCTGACGCAAAGGGAGCCGTCGGGCCAGCGGGTTTTCGGTGGCCGGCCGGGTCAGTTGGCGGGTAGGGCGTTCGCCATGTCCCGGAAGCGGGGCGACACGCGCATCAAGCCGTCCGAGCCGACGTTGAGGTTCTCGATCCAGCCGTCCCGGTACCAGAAGAGCGACGGGGTCAGCGGGGCCGGATCGCCGGCCGCGAGCTCCTTCGACAGGTCGATCAGGAAGCGGATGGCGTTCAGCGACAGGCTGGTGCGGATCGGCACGGCGCAGAGCGCGTTGTTCGTCGGCAGGGCGACCAGGGCCCCGTTGGGCAGCTCGACGCCCCCTCCCAGAGCGTTCTCCAGGCGCAGCGCGTGGGCGGCTCCGGGCCAGGCCCCCATGCCGTTGACGGTGTGGATGGTGTCGCCGTTGGACGCGTCGAAGACCTGCCGGTTGAGCTGCTCGGTGGCCAGGTTCGCGAAGGCCCGCTCCCACAGCTCGGCCCGGCTGATGCTCCACTGGTCGGCGGCGTGTTCGGCTATCGACAGGGCCTCGGTCTTGCCGGCCCGCTTGCCGGCGTCCACGCAGAGGACGACCGACAGCTCGTCGTCGATCTGCCGCGCCATCGGATCGGGCCCCAGGCCGCGGCTCCTGGTGATCAGGAGCCGCAGCCGGTCCCGGACCTCGAAGACCGAGATCGTCGCGAGCGCCTGGCACGGGCCGTGCTCGTCGCACAGCGGCCTCGGAAGGTTCTTGCGGCTGCCGAACAGTGGCATGGGTGACTCCCCGGGTGGTTGCGGTGGTCGGACCGAGCCACAGCATTCCATCGGTTGGCCCTGCCGTCCCGAGATCACCCCATTCCCGGAAGTGTTCTGTCGAGCCGTCAGGTAGTGGTGTGCTCCCAGCGGAGGGCGGGGTGGCCGTCGACCCAGTAGTGGGTCGCCCGGTCGGTGATCCGCAGGCGGACGGCGGTGAGGTCGGGGCGGCCGGCCTCCTGCCAGGCGGTGAGGATGCGCTCGACCTCGTCCCACAGGGCGACCGGGCCGCTCTGGTGGACCGTCCAGCCGTAGGTGTCGTCGGCGACCTCGGCGACGGATCCGGGGGTGGACAGGCAGTAGATCGACTCCAGATCCTCCCCGATTGAGACGGTGAACTTGGACTCTGGGAAGGAGAGTTGGGCGAGAATGGCCGGCGCCGGGTTGTTGAGGAGGGTGGGGGAGACGTGCGCCAGTCGCTTCGGCTCGGTGGTTGCCGCCCGGGCCGTGAGGTTGCCGACCGGGGGCACCGGACGATCGGGCCGGACGGGAGGGAGGGCGGAGCGGCCGATGATCCGGCCGTCGGCGGTGCCGTCCGCGTGGACGGTGACCTTGGCCAGGCCGGCGCCCTCGGGCCAGGTGCCGACCGTGGCCAGGATCGTGCCGCCGGGTTTGGTCTGCCGCACCCAGGTGTGGGGGATGCGGCGCACCGCGTGGGTGGCGATCACCCGGTCGTGCGTGACCTCGGGGTCGCCCTCGGCGGTGGTGACGTTGCGCTCGCCGAGGAGGTGGCGGAGCAGGGCCGTCGAGTAGCCCGTGCCGGCGCCGATCTCCAGCACGGTGTGCCCGTCCTCGGCGCCCAGGGCGTCGATCATGCGGACGGTGGCGGCCGGGGCGGTGGTGGAGGCGGTGGGGAAGCCCCGGACGGGCGCGGAGACCTGGTCGGCGGTCAGATGCCCGTTGAGCTGGGTGACCAGCGACCGATTGCTGTGCGCGAGTTCGACCCACTCCGCCGGATCGGCGCCGCGCTCGGTCACCGGCCGCCAGCGGCGCCTGCCGGTGGACACGAACACCCCGGGCCGCAGGAACGGCTCCCGGGGCACGGCCTCCACGGCGGCGCGCAGTGCCGGGCTGGTCAGGGCGCCGTCCGCCTCAAGCCGGTCGGCGAGTGTTCGGCGCGCGGCTGCGGTGTCCGGGGTCACGGTTCTCCCTCCTGGGGCGGGTGTGTACGTCTGTGCTGGATCGCCTTGCTGAGTGCGGAGTTGACCAGCACGGTGACAACGCAGAGTACGAGGAGGAAGAAGAGGTTCGCCATGCCGGGGTCGCTGTGGCGAAGCGGGCGGGAGGCGAGTGCCCCTGCGCCCGCCCCGGTCGCGATGGAGAACGCTGCGGCGGCGACCAGGGCGGGGTGGGGGCGGGTCGGTAGCGCCACGAGTTCTTCGGGGGCGGCGGGCCGATGTCCTCGGGTCGGGCCGTCCACTCGACGCCGCCATGGGGAGGGCGGAGGTGGAGGAGGCCGGCGACGAGGTCCATGACGACGCCGAGTCGCCCGGTGCGGCTGTCGTGGACGAGAGCGGCGTCGGGGGCGGTGGGGGTGGCGGCCGTCACGGGGTGAGCCAGCTGTCGAGCCGCACGGTGACCAACTTCCCGTTCGCACCCACGACTTTGGCGGCGAGGGGCACGCCGCCCGCCGCGTTGAGCGTGACGGTCGCACCGACGGAGGGGTGCCACGGCTGCTGGTCGGCCTGCTCGCGACGGGCGCGGACGCCGGCGCGGAGCACGTCGACGATCTGGACGACTACGGAGGTCGGGGCGGCGCCGAGGTCGATCAGGACGATGCCGGTGACGGAGGCGCACGCCCAGTCGATTCCGGGGGAGGGGAGTTGGGTACCGGCGTAGGCGAGGGTCGCCTTGAGGTCGTCGAGGGCGTCGGCGGCCTCGCGGCGGTCCTCGGCGGTGATTTTTCTGAGCATGGAAGCCATGGCGTTCGGATTTCCTTGCGTGACGAGACTGTCCGGAAATATGGCAATCGACTGACCGGCAATGATCGCGCTGTGTCATCACTCGATCACGATTCGATGCTCCACCTTGGCGTGGGCCGTTCCTACTGTGTTTGCGGGACGTTTGGGACACTTCGCGGCTATGGTTCGTCCCGTCCCCGATGTGCTGCGGAGATGGAATATGAACCATGGTCTTCGGCGCGCCTTGGCCAGTGCCAAGATGACGGAAGCGCAGCTGGCTGAGGCGTGTGGAGTCGACGCCAAGACCGTCAGTCGATGGATCGCCGATCCCGGCCGTACTCCCCATGCTCGGCATCGATGGGCGGCTTGTAGGGCGCTAGGTGAGGAGGAAGTCGCTTTGTGGCCTACTACTGCCCGCTTGACCCTTAGGACTGGCCCTGACCGAGAGGTTGTCCAGGTATTTCCGTACCGCTCGGCGGCGCCGTCCTCGCTCTGGCGATCGCTGATTACCAAGGCCGAGCGTGAGTTGACGTTCGCCGGCTACACCAACTACTTCCTGTGGCTTGAGCAGGCGAACCTTGCCGGTGCGTTGCGGCGGAAGGCTCAGGGGGGCTGTCGTGTGAGATTCCTCATCGGTGATCCTGACAGTCCAGTGACGAGAGCCCGTGAGTTTGAGGAGGGCGTTCCCCTCACGCTGGCTACACGGATCGCTGTGACCATCAGCGAGTTGGAGCGATTGCGAGATGTCTCGAACGTCGAGGGTCGGTTCGAGACCGGGCATGTGAACCTGTCTGTCTTCCGGTTCGATGACGAGATGCTGGTGACTCCGATCCTTGCCCGCAGGGTCGGCCACGACTCGCCCATGTTCCATCTTCGACGCACCCAGTCGGATGGCATGTTCGACCGATTCGCGGATCATGTCGAAGAGTTGTGGAGCCGAGGTCGAAGCATCTGGGAGGTGGCTGCGCATGGCCAGGCGTGATTTCGAGAACGACCCGCATGCGCCGAAGGCAAACAGCCTGGTGCCGGCGGCCTCTGTCGTCGTGGTCGACGGCGATGGCCGCGTACTCCTTCAGCGTCGTACCGACAACGGCATGTGGGCCTTGCCCGGCGGAAAGATGGAGCTCGGGGAGTCCCTCGCGGACTGCGGCGTCCGCGAAACCCGTGAGGAGACCGGTATCGACGTCGTCATCACCGGCATTGTGGGCACCTACACCGACCCTGGCCATGTTTTCGCCTATGACGACGGCGAGGTGCGGCAGGAGTTCTCCATTTGCTTGCTCGGTGAGCCGCTGGGTGGCGAACTCCGGGTCTCCGGCGAGTCGTTCGAGGTCGGCTGGTTCTCCCCAGCCGATGCCGACGGCCTGCCCATGGTGCCGAGCATCCGCAAGCGCCTCGCCGACTGGCGCAGCGGCCGCACCCCCGTCGTGCGCTGAGGCCTAGGAGTAGTGCTTGTGCAGGTCGTCGCTGATCAATCCGGTGCCGTGGTGGACGGCCTGGCTGGAGTAGGTCCCGCGCAGTTGGGCGGCGTGCGCGGTTCGCTGGTGTTCGATCAGCAGCCCTTCGGTGTCGTCCGAGTGGCCGCTGCGGGCCCGCTCTCGGCGGCCCAGGAGGACGGTCGTGCCGATGATGGCGGTCACGAGTGAGACCAGGAACGCGATGACGAAGGTCATGAGGTCTCACCTTTCCCCCGGTCCTGGATCGTCCCATGACGAACCATCTCCACGGAAGGGTCAGTTCCACCTGACCCGCCGCACGAGAAGTCGACCAGGTCGACTTCTCGTGCCGCGCGCCACGGGTTTCGGGGCCCGTCCCATCGAGCAGATCGGGAAGGGGGCATGACAACTCCCCCTTCCGGAAGCCGATGTGAGGAGCACTCATGAGCCCCACCCGTCGTGACGTCCTGCGCTGGGGAGCCGGTGCCGGTGGCGCCCTCCTGGCCGCCGCCGCGTTCAGCCCGTCTGCCGCCGCCGCCACCGTCATCCCGTCCGCCTGGATGAGCGCCCTGGGCGACGCCACGCCGCTGACCGCCCTGACGATCCCCGGCACCCACGACTCCTGCTGCACCGACCCGATGCACGGCACCGAGTGGTCCCACACCCAGAACTGGGGCCTGCCCGAGCAACTCCAGCGCGGCATCCGCTTCCTCGACATCCGCTGCAACGGACTCGCGGGGACGGCCGACGAACTCGGCATCTACCACAGCGACAACTACCAGTACGTCCGGCTCCAGGACGTCCTCGACCAGTGCCGCTCCTTCCTCGCCGCCAACCCGCGCGAGGCCCTGGTCATGCGGGTCAGGAACGAGTACGCGGGCGGGAACCGGCTCGACGACACCGAGTTCCAGCGCCGGATCAACCACTACCTGGACGACCTCGGCTACCGGGGCCTGTTCTGGACCGACCCCTCGTGGCCCACCCTCGGCCAGGCCCGCGGCCGCGTCGTCCTCGCCGCCGACTTCGCCAACCCGTGGTCGGTCATCCAGTGGTCCAGTGGCACCAACACCTGGTTCGCGACCCAGGACACCTTCCAGGGCATCAGCCTCGCCGCCAAGTCCCAGGCCGTCGTCGACTGGTTCGACCATGCCTTCCTCGACCAGGGCTCCCCGCGGATGTACGTGAACTTCACGAGCTACGCCAACGGCGGCTGGCCCAAGGTCAACGCGGCCGCCATCATGCCCCCCGTCCGCGACTACCTGAACGCCCGCCGCCAACAGGCCGCCCACTTCGGCATCGTCCCGATGGACTTCCCCGACTTCCACACCGACGTCCTGCAACTGCTCATCGACAAGAACTTCATCGGCCGCTGACCGGGGCCGCCGACCCGACCGCTGGGTAGCCTGCCGGCATGCCTGATCCCTCACCCTTCGCGGTCCCGAATCGCTTCGACGGTGACCCTGCCCGTGTCGCACTCGTCATTCCCGGAGTCGGTTACTCGCCCGCCAGGCCGCTGCTCCACTTCGCCCGCGCCGTGCTCCTCCAACACGGCTGGACGGTGCAGGAGTTGTGGTGGCAGGTCCCGGGCGACTTCTCCCGGTTCACCGTGGACGACCGGATCGCATGGGTCGAGCGGCAGGTCGGCCGGGCCGTCGCCGCGGAGGAGGGGGCCTGCGGTCTCCTGGTCGGCAAGTCCTTGGGCTCGCTCGCCTGTGGCATCGCAGCCGATCGGGGGATGGCGGCGGCCTGGCTGACGCCCGTCCTGACCCTCGACCAGGTGGCCCGCTCGCTGCGCCGATCCGAAGCGCCGACGCTCCTGGTCGGCGGGAGCGCCGACCAACTGTGGGATCGACAGGTCGCCGGGTCGGTGGGGCACGAGGTCCTGGAAGTACCCTCGGCGGATCACTCTCTTGAGCTGGCGGATGATCCCGTGGGGTCGGCCGGGGTGCTGCGGCAGGTCGTCTCGCGGCTGGACCGCTTCGTCGGCTCGCTCGACGTCTAGAGAGCGCCCGGAGCCGGTCGGCGGACGCCGAACCGGGGTGGGCGGCCCAGGCGGCGGGTTGCTCTTCGGCGTCGGTGGTGCTGGCCGGGGTGTCGCAGGTGAGGGCGGGTCCGCCGGTGTCCGGGCGGTGCAGGACCTTGGCGCGACGTGGCGGCGGCCCCGCGATCGGGTGTCGATCGCGGGGCCGCTGCCGTCGCCGTGGCCCGTGGGGCCGGTCGGCTCAGCCGATGGAGCGGGGGAGGCGGGTGGTCAGGTACAGGATGACGAAGGAGCCGATGAGCTGGAGGCCCAGGCAGAGGGCGAGGGCGCGGTCCATGCCGAGGCTGGGGGAGAGCGACAGGTAGAGGGTACCGAGGGTGGCGACGCCGAGGGCGAGGCTGGACTGCTGGCCGGTGGCCAGGACGCCGCTGCCGACGCCGGCCCGGGCGGCGGGCACCTTGGCGAGGACGACGCGGAACAGCGGGGTGCCGATCAGGCCCTGTCCGATGCCGGCGAGGGCGACGCCGGGCGCCATCCGCAGCGGGGAGAAGTGCGACCAGTCGGCGAGGACGGTGACGGCGAGGGTGGCCAGGCCGGCGGCCTGGATGACGGCGCCCGCGCTCAGTACCCGGCTGCCGTAGCGGCCGATCAGGCGGGGGCCGGAGAGCGAGGCGGTGAAGTAGCCGACGGCCATCGGGACGAGCGCCCAGCCGGCCGCGACCGGACCGAGGTGCAGGCCCTGCTGGAGGGCGACGGCGATGACGAACATGAAGCCGCCGAAGCCGGCGAAGTAGGGCAGGGCGATGCCGAGGCCGCGCCGCATCTCGGGGATGCGCAGCAGGGACGGCGGCACCAGCGGGGTGGCGCCGCGCCGCTCCGCCCGGCGTTCGACCAGGACGAAGGCGGCGGCGAGGACG
Organism: Kitasatospora sp. NPDC088861; assembly: GCF_044750105.1. Classification (NCBI taxonomy): domain Bacteria; kingdom Bacillati; phylum Actinomycetota; class Actinomycetes; order Kitasatosporales; family Streptomycetaceae; genus Kitasatospora; species Kitasatospora sp. NPDC088861. The sequence goes on from NZ_JBIVJF010000003.1 coordinate 158,409, forward strand.
GGGAACAGCCCGAGCAGCACCCAGGACCAGAGCGGCCAGCCGGCGGCGCGGCCCTCCATCAGCGGGACGAGCAGGGCGAGCAGCGAGGCGGTGAGCAGGACGGTGCCGGGCACGTCGACCCGGGCGGCCTGGGTGGCCCGGCTCTCCGGGACGTAGCGGACGGCGAGGACCAGGGCGAGCAGCGCGAACGGCACGTTGAGCAGGAAGACGGAGCGCCAGCCGGTGCCGAACAGGTCGGCGGCGACGAGCATGCCGCCGAGCACCTGCCCGATCACCACGGAGATGCCGCCGACGGCGCCGTAGATGCTGAGGGCGCGGCCGCGCCGGGCGCCGTCGGTGGCGGCGGTGATGGTGCCGAGGACCTGCGGGATCAGCAGCGCGGCGGAGGCGCCCTGGGCGGCGCGGGCGGCGACCAGCGTCCAGGCGCCGGGGGCGAGGCCGCAGGCGAGCGAGGTGAGGGCGAAGGTGGCGGCGCCGACGACGAAGAGCCGGCGGCGGCCGAAGATGTCGCCGAGGCGCCCGCCGAGGACGAGCAGGACGGCGAAGGCGATGCCGTAGCCGGCGGCGACGAGTTCGAGGACGGCGGGCCCGGCGGCCAGGTCGTGGTCGATGGTGGGGAGCGCGACGTTGACGATGAAGAAGTCGAGCATCGGCAGGAAGGCCCCGAGCAGGACGGTGACCAGCCCGGCGGTGCCGAGGGAGGGGGCAGCGGTGCGGGCGGCGGTCGCGGTCGCGGCGCCGGGGGTGGTGGCGGTGCGGACCGGGTCGGGGGCGACGGCGAGTTGTTGGGTCACGGGTCCTACGATCCGCCTGGCCGTACCCTGGTACCAGAGTGTGGTTATCCAGGTATAAGAAGTACCTGGCAACAGGCTCCGGGCTGGCGCATGCTAGGAACCATGAGCCTCACCACCCCGGCCGCGCAAGCCCGGTCCGCCTCGGTCGCGCAAGCCCGGACCACCCCGGCGACGCAAGCCCGGACCACCCCCGACGACGCCCGCCGGCACGACCTGGCGGCCTTCCTGCGCAGCCGCCGCGAGCGGATCGCGCCCGACCAGGTGGGCCTGCCCCCGACCGGCCGCCGCCGCACGCCGGGGCTGCGCCGCGAGGAGGTCGCGCAGCTCGCCGCCGTCGGGGTGACCTGGTACACGTGGTTGGAGCAGGGGCGCGACATCCAGGTGTCCACCCAGGTGCTGGACGCGGTCTCCCGCGCCCTGCTGCTGGACCCGAGCGAGCGCGCGCACCTGTTCACCCTGGCCGGCGCGGAGGATCCGGCGCCGGTGAAGGAGTGCCCCTCGGTCACCCAGAGCGTGCGGCTGGTGCTGGAGCAGATGGCGCCGTACCCGGCCGTGGCCGTCAACCCCCGCTACGACGTGCTCGCGTACAACGCCCAGTACACCGCGATCGTCGGCGATCTCAACGAACTTCCGCCCGAGGACCGCAACTTGATGTGGATGGCGTTCACCCCCTCGCGGTTCCGTGAGGTGCTGATCGACTACCGGACCGAACGCCTCGGCATGGTGGCCCGGTTCCGTGCCGCGATGGCCGACCACAGCGCGGAGCCCGCCTGGAAGGCACTGCTGGCCCGGCTGCTCAAGACCTCGCCGGACTTCGCGGAGGTCTGGCAGCGGCACGAGGTGATGGGGCCGAGCAACGGGATCAAGCGGTTCCAGGTGCCGGGCGTCGGGCTGCTGCGCTGCGAGTACACCAGCTTCTGGCTCGGCCCCCGACTCGGGACGCGGATGATCACGTACACCCCGTTGGACGAGGAGACCCGCGCGCTGATGAACCGGTTGCCCAGCAGCTTCTAGCCCTGCCCGACGGCTTCTAGCGGGGGGTGAGGACGGCACGCCCGAGCAGCACGCACACCACCGCGAGCGGCAGTTCGACGCCGAGCGCCATCACCAGGGCGGCGAGCACCGCGTGGCCCGGGCCGGCGCAGGCGATGTCGGCCAGCGCGTCCCCCGCGAGCAGCAGGGCCACCGCTCCGCCGGCCCAGCCGGCGGCGGCGCTGCGCCGGCGCAGCAGGGCGTCGAGCGAGAGCAGCGCGGAGAACTCCAGCAGGTCGAGCACCACCCACGGGGTCTCGTGGCAGGCGGCGAGGACCGCGAGCCAGGGCAGCAGCGCGACGGCGGCCACGACCGGCACCCGCTCGAAGCGGGCGGGCAGGACGAGGGCGGCGGCCGGGCGGCCGGCGAGGACGGCGGTGCTCATGCGGCCCCTCCGACGACTGCGGCCTCGCCCCGGCGCCGCACCCGCTCCAGCGGCTGCCGCTCGGTGGTGTCCCCGCCGGGGTGCCGGACCAGCACCCCGGTGTACGGGCCCTCGGCCCAGGCGAGCCAGAACCGCCCGGCGACCGTGACCACCTCGGCGCCGACGGCCGGTCGCTCGAACCGGAACGGCCCGGCCGACCAGAGCGACCGCACGGACCCGAGCGACCGCACGGACGGGAACGACCGCACGGACCGGAGCGGCCCGGCCAGCCGCCCGGCGGTGAACGCCACCGCGGGCGCACCCCCGTCGGCCGCCAGCCGGCCCCAGGCGAGCACGTGGTGCGCCCGCCCGCCCGCCGGGCTGCGCCGAGCACCGCGCAGCAGCTGTGGGGTGAGCCGGGCGGCGACCAGGACATCGGCCAACTCGCCGTCCTGGTACACCTCCAGCGCGGCCCGGCCGCGGCGGCCGACCAGGCTGCGGACCGACCAGGGCCCGGCCCCGACCGGCAGCGTCCCCTCCGGCCCCGCCGTCCGGCGGAGCGCGTCCCCGGGAACACCCCCGTGGCTCCCGGGGACGGGCCGCCGGGGCGGCGGGGTGGCGGAGTGCGATGCGGTGCTCGTCATGCCGTCCAGCTTCCCGTCGATCATGGGCCGCTGTCGGTGGTGCCGTGCTCCGAATCCGGGGTGTACCTAGATACACCCCGACCGTGAGCCCCCCTTCATGGTGGCCGTTGATCATCGCGCCCTACGCTGTCGGTCATGCCCTCCACCACGTTGCGCCGAGCGCTCGTCAGGAGCCTTCGGCGCCACCCGTGGTCGCCCGAGGCCTGGCGGGACACCCGCTTCATAGCCGCCGGCCTCCCGATGGCCCTGCCGGTCTGGCTGGCCGTCACCGAGTCCAAGCTGCTCTTCCCGATGACGGCCCTGGTCCTCATCTGCACGCGCCCGCTCACCGCCGCCCAGCGCGGCCGGCTGCGCGCCCTGCGCGGGGTGGAGGTGTCGCCGCCGCGCCCGGGCGAGCCGTGGGCCTGGCTGCCGGGCCGGCTGCTGCTGGGGCTGACCTGGCGCCAGAGCGTCCACCACCTGCTGGCCGGCCCGCTGCTGGCGGCGGGCGCGCTGGTGGTGCTGTACGCCTGGGGCGCCGGCGTGGTGATGGCGAGCGTGTACGGCTGGGTCTGGCTGATGCCCGTCGGCAGCCCGCTGCGCTCGGAGCTGGCCGGGCTGGACGTGGTGATCACGGTCGCCGGGGTGCTGCTGCTGGCCGTGATGCCCTGGCTGGCGGCGCTGGCGGCCTGGCTGGAGGTGCGCACGGCCCAGTTGCTGCTCGGCCCCAACCGGGCGGAGGCGCTGGAGCGGCGGGTCGAGGAGATCGCCGAGAGCCGGGCCGGGCTGGTCGACGTGGTGGACGCCGAGCGCCGCCGGATCGAGCGGGACCTGCACGACGGTGCCCAGCAGCGCCTGACCTCCCTCGCGATGAACCTGGGCCTGGCCCGGCGCACCCTCAAGGACGTCCCGCCCGAGGTCATGCAGGTGATCGTGGACGCGCACGAGGAGGCGCAGGCGGCCATCGACGAGCTGCGCGACCTGGTCCGCGGTCTGCACCCGGCGGTCCTGGAGGACCGCGGCCTGGACGCGGCGCTGTCCGGCATCGCGGCCCGCGCCCCGCTGCCGGTGCGCCTGGACGTCCACCTCGCCGAGCCGGTCGCCCCGACCGTCGAGGCGGTCGCCTACTTCACCGTCTCCGAGGCCCTGACCAACGTGGCCAAGCACGCCCGCGCCCAGCGGGTCGACCTCTCGGTGCGGACGGTCGGCGGCCGGCTGCGCCTGGTCATCAGCGACGACGGCGTGGGCGGCGCGGACGCCTCGCGCGGCACCGGGCTGACCGGCCTGCGCAAGCGCGCCGCCTCGGTCGACGGCACACTGTCCGTTCTCAGCCCCCTCGGGGGCCCCACCACCATCACCGTGGAGTTGCCGTGCGCGCTGTGATCGCCGAGGACTCGGTCCTGCTGAGGGTCGGCCTGGTCAAGGTCCTGGAGGCGGTGGGCTTCGAGGTCGCCGCCGCCGTCGGGGACGCCACCGAGTTGCTGGCGGCCGTCGAGGAGCACCGCCCGAAGGTGGTGGTGGCGGACGTCCGGATGCCTCCGGGCTTCACCGACGAGGGTGTGAAGGCCGCGCTGATGATCCGCCGGCAGTGGCCGGAGGTCGCCGTGCTGCTGCTCTCCCAGTACGTGGAGGAGCGCTACGCCGCCGACCTGCTGGCCACCAACACCAGCGGCGTCGGCTACCTGCTCAAGCAGCGGGTGGCCAACGTGGACGACTTCGTGGAGGCGCTGCAGCGGGTCGCTGCGGGCGGCACCGCGCTGGACCCGGAGGTGGTGGCCCAGCTGCTGGTGCGCCGCCACCGGGACCCGCTGGAGAAGCTGACCCCGCGCGAGCGGGACGTGCTCGGCCTGATGGCGGAGGGCCGCTCCAACGCCGCGATCGCGGCCGCCCTGGTGGTCAGCGACAGCGCGGTGGCCAAGCACATCAACTCGATCTTCACCAAGCTCGACCTGCCGCCGGCCGACGACAGCCACCGCCGGGTGCTGGCGGTGCTGCGGTTCCTGGAGGTCGGGTAGCCGTGGGCGGACCGACGAAGGCGTGGGGGCGGAAGGCCTGGCGGACCACCGGCACGCTCGCGATCGCGGTCGTCATGATCGGCGCCGGGATGCAGACCTGGGCGATGGTGGTGCAGCAGCAGACGACCTCGACGCAGCCGTACAACGTCGTCATCCACAAGCTCCGGCTGGACACCGGCAGCGCCTCGGTGCGGATCAGGGCGGGCCGCGACGGCCGGGTGGTGGTCCGGCAGAACCTGGACTGGATGGTGCGCAAGCCGTCGGTGTCGACCACCTTCGACGGTGACGTGCTCACGGTCGGCATGGAGTGCCGGAAGTTCCTGCCGTTCGCCGACTTCGGCTGCGGTGCCCAGATCGAGCTGGAGGTGCCGGCCGGTACCGACGTGTCGGGGCAGGTGAGTTCGGGCAGCGTCGAGGTGGACGGCCTGAGCGGCGGCGTCCGGATGGACCTCACCTCGGGCGAGCTGAAACTGACCGGCACGTCCGGACAGGTGTACGCGCACGCCACCTCCGGGATGGTGCAGGGCACCGGCCTGAGCTCGGAGCAGGTGTACGCGGAGACCACCTCGGGGGCGGTCGACCTGGCCTTCTCCAGGGCGCCGCGGTCGGTGGACACCAGGAGCGGGTCGGGCTCGGTGAAGCTGGCCCTGCCGCAGGACTCCCACTACGCCTTCAGCGGCGAGGTCGGCAGCGGCAGCCGCCACATCGACCCGAGCCTGGCGGACCCGGCCAGTCCGAACCGGATCCACGGCTCGGTCACCTCGGGCTCGATCACGATCGACCCGGCCTAGAGAGGCCCGGAGGGCCCTGGGGAGGCCCGGAGCGGCCCGGAAACAGGGGCTGACCCGAGTGGGGGACAATGGAGAGTCCCGTTCCCCTGCCCCGAGGTCAGCCGCGCATGACTGCCACGCCCGCACCCACCGCGCCCGACGCCGAGTTCGCGCCGCTGGACATCGGCCCGATCCGGGTGTGGCCGCCCGTCGTGCTGGCGCCGATGGCCGGCATCACCAACGCGCCGTTCCGCACGCTCTGCCGCGAGCAGAGCGGCGGCAAGGGCCTGTACGTCTCCGAGATGATCACCACCCGGGCCCTGGTCGAGCGCAACGCCAAGACCATGCAGCTGATCAAGTTCGACGCCAGCGAGAAGCCGCGCTCGATCCAGCTGTACGGCGTGGACCCGGTGACGGTCGGCAAGGCCGCCCGGATGATCGCGGACGAGGGCCTGGCCGACCACATCGACCTCAACTTCGGCTGCCCCGTCCCCAAGGTGACCCGCAAGGGCGGCGGCTCGGCGCTGCCGTACAAGCGCAACCTGCTGCGCGAGATCCTGCGCGAGGCCGTGGCCAACGCGGGCGACCTGCCGGTCACCATGAAGATGCGCAAGGGCATCGACGACGACCACCTCACCTACCTGGACGCCGGCCGGATCGGCGCCGAGGAGGGCGTGGCCGCGATCGCCCTGCACGGGCGCACCGCCGCCCAGCACTACGGCGGGACGGCCGACTGGTCGGCGATCGCCCGGCTGCGCGAGTCCGTTCCGGCGCACGTCCCGGTGCTGGGCAACGGGGACATCTGGTCGGCGGACGACGCGCTGCGGATGATGCGGGAGACCGGCTGCGACGGCGTCGTGGTGGGCCGCGGCTGCCTGGGCCGGCCGTGGCTGTTCAGGGACCTGGTCTCGATCTTCGAGGGCGAGGTCGACTACGCCCGTCCGGACTTCGGCTACGTGGCGCGGGCCATGGTGCGGCACGCGCAGCTGCTCGGCGAGTGGATCGGGGACGAGGCTCGCGGCGTGATCGACTTCCGCAAGCACGTCGCCTGGTACACCAAGGGCTTCTCGGTCGGCTCGGAGCTGCGGGTGAAGCTCGCCAACTCCTCCTCCCTGGTCGAGCTGGCCGGAACCCTCGCCCTGGTGGAGCAGTCCCAGGCCTGGCCGGCGGGTGCGGACGGGCCGCGCGGGCGTACCGCCGGCAACAACCGGGTGGTGCTGCCCGAGGGCTGGTTGGACGATCCGTACGACTGCGCCCGACCGGGGGCGGATGCCGAATCGGACACCTCTGGCGGATGACCTGTCCATAATGGCGAAATCGGCCCCCTGGGGCCCATCGCCACTCGGTCCCAGCCCTCTTGTCCAACCTGGACAGGAGGGCTCCTTTTCGGCGATCCGATGTCACGGAACGGGCACGTTTCTGGACGGAGTGCGACGATCGGCGGAGGCGGACTACGTTCGACCGGTGAGATGCGCTGGTGACGCTTGCCACATGCGGTGGCGCCTGGCGGCGGGTCAGTGGACGAAATGGACAGGTCGACTGTGAATCGCTTCCCGAAGCCGGTGGGCCGGTGATCGGCCGATCCGAGTGCAGGAAATCAAGCCGGGGCAACGCGGGCGACCCGCGACCGCTACCCAGCGTCCGAATCATGCGATCTTCGTGTTCTATTCGTTCAAGACTTGAAGGTTGGCTAGCGTCATCCGGACGATTTCACCAACAGAGGTGAACGCCTTTATGTGCATTCGATCTATCGGGTTACCCCCGGGTACCGGCCTCGTACGGCCCATTCGGGGCAGAGAAGAACCTTCGAAATGGGTATGTTCTCCGGCGTCAGGGCAACCGCGTACGAGGAGACCGACCCGTGCCGTCCCAGCAGAAGTTTGTTTACTCCTTCACTGAAGGAAACAAGGACCTCAAGGACCTTCTCGGCGGCAAGGGCGCGAACCTGGCCGAGATGACCAACCTTGGCCTCCCCGTCCCTCCGGGGTTCACCATCACCACCGAGGCCTGCAAGGTCTTCCTGGAGACCGGCAGCGAGCCGGCCTCGCTGCACCAGGAGATCAGCGCCCACCTGGACGCGCTCGAGCAGGAGATGGGCAAGAAGCTCGGCCAGCCCGACAACCCGCTGCTGGTGTCGGTGCGCTCGGGCGCGAAGTTCTCCATGCCCGGCATGATGGACACCGTCCTGAACATCGGCCTCTCGGACGCCTCGGTGGTCGGTCTCGTCGCCCAGTCCGGCAACGAGCGCTTCGCCTGGGACTCCTACCGCCGCCTGGTCCAGATGTTCGGCAAGACCGTGCTGGGCGTCGACGGCGAGCTGTTCGAGGAGGCCCTGGACGAGGCCAAGCACGCCAAGGGCACCGCCAACGACCTGGACCTGGACGCTTCCGACCTCCGGGCGCTCGTCGAGGTGTTCAAGGGCATCGTCGAGCGCGAGACCGGCCGGGCCTTCCCGCAGGACCCGCGCGCGCAGATGGACCTCGCCATCCACGCCGTCTTCCACTCCTGGAACGGCGACCGCGCCCGCCTGTACCGCCGGCAGGAGCGCATCCCGAACGACCTCGGCACCGCGGTCAACGTCTGCAGCATGGTCTTCGGCAACCTCGGCGAGGACTCCGGCACCGGTGTCGCCTTCACCCGCGACCCCTCCACCGGTGCCCAGGGCGTCTACGGCGACTACCTGTCCAACGCCCAGGGCGAGGACGTCGTCGCCGGCATCCGCAACACCCTGCCGCTGGCCGAGCTGGAGAAGCTCGACAAGAAGTCGTACGACGAGCTGATGACGATCATGCAGACGCTCGAGAACCACTACCGCGACCTCTGCGACATCGAGTTCACCATCGAGCGCGGCAAGCTCTGGATGCTGCAGACCCGCGTCGGCAAGCGCACCGCCGCCGCGGCCTTCCGGATCGCCGTCCAGCTGGTCGACCAGGGCCTGATCGACCTGGACGAGGCCCTCATGCGGGTCACCGGCGGCCAGCTCTCGCAGCTGATGTTCCCGCGCTTCGCCCCGAACGCCGAGTCCCAGCAGATCGCCTGGGGCCTCGCCGCCTCGCCCGGCGCCGCCATCGGCAAGATCGTGTTCGACTCCTACACCGCCGTCAAGTGGTCCCGTTCCGGCGAGAAGGTCATCCTGGTCCGCCGCGAGACCAACCCGGACGACCTGGACGGCATGATCGCCGCCGAGGGCATCCTCACCTCACGCGGCGGCAAGACCTCGCACGCCGCCGTCGTCGCCCGCGGCATGGGCAAGACCTGCGTCTGCGGCGCCGAGGAGCTGGAGGTCGACACCAAGCGCCGCCGGATGACCACCGCCGGCGGCCTGGTGCTGGAGGAGGGCGACGTCGTCTCCATCGACGGCGCCACCGGCAAGGTCTACCTCGGCGAGGTCCCCGTCCTGCCGTCCCCCGTCGTCGAGTACTTCGAGGGCACCCTGCACGCCGGCGCCGACGTCCAGGGCGGGCTCGTCCAGGCCGTCCACCGGCTGATGGCGCACGCCGACGTCCGCCGCCGGCTCGCCGTGCGCGCCAACGCCGACAACGCCGAGGACGGCGGGCGCGCCCGCCGCTACGGCGCCCAGGGCATCGGCCTGTGCCGCACCGAGCACATGTTCCTCGGCGAGGAGCGCCGCAAGGAGGTCGAGCACCTGATCCTGGCGGACAACGACAAGGACCGCGAACTCGCCCTCTCCACCCTGCTGCCGCTGCAGAAGGGCGACTTCCTGGAGCTCTTCCAGGCCATGGACGGCCTGCCCGTCACCGTCCGGCTGCTCGACCCGCCGCTGCACGAGTTCCTGCCGGACATCACCGAACTGTCGGTGCGCGTCGCCCTCGCCGAGGCCCGCAAGGACCCGAACGAGAACGATCTGCGCCTGCTCCAGGCGGTGCACAAGCTGCACGAGCAGAACCCGATGCTGGGCCTGCGCGGCGTCCGCCTCGGCCTGGTCATCCCCGGCCTGTTCGGCATGCAGGTCCGCGCCATCGCCGAGGCCGCCGCCGAGCGCCGGCTGGCCGGCGGGGACCCGCGCCCCGAGGTGATGATCCCGCTGGTCGGCACCGTCCAGGAGCTGGAGCTGGTCCGCGACGAGTGCGAGCGCGTGCTCGCCGAGGTCGCCCAGTCCACCGGCGTGCAGCTGGACATCAAGCTCGGCACCATGATCGAGCTGCCGCGCGCCGCGGTCACCGCCGGTCAGATCGCCGAGGCCGCCGAGTTCTTCTCCTTCGGCACCAACGACCTCACCCAGACCGTGTGGGGCTTCTCCCGGGACGACGTGGAGGCCTCGTTCTTCACCGCGTACCTGGAGAAGGGCATCTTCGGGGTCTCCCCGTTCGAGACCATCGACCGCGACGGCGTCGGCGCGCTCGTCAAGCACGCCGTCGAGGCCGGCCGGGCCACCCGCCCCGACCTCAAGCTCGGCGTCTGCGGCGAGCACGGCGGCGACCCGGACTCGGTCCACTTCTTCCACGAGGTGGGGCTGGACTACGTCTCCTGCTCCCCCTTCCGGATCCCGGTGGCGCGCCTGGAGGCAGGCCGCGCCGCCATCGAGACGGCGGGCAGCGACCCGCGCTGAGAGAGGGTAGGCATCCCCTCCTCGGCCGCGGGCCGGACTGACCGCTTCCCTCCCCGTCGGGAGGGCGTACACCGGAGCTCGGCGCAGGAGAACCGGCGTACGTAACAACGGCCGGGCGGGAACGGACAATGGCGTCCGTCCCCGCCCGGCCGTCCGTCTGTGCCCGGCCGCCCGTCCCCGGCCGGCCGGATGTGGCGGCGGCCACGTGTGTAGCTGGCCGGGCGGTGCCCGCGGGCCTGCCAAGCTGGGGCGCATGACCAGACGTAAAAGCCCGCTCGTCGTCGTGGCCGTCCTGATCCTGGCCCTCGTCGCCGGCATCGGGTACCTGCTCGCCGGCAAGGGCGGCAGCAGCCACCCCAAGGCCGCCGCGAGCTCCACCGCCACCTCGGCGGGCGCCTCGGCCCCCAAGTCCTCGGCCCCCAAGCCGTCCCCGCCCGCCGGCGGCACCCCCGCCCCGAGCGGCACCTGGGTGCCCGCCGACCCGGCGCTCGCCGACGTCTGCCGCAGCAAGCTCCCCAGCCAGGCCCAGGACACCCTCGGCCTGATCGCCAAGAACGGCCCGTACCCGTACAACCGCGACGGCATCGTCTTCGAGAACCGCGAGAGCCGTCTGCCGAAGAAGTCCGGCGGCTACTACCACGAGTTCACCGTGGTCACCCCGGGATCCAACGACCGCGGCACCCGCCGCGTGGTCACCGGCGGCTCCGGCGAGCAGTACTGGTCGCCGGACCACTACGGGACCTTCCAGGAGATCGACCCGCGCTGCTGACACCTCGAGTCGCGTGACACCCCGCACCCCTCACCGGGCCCGGCGCCAGCTGATCCGGCGGTGGGGGCCGTGCGGGCCGGTGGTGAGGAGGGCGGTCAGCTCGTGGAACACCGGGACGGGGTCGCGCCGGAGCTGGACCGGGGTGGTGCGGACCACGGGGAGCCCGACGGCGGTCAGCCGGTTGGCGCGGGCCAGGCCGCGTTCGTGGTCGGCGGGGCGCAGGTGCCAGGCGCGGGAGTCGATCTCCAACGCCACGCAGGCGTGCGGCCAGTAGGCGTCCGGGACGGCGAGGAAGCGGCCGTCCAGGAAGAGCACCGGGTTCCACAGCGGCTCGGGCAGGCCCGCGTGCGCGAGGAGTTCGCGGGCCTCGCCCTCCACCACCGATCGCACTCCGGCGGTGAGGTCCTCCACCACCCGGGCCACCTGCGGCAGTCCGAGCGCGCCCGGCCGGGCCAGCAAGTGGTCCAGCAGCTCGCCGAGTTCGCAGTGCCGCCGCTGGACGGCCTCCGCGCACAGCGCCCGGAACCGGTGCTGCCCGGTCTCGCCCGGCGCGAGGTCGGCCAGCGCCCGGGCGACGGTGGTGCTCCACAGCCCGTCGTCCCGCTCGAAGCCGCCCGGCAGTGGCCCGACCGACCGGTGGATCCGGACGAACTCGCGGTCGCGGACCCGGCGTTGGGCGGGAATCAGGACGTCGATCCGGGCCAGGTCGGTCGGGTGTCCGGCGCTCGGCAGCCCCACGTCGGCCAGCACCGCGTCCCCGGTCAGCAGCACCTCCCCGGCCTGCGGCGCCCGCCCCTTGGGGCTCGCGTACGCCAGCGCGGCGCGCAGCCGTTGATGCGCCGTCAATCGGCCGGACTGCAGGCAGATCACCCGGGGCAGCACCTGTTGCCAGGGCCCGTCGGGGCGCAGCCGGTGGGCGATGGTGCCGGACGGCACTCCGAGCCGGCGCAGTTGCGCCCGGGTGACGATGTGCTGCTGGTCGGCGCCGAGCAGCACGACGGGGTCGAGCGGGTTCACGCGGGTCATGCCCCGGGTGCTGCCCACCATGATCGGATGTATGCGAAACATCGCTCGTCGGGGGAGCCTACGAGAATGAGGTTGACGGAGCGCCGGTCGAACCACTGAGCTGAGGGCCATATGACGACTCCACCCACCGGCCCCGCGCTCGACGCGCTCAACGGCCTTTCGGTAGGCGATGCCTACGGTGCACAGCTCTTCGTCCCGGCCACCGCCGCCGCCCATTTCGCCGCCCGCACCGACCCGCCCGGCCCCTGGCCGTGGACCGACGACACCGAGATGGCGTGCTCGGTGTACGCCGCGCACACCGAACGCGGCACGATCGACACCTTCGACCTCACCCACGCCTTCGCCCGGCGCCACGACTTCGACCGCGGGTACGGTCCGGCCGCCAACCGGATGCTGCGGCTGGTCCGGGAGGGCGGTGACGCGAAGGCCCTGGCGGCCGAACTCTTCGACGGCCAGGGCTCGTACGGCAACGGCGCCGCGATGCGGGTCGCCCCGCTGGGGGCGGCGTACGCCGAGGACCCGGCCGCCGCGGTCCGGCCCGCCGCCGACACCGCCGTGATCACCCACACCCACCCGCAGGCGGTGGACGGCGCCATCGCGGTCGCGGTGGCCACCGCGTACGCGGTGCGGGCGCGCACCGGGGCGACGACGCCGGAGTCCTTCCTGGAGGCGGTGATCTCCCTCACCCCTTACGGCGCCGTCCGTGACGGCCTCACCGAGGCGGTCCAGCTGCTCGCCGAACCGGACCCGAGGGCCGCCGCCGAGATCCTGGGCAACGGCAGCCGGACGTCCGCCGTCGACACCGTCCCGTACGCCCTGTGGTGCGCCGCCCGGCACCTGAGCGACTATCCGGCCGCCGTCCGGGAGGCGGTCGCGGCCGGCGGCGACATGGACACGGTGGCCGCGATCACCGGGGGAGTGGTAGCCGCGCACACCGGGACCGAGGGCATTCCGGCCGCCTGGCTGGCCGCCCGCGAACCGCTGCCCGGCTGGGCGTTCCCCGAGCCGGGCGGCGTCCGGCCCGCCCCGGAGAGGGAGGGCCGCCTGAAGCCCATGCTGCTGCCCCGCGCCTGCCCGGTGCCGGACGTGGTCTGGACGGACGAGGAGTGGCAGCGGATCCGGGCCGGGCTGCGCCCCCGGGAGATGGAGGACAAGTGGGTGTCCCACACCGCCGAGGGCGTGCTGCGCCTGCACCGCAGCTGGACCGGCTTCGAGATCTGGAGCGTCCGGGTCACCCCGGTGCGCGGCGGCTGGCGGCCCGGGTCGGCGCTGGCCGAGGCGCACCCCGACCGCTTCCGGGGAGCTGCCGATCCGGAGCTCCTCGCACGGGTCCTCGGCCTGGCCGCCAGGGGCTACGGGTGGCGGCCGTAGCCCCCTTCGGACCGTTTCAGGCCGTGATCAGGTGCCCGGGACCGCCGCCGTGTCTAAGGCACTCCTGGTTGATCGCCGGATCCGGGGCGCTGGGCGAGGTGGCGGCGGCGATCCGCAGCTCGATGATGTCCCGCACCGCGGGCCACTCGTCGTCGAGGATCGAGTAGAACGCGGTCGAGCGCACCACCCCGTCGAGCCCGCGCGAGTGGGCCCGGCGGACGCCTTCGGAGGTGGCGCCGAGCCGCTCGATGGCGGTGCGCGAGCGCTGGTTGCGGGCGTCGGCGCGCAGCGAGATCCGCTGCACCCCCCAGGTCTCGAAGGCGTGGCGCAGCATCAGCAGCTTGGCCTCGGTGTTGATGCCGGTGCCCTGGGCACGCGGCGAGAGCCAGGTGTTGCCGATCTCGGCGGCGTCCGGGACGGCCGTGGCCGGGTCGCCGAACGGCACCCCGGGCACCGGTGGCCAGACCATCGGCCCCCGCCAGTAGTCGAGTTCCAGGAATCGGGTGGAGCCGACGACCCGGCCGTCCGCCACGTTCACCGTCGCGAACGGCAGCGACCGGCCCGCGGCCTGGTCGGCGAGGGCGCGCGCGATGTAGTCGCGGGCCGCTTCGAGGCCGTGCGGGACGGGCGTGAAGGCGTAGGTCGTACGGTCCTCGGCGCCGGCCTCGGCGATGGCCGAGGCATGGTGCGCGGCGAGGGGCTCCAGCCGCACGGTGCGGCCGGTGAGGATGACAGGTACGGGCACGGAACCTTCGGTCCTTCATCGGTCGGAGGGTGCCTACCGTGCCGGGGTACGGCTCGGGAGGCAGGGACAGTCGCCCCGGCCCCGGAGCACGCCCGCCGGTACCCGCGCACGCCGGAGAGCCGGTCGGGCGGGGCGGGGGCGGCGGCCCGGAGGCGGGCAGCGCGGTGCCGGAACGGACTCGGGTCCACGGACCGGTCCGGCGGGGATGAGCGAGGGGACAGCGTGCGTCCGCGAGATGGCCGATGAGGAAACGGGAGCGCGAAGGAAACAGGCGGCCAGATGAAGGCAAGATGCGTCGTGTGGGCTGGCCGAGCACCGGTCCGGGACGTGGCCGACGGCGTTACGGGACGACGTGACGACGACGCGACGATGCGAGGCAGCGAGAGGACGATACCCGTCAGAAGGCGGTGCGTCACTTCCCGGCACGCGAATGGCGGTGCGGGCCGCTGCGACCCGCCCCCGGACGGGCCGTTGAACACCCGTGACCAGGGGCTTTCCACCCGGGTGCGATCATGGTCCGGAGCGGTCCGGAGAGGACGCCGGACCCGCCGCCGGGAGGGTCGGGAATTCCGGCGGCGCCCGGCACGCTGGAGAGGACGAGAAGCCGGTACGTCGTGACGAGTAGAGAACGGGGTTGGGTGCGCGGTGCGTGACTTCCAGGCGCTGTACGAGCTGGATCAGCAGGGCGTGGCCGCGGTGGCCGCGGCCACCGCGGAGCTGCGCGACACCGGTGCGGGCCTCGTGCTGCTCCAGCACTTCGAGGGCTTCATGGACGCCGGCGAGGCCGGCGGCCAGGTGGTGGCCCACCTCCTGGAGACGGGCTCGCCGCAGGTGGTGGCCCGTTTCGACCACGACCGCCTGGTCGACTACCGGGCGCGCCGCCCCGCGATGGTCTTCGACCGGGACCAGTGGGCGTCCTACGAGCCGCCGGAGATCCTGCTCCAGCTCGTCCGCGACGGCGCCGGCGCGCCGTTCCTGCTGCTCACCGGCCCCGAGCCGGACGTCGAGTGGGAGCGCTTCGCCGGCGCCGTCCGCGAGCTGGTGGAGCGCTTCGAGGTCCGGCTGGCGGTGGACTTCCACGGCATCCCGATGGGCGTGCCGCACACCCGCCCGGTCGGCCTGACCCCGCACGGCAACCGGCTGGACCTGGCGGCCGGCTACCCGCAGTGGTTCGAGCAGGCGCAGGTCCCGGGCAGCGCCCAGGCGCTGCTGGAGTACCGCCTGGCCGAGGCCGGGCACGACGTGCTGGGCTTCGCCGTGCACGTCCCGCACTACGTGGCACGCTCGGAGTACCCGGCGGCCGCCGTGCTGATCCTGGAGGCGGTGCAGTCCGCCACCGGCCTGGTGTTGCCGGGCACCCGGCTGCGCGAGCGGGTCGGCGAGGTGTACGCCGACATCGAGGAGCAGCTGGCGCACGGGGACGGCGAGTTGCGCTCGGCGATCCGCGGCATGGAGGGCCAGTACGACGCGGTGGCGGGGGCGGAGGGTCGGGAGAGCCTGCTGGCCGAGCCGGTGGACCTGCCGTCGGCGGACGAGCTGGGGCGGCGCTTCGAGCAGTTCCTGGCCGAGCACGAGCGCGGCGCGGAGTAGGTCCGGCGCGGAACAGGTCCGGGCGGGGAGCGGGTCAGGCGCGGAATCGGCCCCGTAGCGGCGGGAACCGGCCGGGTCGGCGGCGGCCGGGAGTCACGGGAGTCATTCGCGGGCCCCGTTCGTTGGTGGTGGCGGCGTCGGGGGACGCGCCGCCGTACGGAGCTGCCCGTGACGCCTATCCCCCGGGGGGATGCCATGCCCACGACCATGTCCAGGACCATCCGCCCGGCCGTCGCCCTGACGGCCGGGCTCGCCGCGCTGCTGCTCGCCGGGTGCACCGCTCCGGACGGCGGGACGGAGGGCTTCGCGGGCGCGCTGCCCGCCAAGAACGCCAAGTCCACGCCGCCGCCGAACGGCCCGTACGTGGCCCTCGGCGACTCGTACACCGCCGGCCTGAAGATCGCCCCGCAGGTGGGCGAGCCGAAGGGCTGCTCCCGCTCGGGGGTCAACTACCCGTCCCTGGTGGCGAAGGGACTCGGGCTGCCGGCAGGCCAGTTCCAGGACGTCAGTTGCAGCGGCGCCCGCACCGGGGATCTGACCGGCGCCCAGGAGACCGACCACGGCACCAACCCGCCCCAGCTGGACGCGCTGACCTCGGCCACCCGCCTGGTGACGGTCGGCATCGGCGGCAACGACGCGGGCTTCATGGAGGTCGTCAAGGAGTGCGCCAAGGAGAACCTGGTGGACGCGGTGAAGGGCATCGTCGGCGCCACCCGCGCCTCCTCGCCCTGCCGCGAGCACTACGCCTCCGGCGGGACGGACGAGGTGCAGCGCAAGGTCGACGCGGCCGGTGAGCAACTCGGCAGGATCCTGCAGGACATCAAGCACCGCTCCCCGCAGGCCCGGGTCTACGTGATCGGGTACCCGACGCTGCTCCCGGCCGACCCGGCGAGCTGCCGGCCGGTGCTGGGCAAGGCGGTCGCGGCCGGGGACCTGGGCTTCCTCTCGGAGAAGGAGCAGCAGCTCAACAGCATGCTCAAGCGGCGGGCGGCGGGCGCGGGCGCGGTGTTCGTGGACGCGGCCGCCCCCTCGGCCGGGCACGACATGTGCGCGGGCGAGGCCACCCGCTGGGTCGAACCGCCCTTCCCGGCCCCGGGCCTGGCGGCGATCCACCCCAACGCCAAGGGGCAGGAGGCGGTGGCCGCCGTCGTCCTCAAGGCCGTCCGCGGCTGAGGCCGGAGGCCGGGGCCGGACCGCAGGCGGCGCCCGGCGGGCCGGGGCGGACATCAGCGCGTCACCGGGGCCGGGGCGGACATCAGCGCGTACCGCAGGATTCACGCTCCGGCCCACGCCCCTTCGTGCGCGGCACACCCCGGCTGTCGGGGGCGCGGCGTACCGTGAGGGGCATATGGATGACACCGCGCACCGCCTCGCCGCCGCCCCGCTCCCGTACGACCACGCCGCCGAGGCCCGCTGGGTCCCCGAACCGGACAAGCGCCCCGGCCGCACGGCGTTCCAGCGCGACCGCGCCCGGGTGCTGCACTCGGCGGCGCTGCGGCGGCTGGCCGGCACCACCCAGGTGGTTGCCCCGATGCGCAGCGACTTCCCCCGCACCCGGCTCACCCACTCCCTCGAATGCGCCCAGGTGGGGCGGGAGTTGGGCGCCGCCCTGGGCTGCGACCCGGACCTCGTGGAGGCCGGCTGCCTGGCCCACGACATCGGCCACCCGCCGTTCGGCCACACCGGCGAGGAGGCGCTCGACCAGGCCGCCGAGGCCTGCGGCGGCTTCGAGGGCAACGCGCAGTCGCTGCGCATCCTCACCCGGCTCGAACCCAAGCGCTTCGCCCCGGAGGGTGAGCACCCCGCCGCTCGGCTCGCCCCCTGGCCCGGCCGCAGCGTCGGCCTCAACCTGACCCGCGCCGCTCTCGACGCCGCCACCAAGTACCCGTGGACGCGCGGCGCCCACCCCACCGACCCGGCCTCGCCCAAGTACGGCGTCTACGCCGACGACCTGCCGGTGTTCCGCTGGCTGCGGGCCGGCTCCCCGGCCGGGCGCAAGTGCTTCGAGGCCACCGTCATGGACTGGTCCGACGACGTCGCGTACTCGACCCACGACGTCGAGGACGGCCTCCAGGCCGGCCACATCGACCCGGCCGTGCTGCGGGCGCCGAGCGAGCGGGCCGAACTCTTCAAGGTCGCCGAGCGCTACGCCCCGGACGCCGAGCCGGAGGAGCTGGCCGCCGCCCTCGACCGGCTGCTCGCCCAGGACCGGTGGCCCCAGGAGTACGACGGCACGGCCCGCGCCCGGGCCGGGCTGAAGGACCTCACCAGCCAGCTGATCGGCCGCTTCTGCCTGGCCGCCGAGCAGGCCACCCGGGCCCGCTACGGCCCCGGCCGGCTCACCCGGTACACGGCCGAGCTGGTGGTGCCGCGGGGCGTCCGGCTGGAGGTCGCGGTGCTCAAGGCGGTCGCCGTCCGCTTCGTGATGCAGCGCGACGAGCAGGCCCAGCTGCGGGCCCGCCAGCGGATCGTGATCGCCGAGCTGGCGTACGTGCTCACCCAGCGCGCCCCCGAGGGCCTGGACCCGGTGTTCGGCGCGCTCTACCGCGAGGCCGAGGACGACCGGGCCGCCCTGCGCGCGGTCATCGACCAGATCGCCACCCTCACCGACGCCTCCGCCCTCGCCCTGCACGCCAGGCTCGTCGGCGCCGCCTGGGCCTGACCGCCCGCGGCCCCGGCGCCCGGCGTCCGACCGCCCAGGCGCAACCGCCCGGCGTCCGACCGCGCGCGGCGGGCCGGTCCCGGCGCGACCGGACCGCCGGGAAACCCCGGCCACCCCAGTAGACTTCCGGGGTGGCCGGGCGGATCAGGGACGAAGACGTACAAGCGGTGCGCAGCGCACTGCCGATCGACGCCGTGGTCGGCGACTACGTTCAGCTCACCAACGGTGGCGGCGGCGAGTACAAGGGCGTCTGCCCCTTCCACGACGAGAAGTCCGCCTCGTTCTACGTGAACCCCGCCAAGGGCGTCTTCCACTGCTTCGGCTGCCAGGAGAACGGCGACACCATCGCCTTCCTGATGAAGATCGAGCACTTCACCTTCGCCGAGGCCGTCGAGCGGATGGCCGCCCAGGCCGGCATCACCCTGCGCTACGAGGAGGGCGGCTACAGCCCCCGCCACCAGCAGGGCGAGCGGACCCGCCTGGTCGAGGCGCACAAGGTGGCCGCCGCCTACTACCGGGAGCAGCTGGCCTCGGCGGAGGCGGAGATCGGCCGCCGCTTCCTGGCCGAGCGCGGCTTCGACGAGGAGGCCGCGAAGACCTTCGGCGTCGGCTACGCCCCGGTGGGCTGGGAGCACCTGGTCCGCTACCTGCGCGGCAAGGGCTTCACCGACAAGGAGATCCTGCTCGGCGGCCTGGCCTCGCAGGGCCAGCGCGGCGGCCTGATCGACCGCTTCCGGGGCCGGCTGGTCTGGCCGATCCGGGACATCGCGGGCGAGGTGGTCGGCTTCGGCGCCCGCCGCCTGCGCGAGGACGACAACGGCCCGAAGTACCTGAACACCCCCGAGACGCCGATCTACAAGAAGTCGCACGTGCTGTACGGCATCGACCTGGCGAAGAAGGAGATCGCCAAGTCGGGCCGCGCGGTCGTGGTCGAGGGCTACACCGACGTGATGGCCTGCCACCTGGCGGGGGTCACCTCGGCGGTGGCCACCTGCGGTACGGCCTTCGCCGAGGACCACATCAAGATCATCCGTCGGCTGCTGATGGACACCTCGCAGTACCGCGGCGAGACGGTCTTCACCTTCGACGGCGACGCGGCCGGTCAGAAGGCCGCCCTGCGGGCCTTCGAGGACGACCAGAAGTTCGCCGCCAAGACCTCCATCGCGGTCAGCCCGGGCGGCATGGACCCGTGCGAGCTGCGTCTGGCCCAGGGCGACGAGGCGGTCAAGCAGCTGATCGACAACCCCGTCCCGCTGTTCGAGTTCGCGCTGGTCTCGGCGGTGTCCAAGCACCGGGTGGAGACGCCGGAGGGGCGGTCGGCGGCCCTGGAGGAGGCGGCCCCGATCGTCGCCAAGATCAAGGACCGCTCGATCCAGCACGAGTACGCCGTCCGCCTGGCCGGCATGCTCGGCATCCTGGACGAGCCCTTCGTCGTCCGCCGGGTCTCCCAGCTGGCCCGCTGGGACCGCGAGCGCCAGCAGAACCCCCGGGGCGCCGACCGCGGCCGCCGCGTCGAGCCCGTGCCGGTGCGCCCGGCGCAGCCCGCCTTCCGGCTCAACCCGCGCGACCCGGCCCAGTTCGTCGAGCGGGAGCTGCTCAAGCTGGCGCTCCAGCACCCGGACCTGGTCAGCCCGGCCTTCGACCACTACGGCGAGGACGAGTTCCCCACCCTGCCGTACACCGCCGTCCGGCAGGCCATCGCCAAGGCCGGCGGCGCCGCGTACGGGGCGACGCTGCCCGACTTCACCAGCGCGGTGCGCGAGGCGGCCCCGGACGACCAGGTGCGCTCGCTGGTCACCGAGCTGACCGTCGAGCCGGTGCGCTCCCGCCGGAAGGTGGACGCGGTCTACGCCGGGGAGTTCCTGGTCAAGCTGCGCCTGCTGGCGGTGGACCGGCGGATCGCCGAGGTCCGCGGCTACCTCCAGCGGCTCGGCCACCGGGCCGACGCCGAGCAGCAGCACGCGGTGCAGACCGAGCTGTGGCAGCTCCAGCAGTACGGTCAGCAGCTCCGCAGCCAGGGCGCGGCGGGGCTGTAGGAGTGCGGCGGGGCCGTGGGAGCGGCCCAGAAAGTCGGCGCACGAGTCTCGGCCACGGAGTGTGGCGTACCGCACACTGGAGGGCGTCCCACCTCCGTTCAGCGCGGGTCCGCCAGAGTCGCGCCCGCCCCGAGGGATGCCCGTGGACCGAGGCTTCGCCGCGACCTCCAGCCCGACCGCCGCACCGACCGCCAGTCCGACCGCCAGCCCGACCGCCGCACCGCCCGGCGCGCTGAGTGCCGCACCGCCCGGGGAACGGGAGACGGACCACGGCCGGGCCGGGGCCGCGCCCCCGGACGGCGCCCGAGGCGTGCCGGAGGGCCACCCCGAGGCCCCGGAGACGGACCCCGACGCAGAGGGTCCGGAGCCCGACGACGGGGACGAGGAGGAGCCCCGCCCGCCGGCCGAGGGCGACGCCGGCCCGGCGCCGGACCTGCTCCGCCAGTACCTGCGCGAGATCGGCCGGGTCCGCCTGCTCACCGCCGCCGAGGAGGTGGAGCTGGCCCGCCGGGTCGAGGTCGGCCTGTTCGCCGAGGAGCGGCTGAACGGTGACCCCCCGCCGCCCGACCCGCTGGCCCGCGAACTGGACACCCTGGTGGTGCGCGGCCGGATCGCCAAACGCCGGCTGATCGAGGCGAACCTGCGGCTGGTGGTGTCCGTCGCCAAACGCTACGTCGGCCGCGGACTGACCCTGCTGGACCTGATCCAGGAGGGCAACCTGGGCCTGATCCGGGCGGTGGAGAAGTTCGACTACGCCCGCGGCTACAAGTTCTCCACGTACGCGACCTGGTGGATCCGGCAGGCGATGAGCCGGGCGCTGGCCGACCAGGCCCGGACGATCCGGGTGCCGGTGCACGTGGTCGAGCTGATCAACCGGGTGATCCGGGTGCAGCGCGCCCTGCTGCAGGAGCGCGGGCTGGAACCGACTCCGGCCGGGATCGCCGCCGCCCTGGAGCTGACCGAGGAACGGGTGCGCGAACTGCTCCGGCTGGCCCAGGAGCCGATCTCGCTGCACACCCCGGTCGGCGAGGAGGACGACGTCGCGCTCGGCGACCTGATCGAGGACGCCGACGCCGCCTCACCCGCGGAGTCCGCCACCTTCCTGCTGCTGCGCCAGCACCTGGACGCGGTCCTGGCCACCCTGGGCGAGCGGGAGCGCCAGGTCGTCCAGCTCCGCTACGGGCTGGACGACGGCCGCCCGCGCACGCTGGAGGAGATCGGCGCGGTGTTCGGCGTGACCCGGGAGCGGATCCGCCAGATCGAGTCGAAGACGCTGATCAAGCTCCGCGACCACGCCTTCGCGGCGCAGCTGCGCGGGTATCTCGACTGAGCGGCCCACCGGGATCGGCTAGGACCGGCCCGGGGAGGGGGCTGTGCGCCGGCGGGCTGCGCGGCGGTCGGCTCTGCGGCGGTCGGCTGTGCCGGGGACGGCGGGTCGGTGGCCGCCGCGTCCGGGCCGGTGCCCGGGGGCGGCGAGGCGGGGCCGATCGGGATCGGGGTGGAGGCCACCACGGCGGCCAGGCCGGAGACGGGCGAGGTGCAGACGTGCCCGGCCGGCTGGTACCCGCAGACCTGGAAGGTGACGGCCGGGTCGGCCGCGTCCAGCATCGACGAGTAGTTGTCGTAGCCCCAGTGGATGAGTGCCGTCTCGCTCTGGCCGGAGCCGTCGGTGATGGTCGCGTAGTCGTTCGGCTCACCCTCGGTGATCGCCGCCCAGGCCGCCTGGCAGGTCTGGCTGTACCGGAGGTAGACGACGACCTTGCCGATGACGTCGGTCTGCAGGGTCCGGGCGTCCTTGCCGCAGCCGGTGGCCTTGGGGTCCTTGTGCGCGCAGCCGACGGCCTGGCAGACGGGAGCGCCCGGGACGGGCTTGGCCGCGGTGGCGGTCGGGACGGGCTCAGCGACGGTCTGCGGCTGCTCCTGGTGCCGGGTGGCCCGCAGGCCGACCAGCACCAGCAGGGCCACCAGCAGGGCGGCGCCGGTCAGCAGCGTCGCCGGGCGCCGCCACCACGCCACGGGTGCCGGCACGGTGCCGCCGGGTTCGCCGGGTGCGGCGGTCAGGTCGAGCACGTCGGTCACGTCGGTCACGTCGGAGGCGGCAAGTGCGTCGGAGGTGGCGGGCACGCCGGTCCGGTCCGTCGGGGGCTGTGCCACCGGGGCCTGCTCGGGGGCCGCCTGCGCGGCGGGTTCCTCCGGGGCGGCGGGCTCGCCGTCCTCCTCGGGCCCCGCCACGGCCCGCTCCCACAGCGCCCGCAGGGCCGGCCCGTCGCAGTCCACCGCCCCGGTCAGCGCCTCCAGCGCCTGCCCGGTGATGACCCGCTTGCCGTTCAGCCAGCGCTCCCAGGAGGCCCGGCTGTAGTGCGTCCGGGCGGCCAGCTCGGACAGCGAGAGTCCGGCGGCGTCCTTGATGGCCCGGAGCTCCTCGGCCAGGAGCCGGGCGGGTCCGGACAGCTCTTCGGGCAGGTTCTTCCAGGCGGAACCCATGGGGCCTTCCAACGGTGCGAGACGGGAACGGGGGACGGGGAGAGCGGAACGGGCTCCGGCCGGGGCCGTCCGGGTGTCTCCGCTTCTCCAAACCCATCGGTCCGGCGTCCCAAACCCCAGGTCATGGCGCTGAGACGGACGGAAGTGTCTCACAACCCCCGGGAACGCTCGCATGTGCACGTGTCCGTCGTGCACAGTTCTCTGGTCGGCGCGGTTCGCCGCCCGACGGCGTCGTTCGGACGCGGACCGGTCACCGGTCCCCGCTCCGGCAGCACGTCCCGATTCCCCCACCGGCCGGGGCAGCCTCGCGGGGGGAGGCTGCCCCGGTTCGTCCGGGACGCACGGTGGGGAGGGCGCTTCGCCGCGCCCTCCCCACCGTGATCACGCCCCACCGTGATCACGCCCACTGCGTTCACGTCCCACCGCGTTCACGCCCCGGTG
This sequence comes from Kitasatospora sp. NPDC088861, assembly GCF_044750105.1. Taxonomy (NCBI): domain Bacteria; kingdom Bacillati; phylum Actinomycetota; class Actinomycetes; order Kitasatosporales; family Streptomycetaceae; genus Kitasatospora; species Kitasatospora sp. NPDC088861. The sequence continues at coordinate 181,701 of NZ_JBIVJF010000003.1, forward strand.
GACCACACGCCTAGTGGTGGAAGCCCGACCGGGCCGGCACCCCGAGCTCCTTGAGCGGGCCGGGCTGGCGCCGCAGCTCCGGCAGCAGCCGGGAGAGGTCGGCCAGCAGCAGGTCGGCGAGGTCCAGCGAGAAGCCGTTGCGGCAGACCACCCGGAGCACCGACAGGTCCGTCCGGTTCGCGGGGAAGGTGTACGCGGGCACCTGCCAGCCGCGCTCGCGCAGCCGCCGCGAGACGTCGAACACGTCGAACGGCTCGTCGTCGGCGGTGGTGAGGGCGAAGACCGGCAACTGGTCGCCGCGGGTCAGCAGCCGGAAGCCGCCCAACTGCCCGATCGCTTCGGACAGGTGGATGGCGACCTCGCGGCAGGCGCCCTGGACGGCCCGGAAGCCGTCCCGGCCGAGCCGCAGGAAGACGTAGTACTGCGCGACGACCTCGGCGCCGGGGCGGGAGAAGTTGAGCGCGAAGGTCGGCATCTCGCCGCCGAGGTAGTTGACCCGGAAGACCAGTTCCTCCGGCAGCGCCTCCTGGTCGCGCCACAGGGCCCAGCCGACGCCGGGGTAGACCAGGCCGTACTTGTGCCCGGAGCTGTTGATCGAGGCGACCCGGGGGAGCCGGAAGTCCCAGACCACCTGGGGGTCGAGGAAGGGCGCCACCATGCCGCCGGAGGCGCCGTCCACGTGCACCGGGACGTCGAGGCCGGCGCGTTGCTGGAGGTCGTCCAGGGCCGCGCAGATCTCCGCGATCGGCTCGTAGGAGCCGTCGAAGGTGGAACCGAGGATGCCGACCACGCCGATGGTGTCCTCGTCGCACAGCGCGACCGCGTGCTCGGCGTCGAGGTGGAAGCGCTCGCCCTCCATGGGCGCGGTGCGGGCCTCGACCTCCCAGAAGGTGCAGAACTTCTCCCAGCACACCTGCACGTTGACGCCCATCACCAGGTTGGGCCGGGCCCCGGCCGCGTAGCGCTCGGCGTTGCGGCGCATCCAGCGGCGCTTGAGCGCCATGCCGGCCAGCATGCAGGCCTCGCTGGAACCGGTGGTGGAGCAGCCGACCGCGGCGTCCGGGTCGGGGGCGTGCCAGAGGTCGGCGAGGATCGCCACGCAGCGCCGCTCCAGTTCGGCGGTCTGCGGGTACTCGTCCTTGTCGATCATGTTCTTGTCCAGGCACTCGGTCATCAGCCGGGTGGCCTGCGTCTCCATCGAGGTGGTGACGAAGGTCGCCAGGTTGAGCCGGGCGTTGCCGTCCAGCATCAGCTCGTCGTGGATCAGCTGGTACGCGGTGTCGGCTGCGACGGGCCCCTCGCCGAGCCGGTGCAGCGGCGGTGCCAGCTTCATCGAGCCCAGCGGGTCGGCGGCGCCCACGAGCGGACCGATGCTCAGCCGGCGGTCGTTGCCGGCCCCCTTGTGCAGCGCCATGGAGTCCTGCCGCCCTTCGAGCCGGTGGCCGTGTCCCGTCCCACGCTGCCACCGGCCGCCGGGTGACGCATCTTCACCGGCCGGGGCCGGGGGGGCGCCGCCGTCCCCGGCCGGCGAGGCCGCCGCAGCCGGGGTCAGGCCGCCGTCTCCGGGTGGATCTGTTCGCGGGCGGCGCGGTACTGCTGGCGCACCGCCGACCCGATCGCCAGGTCCTGCTCCCCGTCCGGCTCGACGGTCTCGGCGTCCGGCAGCTCCCACTCCGGCGGCTCCGGGGTGCCGGCCAGTGCCCAGGCGGCCTGCCGGGCGGCCCCGCGGGCGGCGTGGGCGCCCGGCGGCGGCACCACGACCGGGACGCCGAACAGCGGCGGGGCGATGTGCCGGACGGCGGGCAGCCGCCCGGCCGCGCCGAGCAGGAACACCCGCCGCACCGCGACACCCTGGGCGCGCAGTACGTCGAGGGCGTCCGCGATGTTGCACAGCATGCCCTCGACGGCGGCCCGGGCCAGGTGCTGCGGTGTCATCGACTCGGCCCGCAGGCCGGTCAGGGTGCCGGCCGCGTGCGGGAGGGCAGGCGTCCGCTCGCCGTCCAGGTAGGGGAGGAGCACCAGCCCGTACGCGCCGGGGGAGGAGTGCAGGGCGAGGTCGCTCAGGCCGTCCAGGTCCCGGCCGAGCATGGCGGCGGTGGCGCGGAGCACCTGGGCGGCGTTGAGGGTGGCGACCATCGGGAGGTGGCGGCCGGCGGCGTCGGCGAAGGAGGAGATCAGCCCGGTGGCGTCCACCACGGCCTGGTCGTGCACGGCGAAGATCGTTCCGGCGCTGCCGAGCGAGACCACCGCGTCGCCGGGGCGCAGCCCGAGGCCGAGCGCGGCGGCCATGTTGTCGCCGGTGCCGGCCGAGATCAGCAGGCCCTCGGGGGTGTGCCCGGCGGGTTCGGCGGGGTCGAGCACCTCGGGCAGCCGCAGCTCGTGGCCGAGCGCCAGCTCGACCAGGTCCTGCCGGTACTCGCCGGTGATCGGGGACCAGTAGCCGGTGCCGGAGGCGTCGCCCCGGTCGGTGGTGCGGCGCCTGGGGTGGCCGAGGAGCTGCCAGACCAGCCAGTCGTGCGGGAGCAGCACCTCGGCCACCCGGCGGGCGTTGGCCGGCTCGAACTCGGCCAGCCAGCGCAGCTTGGCGATGGTGTAGGTCGGGCTGGGGACGGCGCCGATCGCGGCGGTCCAGGCGGCCGGGCCGCCGAGCGCGTCCAGCAGCTTGGCGGCGGCGCCGCCGGAGCGCGGGTCGTTCCAGAGGATCGCCGGCCGGACCAGCACGCCGCCCGCGTCCAGGCCGATCATGCCGTGCTGCTGCGCGCTGACGCCGATGGCCCGGACGCCCTCCAGCAGGCCGCCGGCGGCGGCGTCGCCGAGCGAGTGCAGCCACAGCTGTGGGTCGGCCTCGCCGGGGCGGGTGTCCGGGTCCTCGGGGACGGGGTGCGGCGCCTTGCCGGAGCGCAGGACGGCGCCGGTGTCGGCGTCGCACGCGACGATCCGGGTGCGGTTGGTCGAGCTGTCTATCCCCGCGACGATGGCCATGCCGAGATCATGCCTCAGCCCGGCCCTGGACGCGTCCGGGCCGGGCGAGGTGTTGCCCGTTCGGGACTCGACGCAGGGCCCTGGTACACCCTGGCGTCACCGTCCCGTCACGGGCGGAAGGTACCCCAGCCGTCGTCCTCGGCCCGGGAGCGGTTGAAGTACGGCACCCGGTCGGTGACGGCGTTCGGCAGCCGGTCGCCGACCTTGTCCGCGACGGCGCCGGCGGCCTTCCCGGCGACCGCGCCGGCCTGCTGCCTGGCTCGGTCGGCGGCGCCCTGCACCGTGGGGTTCTGGGCGATCTGCCGGGTGACCTTCGTGATCTGGTCGTAGCGCCGGCGCCCGGCCCGGGAGCCCAGGACGTAGCCGGCCGCGAACCCCGCGGCCAACGACAGCTTCCACATGATCGGATCCACCCTCTCCTGGCGGCCTTCTGCCGCATTGCCCTACCCGTCCGTCGGGACGGCGAACCGTCCGTGCCCCCAGCATCCCCGGGGGCCGTGCGGGGCGCGCGCCGGGCACGCCGGGTGGGAGGCCGCGCGGGAGCCCCGGGGGCGGTCCGGCGAAAGCGATTGGCGGACCACCCCCCCGAGTGCGCTAATGTATGTCCCGCAGCGAGCGCCGAGGAGCCCGGGGAACCGGGGGCCGAGGCGGAAGCCGATCCCCCATAGCTCAATTGGCAGAGCAGCCGACTGTTAATCGGCAGGTTATTGGTTCGAGTCCAATTGGGGGAGCTCGGGAGAGGTCTTGCAAGAGCCCTCCTCCCGTCCGTGGTACGGCAGTTCGGTACCGCGATCCCGCATAGCTCAATTGGCAGAGCAGCCGGCTGTTAACCGGCAGGTTTTTGGTTCGAGTCCAAATGCGGGAGCTTCATCGGGTCCGCCCGGTGACTGCTCAGAGCGAAGGCCCCTCGGATGACCGGGGGGCCTTCGTGTTGCCTTCGTCACCTCGCGACGGCCGGGCGGCTCGGGCGGCCGCCTCCGGAGCCCGGACGGCCGCCTCCCGGGTCCGGGTGGCCGCCGACCGGGTTCAGGTGGTCGCCTCCCGGTAGAGCGCGGAGACCCGCCGGTCGAAGGTGACGCTGTAGGAGGTGCCGGCCGTCTCGCCGCCCTCCTGGTAGCCACCGATCACGCCCACGACCGCGCCGCTGTCCGTCACCCACGGGCTGCCGCTGGTGCCGTCGGTGTAGCCGTCGCAGTCGAAGCGCTCCTGGGTCGGGCTCTGCGAGCGGGTCCTGGCCGCGCAGGTGATCGGCTCGTCGCGCTCGTTCGGGTAGCCGGTCACCGAGACGGCGAGCCCGAAGCCCTGGCCGGTGGCGATCGGGTTGCCGCCGACGGCGTCCTCGACCTGCTTGCCGCCGACCGTGCCCACGGTGACGAAGGCCACGTCGTACTCGGGGTCGTCGTCGTCCGCCCAGCGCGGGTCGACGGTGATCGACTTCACCGGCCAACTGCCGTACGGGATGAAGCCGTTGCGGTAGCCGGGGGTGAACACCAGGCCGTCCAGCAGGCCGATCCGGCGGTTCTGCACGCAGTGCGCGGCGGTGACCAGCAGGTTGTGCCTGGGGCTGCGGACGACGCTCGCCGTGCAGGCCCGGGGGCCCTGCGCGGTGCGGACCGAGAGGGTGCCGATCCGGTCGCGGGTGCTGCTCTGCTGCGCGACCTCGGCGGCGGGCGCCTGGTCCTGCTCGCCCCCGTCGCACGCGGTTCCGGCGGCGAGCAGCAGGGCCGCCAGCGCGACCGTCCGTGCGGCGCGCGGGGGCCGTGCCGGGCGGGGGGCCATCGGGGCTCCGTCTCGTTCCTCGGGGCGGGCACCGGGTCCGTGCGTTCCGCCGTTCGAGAGGAAGATCTATCAGGCCGTGCCCGGCGGCGCCACCGCCGCCCCTCCGGTCAGCCGGTGGCCCGGTCGTAGAGCGCCTGGACGCGGTCGCCGAAGTAGCTGCTGTACGAGGTGTCCGGGCTGTCGCCGCCCTGCTGGTAGCCGCCGATCACGCCGACCACGGTGCCGGTCCTGGTGCTCGGGTCGAAGTCGGTCACCCAGGGGCTGCCGCTGGTGCCGCCGGTGTAGTCGGGGCAGTCGATCCGCAGCTGGGTGGAGCTCTGCTCGGTGGTGTTGTTGGCGCAGGTGATCGGGACGTCGCTGGTGCCGGGGTAGCCGGTGATCCGCACGGGCAGCTGGTAGCCGAGGCCGACGCCCAGCTTGTTGGCGCCGAGCACCTGCTGCACCTGCTGCCCGTTCTGGGCCTGGACGACGGCGAAGGCGACGTCCACGTCCGGGTCGGCGTGGTCCTTCCAGTCGTCGTCGACGGTGACGGCGATCAGCGGCCAGACGCCGCTGGGGGTGTCGCCGTTACGGTAGCCGGGGACGAAGACGAGGTCGCTGCGCTGGCCGAGTTGGGGGTCCCAGACGCAGTGCGCGGCGGTGACGATGAGGTTGAGCCCGGCGCTGTCGACGACGCTGGCGGTGCAGAAGTGGTCGCCGTCCGCGTTGCGGGTGAAGACGGCGCCGACCAGGCCGTTGAGCACGGTGGGCCTGGCGGTGCGGGTGACTCCGGTGTGCCTGGAGACGGCGCCCCTGAGCCGTTGTCGGTTCCAGCCGTGGCCGCCGCCGGAGGCCGAGGCGGATCCGGAGGGACGGGCGGAGCGGGTGGCCGGAGCCGAGCTGACCGTCGGCGCGCCCCCGCCGGGCCCGGCGGAGGTGGTGCAGCCCGCCGCGGCCAGCAGCACCGCGAGCGCCCCGGCCGCGGCTCCCGTCCCACGTGTCGTCATCCGTCCAGGCTGCCCGTGCGGCCGTCCGGGCGCCACCCGAACTGCGCAATCAGGACAGGCGCACGCCTGTGCGCACCCGTGCGCGCCCCCGGCGCGCACCACGGGTGATCGACCGGCTATGCTGCGCGGGACGTCCTTTCGGGGCCGTCTGCTGCTGCCGTGGTCGACGACCGGCGCACGCGGCGAACCGGGGCGGTAGCTCAGCCGGTTAGAGCAGGGGACTCATAATCCCTTGGTCGTGGGTTCGAGTCCCACCCGCCCCACTCCGGATCTGATGCCCCATCGGGCCATGCGGGGCCACTGACCTGCGGAAATGTCGAATTCGCCTGGGAGAACTGTAGGCGAATGGCCGTCGGATGACGGTGATTACGCGCCGAGGTTCACCCGTATGGGAACGTTATGTGAACGTTGCGCTGACGGGCGGCGGGCTGAGCAGTGGGTTCGCGGGACGAGAGGTCCCGCTCCGTGGGTTGATCGGCACAACCTTTCGATCGCCTTGGGGTGCGCGGATGCTGCCCGTCGAGCTTCTGAAACGCTCGCCCCAGGCCTTGAAGAAGGCGCTCGGTGTTGTGCCGTGGGGCCGGGCTCGCGCCCTCCTCGATCCGGGCGGGCCGCACCGAGGCCCGTGATGTGCACCATGACGGCTTCGGTGAGACCGGGGCCGGTGCAGGGGCCCGCTGTGAGTTGCATCCGTCACCTCATCACCCGCTACCTGCATCCTGCGCGGTGCACTTGGTACCCAACCCACGTAGCCCAGGAGCTCCATGGGTTGGCACGTGAAAGTGGTCAACTCCCCGAACGTCAATCCGGGGAGTTGACCACGCCGAGCGAACATTCACTCCGCCGGAGCCGAGCGATCGGGGGTGCGGAGCGCCCGCCTGATGCCGAGATGGCCAGCGACCACTACCGCGACCCTGGGCGAGTCCTGCTTGAGTTCAGCTTCGTACGAGAGCGGTCCACTTCTGGGCGGGACTGCTGTTGCAGTCCCAGAGCTGGAGTCGGGCGGTGTTGGTCGCAGTGCCGCCGGGGAGGTCGACGCAGCGGCCGGAGGCGGGGTTGTACAGGCTGCCGTCGGGCCTGGGGACGAAGGTCTGCTGCGGCGCGCCGTTGCCGCAGTCCCAGATCTGCAGGGGGGTGCCGTTGGCGGTGCCGCGCCCGGTGGCGTCGAGGCACTTGCCGAGGGCGCGGAGGCTGCCGTCGGGCTTGGGGGTCCACTGCTGGGCGTTGCTGCCGTTGCAGTCGTACAGCTGGACGGCGGTGCCGTTCGCGGTGCTGGCGTTGGCGATGTCCACGCACTTGCCGGTCTGGGCGGTGTAGGTGATGGGGCTATTCTCGGCGTAGACGCTCAGGGCGTTGACCCAGCCATTGGTCCAGGTGTAGTAGGGGTCGGCGGTCGTGGCGTGGCCGGTGAAGGTCTGGATGACGCCGCCTGGGGTCATGGCCCAGAGGGTGGGTGAGCCGGTGCCGGTGAGGTCGCCGTCGGAGCCGATGACGGGCCAGTTATCGGTGGTGACGCCGTAGCCGATTTTGGTGTCGGTAACGATGCCGGTGAGGGTGAGGTAGCTGCTGGTGTTGCCGAAATCGTCGGTGACGGTGACGGTGCCGGTGGTGAAGGTGTAGCCGCGCAGGTCACCGTTGGTCTGGTTGCGGGCCCACAGGCCGGGGTGGCCCTGGCCGGCCCAGTCGCCGGGGGAGATGAGGTCCCAGCCCTTCCAGCCGGTTGCGGCGAGTTTGGTGGGCGAGCCGAGGACGGCGTCGCCGGCGGCGGGGTAGAACCAGAGGGCGCCGGTGCCGTCCGGACTGGTCTCGACGGTGAACAGGCCGGTGCGGTTGAGGAACTTCTTGCTGGTGTCGAGCTTGGTGGTGCTGGGGTCGCCGCTGGCGGCGATCTGTTGAACGGTGGTCCAGTTGACGGCGTTGTATCCGGTGCAGTCGGTCAGTTTCGGGTCACAGGCGGGCTTGGCGAGGGTGTAGCGGATGTCGAAGACGCCAGTGATGCCGGTGTTGCCCGGGTTCTTGTAGAAGTAGAGAGTGCTGTCGCCATCCTTGTGGACGATGAGGTCGTCGACGTTGTTGCCGCCGCGCAGGCTGCCGCGATGGGTGGTGCGATAGTTGGCCCAGGAGTCGCCGCCAGGGGACTTGGCTTTCGGAGCGGCGAGCGGGGCCTTGGGTGCGGTGGCGGGGATGCTGTAGGCGCGCAGGTCGCCGTTGGGGTCGGCGGTGACGATGTCGGGCAGGGCGTCGCCGGTGATGTCACCGAAGGTCGGCGCGGGGCTGTTGGGGTTCCAGGGTGCGTAGAAGGCGTACTGGGCGACTGGGGAGAGGTTGCCGGCGTTGTCCTCGGCCTGGACGTAGAGGACGTTGGTGCCCCAGCGTCCGGCGGTCACCTGGATCTGGCCGGTGGGCATGGAACTGCCGCACTGCCAGGTGGAGTCGACGAGCTGTGGGTCGAAGCTCCAGCGCAGGCAGGCCACCCCGGAGGTGTAGCCGCCGCTGGGGTTGGGGTCGGGGGCGGTGAAGGGGACGCCGCCGCTCTGGCCGGCGTAGATCTGGGGGGTCTGGCCGTTGCCGCTGGGCGGGAACTGCTTGCCGGTGTCGGCGACGGTGGTGGGAAAGGTGACGGTCGGCGGTGTGAGGTCGACCTTGAAGTAGCAGGCCGGGGTGGAGGCGGACCAGGGGGTGTCGTCCAGGCCGTCGGTGGCCATCATGCCGTAGCCGTATGCGTGGCCGTCCTGGATGACGTTGGCGGGTAGCTGGAAGCTGGTGGTACCGCCGTTGCCGACGTAGGAGGTCTCGCCCTTGGCGACCTCGGGGACGCCGGGGACGTTGTAGTCCCAGATGTGGTCCCAGGTCTTGACCTGGGCCTGGGTGGGGCTGCTGACGGTGGCGTTGAGCCAGACGGCGTTGTTCTGGGCGGAGCCGGCGCCGAGCCAGGCCCAGTGGTCGGCGTTGCCGTCGCCACAGGACTGGTTCGTCCCGGCGGGGCTGACCGTGGTGGGGGCGGGCCACACCCCGGGGTTAGTGGGGACGTTGGGCACCCGGTCGTACATCACGGACAGGGCCGGCTGGTAGGTGAAGCGTTTGAAGGCGTACTGGTTGCTCTCGTCGCCGTAGAGGCCGAACGTCAGCTGCCCGTAGTTGACGTACTGTTTCATCGCGCCGGTGATGTCGAAGCTGAACGGCACGTTGTCGTGGCACGGGTCCTTGCCCGAGCCGCCGACCCAGGCCGTGCCGAGGGAACCGCCCTGCTGCCCGGGCTGGTTGGACCAGGTAGTGCCGTTGCCGATCGGCCCGTTGGTGACGTAGAGGTTGAGCGGGTAGGTCTGGGTGCAGGACCAGTCGGCGGAGACGTACTCCTGCATGGTCATCGTCGCGGAGTGGATGACCGCCCCGCCGAGCGAGCTGATGTCGAACTGGTAGAAGCTGCGTTCGATGTCGACGGGTGAGCAGCTGCCGCCGTTGGGGTAATAGCCGCACTTGCCGACACCCGGGTGGTCGGCGCCCGCGGGGCCCTGCCGGTTCCAGTTGCCGGGGCTGTCGTGGGCGGACTGGACCCAGGTCCAGGAGTTGCCCGTCAGGGTCCACGGGAGGTAGTCGGGGTCGATGTAGTACGGGGCGGTGCCGTGGGCCAGGAGGTCCTGGTCGGGGGTCAGATCGATGCCATTGTCGTCGGCCTTGACCGGCATGGTGGCGACCCTGGAGGCCGTCCCGGGGCCGGTGTCGGAGCCGACCGCAGGCGTCTGGCCCGCGTCCATCGGCGCGGGGGCGGGGGCATTCGCCGCAGCCGCCCTGAAGGTCAGGGCGGTCTTGGTCACGGGCGCGGGGGCGCTTGGGGCGGGTGCGGCGGGTGCGATGGTGCTGTCCCACATCTGCGGGGTGCGGGAGACCCAGCGGGGCTTGCCGTCGCCGCCGACGACGGTGACGCTGCCGTGCTCGTCGCTCTTGACGCTGACGCCATCGAGGGTGGTCCCGAAGTGCAGGTTCTTCAGCATTGGGTTGGCAGCCGCTACCTGGGTCCTGACGACCAGGACGGTGTTCAGCCCGCCGAACTTCGTGGCGGTGACCTTCAGGTCGATGTCGGAGGCGACGGACGGGTAGAGCGCGCTGTCACCACTGACGACGGGCGCGGGCAGTGCGAATGGAGCGGACAGCGCCAGCTTCTTCCCGTCCGCACTGGTCATGGTCGCCAGCGGCCCGTCCCCGCCCTTGGACAACGCCAGTTGCCCTGCCGCGGACTTGGGCGAGAACGTGCCGTCCGGGTTGGCCGCCAGGGTGGCGTCCAGCCCCTGCCAGGCGTCGCCTCGGCGCACGCGCTGCTGCTCCAGGTGGTTGGTGAGCGCGAGGTGGCCCTCGGGGGTGGCGACGGTCTCGCTGTACTCGGTCGTGAGCGAGTCGACCGGGACGTTCTTTTGCGTGGCCTTGGCCTCGGCGAGGGCCTTCTCGGTCGCATTGGCAGGTGGCCGTTCCTGCAACTGCTTCGCGGTGACGGCATCGATCGCGGCCTGCGACGGTACCGACGGACCGTCGGCGGCTTCGGCGCTGACGCCTGGGAGGCCGCTGGCGAGCGCGAGAACGGCTGCCGCGGTCAAAGTCCTGAGCGTCAAACCGCTGTGGCGGCGCTTTCTTTTCAAAACGGGAAACTCCCCCCAATGAACACGGAAGACCTACATAGGCACAGGTCAGAGGCACGGTAGGGGGAGGTGCTGACATCGGACAATTCAATTTCGACGGAGAAGTCCTGACGTAGTGCGAAATGTTCGCTTCGTAGCCCTCAGTGAGAAGCCTCACCCCGGGATAAGTCTTGACTATCCAACATCAAGTGTCGCTAGCATGCGCCGGTTCGAATGCAGGATGTGCCTCCCGCGTTCGCGGGGGTTTAGTGCTTGGGGATGTGAAAGCGTGTCGTTTATGCAACGATCAGGCTCCGGGAAGGCAAAGGGCAGGAGGGGGAGACTGCACGGTCGGTTGGCAGCCGTCACGACGGCCGCAGTCCTCGCTTCCCTGCTCGCGCCCTTCCCGATCGCCGCAGCAGCTGACGGGCCGGATTACTCGCGCAAGTGGTCTCCGCCGAACACCGCCCTGCCGAAGACACCGTCGGCCCCGGGGCAGGACGCCACGCCGGTGCCGACTCCGAAGCCGGAGCACCCGGTACCACTGACGTGGACCCCGCCGAAGGACCCGAAGCCGATTCCGAGTGGCCATGCCTCGGTGACACTCGGCACCGCACCCGAGGCGCACCCACTGGGCGAGGGCGAGAAGCCGCAGGCCGGTGTGGAGGCGAAAGCCTCGGGTCTGCCGGTCACGGTTGCGCCGCTGGCCGGGTCGTCAGCTGCTGGGCAGACGATCCAGGTCGAGATGGCCGATGCCAAGACCTCAGCGACTGCCGGGATCCCTGGAGTGGCGGTGACCCTCACCCGCCCCGGCTCGGGGGATGACGCACCAGTGCGCCTGGGGGTCGACGCCTCCAGCCTGGACACCGCGTTCGGCGCGAACTGGGCTGCCCGGGCCCACCTCGTAGTCCTACCGAACTGCGCGACGACGACGCCACAGGCCGCTGACTGCCGCGAGCAGACACCCATCGAGTCGCACTACGACCCAGCGGCGAAGAAGCTCGTCGCCGACGTCCCGCTGACCACAACGGGCATCGCGAAGTCCTCCACCGCTCCGGCGGCCAAGAGCGCCACTGACGTCTCCGGTGCGGCAAGGGCGCTGTACGCGGACTCCACCACCACCTCGACCACGGTGGGAGTTGTCTCCGGGGCGTCCAGCGGTGCCGGCACCTACACGGCGACCAGCCTGAACCCGTCGCAGGCCTGGACGGCCGGTGGCTCTTCGGGCTCGTTCACCTACGACTACCCGGTTCAGACGCCATCGACGCTCGGCGGGACGGCCCCTCAGGTGGCCCTGTCCTACGACTCTTCCTCGGTCGACGGCAAGACGTCCTCGACGAACTCTCAGGCCTCATGGATCGGCGACGGCTGGGACTACAGCCCGGGCTTCGTGGAGCGTTCGTTCAAGCCCTGTTCACTGGACGGCATCGCCAGTTCCGGAGACCAGTGCTGGACCGGCGCCAACATGATCCTCTCCCTGGGCAGCCACTCGGGGCAGCTGGTGCCGGACGACGCCTCCTGCCAGTCCGGTGCGCCCGCCTCGATGGAACAGTCCAACTGCACCTGGCGGATCAAGGGCGATGACGGCAGCAAGGTGCAGTTCCTGACGGGTGCGACCAACGGCACCTGGAACGGCTCGTACATCAAGGTCACCGACACCACCGGGATCGTCTACTACTTCGGCGCTAATCACGTGCCGGACACGAACGGCAAGCCGACCACGCTCGGCGCGGACAGCGGCTCGGCGTGGACCACTCCGGTCTACTCCCCCAACATCGGGGACCCGTGCTACGACCAGGCCAAGAGCCAGGGCTCGTGGTGTCAGACCGCGTGGCGCTGGAACCTCGACTTCGTCGTGGACCCGCACGGGAACCTCACCACCTACACCTACACCCCGGAGACGAACTACTACTCCCGCGGTGGCGGCCAGAACAACGGCAACGGCACCAATACCGCCTACACCCGCGCCGGCACGCCCTCCACGATCGGCTACGGCCAGCTCCTCTCGGACCAGCTGAACAACAGCGGCGCCTACAACCCCGCCGCGAAGATCGTCTTCAACACCGCCGAGCGGTGCGTCACCTCCACCGCGGCCTGCGACCCGTCCCAGCGCACTGCGGCCAACGCGGTGAACTGGCCGGACGTCCCGTTGGACCAGCAGTGCGATGCCACCAGCACCTGCACCAGGTACGGTCCCACGTTCTGGACCACCAAGTGGCTGGCCTCCGTCGCCACCCAGATCCGGACCAACGGCAGTTACCAGAACGTCGATTCGTACACCCTGAACCACACGTTCATCAACGTGCAGAACGCGACCGAGAACACCCAGGTCCCCTGGCTCGCCTCCGTCCAGCGCACCGGTCAGGACAAGCAGGCATCCGGCGGCTCCATCACGCTCCCGCCGGTGTCCTTCACCGCCCAGCTGCTGCCCAACCGGGTGGACGGCACCAACCTGGTGCCCGCACCGCCGGCCTACAACCGGCCCCGCATCCAGCTGATCACCACCGAGACCGGCAGTACCGTCGGCGTCAACTACGCCTCCGCCGGGTGCTCGCGACAGAACAACGTCATGCCGGCCTCCGCCGACAACAACACCCGGTCCTGCTACAACGTCAAGTGGTTCCCGCCCGGCTCCGTCGCCGGCGCGGCCCCGGTGGACGACTGGTTCCTGAAATACCCGGTCACCAGCATCACCTTGAATCCCGGCACCCCGGGATCGATTCCGATGGTGACCAACTACACCTACGGCAAAGCTGCCTGGCGCCACAACGACTCCGCGCTGGCTGACGACAAGAACCGGACCTGGGACCAGTTCCGCGGCTACGCCTCCGTCACCGACGTCTCCGGCAGCGGCAACGACGGGCCGCAGTCCAAGAAGTCGACCACCTTCTACCAGGGCATGGACGGCGATGTGCTGGCAAACGGCAGCACCCGCAGCGTCCAGGTCGCCGGCCCGATGGGCGGAGGGGTCACCGACTCCGACTGGCTCTCCGGCCAGACCCGTGAGAGCGACACCTACACCAGCGCCGACCCCTCCAGCAAGATCGTCGGGTACACGGTGAACTCCTTCAGTGGAGGCCCGGTCACCACCGCCACCCACAGTCAGGGCAAGAACCAGCCCACGCTCCTCGCCCAGTACACGACCACCACCATCACGCGTACGGCCAAGGCCTTCAAGGCCGACGGAACCTGGCAGACCACCAGCACCACTACGACGACTGACCCGTCGCACGGCAACCGCATCGTCACCTCGCTGGACAGTGCCGACGGCCTGCCCGACATCTGCACTCGCACCGGCTACGCCGGAAATGACCCGCAAGTCCAGGAGGTTTCATCCGAGTCGGTGGCGGTCTCGGGTGCGAATGCCTGTACCGCGACAGCCACAGCCGCCAACACCCTCTCCTGGAAGCGGACCCTGTACGACGGCCAGGTCTTCGGACAACTAGGCACAGCACATGACGCCACCGGCACGCTGTCCCTCGACCACTTCGACTCCACCGGAGTTCCGCAGTTCAGCACGGCGAGCGCAACGTACGACGGCTACGGCCGCATCACGAGTGCGACCGACCCCAACGTCACGGACAGCGCGCACTCAGGCGGGGCAACCGTCACCACCGCCTATGCGGCGCCCAACGCGGGTGAACTGCCCAACAGCGTTGCCGTCACCAGCCCGGCACCCGCAGGTGCGAGTGACGCGGCCACCGGCCGGGTCACCACCACCACGTACGACACCGCTCGTTCGCTGCCGCTGACGGCGACCGACCCCAACGGCCGCACGACGACCGCGGCCTACGATGCACTCGGCCGACTGACCGGTGTGTGGCTTCCGGGTCGAGACACCAAGGCCGGCGCCAACAAGACCTTCGCCTACACGCTCCCCGGCGTGGTCAACGACGTTGCCGTGCCCCCGACCGTGACCACCTCAGACCTGCGGGCAAACCCCAACCGACAGGCAACGGACAGCTACACCGTAAAGATCGACATCATGGACGGGGAGGGACGGACCGTCCAGTCCCAGTCGACACCGGCGATTACCGCCTACGGCGGTCGGCTGATCACCGACGCCGTGTACGACTCCCAGGGACGTGTCACCCGGGTCAACAACCCCTGGTACAACGATGAGGCGGCTCCCAGCACCACACCGTTCAAGACCCTCACGGAGAAGGTCCCGGCGCAGACCTACAGCGTCTACGACGGCATGGGCCGCGCGGTGACCGCGCAGTTCGTCGCCTATGGGGTGACCCAGTCCACGGTCACCACCACTTATGCCGGTGTCGACCGGACCGATGTCACGCCGCCCACGGGCGCCACACCGACGTCAACCGTCACCGACCCCCGCGGTCACAAGACCCAGTTCTGGCAGTACCGGACCGCCACCGCCACCGGAAACGCGGCGGACGCGGATACAACCTCCTACACCTACACGCCCGACGGCCACCTGCTCACCCAGAAGGACGCCGCCGGTAACACCTGGACCCACGGCTACGACCAACGCGGCCGCGAGACCACCAGCTCCGACCCGGACGCCGGAACCACCACCAAGACCTACGACGCCGACAGCCGGCTGGCCGCGGTCACGGACGCGCGCGGGCAGACCACCTCCTACACCTACGACCTGCTCGGCCGCGCGACGGGCACCTACTCCGGTACGGTCAGCCCGGACCACCAGCTGACCGGCTTCACCTACGACACCGTCCTCAAGGGCAAGCCCTCCACCTCCACCCGCTACATCAACGGAGCCTCCGGCATCACCTACACCAGCTCCGTGCTGGCGTACGACACCGCCTACCACCCCACCAAGACCACCATCACGATCCCCGGCACCGAGATCGGCCAGGGCAACATCCCCTTCACCTATACCTACCAGGCGAAATACGACCCGACCACCGGCGCCGTGACCAGCGACAGTCGCTCGGCCGTGGGCGACATCTCCGGTGAGACGGTCGACTACACCTACGACCTCAACGGCCCACTGGGCACCTTCGGCGCCCGCGGAGGCGCCACCTACGACCTGTCCTCGGACTGGGACGCCTACGGTCGCAACATCCGCTCCACCATGAACCCGTGGGGCACCCAGATCGTCGTCACCAATACCTACGACGAGTCCACCGGCCGCCAACTGTCGCAGTTCGTCGACAAGCAGACCGCCGCCACCGGGGCCGTCCAGCAACTCACCTACAGCTACAACCCCGCCGGGCAGATGACGGCGATCCGCAACATCCCGGACAACACCCCGTCATCCACCGACCTCCAGTGCTTCGGCTACGACTACCTCGGCCGGCTCACCAACGCCTGGACCGACACCGGCGCACTCAACCAGGCCGCTCAGCCCACCGTCGGGGGCATTGGCGCCTGCGCCAACTCCTCGCCGACCAGCGGTGTCCAAGCACCTCTGAAGACCACGGTCGGCGGGCCCGCCGCGTACTGGCAGAGCTACGGCTACGACCTCACCGGCAACCGGACCCAGCTCGTCCAACACGACCCGTCCGGTGACACCACTAAGGACACCACCACCAACCAGACCTTCCCGGCCACCGGGAAGGTCAACACCCCGACCACCGCGGCCAACACCGGTGGCGGAACCGGCGGCCCGCACGCCCTGACGTCCTCCACCACCACTTCCCCGAGCGGAATCAGCTCGACCAACCTGCAGTACGACGCCGTAGGCAACACCACATCCGTCACCGATGCCTCCGGTACGACGAACCTCACCTGGGATGGCGAGAACAGGCTCGCCTCCGTTGGTAAGACCGGAAGTGCCGGACCGGCCACCTACCTCTACGACGCCGCAGGCAACCAGCTCATCCGCCGCGACCCGGGCAAGACCACCATCACGCTCGGAAGTGACGAACTGGTCTACGACACAACGGCAAACACCATCACCGGTGTCCGCTACTACCCGATCCCCGGTGGCACCACCCTGGTTCGCCAGGGCGGCAACTCCACCTACCAGATCGCCGACCACCACGGCACCGGCACCCTCGCCATCGACGGCACCACGCTCACCGAGAGCCGCCGCCCGAGCGACCCGTTCGGTAACCCCCGCGGCACCCAGCCCACCACCTGGGCCGGCGATCACGGCTTCGTCGGCGGCACCAAGGACGATGCCACCGGCCTCACCAACCTCGGCGCCCGCGAATACCAACCCACCACCGGCCGCTTCCTCAACCCCGACCCGATCATCGATCTCGCGACCCCACAACAGTGGAACGCCTACGCCTACAGCAACAACAACCCCGTCAACCTCGCAGACCCATCCGGCCTGCACCCCGACGGCACCTGCGGCGGATTCGCCACATGCCAGATCACCGACCCTGACAGCGGCAAGTCCCAAATCGTCCAGGAAACCTGGACCACCAACCACGGCACGTGGAACGTCGACATCCAGAAGTACACGCCGGCCCCTGCCCCTCCGGCCCCCAAGCCGGCTCCCAAGGCTGCTGCGTCCGCCGATGTGCTCAGCAAGATCCCGAAGGAGCGTATAGAGAACTTCCAGCAAGCGGTCCAGATGGTCAAGGCAGAGAGCCCGGGCACCTGGAATGTTCCCGGATCACCCGCCTACCAGGCCCTCGAGGAGCGCGCAAGGCACATGATCCTCGGCGACCTCACCCTCAAGGAATTGTGGGACGGGTCGAAGAAGATGCTCACGGAGATGACCGTTGAGCTGATCGGCGCCGCCGTTTGTGCCAGCACCGAGGGCATGGGTTGCTACATACTGGTAGCCGCAGAGGCTGCCGGGCTCGGTCAATGCGTGGAGGACTGCAAAGACGCACAGAAGTTGGCCATCGCCGAGATCGAAGGGGCCGCCACGGCGTATATCGGGGGAAAGCTCGGCGCCGGAATAGGCGGCTGCAGCTTCTCCCCGGACACTCGGGTTCTCCTAGGCGATGGAAGCACCAAGGAAATCGCCGATATCAGGCCGGGCGACGAAGTTCAGACCGGCGACCCGGGTAATGGAACACCATCTGGCAACAACACGGTCCGCGCGTTGTGGATCAACCATGACGAGAACCTTCTTGATGTCACGGTCTCAGACGCACAGGGCGCGAAGGCTGTTCTCCACACCACCGCGAATCATCCGTTCTGGGACGACACGGAGCATGCCTGGGTCGCAGCAGGCGACCTGACAGCTGGCCACAACCTGGCAACTCCCTACCGGACAGCCATGGTAGAGAGTGTCAGCCCGGAGGCTGGTGCTGCCGACCGGTTCAACCTGACTGTTGACGATCGACACACGTACTATGTGCTCGTGGGCAGCACGCCAGTGCTTGTGCATAACGCGACCTGCAACTTTATCCCGGGAGAAATACCGGAGGCGAGCGCAATCGACCGGGGCTCGCTGGCTAAGCTCAAGGAAAAGCAGCTTGAGAAGGCACTGGGAGACATTGGAGAGGATCCGCACGGCTTCAAGGCTGATTGGGTCGGGAAGAACAACGTTTCGAGGTTTGACGCAATGCGAGACGGTGATAACCGGATCATTCTCGTGAGCAAGGATGGCAAGGTCTTGGTTCCGACGAATTATAGGTACGTCCCGTGAGTGCATTTCGCATCTACCTCAGAGTCGTCAGTTCATCTCTGCAGCCGGAAGAAATCTCTATCAGGCTCGGAACGACGCCTGACGAGTCGACGTCGATCGGCAGCCGTAGGCGCCCCGAGTCGCCCCCGAGGTCTCATGCGACCTGGGTTCGGCGGGCTGAGGTGTCAGGTGTCGATGCGCGACCCGAGGATCTGGAACCGGTAATCCTGGGCTGGGGAAAGGATTTTTCCAGTGCTCTTGGGCGACTGGTGGCATCCACTGATGCTGTCGTTTCGCTGGAAATCGTTCAGCAGATCAGAAACATCGAGAGCGGAAGAGAGAAGGGGATATTTCTCGGGGCCGATCTAATCGCATGGCTTGGTGCTGCCGGGGCATCGCTCGACATCGATCAGTATATCTATCACGAATGTGGTGACGGATTTGATGATGCCGCGCGCTAGTAGATTGGTTGCTGTTGCCTTGTAGTCGATCGTAGCTCGCTCTAAAATCCTCGCAATGCGTACGAGTAGCGAGCTGGTTGACAAAGGAAGAGGTCCCGCCGACGGGTTTCGGCGGGACCTCTTGGGGTTTTGACGGCAGTAGTTGACGGCAACGTCAGCGGACGGGTGCTGCACAAAGCGGTGGGTCGTCACCGTCCTCGGGGTTGGTGGCGGCTTCGGAGGGCTTGCCGAGGGTACGGCCGAGGAGGTCGATGGCGTCGCGATGGAGGCGGAGTCGGACGTGTGCGTAGACGGTGGCGGTCACGCCGATGCGGGCATGGCCGAGGAGTTCTTTGATGACGACGAGTTCGACGCCCTGTTCCAGGAGGAGTGTCGCGGTCGAGTGCCTCAGGTCGTGGAAGCGGATCTGTCGGAGGTGTGATCGGCGGAGGAGTGCGTTGAAGTGGCGGGTGAGGGTGGCGGGTTCGATGGGGTGGCCGTCGGGCCGGGTGAAGACGTGGCCGCTGTCCACCCAGCCAGCACCGACCTTCTCCTTCTTCTGGGCCTGCTGCTTGCGGTGGGCGCGGAGTGAGAGCAGACAGGAGGGCGATGCGGCGTTCGGAGCTGACTGTCTTGGTGGGGAGGGTGGTCAGGCCGCCGCTGCGGGTGCGTTGGAGGGTGCGGCGGATGCTGGCGGTGCCGCTGCCGTGGTCGAGGTCTTCCCAGCGAAGGCCGAGTAGTTCGCCCTTGCGGAGTCCGGTGCGGAGGGCGAGTTCGAACAGCGCGTGGAGGCGGTGGCCTTGGGCGGCAATGAGGAGGGCGCGGGCTTCGTCGGCGGTGAGGGGTTCGAAGCGGCGGGGGCGGGGTGTGCCGGTGCGGACGTTGCGGGCGACGTTGCGCGGGAGCTCTTCCTCGCGGACGGCGTGCTCCAGGGCGGACTTGAGCACGGAGTGGATGTAGGCGAGGGTCAGCGGGGAGAGCCGCTTGCCGCAGCACGTGCCGGCTGCGCAGCAGCGGGGCTGGTCGCGGGCGGCATCGAGGCCACGGGTGCAGCACTGGCATGTGGTGCGGAGCTGGTTGAGCCAGGTTCGGATGTCCTTGGCGGTGAGCTTGGCGAGCTTCCTCTTTCCCAGGCCGGGGATGAGGTAGCGGTTCGTGCAGGCGGTGTAGCGGGTGTGGGTGGTCTCGCGGAGCTGGTGGACGGCGACGTTCTCCAGCCAGTACGTCAGGTAGGCGGCGACGCTGCCCTGTGCGGTGGGTACGGGGATGCCGCGAAGGGGCCTCTGGCCAGGCTCTTATGAAGTCACGCAAGCTGGGTCGGTGGATGTTCACGAGCGACCTCCGGACGAGGTCGACAGATCCCGTTGGAGACCCGAGGCCAGTTGGAGGGTGGGTCAGACCTGCCCGGAAACCGCTCAAGAACATCCTCACCATCAGATGGGGAAGGGGCCGGCGGGCGCAGGTGGAGAGCCGAGCGAGTGCGGTGCTCGCCAGCGTCAGCGTGACGCCCGGGGTGGGCTCCAGGTGACCAGGCGCGATGTGCTCGGTTGGTGGCGGAATGGACTGGCGGATGCTTTTCGGGTTGCCCGGATGGGAACGTCATGGGAACGACGTGACGGTGCAACTGAGTGCGAGGTAGTGCAGTACGAAGCTGCTATCACCCTCCTGAGCTGGGGAAATGCCCAGGGTGGCGCCGGGTAGTGCGGGTGGCCTGACGACTCATAATCCCTTGGTCGTGGGTTCGAGTCCCACCCGCCCCACCTCAGCCACTGATCGATCGTTGGATCGATCATCAGACAAAACAGTGGCTTGATCTGGCAGAACGGCTCCAGTTCCGGTCGGAACTGTAGAGCATCGGCCAGCCGCTCAGGGCCTGGCGCGCCGAGATTCACCCACCAGTGGACATCGAGTGGACACGGCCCTTGACGGGCCGGCTTGCCCCACCCCCAGACGAATGCGGTCAGACCTCTGGCGTCGTCGGCGAAAAAAGTGATATCACTTTGACAGCTGGATCGGAAACACTCGCTGGAGGAGCTGGTCTCATGGCCACACCGCGTTCTGCCGTCGACGTCGAAGGCGGCCCCGTCCTCGACCTTCCGGCCCCCAAGATCACCGAGCGGGTCATCACCGGTGCCGCGGGGCTGCCGGTGCTCGGAGGGACGCTGCTCGGTCTGCTCGCGGGGGTCGGGGCGACCATCGCCGGCGGTCTCCAAGTGGCCGGCGGGTCCAAGGCGCTGGGGATCACCCTGCTGACCGTCGGGCCGCTGGCCGTCCTGGGCGCGCTGCTGCTGCTGTGCGGGCTGACCGTGGTCTCGCCCGGCCAGGCGCGGGTGGTCCAGCTGCTCGGCCGCTACCGCGGCACCATCCGCGCCGAGGGCCTGACCTGGCTGAACCCGTTCACCAGCCGCCGCCGGATCTCCACCCGGATCCGCAACCACGAGACCGAGACCAACAAGGTCAACGACGCGGACGGCAACCCGATCGAGATGGCCGCCGTGGTGGTCTGGCAGGTCGAGGACACCGCCAAGGCCGTGTTCGAGGTGGACGACTACAGCGACTTCGTCGCCATCCAGACCGAGACCGCCGTCCGGCACATCGCCAGCAGCTACCCGTACGACGCCCACCGCGAGGGCCAGTTGTCGCTGCGCGACGGCGCGGAGGAGATCAGCCGGATGCTCTCCGCCGAGATCGCGGCCCGGGTCGTCTCGGCCGGGGTGCGGGTCGTCGAGTCCCGGATCACCCGGCTCGCCTACGCGCCCGAGGTCGCCCAGGTGATGCTCCAGCGCCAGCAGGCCGGGGCCGTGGTCGCGGCACGGCGGCTGATCGTCGAGGGCGCCGTCGGTATGGTCGAGGAGGCGTTGGACCGGCTCGCCGAGCGCGACGTCGTCGAACTGGACGAGGAGCGCAAGGCCGCCATGGTGAGCAACCTCCTGGTGGTGCTCTGCGGCGACCGGGGCACCCAGCCCGTCGTGAACACGGGCTCCCTCTACCAGTAAGGCGCGGCGTTGGCGACGGAGCGGAAGAAGATCCTGCTGCGACTGGACCCGGCGGTCCACGACGCACTGGCCCGGTGGGCCGCGGACGAACTGCGCAGTGCCAACGCGCAGATCGAGTTCCTCCTTCGCCGTGCCCTCAGCGACGCGGGCCGGATGCCCGGCGACGCGGCCCGTCTTCCCCGGCGCGGCCGACCGCCCAAGGAGAACCCGGAGGCCGGCGGTTCCGACGCCGGATGAACGGGCCCATCCACCGTCCATCTGCTTGGAGTCCATCGTGGACCTGCCCATCACCCTGCCGGAGAAGCTCTACCTGCTCGCCTACAACCCCGAGCGCGAGCGGCTCACCGCCACCGCCAGGCTCGACCTGGTGCTGCGGGCCGCCGCGCTCGCCGAACTCCTGCGGCGCGCGCTGATCCGCGACGACGGCCGGCACCCGGCCGCCGTCGACGGAGCGTCGGCCGACGGCCTCGACCCGCTCTCCGCCGCGATGCTGGAGCAGATCCGGCAGGGCCGGCGGCGCAGCTGGCAGAGCTGGGTCGGCCGCCGCCAGGGCCCGGCGGCCCGTGCCGCGCGGGTGGTCCGGGACGGGCTGGCGGCGTCCGGGCGGATCCGGCTCGAACAGCGCCGCGCGCTCGGACTGTTCCCGTGCACCCGGGTCGTCCTGCCGGAGCAGCGGCTGCGCAAGTCCCTTGTCGCGTCGGTGAGTTCGGCGCTGAAGGCGCCGCTCAGCCGGGTCGACCCGGCGGACGCCGCGCTGGTCGCGCTGGTCGACGCCGCCCGGCTCGGAGCCGTCCTGACGTGGCGCCAGAGCCGCGAGTTCCGCACCCGGATCGACAAGCTGGCCCCCGCCGCGGGCCCCGTCCCGCGCGCCCTGCGCCGGGCCATCAGCACCCGCAACGCCGACGCCGCGGTGGTCTGACCCAGCCGGTGTGATCCGAACGAGAGGCCCGGTCGCCGACACGGCGGCCGGGCTTCCCGCGTTCCGGGCCCGCGCCCGTGCCCGTGCCCATCCACCGATCGGTTGATCCACCCTCCACCGCGCCCGCCCGCAGCTCTGACCGTCCGGTCGATCCGCGGCCGGGGCCCCGCGCGGGAAGCTCGTCGCAGGCCGGAAGAACCGGCCGGACCAGCGGGGACGAGCGGGAGGGAGCGGCGCGATGGCCGTGATCGAGGTGGCGGGGCTGCGCAAGGCCTACGGGCGGCGCCAGGTGCTGGAGGGGGTCTCCTTCGGCGTGGAGCGCGGCGAGGTGTTCGGCCTGCTGGGGCCGAACGGCGCGGGCAAGACGACCGCCGTGGAGTGCTGCGAGGGCCTGCGCCGGGCCGACGCGGGGACGGTCCGCGTCCTCGGCCTGGACCCGGTGAAGGACGCCCACCGGCTGCGGCCGAGGATCGGCATCCAGCTCCAGCAGGCCCAGCTGCAGGGCGCGCTGCGGGTCGGCGAGGCGCTGGAACTGTACGCCGCGCTCTACCCGAACCCCCGGGACTGGCACGAGCTGCTCGACGAGTGGGGGCTCGCCGACCAGCGCCGGACCCCCTTCGACAAGCTCTCCGGCGGCCAGCGCCAGCGGCTGCTCATCGCCCTCGCGCTGATCGGCAACCCCGAGGTGGCCTTCCTGGACGAGCTGACCACCGCGCTCGACCCGCAGGGCCGCCGGGACACCTGGGAGCTGGTCCGGCGGATCCGCGACGAGGGCGTGACGGTGGTCCTGGTCTCGCACTTCATGGACGAGGTCGAGGCGCTCTGCGACCGGGCCGCCGTCCTCGACGGCGGACGGATCGTCGCCACCGGCACCCCCGCGGAGCTGATCGCCCGCTCCGGCACCGGCGGCACGCTCGGCTTCCGCCCCAGCGGGCCGCTGGACACCGCCCGGCTGGCGGCCCTGCCGGGGGTCACCGGGGTCGAGGAGCGGGACGGCCGGGTCGAGGTCTCCGGCGTCGGGGACTTCGCCGACGAGGTCACCGGCCTGCTCGCCCGCGAGGGGATCGTCGTCACCGGGCTGCGGATCCGCGAGCACAGCCTGGACGACGCCTACCTCGCCCTGACCCGCCACGACACCTGAGCCGTCACGCCCCCTGACCCGCCACGACTCCTGAGCCGCCATCACCACGCCCGAGGGGACCACCACCGTGAACCACACCGCCCACGCCGTCCGCCGCCTGGCCGTCGCCGAGGCCCGCCTGTTCCTCCGCGACCCGCTGACCGCCTTGTTCAGCCTCGCCTTCCCCGTCGTGCTGTTCCTCGTCCTCGGCTCCGTCCCGGCCCTGCGCAAGACCTCGCCCGACATGCACGGCATGAGCACCATCCAGCTGTACGCGCCGATCCTGGCCGTCTTCACCCTGCTGCTGCTCGGCCTCAACGGCCTGCCCTCGCTGCTCGCCACCTACCGCGAACGCGGCGTGCTGCGCCGGATGTCCGCCAGCCCCGTCCGCCCGTCGCTGCTGTTCGGCGCGCTGCTGCCGCTGTACCTGGGCGTCGCCGTCGTCTCGGTGCTGCTGGTGGTGGCGGCCGGACCGCTGCTCGGGGTGTCGCTGCCGCGCCGGCCGCTGGGGTTCCTGCTGGCCTTCCTGCTGGCCGCCGCCGCGCTGCTGTCGGTCGGCCTGCTGCTCGCCGCGGTCGTCCCGTCCGCCAAGGCCGGCAACGCGGTCGGCGCGCTGGCCTTCTTCCCGATGATGTTCTTCTCCGGGATCTGGCTGCCGCGCGAGTTCTCGCCGGCCCTGCTCAACCGGATCGGCGACTTCACCCCCAGCGGCGCCGCCGTCCAGACCCTGCAGGACGCCTGGTCCGGGCGCTTCCCGCACGCCGTGGGCCTGCTCACACTCGCGGCGTACGCGGTGCTCGCGGGGGCCGCGGCTGCCAGGCTGTTCCGGTGGGAATGATCATGCGGCCACCGGCCGACGAGAGCGCGCTCGGCGACTGGTTGGACCGGTTGGACCGGCTGATCGGCCCGTTCTGCTTCGTCGCCCTGCTGCTCGCCACCGCTCTGGCCCTGCTGGTCCCCGTCCCGACCGCGCGCTCCGCGGCCGCCACCCTCCCGGTGGCGGCCGCCGCGTTCCTGTGGCTGGTCCTGCGCTCGGTGCTCGACCGCATGCCGGGGCCGGACGGCCGCGCCCGGTACGCCGGCGCCCACTTCGCCGTCCTGCTGGCGCTGACCACCGTGCTGGTGCTGGACAACCCGATCTTCGGCTTCTTCGCCTTCACCGGCTACCTGCACGCCGCCCAGTACCTGTGGGGCCGGGTCCGGATGGCGGGCGCGGCCGCGGCCACCGTTCCCACCTCGCTCTCCCAGGTCGGCGGGGCCCTGCCCGACAGCCCGGCGGAGTTCGGCGGACTGCTGACCGTCGTCGCCTTCAACCTGATGGTGGTCGGGTTGCTGTTCGCGCTCCGCGAGGTCGCCGACCGGCTGAGCGCCCGCCGCAAGGCCGCCAACGCCGAACTCGCCGAGGCCAACCGGCTGCTCACCGAGACCCTCGCCGAGAACGCCGGACTGCATGCCCAACTCCTCGTCCAGGCCCGGGAGGCCGGGGCCGCGGACGAGCGCCGCCGGCTCGCCCGGGAGATCCACGACACCGTCGCCCAGGGCCTGGCCGGGATCGTCACCCAGCTCCAGGCCGCCGACCAGACCCGTGCCCAGGACGCCGCGGCCGCCGAGCGGCACCAGGCGAACGCGGCGGCCCTCGCCCGGGAGAGCCTGACCCAGGCCCGCCGGGCCGTCCACGCGCTGCGCCCGATCGAGCTGGAGCGGGCCGCGCTGCCGGAGGCGCTGGCGGAGCTGGTCGAGCAGTGGCGGGAGCGCAACGGCGCCGCCGCCGGGCTGACCGTCACCGGCGAGGCCCGCCCGCTGCACCCCGAGGTCGAGGTGACCCTGCTGCGGATCGCCCAGGAGTCGCTGGCCAACGCCGCCAAGTACGCGCGGGCCTCCCGGGTCGGCGTCACCCTCTCGTACATGCCCGACCTGGTCACCCTGGACGTCCGGGACGACGGCGTCGGCTTCGACCCGGCCGCCGAGCCCGCCTCCCGGGCCACCGGCGGCGGCTACGGCCTGGACGTGATGCGCCGCCGCGTGCAGCGCCTGGCCGGGCGGCTCGACCTGGAGACCGAACCGGGCGCCGGCACGACCGTGTCCGCGACCCTGCCGGCGATCAGCATGGAGGAGTAGAACCGTGAGCGACGCGACGACGATCAGACTGCTGTTGGTGGACGACCACCCGGTGGTCCGGGACGGGCTGCGCGGGATGTTCACCGCCGCCCCCGGCTTCGAGGTGGTCGGCGAGGCCGGGGACGGCGCCGAGGCACTGGTCCTGGTCGCCGCGCTGCGCCCGGACGTGGTGCTGATGGACCTGCGGATGCCGCGGATGGACGGCGTCACCGCGATCCGCGAGATGGCCGAACGCGGCCTGCCCGGGCGGGTCCTGGTGCTCACCACCTACGACACCGACGCCGACGTGCTGCCCGCCGTCCGGGCCGGCGCCACCGGCTACCTGCTCAAGGACGCGGCCCGGGAGGAACTGTTCCACGCTGTCCGGGAGGCCGCCCGCGGCGCCTCGGTGATCGCGCCGACCGTCGCCGCCAAGCTGCTCGGCCAGGTCCGCGCGCCCGTGCGGGAGCCGCTCAGCCCGCGCGAGCTGGAGGTGCTGGAACTGGTCGCCTCCGGGGCCACCAACCGGGAGGCCGCGGCCCGGCTGTTCATCAGCGAGGCCACCGTGAAGACCCACCTGATCCACGTCTACGCCAAGCTCGACGTCAAGGACCGCGCCTCCGCCGTCGCTGCCGCCTACAACCTGGGGCTGCTCACCCCGACCGGCCGGTCGTAAGCTGGCCGGATGCTCGAACCCGCCCTGCTGCCGACCCCGCTGGTGGACTGCACCGACGAGGTGTTCGCGCGGGCCGGGGTTGAGCTGAGGCTCAAACGGGACGACCTGCTGCACCCGAGCGTCCCGGGCAACAAGTGGCGCAAGCTCGCGCCCAACCTGGCGGCCGCCGTCGCCCAGGGCCACACCCGGCTGCTGACCTTCGGCGGGGCGTACTCCACCCACCTGCGGGCGGTCGCGGCCGCCGCCGGGGCGCTCGGCCTGGAGAGCGTCGGGCTGGTCCGCGGCGAGGAACTGGCCGACCGGCCGCGCAACTGGTCGCTGCGGGCGGCCGAACGGGCCGGGATGCGGCTGGAGTTCCTGACCCGCGCCGAGTACCGGGAGGCCACCGGCCGCGCCGACGCCGGTCCCACGGCCGGTCCGCAGGGGCGCTGGGGCCCCTGCCTGGTGCTCCCGGAGGGCGGTTCCAACGCGCTGGCGGTGACCGGCGCGGCGGCGATCCCGGCCGAACTGCCCGACCTGGGCGGGCACGACGTGGTCTGCTGCCCGGTCGGCACCGGCGGCACCCTGGCGGGCATCGCGGCCGGCCTGCCGCCGGGCGCGCGGGCGCTCGGCGTGGCCGTGCTGCGCGGCGGCGAGGGCTACCTGGAGGGCGAGGTCACCCGGCTCCACCGGGCCGCCCTCGGCCGGGAGTTCGACAACTGGCGGATCGACCACGCGCACCACGGCGGCGGCTACGGCAAGGTCCCGGCCGAACTGGCCGCCTTCGCCGAGCGGTTCGAAACCCGCCACGGCATCCCGCTGGAACGCCGCTACGTGGCCAAACTGCTGGCCGCGCTGACCGGCCTGGCCGCCGCCGGAGCCTTCCCCCGCGGCACCCGGCTCACCGCCGTCGTCACCGGCCTGCCCGACCCGGAGTAGACCCGGCGCCCGAGTGGGCCCGGAGCCGGAGCGGGCAGGCCCCGGACGGGCTCATCCGAAGGTCAGGTCGGCGCACGGGTCGGTGTCGGCGCCGCGGGTGTTCTCCGCTATGCCGGTGGGCACCCCGCTGGGCACGCCGCTCGGGTCGGCGGTGGC
The DNA here is from genome assembly GCF_044750105.1 of Kitasatospora sp. NPDC088861. Taxonomy (NCBI): domain Bacteria; kingdom Bacillati; phylum Actinomycetota; class Actinomycetes; order Kitasatosporales; family Streptomycetaceae; genus Kitasatospora; species Kitasatospora sp. NPDC088861. The sequence goes on from NZ_JBIVJF010000003.1 coordinate 208,896, forward strand.
GGGGGTGGAGGGCTTCGCGCCGGGGCCGCTGCCGACCGCGTCCAGCTTGGTGGCGGGGCTTGGGCGGTAGTCGCGGCCCAGGGTGACGGTGATGCCCTCGGAGCCCGGCTCCTCGACCGCGCGCGACCCCGGGAAGAGCGCGGACACCTGGTCGGCGGCGGCCTTCAGGGCCGGGTCGTAGCTGATCTCGGTCTGCAGCCGTCCGCCGGCGGGCTTGCCGAGCGTGACGTTCTGGAAGCCCCGGGCCCGCAGCGCCTCCCCGCCGGAGGTGGACAGGCCGGGGGTGCCGACGCCGTTGACCACCAGCACGGGAGCCGCGGCCTGCTCGGGCGTGAGCGGCGCGGACGGGCCGGGGGCGGCTCCCGGGGTCGCGCCGTCGGGGCCGGGGGCGGTGGGGGAGGGCGCCGGGGTGTCGGTGCCGGAGGTGCTCTGGCCGTCCAGGGTGCGGTCCTCGCGCAGCAGCCGCCACAGCGTGTTGGCGTCCGGCTGGACGAGCTGGACGCGCTCGCCGGCGAAGCGCCAGGGCGCGGTCACGAAGGTGATGTCGGACAGCTTGATGTCCTGGAGCGAGCGGGCGAAGTCCACCAGCTTCATCGCGGTGCCCAGCCCCTCGTCCACGGTGAGCGAGCGGGTGGCCGCGTCGGCGAGCGGGAGCAGCGTGGGCAGGGAGAAGCCCTGGCCCTGCACCTTCTTGATCATCGAGGAGACGAAGGCCTGCTGGCGCTTCATCCGCCCGATGTCGGAGTTGTCGCCGAAGCCGTAGCGGGCCCGCAGGTAGTCCACGGCGGGCTGGCCGGAGAGCTTCTGCATGCCCTTCCGGAGGTGTATGCCGTGCGAGTCGACGTTGTTGGGGACGCAGACGTCCACGCCGTTGATGGCGTCGGCCATCGCGGCGGCGCCCTTGAAGTCGACCACGATGGTGTGGTCGATCCGCAGCCCGGTGAGCGTCTCGACGGTGTTCTGCGTGCAGGCGGGGTTGCCCTTGGGGAACTCGCCTATGGTGAAGGCCGAGTTGAACATCTGGTTGTTCCGGGGCGTGGTCCAGGTGCCGCTCGGCAGCTTGCAGGACGGGATGGTGACCAGGGTGTCCCGGGGTATGGAGACGCCGACGGCGTGCTTGTGGTCGGCGTAGACGTGCACCAGCATCGCGGTGTCGGAGTGGCCGACGCCCTCGTCGCCGCCGCCGATCGCGCTGTTGCCGTCGTCGCGGGTGTCCGAGCCGAGCACCAGGATGTTCACCGGCAGTTGGGCGCCGGGGGTGACCGGGGCGGGCGCGGGCGGGCGCTCGGTGGCGATGCCGCCCGGGTCGAAGGTGGTGATGTTGTTGTCCAGCCGGTGGTAGAACCAGGCCCCGGCGCCCACGACGGACAGCACCAGCACGGCGGCCAGGCCGATGGCTGTCCGCAGGTAGCGGCGCCTGCGCGTGCTGCTGCCCATCCTCCGTGTCCCCCCGTCTTTCCGTCTCTCGTGTTCGATGTTCGAACATTAGACGTTTCGACGGGCGGTTCGGTTACCTCCGGCGGTGGCCCGGATTTGGCTCCGGGGCTGTGATGCTGATCACGCCCCGGGGCCGGCGGCGCCGGTGACCATCCGGCGGAGCAGGTCGCGCAGGACGGCCCGCTCGTCCTGGCCGAGGGCGGCCAGCGGCTCGCGGGCGAAGTTCAGCGATTCGCGCAGTTCCTCGGAGGCGGTGGCGCCGGTGCCGGTGGCGGCGACCAGCTTGACCCGGCGGTCCTGCCGGTCGGCCTCCCGGGTGACGAAGCCGCGGGCTTCGAGCCGGTCGACGATGCCGGTGATGTTGGACGGCTCGCAGCTGAGCGTCTGGGCGATCTGGCGCATCGGCATGGGGCCGCGGCGCAGCAGGGCGAGCACCTTGGCCTGGGCGCCGGTGAGCGAGCGGGCGGCGGCCGCCTCCTCGTACTCGCGATGGAACAGCGCGACCAGGTTGGCCATCAGGTCGACGACCTCGCGGGTGATCTCGTCGGACTGCGGCGTGGCGGCCTGGGTCGACTGGGTGTCCATGTCCGAGAGTCTACCTGAAAAGTTGACAACATGAACCTTTCATGCCCATCGTTACTTCAGTAGCTCAACCTTTCATGCATCGGAACCACCTAAGGAGCTCCTCCCATGGCAGAGCAGGCCGCACCCGCGACCGCCCGTGAATGGCACCTCGCCGCCCGCCCCCAGGGCTGGCCGGTGCCGACCGACTTCGCCCTGGTCGAGGCCCCGGTCCGGACCCCGGGCCCGGGCGAGATCCTGGTCCGCAACGCCTTCCTCTCGGTGGACCCGTACATGCGGGGCCGGATGAACGACGTGAAGTCCTACGCCCCGCCGTTCCGGCTCGGCGAGGCCATGGAGGGCGGCGCGGTCGGCCACGTGGTTGCCTCCGGGGCCGAGGGCTTCGCCCCGGGCGACGCCGTCCTGCACGGCCTCGGCTGGCGCGAGTACGCCACCCTGGACGCCCGCCACGCGGTCAAGGTCGACCCGGCCGCCGCCCCGCTCTCCGCCTACCTCGGCGTGCTCGGCATGCCCGGCCTGACCGCCTACGCCGGGCTGCTCGCCGTCGGCGGCCTCAAGAAGGGCGACAAGGTCTTCGTCTCCGGCGCGGCCGGCGCGGTCGGCAGCATGGTCGGCCAGATCGCCAAGCTCAAGGGCGCCTCGCTGGTGATCGGTTCGGCCGGCTCGGCGGAGAAGGTCGCCAAGCTGGTGGACGTCTACGGCTACGACGCCGCCTTCAACTACAAGGACGCCCCGGTCCACGAGCAGCTGGCGCAGGCTGCCCCCGACGGCATCGACCTCTACTTCGACAACGTCGGCGGGGACCACCTGGAGGCCGCGATCGGCGCGCTCACCGTGCACGGCCGCGCCGTGCTCTGTGGCGCGATCGCCCAGTACAACGACACCACCGCCCCCGCCGCCCCGCGCAACCTGGCGCTCGCGATCGGCAAGCGGCTGCGCCTGGAGGGCATGCTGGTCAGCGACCACGCGGCGCTGCAGTCGCAGTTCGTCGCCGACGTGGCCGGCTGGCTGACGTCCGGCGAACTGCGCCACGAGGAGACCGTGGTGGACGGTTTCGAGCGCACCGCGGACGCCTTCCTCGACCTGCTGCGCGGCGTCAACACCGGCAAGATGGTGGTCCGCCTGGACGGCTGACCCTTCGTCAGCTCGCCGACCGCCCCGCCGCCCCCCATCGGGCGTGCGGGGCGGTTTGCGTACGGGCGCGGGGGAATCGGCCGCACTACCGCATTCCGGCCGGATCCGAAAGTGCGTCATCCACGGTGCGGGGCGGCGCGGTACGGTGGGTCCCGCCTGGCGATGGGGCCGTTCGGGGGAGAGATCCGGCCGAGGGGTAGACCTCGTTGAGGATTCGACTAGCATTGAGCGAAAGCCTGTCCGTTTTGCTCAATTTAGTAGCTTAATGTCGGCTAACGTGGGTAACTGTGGATCAACTGCAGGCACGAGGCAGCTGGGGAAGGCGACCCTCGTCCACAGCCTGGAGGTCCCGGTGACGACACGTGGAGTTCTCTACATCCACTCCGCGCCCCGCGCGCTGTGCCCGCACGTCGAGTGGGCCGTCGCGGGGGTGCTGGGTGTGCGGGTGAGCCTGGACTGGATCCGCCAGCCGGCCTCGCCCGGACACTGGCGTGCCGAGCTTTCCTGGCAAGGGGAGCCCGGTACGGCCTCGAAGGTCGCCTCCGCGCTGCGCGGCTGGCAGCTGATGCGGTACGAGGTCACCAGTGAGCCCTGCGCCACGGCGGAGGGGGAGCGGTACAGCAGCACGCCCTCGCTCGGCATCTTCCACGCCGTCACGGGCATCCACGGCGACATCCTGATCCCCGAGGACCGGCTGCGCGCCGTCCTGCTGCGGGCCCGCAGCGAGGGGGCCGACCTGGAGGCCGAGATCTCCCGGCTGCTGGGCAAGCCCTGGGACGACGAGCTGGAGCCGTTCCGCTACGCGGGCGAGGGCGCACCGGTGCGCTGGCTGCACCAGGTGGTCTGAGCCGGCGGGCCCACGACGCGGCGCATGAAGAGGGGCCGGCGAGCGCCGGCCCCTCTCGGTGCGTTTCGGACCCGGTGCGTACCGGGTCGGAGTGCGGACTACCGGGAGCGGAAGGCCAGCACCACGTTGTGGCCGCCGAAGCCGAACGAGTTGTTCAGCGCCGCGATCCGGCCCTCGGGCAGCGGGCGGGCCTCGCCGCGCACGATGTCCGCGTCCACGTCGTCGTCCAGCTCGTCGACGTTGATGGTCGGCGGGGCGATCCGGTGGTACAGGGCCAGCACGGTGGCGACGGTCTCGATGCCGCCGGCGCCGCCCAGCAGGTGGCCGGTCATCGACTTGGTGGCCGAGATGGCGATGTGGTCGAGGTCGTCGCCGAGCTCCTTGCGCAGCGCCTTCAGCTCGGCGGTGTCACCCTGCGGGGTCGAGGTGGCGTGCGCGTTGACGTGCACGATCTCGGCCTTGTCCAGGGTGTTGCGCTCGAACAGGTCGGCCAGTGCGCGGGCCACGCCGGCGCCGGTCGGCTCGGGCTGGGCGATGTGGTGGGCGTCCGAGGACAGGCCCTGGCCCACGGCCTCGCAGTAGATCCGGGCGCCGCGCGCCTCGGCGTGCTCGACCGACTCCAGCACGACCACGCCGGCGCCCTCGCCCAGCACGAAGCCGTCCCGGCCCTTGTCGTACGGGCGGGAGGCGCGCTCGGGGTCGTCGTTGTTCTTGGACATCGCCATCATGTTGGCGAACGCGGCGATCGGCAGCGGGTGGATCGCCGCCTCGGTGCCGCCGGCCACCACGACGTCGGCGCGGCCGGTGCGGATCATCTCGATCGCGTAGCCGATCGCCTCGGCGCCGGAGGCGCAGGCGGAGACGGGGGTGTGCACACCCGCGCGGGCGCCGACCTCCAGGCCGACGTTGGCCGCCGGGGAGTTGGGCATCAGCATCGGGACGGTGTGCGGGGAGACCTTGCGGGCGCCCTTCTCCTTCAGCACGTCGTACTGGTCGAGCAGGGTGGTCACGCCGCCGATGCCGGAGGCGATGACGGTGCCGAGGCGCTCGGGGGCGAGCTTGGAGGAGTCGTCGGTGGCCGGCGTCTCGTAGCCGGCGTCGGCCCAGGCCTCACGGGCGGCGATCAGCGCGAACTGCGCCGAGCGGTCCAGCTTGCGGGCCAGCGGCCGGGGGAGGATCTCGCCCGGCTCGACGGCCGTGCGGGCGGCGATCTTGACGGGCAGCTCGGCGGCCCACTCCTCGGTCAGGGCCGCCACTCCGGAGCGCCCTGCGACCAGGTTCTCCCAGGTGGTGGCGGCGTCGCCGCCCAGCGGCGTGAAGGCGCCGATACCCGTGACGACCACGGTACGGTTTTCAGCGGTCACTGGTTCTTCTTCTCTCACGATCGTGGGGTCGGCGGCGAGCCGAGGAAGGGCCCGGCCGGGCGCCCGGTGGGGCGTCCCGGCCGGCGGGTCGGCCGGGCTCGGGGGAGCCGGGCCGACGAGTCAGCCGTCCGAGGCGTCGAGAACGCCGGACGTGCTGGACGGATCGAACGGGTCGATCGGTCAGGCGGCGGCGTTGGTGAGGATGTAGTTCACCGCGTCGCCGACGGTCTTCAGGTTCTTGACCTCGTCGTCCGGGATCTTGACGTCGAAGCGCTCCTCGGCGGCCACGACGACCTCGACCATGGACAGCGAGTCGACGTCCAGGTCGTCCGTGAAGGACTTGTCCTCCTGGACGTCCTCGGTCGGGATACCGGCGATCTCGTTGACGATCTCGGCGAGACCTTCCAGGACCTCGGCCTTGTCCTTAGCCATACTGGCTGCTCCTCTTCGGTGTTGAACGCGTCCGACCGGCGGCCGGACGCAGGCTTTGCGGAATGAGTGGGGCGAAACGCGCCTAGGGGAGCGTAACGACTGCCGCGGCGTACACGAGACCCGCCCCGAAGCCGATGATGAGCGCGAGGTCGCCGCTGCGGGCCTCGCCGCTCTCCAGCATGCGCTCCATCGCCAGCGGGATGGAGGCCGCGGAGGTGTTGCCGGTCTCGGCGATGTCGCGGGCGACCGGCACCGAGTCGGGCAGCTTGAGCGCCTTGATCATGGCGTCGGTGATGCGCATGTTGGCCTGGTGCGGGATGAACGCGCCGAGCTGGTCGGCGGTGACCCCGGCGGCGTCCAGCGCCTGCTGGGCCACCTTGGCCATCTCCCACACCGCCCAGCGGAAGACCGGCTGGCCGTCCATCCGCAGGGCCGGCCACTTGGCCTCCTCGCCCACGCCGTTGACGGCGTCGGGCTTGGCGAAGGCGGTGTCCCAGGCCTGGGTCTGCGAGATGACGTCGGACTGCGAGCCGTCCGAGCCCCAGATCAGCTTGCCGATACCGGGCGTGTCGGACGGGCCGACGACCGCGGCGCCGGCGCCGTCGCCGAAGATGAACGCGGTCGAGCGGTCCGACTGGTCGGTCAGGTCGCTCAGCCGCTCGACGCCGATCACCAGCACGTACTCGGCGTTGCCGCCGCGGATCATGCCGTCGGCCAGGCCCAGGCCGTAGCCGAAGCCCGCGCAGGCGGCCGAGATGTCGAAGGCCGGGGCGGTGCCGCAGCCGAGCCGCTCGGCGATCTCGGTGGCGATCGCCGGGGTCTGCTTGAGGTGCGAGACGGTCGCGACGATCACGCCGCCGATCTGGTCCGGGGTGATCCCGGCCTGGGCGATGGCCTTGCCGGAGGCCTGCACCGACATCTCGGCGACGCTCTCCTCCGGGCCGGCCCAGCGGCGCTCGGCGATCCCGCTGCGGGTGCGGATCCACTCGTCCGAGGAGTCGATCCACTCCAGCACCTCGGCGTTGGGGATCACCCGGACCGGGCGGTAGCCGCCCACGCCGAGGATGCGCGCGTACTGCGCGCCCTCGGACGGGCGGATCTGCGGCTTCGTCATGCCTGGGTCTCCTGATCCTGACCGCCGTGCTCCGCGACGAGCGCGCGGGCCTTGTCCAGGTCGGCGGGGGTCTTGAGGGCAAGCGTCGCCACACCCTTGAGGTTGCGCTTGACCAGTCCGGTGAGGGTGCCCGCGGGGGACAGCTCGATGACGGCGGTCGCGCCCAGCTGCCCGAGGGTCTCCATGCAGAGGTCCCAGCGGACCGGGTTGGAGACCTGCGACACCAGGCGGGTGAGCACCTCGGCGCCGGAGGCCACGACCTCGCCGTCCTTGTTGGAGACGTAGCGGACCTGAGGGTCGGCCACGGTCAGCGTCGGGGCCAGCGCGGCCAGCCGCTCGACACCCGGGGCCATGTGCTCGGTGTGGAAGGCGCCGGCCACCTTCAGGGCGACCAGCTTGGCACCGGCCGGCGGGTCCGCCTTCAGCGTCTCCAACTGGGCCAGCGTGCCGGCGGCGACGATCTGGCCGCCGCCGTTGTTGTTGGCCGCGGTCAGGCCGTGCTCGGCCAGCTTCGCCGCGACGACCTCCGGGTCGCCGCCGAGCACGGCGATCATGCCGGTCTCGGTGACGGCGGCGGCCGCGGCCATCGCCCGGCCGCGCTCGCGGACGAAGGTCAGCGCGTCGTGCGCGCTCAGCACTCCGGCGCCGGCGGCGGCGGTGATCTCGCCGACGCTGTGGCCGGCCACGGCGCCGACCAGCTTGCGGGCGACGTCCTCGTCCGGGAACAGCTCACGGGCGGTCATCAGGCCGGCCGCGACCAGCAGCGGCTGGGCGACGGCGGTGTCCTTGATCTCCTCTGCGGAGGCCTCGGTCCCGGCGTGCACCAGGTCGAGCCCGGCGACCTCCGACCAGCCGCGGAGGCGGTCGGCGACACCGTCCAGCTCCAGCCAGGGGCTGAGGAAACCGGGGGACTGGGCACCCTGTCCAGGGGCGACGATTACGAGCACGGTTCAACCCTCTCTCGCCAGGCGCCCAGGGGCGGGTAGGCGACGGTAACGAAGAAAACCATCCGGGATTGTAAGGTCCCTACAGGCGGTTCAGCTCGGCTCCCCGGCCGCGGTGAGTCGGCCGAGGGCGAGTGCGATCCGCAGCGTGAACGCCGAACGCACGTCGGACGGGGCGTACCCCGTGACGTCGGTCACACGTCGTAGCCGGTAGCGCACCGTGTTGGGGTGGACGAAGAGCATCCGGGCGGCGCCCTCCAGCGAGGAGGCCTGCTCCAGGTAGACGCTCAGCGTTTCCAGCAGCGCCGAGCCGGCTTCGTCCAGCGGTGTGTAGATCTCCTCCACCAGCTGGCGGCGGGCGGCCTGGTCGCCGGCCAGCGCGCGCTCGGGCAACAGGTCGTCGGCCAGCACCGGGCGGGGCGCGTCCGGCCAGGCGGCGCAGGCACGCAGGCCGGCCGCGGCGGCGTGCGCCGAGCGGGTCGCCGAGAGCAGGTCCGGCACGGTCGGGCCGACCACCACCGGGCCCGGCGCGAACTGGCCGATCAGCGCCCGGGCCGCGTGCACCGGCTCCTTGTCGCCGCCGACCACGACCACCAGGCGCTTGCCCAGCACCCCGGTCAGCACGTGCAGCTTGGCGTACCGGGCGGCCCGGCGGATCGCCTCGACCACCAGCTCGCTGTCGCCGTCCGGCGCGCTGCCCATCACCACCCGGACCTGGCTGGGCTGGCCCCAGCCGAGCGCCGCGGCCCGCGACAGCACGCCCTCGTCCGCGTCGCCGGACAGCAGCGAGTTGACCACCAGCGCCTCCAGCCGGGCGTCCCAGGCGCCGCGCGCCTCGGCCGCCTGGGCGTACACCTGGGCCGTCGCGAAGGCGATCTCCCGGGCGTAGACCAGCACCGACTCGCGCATGTCCGCCTCGTCGCCGGGGGCGGCCACCTCCTCGATGGCCTCCTCCATCACCTCGATCGTGGTGCGGATCAGCTCGACGGTCTGGCGCAGGGTGATCGCCCTGGTCAGCTCGCGCGGGGCGGTGCCGAAGACGTCCGTGGAGATCGCCTGGGCGGCGTCCGGGTGGCGGTACCACTCGGTGAAGGCGGCGATGCCGGCCTGGGCGACCAGGCCGATCCAGGAGCGGTGCTCCGGCGGCATCCGCCGGTACCAGCCGAGCTGGTCGTCCATCCGGGAGATCGCGGCGGTGGCCAGCTTGCCCGAGGACTTCTCCAGCCGCTTGAGCGTCGCGGCCCGGCGCTCGGCCCGCTCGGCGGCGATTCTGCGCTCCTGCGCGGTGAGGCGGGGCGCCGCCCGGCCGGGGCGGTCGCGGCCGGCCCTGGGGGCCGGGCTCTTCCCGGTCGGCTCGGCCGTGGGACTGGGTTCGCTCTTGGAGTTCGCGGAAGCGGCTGGCACAAGGACAAGACTGCCTCACGTGAGTGACTGCTCGTGCACACCCCCCGGTGCAGCGGCACGGTGGTGCCGGTCACACCCACTACCGTGGGGCCCGTGACAGACGACGCCGCCCGCCCCCGCGCCGACCTGCGCCGCACCGCCGAGCGCTACCTCTCCACCCCGGCCGAGGGCGTCGAGACCCGACACGCGTTCTCCTTCTCCGGCCACTACGACCCGAAGAACACGCACTTCGGCGCGCTGCTCGCGTGCAACGAGGAACTCCTCGCCCCCGGCGCCGGGTACGAGGAGCACAAGCACCGGGACACCGAGATCGTCACCTGGGTGCTGGAGGGCGCGCTGGCGCACCGGGACTCCCGGGGGCACGGCGGGGTGGTCCGCCCGGGGATGGTCCAGCACCTCGGCGCGGGCTCCGGCGTCACCCACACCGAGCGCAACGTCGGCGGGGCCGCCGGCCCGGTCCGCTTCGTCCAGATGTGGCTCCAGCCGGACGTGTTCGACGCGCCCCCGGCGTACGGGCTGCGCAAGGTGGAACCGGTCGACGGCGGGTTGACGCTGCTCGCCTCCGGGCTGGAGCGCGACGCCGGGACGGACGCCCTGCGGCTGCGCCGCGGCGACGCCGCGCTCTGGCTGGCGACGGCGGGGCCGTGGCAGCCGCTGCCCGCACTGCCCGAGGCCGCCTGGCGGTACGCGCACCTGACCGCCGGCTCGCTGGGCTACCGGACGATCCCGGGGCCCAAGGGCGGCGGCCGCTCGATGGCCCCGGGCGACAGCGTGCGGATCACCGGCGACGCCTTCGCCGACCCGACGGCCGGCGAGACCGGCGCCGAACTCCTGCTCTGGGAGATGCACTCGCCGGTCTCGTACGGCTAGGGGCTGTCCTTTCAGCCTTCGAGTCGTTCAGCTGTCCAGTTCGGCCAGGACCGCGTCCGAGCAGGCCGGCCAGACCTCGGCGGCCCACGGGCCGAAGTCCCGGTCGGTGAGCGCGACGCAGGCCACGCCGGCCTCCGGGTCGACCCACAGGAAGGTGCCGGACTGGCCGAAGTGGCCGAAGGTGGCGGGCGAGTTGGCGGTGCCCGTCCAGTGCGGGGCCTTGCCGTCGCGGATCTCGAAGCCGAGACCCCAGTCGTTCGGCCGGCGGTGGCCGTAGCCGGGCAGCACGCCGCTGGTGCCGGGGAAGGCGACCTCGCGGGTGGCCTGCCGGACGGTGGACGGGTCCAGCAGCTTCGGGGACTGGAGCTCGGCGGCGAACCGGACCAGGTCCGCGACGGTGGACAGGCCGCCGGCGCCGGCCGGGGACCTGTGCGCGGTGTTCAGCAGGGTGTCGTGCATGCCCAGCGGCTCGAACACCGCCTCGGCGGCGTACCGGGAGAACTCGATCCCGGCGGCGTCGGACAGCGCCCGCGCCAGCGCGTCGAAGCCCGCGTTGGAGTACAGCCGGCGGTTGCCGGGCTCGGCGAACACCCGGTCCTCGTCGAAGCCCAGGCCGGAGGTGTGCGCGAGCAGGTGGCGTACGGTCGAGCCGGCCGGCCCGGCCGGGTCGTCCAGCTCGAAGACGCCCTCCTCGACCGCGACCAGCACCGCGTACGAGGTGAGCAGCTTGGTCACCGACGCCAGCGGGAACAGGTGCTGCTGCGGCCCGTACGTGCCCAGCACCGCGCCGTCCGCCCCCCGGACCACCGCCGCCGCGGCATGGGGCACCGGCCAGTTCTCGATCATCCGCAAGCTCTCCATGCGCCCGACTCTAACGAAGGCCCGAAAACGGGTGGCGGGAGCACCCGGGTGCGAGGCTTGCTTGGAGTGCACTCCAACTCGATAGCGTCGTCGTCACCGCTCACCACAGGGGGTAACCGCTCATGGCCACGCTCGCACCCGTCCAGCTCGACCTGCGGACCTGCGCCGACGTGTACCAGCGCCCGGTCGGCGATCCGGACCGGACCCCGCGGCACACCATCAGCGAGGTCGCCGTGGCCAGCGGGCTCACCGCCCACACCCTGCGCTGGTACGAGCGGATCGGCCTGCTCGACCCGGTCGACCGCTCCGCCAGCGGCCAGCGCCGCTACTGCGACGCCGACCTGCACCGGCTGGCCTTCCTGGGCCGGCTGCGGCTGACCGGCATGCCGATCGCCGACATGCTCCGCTACGTGGAGCTGGCCCGCGAAGGTGAGCGGACCTACGAGGCGCGGCGCCAACTGCTGGTCGACCAGCGCGAGGAGGTCCGCCAGCGGGTCGCCGACCTCCAGGCCACCCTCGCCGTCCTCGACTACAAGATCGACCTGTACTCCGGCCGGATCGCCGCGTCCGACGAACCGGCCGTCTGCCGCCACGAGTAGCCACCATCAGCACGCCGCACGCGGAGTACACCGCAGCGGAGTGCACCGCACGCAGAGGAAGAAGCAGAGCGATGACCGTCTCCGTCCTCCCCACCGTCCAGCTCGGCACCGACGGCCCGTTCGTGGGCGTCCAGGGCCTCGGCTGCATGGGCATGAGCGACTTCTACGGCCCGACCGACCGGCCCGAGGCGCTCGCCACCCTGGACGCCGCCCTGGAAGCCGGCGTCACCCTGTTCGACACCGCCGACGCCTACGGCTTCGGCCGCAACGAGGAGCTGATCGGCCCCTTCGTCCGCGCCAACCGCGACCGGGTGGTGCTCGCCACCAAGTTCGCCCTCGAGCGCACGGAGGACGACCCGGGCCGCCGCAGCATCCGCAACGACCCGGCGTACATCCGGGCCGCCGTGGACGCCTCGCTGCGCCGCCTCGGCGTGGACGAGATCGACCTCTACTACATGCACCGCCGCGACCCGGCCGTGCCGCTGGCCGACTCGGTCGGCACCATGGCCGAGCTGGTCCGGGCCGGCAAGGTGCGCCGGCTGGGACTGTCCGAGGTGACGGGCGCCGAACTGCGGGAGGCGTACGCGATCCACCCGATCGCCGCACTGCAGTCCGAGTGGTCGGTGTTCGCCCGGGACGTCGAGCGTACGGCGGTGCCGGCCGCGGCCGAACTGGGCGTCGCCTTCGTGCCGTACTCGCCGCTCGGCCGGGGCTTCCTGACCGGGGCGTTCCAGGCCGCCGAGCAGCTCGCGGCGGACGACGTCCGGCGCACCCAGCCGCGCTTCACCGGCGCCAACGCGGCGGCCAACGCCGAACTCCTGGCGCCGCTGCGGGAGATCGCGACGGCCCGCGGGGTGACCCTCGCGCAGGTCGCGCTGGCCTGGGTGCACCAGCGGGCCGAGGTGCACGGGCTCACGGTCGTGCCGATCCCCGGCACCCGCAAGCGCAGCCGGCTCGCCGAGAACACCGCGGCCGCCACGCTGCGGCTCACCGCCGAGGAACTGGCCCGGCTGGAGCCGGTGGCGGGCGAGGTCGCCGGGGACCGCTACCCGGACATGCGCCTCACCCAGGTCGGCCGGGAGTAGCGGCGGCCGGGGAGCGGCCGCCCGGGCCGCTCCCCCTCCCGTCCCGGGTGCCTTCTCAGACCTCCCGGCCGAGCCAGGCGGCCAGCCGGGTGTGCACGTCGGCGTCCGGGGCGACCGGCCGCACCTCGCCGAACGGGACCGGTCCGCCGCGGTGCTCGGCCGACAGGACGGCCTGGGCGACGGCCAACGCGGCGTGCGCCAGGGCGTCGTCCAGCGGCTGCCGGGAGCCGAGCGCCCGGGCGATGTCCCAGGTGTGCGCGACCGTCTCCATCAGGTAGCCGCCGACCGCGACCCGGCCGGGCACCACGCCCCAGGGTGCGTGGGTCGGGCGGTCCAGCGCGGCGTCGTCCGACCAGGCCGCGACGGCCCGGGCGCGGGCCCGGTCCAGCGCGCCCGGCCAAGCGTCGTCCGCCAGGTCCCCGGTGGCGGCGACGACGTCCTCGGCCCGGCCGCCCTCGCCCAGGTAGGCGAACCGGTGGATGCCGCCGACCACGTGGCTCAGCAGCTCCCGCAGGGTGAACGCGCTGCACGGGGTGGGCCGGTCGAGGGCGCCCGGGGTGATCTCGGCGAACAGCTTCTCCAACTGGCCGAGGGCGAGCAGGTACTGCGGGCGGGCGTCCTGGACGGAGTTCACGTGGAATCAGCTCCCTGGGGTGGTGCGGGCTTTCGGGCTCGAACGGCAATCTCCCAGTAAAACCTGACAACCGCCGTCAGGATTGCTGGGATTCTGCTGCCATGAAGGCCGACCGCCTGCTCTCCATCCTGCTCCTGCTCCAGACCCGCGGCAGGGTGCCCGCCACCGAACTGGCCGGGCGCCTGGAGGTGTCCGTCCGCACCATCTACCGCGATGTGGAGTCGCTCTCCGTCGCCGGCGTGCCGGTGTTCACCGAACGCGGCCGGCACGGGGGCATCAGCCTGCTGCCCGGCTACCGCACCGACGTCACCGGACTGACCGCGGACGAGGCCCGGGCGCTGTTCGTGCTCTCCGCCCAGGGCGCGCACAGCGACCTCGGGCTGGACGGCGCGCTCGGCTCGGCGCTGCGCAAGGTGATGGCCGCGCTGCCGGCCCCGCACCGCCCGGCCGCCGAGCGCATCACCGAGCGGATCCTGGTCGACCCGGCCCGCTGGCTGCAGAGCGGCCCGGCGGCCGGCGCCGCGACCGGCCCCGAACTGGGCGAGCTGCAGTACGCGGTGTTCGCCGACCGGCGGTTGCGGCTGCGCTACCGGCACAGCGGCACGCCCGCGCCGGTGGAGTACACCGTGGACCCGTACGGGCTGGTGAGCAAGGCCGCGGTCTGGTACCTGGTGGCCGATCTGCACGGCGAGCCCCGGCTGTTCCGGGCCGACCGGGTGCTGGCCGCCGAGACCACCGAGGAGGCGGTGCGCCGCCGCCCCGGAGTGGGGCTCGGGGATGCCTGGGCGGTGCTGCGCGAGCAGGTGGAGCGGCTGCCGAAGGAGCTGCCGGTCCGGGTGCGGGTGCGGCGCGGGCGGCTGGATATGTTCGTCCGCATCCACGGCGGCCGGGTCACCGCGCCGCCGCCGGAGGCGGGCGCCGGGCCGGCCGAGGAGTGGGTCGAGGTGGCGATGGTCTTCCCGGCGCCGGCGGCCGTCCGTGCGCTGCTCGCCTTCGGCGCGGACGCCGAGGTGCTGGCCCCGCCCGCGGCCCGCCGCGAGCTGGCCCGGGCGGCGGCGGACGCGCTGCGCCTCTACCAGGACTAGGAGTATGTGGGCTCTAGGAGTTCGGGGCGGGCCGGACGACGTCCTGGTAGTGGCCGAGCGAGATCGCCGCGAAGTTGTGCAGGCTGTCGGTGCCCTCGGTGAAGTAGCCGTTGTGGCCGGCCGCGCGGGCCGAGGAGATCTGCTCGGCGCCGAAGCCGCCGGCGGTCGGGTCGGCGCCGTGGCCGAGGCCGCCGACCTCCAGGTACGGGACGTTGCCGATCCAGTCGGTGGGGTTGCGGGTGGCCCAGACGTGCACGCCGGCGCCCAGCTCGCTGGTGCTCTGCACGCCCATGCCGGGGCTGCCGAACACCATCAGGTCGGTGATCCCGGAGGTGTCGGAGGGGGAGGCGGCCGCGCGCGGGATCTCGGGGGCGGCGTTGCCGCAGACCACGGAGCCGTACGAGTGGCAGAGCAGGGCCGGGGGCGCGTCCGGCCGGGTGGTCTCCTTGAGCCCGGCGAGCAGCCGCTGCAGCCGGGGCGCGCCGACGTCGGCGAGCCGGGAGGTGACGGCGTCCGGGCCGAGGCCGGACGGGGTGACGTAGCCGGTCCAGGCGATCACCGCGGTACGGGTGTTCGGCGCCTGCCGCTGCTCCTCGGTGTACAGGGCGCGGGCCATGCCGGCCGGGGAGCGCAGCGGTTCGGCGGCCTGGTCGAAGTGGCCGAGGTCGGCGTCCGAGCCGGGGACGACGACGGAGATCCGCTCGGCGTCGGCGAGGTCGCCCCACACCTCGGTGATCAGGCCGCGGCCGCGCGGGTCGAAGGCGAGGATCTGCCGGTCGGGGCCGAGCAGGTGCTCGACGTCGTTGGCGCGGGAGACGGCCAGCTCGCGGGTGTCGGCGTCGAGCTTGTGGTCGGCGGCGCGGGCCCGGGCGCTGTCGCGTTCGGCGGCCAGCGCGATCTTGTTGGCGCGGTAGCGCAGGTCCAGCGGGGCGCCGTCGAAGTTGCCGACGACCAGCGGGTAGTCCCGGATCAGCCGGTCCAGCTCGGTGGGGGCGAGCGAGGCGAAGAACGCGGCGGCGGCGGCCGGGGTGGTGGTGGCCGGGTCGGGCAGGGTGCGGTCGAAGCTGTGGTCCTGGACCCAGGCGGCGCTGCCGGCCGGGGGTGTGGAGATCGCCAGCTGCTCGGTGGAGGCGGCCGCCTGGGCCGCCGCGGCGCCGGCGTCGGCGAGCACGGCACAGCCCGCGAACGCCCCGATCAGTACCCGCTTCCAGCGCCGACGGTTGCGCACCGCACCAACTCCCTTAGGGCCCGTCACCGTTTCTCGGGCGGTGCCCGGAGGGTGCGACAAGACTGCCTGCTTCCCTGCGCAAGCGTAGGGCGCCCGGAGAGGCGACGCGCCCGCCCAAACTGTGGGATGGCTCACATGAACCGGCGGTGTCGTTTCAGCGTCACAGAGCGGCCCGCACGTCGAATTCGCGCACCATCCGCTTGGGCGCCGTGCGCCGCCAGGCCTCGACGACGAGGTCGCGCAGCTCCTCCGGATCGACCAGGTCCAGCCGGACGCTCACCCAGCCGTGCCGCCCGACGTACGGCGCGCTGGAGAACACCTCGGGCTCGGCGGCGAGCAGTTCGGCCTGGTCCTCGGGGGAGGCCTTGACGGTGACGGACCGGCCCCCGGGCGCGCCCATCGCGAAGATCCGGCCGCGGATCCGCAGGGTCTCGATGTCCCAGGTCGGCTCCTGTGCGGCCTCCGGCAGGGCGAGCGCCATCGCGCGGAACTCCTCGAACGTCACCATGCCCGCAGCGTAGGGCAGGGGACCGACAGCGCGCGGGCCCGGGCAGGGGGCTCGGAGGGGCGCGGACCGATCGGTCCGCGCCCCTCAGTGCCTCACTCTCCGGCGCAGGTCACACCATGCCCAGCGCGTACGCGGCGAACAGCGCCGCACCCGCCGCGGCCAGCGCCTTCCCGGCCCGGGAGAAGGCCGTCCAGGGCCCGTCGAACCGCCGGGTGAACCACCCGATCGCCACCAGCACGGCCGCGAACAGCGGAAGCAGCGCCACCCGGGCGGCCACCCAGCCGATCGAGTCCGGCGCGGTGGTCAGCCCCGGTACGGCGCCCAGGCCGGCCGCGCCGGGCACCGCCACCGCGAGCATCGCGCTCTGGTGCCAGCAGAAGATCGTCATCGCCGAGAGGTTGACCACCACCACCGGCAGCCACAGCAGCGGGCGGCGGGTCAGCAGCCGGCCCAGCCGCTCCCGCAGCAGCACCGCGGCGCCGCACTGCGTCGCCGCCAGGGCCAGCACCAGCAGGGACGGCGGGTGCGAGTTGGTCCGCTCCATCCCGGGCACCCCGACCATGCTGGCCGGGTAGTGGAACGCCAGCAGCAGCGTGGCGAACAGCGCGCCGCCGCCGACCAGCAGCACCCGGGCCACCGGGCGGCCGAGCCGGCCCTGCGCCCACAGCACGCCCAGCTGGTAGCCGAACAGCCAGCCCGGCAGGATGTTCAACAGTCCGACCCAGGACGGCACCGCCTCCGCCCACGGCCCGTACCGCAGCAGGTCGACCGCGGCGACGGCGGCCACCAGGACGCCCGCCGACCAGCCGCCCAGCCGGCGCCCGGCCGCCACGCACAGCGGGGTGAGCGCGGTCAGCCCCAGGTAGACCGCGATGTACCAGAGCGGCTGCACCACCAGCGTCGCGCCGGTCCGCACGGTGTCGCCGGGGACACCGAGCGCGGGCAGCAGCGCGATCAGCAGCGCCCAGACGGCCGTCACCCCCAGCACCGGGCGCAGCAGCCGTACCGACCGGCCGCGCAGCCAGCCCGGGTACGTCACGCCCTTGGCCCGGGCCCGCTCCAGCGACTGGACCGAGGAGTGGCCACCGACCAGGAAGAACACCCCGAGCATCTGGAGCACCCAGCTGATCGGGGCGAGGCCGCCGAGCGAGGAGAGCGGGCTCGCGTTGTGCAGGGCGCCGTCGGCGGAGAGCGTGAAGCCGCCGAGCAGCCAGTGCCCGACCGGCACGGCGAGCAGGGCGAGGGCGCGCAGCCCGTCCAGGGCGCGGTCGCGGGTCTCGGGGGTGCGGGCGTCGACCTGGTGGGCGGCGCGGCGCAGGGCGGTCAGCGGGTGGGCCATGGCGGTGCTCCTTTCGGTGAGGCGGTCAGCGGTCGAGGCCGAGGCCGAGGGCGATGGCGGCGAAGGCGGTGAGCGAGGCGGTGCCGGGGGCGAAGTAGCCGGCGTGGCCCTCGGATCCGGTGGCGGGCAGCGGGTGGGCGCCGAAGCCGGGGGCGGTGGGGTCGGCGCCGTGGCCGAGGCCGAGCACCGAGACGTAGGGGACCCGGCCGATCCAGTCGGAGTCGTTGCGGGCGGTGGCCCAGAGCGGGACGCGCGGGTCGAGGGCGGCGGCCGAGCCGACGCCCATCCCGGGAGAGCCGAGGACGACCACGCCGGAGGCCTGGTCGGGCCCGGGGCGGGCCAGCCCGCAGACCACCGAGCCGTAGCTGTGGCAGAACACCGTGGCCGGGGCCTGCGGACGGGTGCTGACGGCGAGTCCGTCGAGCAGTCGGGTGAGCCGCGCGGCCCCGGCCCGGGCCAGGTCCTCGGTGGCGGCGCCCAGGCCGATCCCGACCGGGGTGGTGTAGCCGGTCCAGGCGATGACGGCGGTCTGCCGGTCGGTGGCCTGGTAGAGCGAGCGGGCCATGCCGGCGGGGGTGCCGTACGAGCCGGGGGAGCGGTCGAAGTTCTCCAGGTCGTTGTCCGAGCCGGGGACGACGACGGCGGTGCGGGGGGCGGCGGCGAGGTCGCCGAAGACCTCGGCGACCTCGCCGCGGCCGCGCGGGTCGAAGACGAGGATCCGGCGGTCGCCGTCCAGCAGGGCGCGGTAGCGCTCGGCGCGGGTGCGGGCCTGCTCGTGGTCCTGCGGGGTGAGCGCCGGGTCGGTGGCTCGGGCGAGTTCGCGGCCGAGCTCCGCGGTGAGGGCCAGCGTGTTGGCCCGGTACCGGAGTTGGACCGGGGCGCCGTCCAGGTTGCCGACCACCAGTGGGTGCCGGACGGCCAGCGCGTCCTGCTGGGCGGGCGTCAACTCGGCGAAGAAAGCGGCGACTTCGGCCGGGGTGGCGGTGGCCGGGTCGGGCGGGTGGACGCCGAGCGCGGTGTCGGCCACCCAGGCGGCGCTGCCCGGCGGCGGGCCGGTGACGGCCTGTTGGGCATCCGTGGAGAAGCCGCCGAGACCGAGCACCGCGGCCAGCATCACCGTACTGGCCGCGATGGCTCTCTTGACCCGAAACTTCCCCATGTCCGGCCCCTCCCTCGTCCGTTCGACTTCGACGGAAAGGAAGGTAGAAATGCGACGGCCCCGCGGACGTCACACCGCGGGGCCAACTCCCGGGTGCTACCGGGGTACTACTCGGGGTATCGCTCGGGGTACCACGGGGGTGCCGCCCGGGTGGGGGCGGCCGGGACCACCGGCCCGGCGGGCGTCACTGGCCCGGCGTCACGAGGCCGGACTCGTAGGCGAGGACGACGGCCTGGGCGCGGTCGCGCAGGTCGAGCTTGGCGAGGATGCGCCCGATGTGGGTCTTGACGGTCTGCTCGGCCAGGACCAGCCGGCCGGCTATCTCCTGGTTGGACAGGCCGCGGGCGATCAGCTCCAGCACCTCGGTCTCACGCGGGGTGAGGCCGTTGAGCCGCAGTTTGGGGTCCCGCCGCCGGGCCGGCCGGTTGCGGGCGAAGTCCTCGATCAGCCGGCGGGTCACCGAGGGGGCGAGCAGCGCCTCGCCGGCCGAGACCACCCGGACCGCGGAGATCAGGTCGGCCGGCGGGGCGTCCTTGAGCAGGAAGCCGCTGGCCCCGGCGCGCAGCGCCTCGTACACGTAGTCGTCCACGTCGAAGGTGGTCAGCATCATCACCTTGGGCCGGTGCGCGCCGGGGACGGCGGGGTCGAGCAGTCGGCGGGCGGCCTCCAGGCCGTCCATGACGGGCATGCGGACGTCCATCAGCACCAGGTCCGGGTGGGTGCGGCCGCTCACCTCCAGGGCCTGCGCGCCGTCCGCCGCGTCCCCCACCACGTCGATGTCGCTCTGGGCGTTGAGCAGGGCGGCGAAGCCGGCCCGCACCATGGCCTGGTCGTCGACGATGATCACGCGGATGGTCATGCGGGCTTCTCCCGGGGGGTTTCGAGGGGCAGGACGGCGGCGACCTTGTAGCCGCCGTCCGGCATCGGGCCGGTCTCCAGCCTGCCACCGACCAGCCGGGCGCGTTCCCGCATTCCGATCAGTCCCTGTCCGGTGCCCTCCATGGAGGCCTCCAGCGACTCGGTGTGCTGGGGCGGGGGCGTGTTCACCACGGTCAGCAGCAGGGTGGCGCCCTCGTCGACCAGGGATATCCGGGCCCGCGAACCGGGCGCGTGGCGCACCACGTTGGCCAGCGCCTCCTGCACGATCCGGTACGCGGACAGGCCGACGGCCTTCGGCACCGCCTCGGCCAGCCCCGGATCCACCGTCAGCTCGGCCGGGACCCCGGCCCGCCCCACCGTCTCGATCAGCTGCGGCAGCTGCTCGATCCCGGGCTGCGGCACCTTCTCGGCGGCGGACTCCTCGCTGCGCAGCACGCCCAGCAGCCGGCGCATCTCGGTCAGCGACTCGCGGGCGGTGCCGGCGATGGCGGTGAACTCCTCGGTGGCCGCGGCCGGTACGCCGGTGATCCGGTACGGCGCGCTGGCCGCCTGCACGGCGATCACCGACATGTGGTGGGCGACCACGTCGTGCAGTTCCCTCGCGATCCGGGCGCGCTCCTCCAGCAGGGTGCGCCGCTCGCGTTCGGCCTCGCTGATGTGCTCCTGTTCGGCGAGCAGCCGGCGGGCCTCGGTGCGGTCCTGGACGGCCCAGCCGAGCAGCAGGGCGGCGCCGCCGAGGGCGACCAGCAGCATGGTGGTGCCGTCGTCGGCGTGCGGGAAGCCGAGCGTGGTGGTGAGGAGGGTGAGCAGGATCGTGGCGATCCAGACCGCGATCAGGGTGGCCCGGCTCTCCCGCAGCGCGAGTGCGATCAGCAGGAAGACGTACGCCAGGACCATCGGCGCCGTCCACGGCCAGGTGCCGCCGAACTGGTGGTGCCGGGCGGTGATGGAGGCCGTGGTGACGAGGGTGGCCGCGCTGATCCACCAGGCGGCCAGCGGCCGGGTGATGGCGAGCAGCAGCGGTGCGGTCTGGGCGACGGTGAGCGCGCCGGCGATGGGCACGGCGACGCCGTAGAAGTCGACCAGCGCGACGATCCCGGTGGGGATCAGCGAGGCCTGCATGATCAGCGCGACGACGTACGGAAGCCGGCGCAGCCAGGCGCGGGGCGAGTCCCCGAGCAGCGGGGCGTACCCGCCGGTCGGGGTGGTGAGGTGGTGCCGGAGCGAGCGGAGCAGCCGGAGGGCCTGCGCGCGGACTTCGGTCGTGGTGATCGTCTTCATCGCGGGCCAGCCTAAGAGGGTGCCGTCCGCCCGTCGTCGCACTGGGGTCGAACATCGGAGTGCTACCGGAGTAGGGGGTGCTACCCGGGTACTACTGCTCCCGGCACGGTTCCGGGGCCGGGAGTGGTGCCCGCGGTACTACCGCGGGCCGGTACTACCGCGTGGCCGGTACTACTGCGGGCCGGTGCGCCAGTGGCCGGCCAGGGCCGGGCCGAGCTGGTCGAAGTGGCGCTCGATGACGGTGACCATGCCCTCGGGCCCGGCGGGCTCCTGGTCGGGGGTCCAGGACAGGTGGGCGGCGCGCAGCACGCTGCCGAAGACGGCGGCGAGCACGGTGGGGCGCAGGTCCTCGGCCGGGTCGAGGCCCTCGCGCTCGGCGAGCACCCGGACGACCACCCGTTCCTGCTCGGTGACCCGGCGCAGGTGGGTGGCGAGCAGGGTGGGGGTCTCCTCGATCATCCGCATCAGTTCGAGGGCGGTGGTGATCGAGCGGGGGCCGCTGCGGTGTTCGGCGCCGAGTTCGCGCCAGGACTGGACGATCGCGGCGCGCAGGGCCTGGAGCGGGGACTCGTGGGCCGGGCGGCGGCACAGGCACTCGATGAAGTAGTCCTCGGCGTCGGCCATCACGGCGAGCGCGACCTCGTCCTTGTTGGCGAAGTAGCGGAAGAAGGTGCGCTGGGAGACCTCGACGGCGGAGGCGATCTCGTCGACGGTGGTGCGGGCGAAGCCCTGGCCGAGGAAGAGCACGTGGGCGGCCTGGACGAGGGCGTCCCTGGTCTGCTGCTTCTTGCGCTCGCGCAGCCCTGGCAGCCGTTCGGGGGTGCCCGGGGCGGCGGTGGGGGTGGGGGTGCGAGCGGCCATGGCGGGGCCTTCCGAGCGCGTGCGGGCGGGGTGAGGAGCACAACCTTAGCGCTCTGACAAATGTCAGCCAGAGTCAGAAGTCAGTGTTTGCCGAATGTCAGTGGCTGACATAATCTGCCGGAAGTGGCGCTCGCCGACCGGGCACTCGTGGGGACGGGTGGGTCGCGGCGCCACGCCCACGTTCCGTTCTCTGCCACGCCCCCGGAGGGCCCCAGATGAGCCAGTCCGTCGTCAAGAACGCCAAGGCGGACGTCCCGCCGCAGCGCACGCCACCGGGCGGGGGAGGGCTCAAGGGGCACCCCTGGCTGACCCTGCTGACCGTCGCGGTCGGCGTGATGATGGTCGCCCTGGACGGCACGATCGTCGCCATCGCCAACCCCGTCATCCAGGCGGACCTGAAGGCCGCGCCCTCCGAGATCCAGTGGGTGACCAGCGGCTACCTGCTGGCCCTGGCGGTCTTCCTGATCACGGCCGGCAAGATCGGCGACCGGTTCGGCCACAAGAACACCTTCCTGGTCGGCGCCGTCGGCTTCGCCGCCACCTCGGCCGCGATCGGCTTCGCCGGCAACATCCAGACCGTGATCGCCTTCCGGGTGCTCCAGGGCCTGTTCGGCGCGCTGCTCCAGCCGGCCGCGCTCGGCCTGCTGCGCGGCGCCTTCCCGGCCGAGAAGCTCAACATGGCGATCGGCATCTGGGGCGGTGTGATCGGCGCCTCGACCGCGGCCGGCCCGATCGTCGGCGGCCTGCTGGTCGAGCACGTCAACTGGGAGTCGGTCTTCTTCATCAACATCCCGGTCGGCCTGATCGCGCTCGGCCTCGGCCTGTGGATCCTCAAGGACGTGCGGGCCGAGAAGGCCGCCAAGTCCTTCGACCTGCCCGGGATCGCGCTGCTCTCGGTGGCGATGTTCGCGCTGGTCTTCGGCATCATCAAGGCCCCCGAGTGGGGCTGGGGCGATGCCCGCACGCTGCTGTTCCTGGGCGGCGCGGTGGTCCTGATGGTGCTCTTCGCGTTCTGGCAGGCCCGGGCGAAGGAGCCGCTGATCCCGCTCAGCCTGTTCCGTTCGGTGCCGCTGTCGGCGGGCACCCTGCTGATGGTGCTGATGGCCTTCGCGTTCTTCGGCGCGATCTTCTTCGTGACCTTCTACCTGCAGAACGTGCACGGGATGTCGCCGGTGTCGGCCGGTGTCCACCTGCTGCCGATGACCGGCATGATGATCATCGGTTCGCCGGTGGCGGGCATCGCGATCGGCAAGCTCGGCCCGCGGATCCCGATCGTGGCCGGCATGCTGATCACCACCACCGCGATGTTCGGCATGTCCACCCTGGACGCGGGCTCCGGCACCGGCGTGATGTCGCTCTGGTTCGTCCTGATGGGCCTCGGCATCAGCCCGGTCATGGTCGGCGCCACCGAGGTGATCGTCGGCAACGCCCCGCTGGAGCTGTCCGGTGTGGCCGGCGGCCTCCAGCAGGCCGCGATGCAGGTCGGCGGCAGCCTCGGCACCGCGGTGCTCGGCGCGCTGATGGCCGCCAAGGTCACCGACGTGCTGCCGGGCAACTGGGCCCGGGCCGGCCTGCCGCCGGTCCAGGGCGCCGAGGCCGAGGGCCTCAAGCAGGCCGCGCAGCTCGGCATCGCCCCGCCGGCCCCGGCCGGCACCCCGCAGCAGGCGGTGGACGCGATGGCCGGCGCCGTGCACGACTCCTTCGTCAGCGGCATGTCGCTCGCCTTCGCGGTCGCCGCCGTGGTGGCCTTCGGCGCCGCCGTGCTCGGCCTGCTCACCCGCCGCGGCACCGTCGACGCGGGCCCGGCCGTCCACATCTGATCCCGCGCGGCCAACGGCCGACGACCAGCGGCCCCGGACTCGATGGAGTCCGGGGCCGCTGCGTGCCCTCATCCGCCGCCGCGGGCCGGTGGGACCAGCGGGACCCGCTCGGGTGCACCCGGGAACGCCGAAGGGCCGGACCTCCGTGGTCGGAGGCCCGGCCCTTCAGGGTCTAGCGGGTGATCAGGCGTCGCCGCCGGCGGCGCCCGGGTCGGCCGCGGCCACGTCGAGCAGCTGGTAGCGGTCGATCGCGTCCTTCAGCGCGCTGCGGTCGACCTTGCCCTGCTTGGCGAGCTCGGTGAGCACCGCCAGGACGACCGACTGCGCGTCGATGTGGAAGAAGCGACGCGCCGCACCGCGGGTGTCGGCGAAGCCGAACCCGTCGGCGCCCAGCGACTGGTACTGACCGGGCACCCAGCGGGAGATCTGGTCCGGCACCGCGCGCATCCAGTCGGACACGGCGACGACCGGGCCCTCGGCACCCTGGAGCTTCTGGGTGACGTACGGCACGCGCTGCTGCTCCTCGGGGTGCAGCAGGTTGAACTCCTCGGCCTCCACCGCGTCGCGGCGCAGCTCGTTCCAGGAGGTCGCGGACCAGACGTCGGCCTTGACGTTCCACTCCTCGGCGAGGATGCGCTGGGCCTCCAGGGCCCACGGCACGGCCACGCCGGAGGCGAGGATCTGGGCCGGGATCTGGCCGGCGGTGCCCGGCGCGTACTTGTGCAGACCCTTGAGGATGCCCTCGACGTCCACGTTCTCGGGCTCGGCCGGCATCTTGATCGGCTCGTTGTAGACGGTCATGTAGTAGAACACGTCCTCGCCGTGCGGGTGCTCGGCACTGGTGCCGTACATCCGCCGCAGACCGTCCTGGACGATGTGCGCGATCTCGAAGCCGTACGCCGGGTCGTACGCGACGACGCCGGGGTTGGTCGAGGCCAGCAGCTGCGAGTGGCCGTCGGCGTGCTGGAGGCCCTCGCCGGTCAGCGTGGTGCGGCCGGCGGTGGCGCCGATGACGAAGCCGCGGGCCAGCTGGTCGGCCATCTGCCAGAACTGGTCGCCGGTGCGCTGGAACCCGAACATCGAGTAGAAGACGTACACCGGGATCAGCGGCTCGCCGTGGGTGGCGTAGGAGGAGCCGGCGGCGATCAGCGAGGCGGTGCAGCCGGCCTCGGAGATGCCGTCGTGCAGCATCTGGCCGGTCGGCGACTCCTTGTAGGCCAGCAGCAGGTCGCGGTCGACCGACTCGTAGGTCTGGCCGAGCGGGTTGTAGATCTTCGCCGACGGGAAGAGCGAGTCCATGCCGAAGGTGCGGTACTCGTCGGGCGCGATCGGCACGAAGCGGTTGCCGATGCCCTTGTCCCGCATGAGGTCCTTGAGCACCCGGACGAACGCCATGGTGGTGGCGATGGTCTGGTTGCCGGAGCCCTTCTTGACCGCCTTGTACGCGTCGTCGCCGGGCAGTTCCAGCTGACGCGGGCGCACCTTGCGGGTCGGCACGTAGCCGCCCAGCTCGCTGCGGCGGTCGTGCATGTACTGGATCTCTTCCGAGTCGCGGCCCGGGTGGTAGTAGGGCGGGTAGCCCTCGTCCAGTTGCTTGTCGGTGATCGGCAGGTGCAGCCGGTCGCGGAAGCGCTTCAGGTCCTCGACCGTCAGCTTCTTCATCTGGTGGGTGGCGTTGCGGCCCTCGAAGTTGGGGCCGAGCGTCCAGCCCTTGACCGTCTGGGCGAGGATGACCGTCGGCTGGCCCTTGTGCTCGCGGGCCGCCTTGAACGCCGCGTAGATCTTCTTGTGGTCGTGGCCGCCGCGACCCAGGTGCTGGACCTGCTGGTCGGTCATGCTCTCGACCATCTTGCGCAGGCGCAGGTCGCTGCCGAAGAAGTGCTCGCGGATGTACTGACCGGTCTCGGTGGCGTAGGTCTGGAACTGGCCGTCCACCGTGGTGTTCAGCTTGTTGACCAGGACGCCGTCGCGGTCCTGCGCGAGCAGCGGGTCCCAGCTGCGGTCCCAGACCAGCTTGATCACGTTCCAGCCGGCGCCCCGGAACTGGGACTCCAGCTCCTGGATGATCTTGCCGTTGCCGCGGACCGGGCCGTCCAGGCGCTGCAGGTTGCAGTTGACCACGAAGGTCAGGTTGTCGAGGCCCTCGCGCGAGGCCAGCGACAGCTGGCCCAGCGACTCCGGCTCGTCCATCTCGCCGTCGCCGAGGAAGGCGTAGACGTGCGAGTCGGAGGTGTCCTTGATCCCGCGGTGCTCCAGGTAGCGGTTCATCCGGGCCTGGTAGATCGCGCCGAGCGGGCCGAGGCCCATGGACACGGTCGGGAACTCCCAGAAGTCCGGCATCAGCCGCGGGTGCGGGTAGCTGGAGAGGCCGTACGGGGCCTTCGACTTCTCCTGGCGGAACGCGTCGAGCTGCTGCTCGGACAGTCGGTCCAGCAGGAACGCGCGGGCGTAGATGCCGGGGGAGGCGTGGCCCTGGAAGAAGATCTGGTCGCCGGACTCGCCCTCGGCGTCCTTGCCGCGGAAGAAGTAGTTGAAGCCGACGTCGTACAGCGACGCGGAGGAGGCGAAGGTGGCGATGTGCCCGCCCACGCCGATGCCCGGGCGCTGTGCCCGGGAGACCATCACGGCCGCGTTCCAGCGGGTCGCGTTGAGGATCTTTCGCTCGATCTCCTCGTTGCCGGGGAAGAACGGCTCGTCCTTGGTCGCGATGGTGTTGACGTAGTCCGTGCTGCGCATCTCGGGCACGGCGACACGCTTCTCGCGGGCGCGCTCGATCAGGCGGAGCATCAGGTAGCGGGCGCGCTCGCGCCCCCGCTCGTCGATGGCCGCGTCAAGCGACTCCAGCCATTCCGCGGTCTCCTCGGGATCGAAGTCCGGGACCTGACTCGGAAGGCCGCCAATGATGATCGGGTTGCGATCGGATCCGGAAGCCACGCTGTTCCTTCACTGTCGGTCGAAACTGAGGTGTGTCGCGCCGCCTCCATCGTGCTACCGCGCTCGGAGATCCGTCATCTCTACCGATCGGTAACCGTTCCGCCTGGTGGGCGGGACGGTCTGGCGGTGCGCGGGTCCGGGCGACTTCGCCCGCCCCGCACACCCCCGGGTGCTACGTACAGAGGTGGTCCGACCTGGTGTCCCGTCCGCCCGATGGCGGGCGGCCGGGGTGAGGGCCAACAGGAGACTCTACGCCCGCGCACGCGCGGACCCGAATGCCGTTCGTATCTCGGGCATCCGTACGCCCTGTGGGCCGGGACCACCCGAAGCATCCTTGTCTCATGCAGAGAAGGGCAAATCGGCGTGATTCCCGACACATCGAACGGCGTGTCCCCGCTGTGGCACGTCAACCTTTGGGGGGGATCGGGGGGCGGGTACTTGCGCGAACCGCCGCGCCCGTGTGGACTACGGCCACAGCCTCGGCATGGACGCCGGGCCGAATACTGGAGGTTATTCCCGTGAGCGCGACCGCGGACCCCGCGGACAAGTCCAACCCGGCGACCCGTCTCGGCTTCGAAGAGGGCCAGATCATCCAGGAGCTGGGGTACGACGACGACACTGACCAGGATCTCCGCGAAGGCATCGAGGAGCTCACCGGGACGGATCTCGTCGACGAGGACTACGACGACGTCGCCGACGCCGTCCTGCTGTGGCACCGCGACGACGACGGGGACCTCACCGACTCCCTCGTCGACGCCCTGGAGTACCTGGCCGAAGGCGGTCTGATCTGGCTGCTGACGCCCAAGACCGGGCGCGACGGCCACATCGAGGCGTCCGACATCGCGGACGCGGCCCGCACCGCCGGTCTCTCCCAGACCAGCTCGATCGCGGTCGCCAAGGACTGGGCGGCCACCCGGCTCGCCACCAAGTCCACGGCCAAGCCGGCCGGCAAGCGCTGAGCGGGCTCTGAGGCCCCGCACCGGGCCCCGCCGGAGGATCCCTCCGGCGGGGCCCGATCGTTTTCCGGGTCCGGAGCCGGGGGCGGCGTCGCCCTCGTCGTCACGGAGCGTGGTCGCCAGGGGTCGCGTCCGCCCCGGGGCCGGCCCGGAAACGCGTTCGCCCAGGGCGAAAGCGGTGGAGCGCGCGGGTGCCGCCCTCATCCATTCGGCGGAACGTGCCCGAACGGATGCGAGGATGGCGCTGGCCGCGCCGCCCGCGCGGCGCGGTCGCGTCAGAAAGGTCACGTCCATGGCCATCGAGGTCGGCACCGAGGCTCCGGACTTCGAGCTCAACAACCAGCACGGCGAAGCGGTCCGCCTCTCCGACTTCCGGGGCGAGCGGAACGTCGTCCTGGTCTTCTACCCGTTCTCCTTCACCGGCGTCTGCACCGGCGAGCTCGGCGCCATCCAGCGGGAGCTGGCGCAGTTGCAGAACGACCGGGTCCAGGTGCTCGGCGTCTCCTGCGACTCGCAGTTCACCCAGCGCGTCTTCGCCGAGCGGGAGGGCCTGGAGTTCCCGCTGCTGGCCGACTTCTGGCCGCACGGCGAGGTCGCCCGCGCCTACGGCGTCCTCGACGAGCGGAAGGGCTGCCCCGTGCGCGGCACCTTCGTGATCGACACGGCGGGCACGGTGCGCTGGAGCGTCGTCAACGACCTCCCGGACGCCCGGGACGAGCAGGAGTACCTGAAGGCCCTCGGCGCCCTCTGAGGCCCCGCGTGGAGGCCCGTGGCGGTGGCCGTGGGCCCGGCCCCGCGAACTTCGAACAGCCGCGCCGGGCCCGTTCGCACGTCCGGACGGGAACCGCGCACTACGCTCGGTCCGTTGGCCGGGTGGGGCACGTGAGCCGCTCGCCGGCCGGCGCCTCGAACCGCACCACGGGGGCACCAGGGCGTGCCTCCCGATTCTTGGAGGACAAGTGGGTGTCAGCCTGAGCAAGGGCGGCAATGTCTCGCTCACCAAGGAGGCCCCGGGGCTTTCGGCCGTGGTCGTCGGCCTGGGCTGGGACGTCCGGACCACCACCGGGACGGACTTCGACCTGGACGCCAGCGCGCTGCTCTGCAACGAGCAGGGCAAGGTCGCCTCGGACGGGAACTTCGTCTTCTTCAACAACCTGAAGAGCGCGGACGGCTCCGTCGAGCACACCGGTGACAACCGCACCGGCGAGGGCGAGGGCGACGACGAGGCGATCAAGGTCAACCTGGCCGGCGTCCCGGCGGACGTGCAGAAGATCGTCTTCCCGGTCTCGATCTACGACGCCGAGAACCGCGGGCAGAACTTCGGCCAGGTCCGCAACGCGTTCATCCGCGTGGTGAACCAGGCCGACAACACGGAGCTGGCCCGCTACGACCTCTCCGAGGACGCCTCCACCGAGACCGCGATGGTCTTCGGCGAGCTGTACCGCAACGGCGCGGAGTGGAAGTTCCGGGCCATCGGCCAGGGCTACGCCTCCGGCCTGCGCGGCATCGCCCAGGACTTCGGCGTCAACGTCTGACCGGACGACACCGGACGGCGCGGGGCGGCGGCGGACGACGGCCGGTCGCCCGGCGCGGGAGCCTTCTACGGGGCGGCCCCGGACCTCCAGAGGTCCGGGGCCGCCCCGGCTTCGTGTCGGCTCCGTGCGCTGCGAGGATGTGAGTTCAGGAAGTTCAGCCGGCCAAACGGGGCCGGCCCGGGCCGTGGGGGACTACACCTTGTAGGCGCGCCCCGGGAGAAGGCAAGGGAGGAAGAACAGTCATGGTGGTCACGCTCGCCAAGGGCGGGAACGTCTCGCTCACCAAGGCCGCGCCGAACCTGACGCAGGTCCAGATCGGCCTCGGCTGGTCCGCCCGTTCGACCACGGGCGCACCGTTCGACCTCGATGCGAGCGCCCTGATCTGTGGTGGCGGCCGGGTGCTCGGTGACGAGTACTTCGTCTTCTACAACAACCTCAAGAGCCCCGAGGGCTCGGTCGAGCACACTGGTGACAATCTCACCGGCGGCGAGGACGACGGCGACGACGAGGTGGTCCTGGTCAACCTGGAGCTGGTTCCGGCGCAGGCGGACAAGGTGGTGTTCGCGGTGTCGATCTACGACGCCGAGGCGCGGCTGCAGAACTTCGGGCAGGTCCGCAACGCCTACATCCGGGTCGCCAACTCCCTCGACGGCGAGGAGATCGCCCGTTACGACCTGTCCGAGGACGCGTCCAGCGAGACCGCGATGATCTTCGGCGAGCTGTACCGCTACGCGGGCGAGTGGAAGTTCCGCGCGGTGGGCCAGGGCTACGCCTCCGGCCTGCGCGGCATCGCCCTCGATTTCGGCGTAAACGTACAGTAAGGGCGAAAAGGCGAAAATCAGAACAATCGCACCCAACCTACGATCATGAGAACAGAAGGCAGTGCGGGGGTGACCTGACCGGGCCCGGCCCGGTCAGGGCGTCTCGGGACGAGGCCGCCCCCGGCACGGCCCGAAACCCGAAAGGTAACCAAGTCCCGTGTTCCTCCGCACTTTCGGCTGGTCGTTCGCGATCACCGTCCTAGGCCTGATCGCGGCCGGACTGCTCTGGGGGGCCCAAGGATTCGGCATCGTGCTGATCCTCTCCATCCTGGAGATCTCCCTGTCGTTCGACAACGCGGTGGTCAACGCCACGGTGTTGAAGCGGATGAACCCGTACTGGCAGAAGATCTTCCTGACCGTCGGCGTGCTCATCGCCGTCTTCGGCATGCGGCTGGTCTTCCCGCTGCTGGTGGTCGGCCTCACCGCGAAGCTCAACCCCGCGACGGTCGTCGACCTCGCGCTGCACTCCGACAAGACGCACGCCGGCCTGACCTACGGTCAGTACCTGGAGGCGGCCAACCCCGCCATCGCGGCCTTCGGCGGCGTCTTCCTGCTCATGATCTTCCTCGACTTCGTGTTCGACGACGAGAAGGAGCACAACTGGCTGGGCTGGATCGAGCGCCCGCTGGAGAAGGTCGGCAAGCTGGACGCCTTCTCCAGCGTCGTCGCGCTGGTCGTGCTGGTGCTGGCCTCCAACTTCTTCGCCGGGGAGCACGCTGAAACCGTTCTGCTCGCCGGTGTCCTCGGCCTGATCACCTATCTCGTGGTCGGCGGCCTCTCCTCGATCTTCGAATCGGGTCTGGAGGAGGACGCCGAGCGCGAGGAGGAGGCCGAGAAGTCCGGCAAGTCGATCCTCCAGGTCGGCGGCAAGGCCGCGTTCTTCCTCTTCCTCTACCTGGAGGTCCTGGACGCCTCGTTCTCCTTCGACGGCGTGGTCGGCGCGTTCGCCATCTCCAGCGACATCTTCCAGATCACCCTGGGCCTGGGCATCGGCGCGATGTACATCCGCTCGCTGACCGTCTTCCTGGTCCGCAAGGGCACCCTGGACGACTACGTCTACCTGGAGCACGGCGCGCACTACGCGATCGGCGCGCTCTCGGTGATCCTGCTGGTCGGGATCAAATACCACATCCCGGAGATCGTCACCGGCCTGATCGGCGTCGCCTTCATCGGGCTGGCGCTCGGCTCGTCGATCCTGCGCAACCGGCGCGAGGCCGCGCGGGACGAACCGGAACTGGTGAGTACGGGTACCGGCGAATAGCCCGCCGGGTACGCGAAACGGCCGCCTCCGGGAATCCGGGGGCGGCCGTTTCGCGTCGCGGTGCGCCCGCTCAGCCGAGCTGCTGCTCGATCGCGCGCAGCTTGCGCTCCAGCGAGTCCAGCTTGGGCATCGACAGGGTGTCGTCGTCGGCCGTCAGGTCGATGGTCGAGCTGCGGTAGGACGAGCCCGAGGCCGATCCGGCGGACGAGGACGAGGAGTAGGACGACGAGTAGGACGAGGAGGACGCCGAGGAGGACGGCGCGTACGACGAGCCGACGGCGGCACGCGGGCGGCGGCCGGCGTCCAGCGCGGCCGGCTCCAGCGGGCCCGAGGCGGCCTGGTGCGAGGAGGCGGTGTCCGACTCGGCGGCTAGGGCAGGCTCCGTAGCGGTCTGGCCGTCGCCGGCAGCCGTGAGCGCGGGCACCTGGCGGCCGCCGCGGGCCCGGGCGAGCATGCCGCCCTGGCGGGAGATGGCCTTCAGCTCGGCCCGCTCGCGGCGGTCGGCCGTGCGGGCCCGCACCTTGGCGTCCAGCTTGGCCTGGCGCTCCTCGCGCACCTCCTCGACCGCCTCGTCCAGGCTGCGGACGTTCTCCAGCAGCATCAGCGACCAGGCCGCGTAGGTCTCGCGCGGGGCGCGCAGCCAGCGGACGATCCGGATCTGCGGCAGCGGGCGCGGCACGAGCCCCTGCTCGCGCAGCGCGGCCTTGCGGGTCTGCTTCAGCGCGCGGTCGAACAGGATCGCCGCCGAGATCGACATGCCGGAGAAGAACTGCGGGGCGCCGTCGTGCGACACGCCGCGCGGCGCGTGCACCCAGTTGAACCAGGCCGAGGCGATCGCGAACACCCAGACCAGCAGGCGGGAGCCGAGCGCGGCGTCACCGTGGCTGGCCTCGCGGACGGCGAGCACCGAGCAGAACATCGCGGCGCCGTCGAGGCCGAACGGGACGAGGTACTCCCAGCCGCCGGACAGCCCCAGGTTCTCCTTGCCGAAGCCCACCAGGCCGTGGAAGGACAGCGCGGCCGCGACACCGGCGCAGCAGAACAGCAGCGTGTAGGAGGAGATGCCGTAGATCATCTCCTTGCGCCGCCGACGCTCCTCGCTGCGCTCCCAGGAGTCGCCGGCCTCTTCCTTCTTCGTGTTCTTGAAACGCAGCGTCGCCAGCAGGACGGCGACGAACAGCAGGGCTGCGCCGCCGACGACGGTCCAGACCAGCTGTATGGAGGTCAGGTTCATTGCGGGTCGGGCCTCGGGTTTCCGCAGGGGACGGGTTCACAGAGCGACACAGGCGGTCAGCTCCCGGTACTCGGGTCGCGCCTGACGGTTCGTTCGTCGCCGCACGGCGTACCCGCCGCACCCGCGCAGGGGCGGACGGGACACCTGTGCGGCTAGACGATATCGCGTCCGAAGGGGCGGCATGTTACGGGAGGGGGGCTTCCTCCCGCCAATCGACCCGCCGGCCGCTCCACTCGTCGACCCGGCGGTGAGCGCCGGGGGGCCCGACGGGGTAGGGGAGGGGAAGGTTTGGGTATCCGAGGGCCGGGCTGATGCCCGATCATGGAGCGGCGGACCGTCAGATCGCCTGACGGGAGCAGGGGGAGAGGGCGGGATGGTCTCGATCTGGGAGTACCTGCGCGGGGAGCGGAACTACACCTTCGACAACCCGGGCGGTCAGCACAAGGTCATACTCACCAAGTCGACCCCGCAGCACGCGATCACCGGGTCCGCGGCCACCACCGGCTACCTCTACGTCAACCTGCACTGGACCACCCGCTCCGGGGCCGTCCGGCCGAGTGCCCGGGAACGCGCCAAGCGCCTCTTCAGCCCCCGCATCCTGCGCCCGCTGGAGCCGGACTCGGTGCAGAACGAGCAGGTCAACGTCGACCTCGACCTGGCGTGCATGTACGAACTGTCCGACGGGAGCAGCGGCGTGGTGCAGCCGCTCGGCGGCTACTTCGGCGACCTCCGGCAACCGCCGTACATCAAGCTCAGCGGCGACGACCAGTACGGGGCGCCGTCCGGCGAGACGATGTACGTCAACCTGGAGAAGAAGGACAAGTTCAAACGGCTGCTGATCTTCGTCTACATCTACGACGGCACGCCGGCCTTCGAGCAGTCCCACGCGGTGGTGACGATCGTGCCGCAGACCGGGCCGCGGATCGAGATCAAGCTGGACGAACGGGCCCGGGCGGCGCGCTCGTGCGCGGTGGTGCTGATCGAGAACGCGGGGGACAACCAGCTGACGGTGCGCCGTGAGGTGCGGTACGTCAACGGGTTCCAGGCGGACATCGACCGGCTGTACGGGTTCGGGATGCAGTGGCAGCGCGGGTACAAGAGCCAGGGCGGTTCCGACTAGGCCCCGCCCGGCCTCGGCCCTGCCCGGCCTCGGCCCTGCCCGGTCTGGTCGGAGCCGGGCGGCGGTGGTGCCCTGAGCAGGCCGGTCAGCGGGGCTGGAACTGCGGGCCCTGCGGCGGCAGGGCGAACTCCTCGCCGGTGGGCGGCTGGGCCGGGGCCTGGGCCGGTGGTTGCGCGGGGGCCTGGGCCGGCGGCTGCTGGCCGGTGCCGGCGTGCGGGTAGCCGTAGCTGCCGGGGTGCTGCTGCGGGGCGGGCTGCTGCTGGTGCGGGTAGCCGTAGCCGGTGCCCTGCTGCTGCGGGTACGGCTGGGGAGTGGGTTGCGGGTACCCGTAGCCGGTACCGGGCTGCTGCTGCGGATAGCCGTAGCCGGTGCCGGGCGGCTGCTGGGGCTGTGGCTGCTGCGGGTAGCCGTACCCGGTGCCGGGCTGGTGGGCCGGGGGTGCGGTCGGAGCCGGCGGCGCGGCCGGGGGAACGGTGGGCGGGGCGGTCGGCGGGGGCGGCACCGTGCCCGGGGCGGCCGCGGCGGGCTGCTGGGGCCGGCCCTGGGGGGTGGCCGACGGCTGCGGGACGGCCGGGGCCAGGGTGAAGGTGCCGGGCTCGGGCGGGGCGGTCGGGCGCGGGGCGGGCAGCGGGGTGCTGCGCGGGTCGACGGCGGCGGTGGGGGTGGCCGTCGAGGCCGCCGCCGGGGCCGCGTCGGCCTCCGCCTCGTCGTCGACGGTGATGCCGAAGTCGGTGGCCAGGCCGATCAGGCCGGAGGTGTAGCCCTGGCCGATCGCCCGGAACTTCCAGGCGCCGGAGCGCCGGTACAGCTCGCCCGCGACCAGGGCGGTGACGTTCTCGCCGTCGGAGATCGCGAACTCGGCGAGTGCGGGCGTGCCGTCCCCGGCCGTGGCGTCGAAGAGCAGCAGGCGCAGCCCGGGCACCGCGCGGAAGGAGCCGCCCTCGGAGGAGCCGGCCAGCACCACCCGGTCGACGTCGGCGGGCAGCTTGGCGAGTTCGACCTCGATCGTGTCGATGATCTCGGCGCCGCCGGAGGTCTGCTGCTTGGGCAGGTGGCGCACCAGGCCGGAGGGGTGTCGCGGCTGGTTGTAGAAGACGAAGTCGGCATCCGAACGGACCTTGCCGGTGGCGCCGAGCAGCAGCGCGGACGCGTCCACGTCCGGCGCACCGGGCGTGGCGCTCCAGCGCAGCACGGCGCGGACCGCCGCAGCCGGCAGTGCGATGTTGGCGCCCTTGGCCATCACGTGCGTCATAGCCGACCATCCTGCCCGTTCGCCACCCCTTCGGACAACGTGACCGGGACCGTCGGAACCAGGTCGAACTTTGCCAAGACTTGCGCTTGCCGGGGGTTTGCCGGTGCTCGACCGGTGATCAGTGATCTGGACGGCGATGTTCCGGGAGTTCAGTGCCGAGGAACCGGGGACGGCCGGAATCCGTCCGTACGATGGGCGGTCCAAGGGCCCGCCGGGGTCGGGCGGAGGGGGCCCGCCGGCGTCCGTCCGGGAACCACGGAGCCCCGTGGACCGGTTAACCATGGTGTCGCACCGCTGGATCGCGGTGTCGTCCCGCGCCGCCGCACGCCCCGGCAACGGACCGGTGGCCGTCAAACCTCTGAGGAGAGCACCTTGCGCCATTTCGGCCACCTCGCCGACGACGTACGCGGTCGCCTCTTCCTCGAACCGCCCCGGCCGTTCACCGCGCGGAGCGAGGCCGCGGTGCTGGCCACCGCCCTCGGCGGCACCCTCTACAGCCCCGCCACCCGGCCCGCGCTGGCCGCCGACATCCGCAAACAGGCTGCTCGGGGCGTGGTGTCGATGGTGCTCTGCCTGGAGGACGCGATCGCCGACCACGAGGTGGACGCGGGGGAGCGGAACCTGATCGAGCAGTTGAATGACCTGGTCAGGGATTTCACCGACTGCACACAAGGCCACCCCCTGCTCTTCATCAGAGTTCGAGCCGCCTCCCAGATCCTCGACCTGGCCGAGCGGCTCGGGCCGGCCGTCGAGCTGCTGAGCGGGTTCGTCCTGCCGAAGTTCACCACGGAGACCGGCGGCGCGTACCTGGCCGCCCTGGCCGCCGCCGAGGCCGCCACCGGGCGCCGGCTGTTCGCCATGCCCGTCCTGGAGTCACCCGAACTCGCCCACCTGGAGACCAGGCGCCAGCAGCTCTTCGGCATCGCCGACCTGCTCGCCGGGCACCGGGAGCGGGTGCTCGCCGTCCGCCTCGGCGTGACCGACCTCTGCTCCGCGTACGGCCTGCGCCGCTCGCCCGACCTCACCGCATACGACGTAGCCCTGGTCTCGGCGGTGATCGGCGACGTGGTCAACGTGCTCGGCCGGGCGGACGGCACCGGGTACACCGTCACCGGTCCGGTCTGGGAGTACTTCCCGGTCCAGGAGCGGATGTTCAAGCCGCAGCTGCGCCGCACGCCGTTCGCCGAGGCCCCCGGGACGGCCCGGGCCTCCGGCGAGGAGGTCCGCCGGCGGATCATCGAGCACGACCTGGACGGGCTGATCCGGGAGGTCGAGCTCGACCGGGCCAACGGCCTGCTCGGCAAGACCTGCATCCACCCCAGCCACGTCCCCGCCGTGCACGCCCTCTCGGTGGTCACGCACGAGGAGTACTGCGACGCCCGGGACATCCTCCGGCAGGAGCGGGACGGCGGCGGGGTCCTGCGCTCGGCGTACACCAACAAGATGAACGAGGCCCGGCCGCACCGGGCCTGGGCGGAGCGGGTGTTGCTGCGGGCGGAGGTGTTCGGGGTGGCCCGGGAGGACGTGAGCTTCGCGGAGCTGCTCGCGGCCTGCCTGTGCGGGGGGTGAGGGGGTGAGGGGGCTGCGCGCGGCTGAGGGGGCTGTCCGCGGCTGACCCGAACGGCCCCACCGATCCGACCCATCCGGCCGATCCGACCGATCCAACCGATCCGAAGACCGCACCACCGCACCATGCGAAGGCAGGACCAGCAGTGACAGCACAGCAGACGTGGACCGGCCGTTGGGTCGCCGACCGGGCCGGCATCGCCCTGACCGGATCGGACCGCCTCCCCGAACTCGTGGGCCTGGCCCTGCGTTCCCAGAACCCGAAGCGCGCCCACCTGCTGGTCTCCACCGTGCTCGGCAAGCACGTCCCGCAGCGGCCCGCGGTCGTCCACGGCGTTGGGCTCGAACTCGGCCGGCAGGTCCGCGAGTTGCTCGGCGACGAGGCCGCCGCGCGGGCCGTCGTCCTCGGCTACGCGGAGACGGCCACCGGCCTCGGCCACAGCGTCGCCGACGGCCTCGACGCCCCGTACCTGCACTCCACCCGCCGCCCGGTGGCCGGCGTGCCCCCACTCGGCGGCTTCGAGGAGGAGCACTCGCACGCCACCTCGCACCTGCTGCTCCCCGCCGATCCCGAGCTCCTCACCGGTGACGGCCCGTTGGTGCTGGTCGACGACGAGTTCTCGACCGGCCGCACGGTCCTCAACACCATCCGCGAACTGCACGCCCGCCACCCCCGCGACCACTACGTCGTCGTCGCCCTGGTCGACCTGCGCTCCACCGCCGACCGCCGCCGACTCGCCGACACCGCCGCCGAACTCGGCGTCCGGCTCGACCTGGTGGCCACCGCCAGCGGCGCCGTCCAGCTGCCCGCGGACGTCCTGGACCGCGCCGAGCGGCTGATAGCCGAGGCCGCCCCCGCCCCCGCCGCGCCCCCCGGACCGCCCGCACCGCTCGCCCGGGTCGACCTGGACTGGCCCGCCGGGCTCCCCGACGGCGGCCGGCACGGGTTCACCGCCCGCGACCGCGTCCGACTGGACGCCGCCCTGCCCCGCCTGGCCGCACAGCTGGCCGACGCACTGCCCGCTACGGCGCGGCGCGTGCTGGTCCTCGGCTTCGAGGAACTGATGTACGCCCCGCTGAGGCTGGCCGGCGCACTCGCCGACCGGCTGGGCGGCGACCGCGTCCGCTACTCCACCACCACCCGCTCGCCCGTCCTCGCCGTGGACGACCCCGGCTACGCCATCCGCACCCGCCTCGCCTTCCCCGCCCACGACGACCCGCAGGACGACGCTTCGCGCGAGCGCTACGCCTACAACGTCGCCCCCGGCAGCGACCCGGCCCGCCGGTTCGACGCGGTCGTGCTGGTGGTCGACGACGTCGCCGACACCCCCGCCCTGCGCGAGGGCGAGCGCGCCCTGCTCGGCCAGCTGCGGCAGGTCACCGACCAGGTGGTGCTCGCGGTGCTGCCCTCCCACAGGCCTTCCCCCCGGCCGTCTGGGCTGCCGTCCCCGTTGTACGGCCCGGCGTTCTCCTCCTACCGGCCCGACGAGGTGGCCTGGCTGCTCAAGGACCTCTCCGGCGTCCCGCTCGAAGCCCCCACCGAGGAGCGCGAGGAGGCCGTCCAGAACGGCGGCGCGCACTACGCCGAATCGCTGCCGGTCGAGTACCAGCCCAGCCCCGAGTACCAGGAGCTGTTCCACCAGGCGCTGCGCGCCTCCGCCCGCCGCATCGCGCTCGCCGCCGGCACCGTCGCCGAGACCCTGCTGCGCGAGCGCGGCCCCGGCCTGGTGCTCGCCTCGCTGGCCCGGGCCGGCACGCCCGTCGGCATCCTGATCCGCCGCTGGCTCGCCCACGCCCACGGACTCGACACCCCGCACTACGCCGTCTCCATCGTCCGCGGCCGCGGCATCGACCCGGTAGCCCTGCGCTACCTGGCCGCCCACCACCGCGCCGGCGACGTGGTCTTCGTCGACGGCTGGACCGGCAAGGGCGCGATCAGCCGCGAACTCGCCGAGGCCCTGGCCGGCACCGGATTCGACCCGGACCTCGCCGTCCTCGCCGACCCCGGCCGCTGCGCGCGCACCTACGGCACCCGGGACGACTTCCTGATCCCCTCCGCCTGCCTCAACTCCACCGTCTCCGGCCTGGTCTCGCGCACCGTGCTGCGGCCCGGCCTGATCGGCCCGGACGACTTCCACGGCGCCAAGTACTACGCCGAACTGGCCGGCGCGGACGTCTCCGCCGCCTTCCTCGACACCGTGGCCGACCACTTCGACGCCGTCCGCCCGGAGGCCGTCGCCGCCGCCGACCGGCTGCCCACCGCCCCGGACCGCGCGCCCGACTGGGCCGGCTGGGCCGCCGTCGAGCGGATCAGCACCGAGTACGGCATCGACAGCGTCAACCTGGTCAAGCCCGGCGTCGGCGAGACCACCCGGGTGCTGCTGCGCCGCGTCCCCTGGCGGGTCCTCGCCCGGCGCGGCGCCGGCGCCGACCTCGACCACGTCCGGCTGCTCGCCGCCCAGCGCGGCGTCGAGGTCGAGGAGGTGGACGGCCTGCCGTACTCCTGCGTCGGCCTCATCCACCCCCGCTACAGTCGGGGAGCGACCGGGGCCTCCGGTAGGACCGTTGTGGTGAAGGAGTCCTGATGAACGCCGATGTTCTCGTCGCCAGCGACCTCGACCGGACGCTCGTCTACTCCAACCGGGCCCTCGCCCTGGACGTCCCCGACCGGCTCGCGCCCCGGCTGCTCTCCGTCGAGGTGCACGACGGCAAGGCGCTCTCGTTCATGACCGAACAGGCCGCCGCGCTGCTCGCCGAACTCGTCCGGCAGGCCTGGTTCGTCCCCGCCACCACCCGCACCCTCGCCCAGTACGAGCGGATCAACCTGCCCGGCCCGACGCCCGGTTGGGTCCCCGCGTACGCGATCTGCGGCAACGGCGGGCACCTGCTCGTCGACGGCGTGCCCGACCAGGACTGGCGCACCGAGATCACCGCGCGGCTCGCCTCCGGTGCGGCCCCGCTGGAGGAGGTCGTCCGGCAGCTCGCCCTGAGCGCCGACCCGGAGTGGACGCACAAGCGCCGCGTCGCCGACGGGCTGTTCGCCTACCTCGTCGTCGAGCGCGCCGCGCTGCCCGTCGGCTGGCTCGACGAGCTGACCGGCTGGTGCGCCGAACGCGGCTGGACGGTCTCGCTCCAGGGCCGCAAGGTCTACGCCGTCCCCGCGCCGCTCAGCAAGAGCGCCGCCCTCGCCGAAGCCGTCCGGCGCACCGGCGCGAGCACCGTGCTCGCGGCCGGTGACTCGCTGCTCGACGCCGACCTGCTGCTCGCCGCCGACGCCGCCTGGCGGCCCGGGCACGGCGAACTCGCCGACGGCGGCTGGACCGCCCCCGGCGTCACCGCCCTCGACGAGGTGGGGGTGGCGGCGGGGGAGGAGATCGTCCGACGGTTCCTCGCCCGGGTGGCCGCCGCTTCCGTCGCCCCCGCCGCCCCCGTCGTCGCTTCCTGAGCGGAAGCGGGAGCGGTCAGCCGCAGCAGCCGCCGCCGCAACAGCCCCCTCCGCCACCACCGTTGCCGGAGGGGGCCTGGCGCGGGGCGCCGCCCGAAGCGGAGCCGGTGACGGCGACGGCGGACAGCAGCTTCACGGTGTCCTCGTGGCCCTGCGGGCAGACGGCGGGGGCGCCGGCCTGCGCCATCGGGCGGCGGAGTTCGAAGGTGGC
Source organism: Kitasatospora sp. NPDC088861 (assembly GCF_044750105.1). Taxonomy (NCBI): domain Bacteria; kingdom Bacillati; phylum Actinomycetota; class Actinomycetes; order Kitasatosporales; family Streptomycetaceae; genus Kitasatospora; species Kitasatospora sp. NPDC088861. Next base: position 248,698 of record NZ_JBIVJF010000003.1, read on the forward strand.
GCCGCAGGAGCGGCAGCGGAAGTCGTAGCGTGGCATACCGGCAGGGTACCCAGGCGGTGCCCTGCCGGCGCCCTACCGGTGTCCTATCGGTGGGTGCTGCCGGTGTCCTGCCCGGCCGGCGCTACCGGTACTACCGGCGCTACCGGTACTACCGGCGCTACCGGCGCTACCGGTGCCCGCCCAGATCGCCGCGGATCAGCCCGATCACCTGCGCCGCCGTCTCCCGCACGCCCGCCAGCTCGGTCAGGAAGTGCCAGTAGTCGGGGTGCCGGCCGGCCGCCTCCAGGGTGGCCACGGCCCGGTCCAGCCGCGCCACCGCCTCGTCCAGCGGGGCGGCGTGCCGCGGGTCCGGCGCGCTGCGGCCCGTCATCGCCAGCCGCTGCGCGTCGCGCAGGGCGAACCGGGCCCGCTCCACCTCCCGGTGCGGGTCGTGCTGCACCTCGTTCAGCTGCCGCAGCCGCTCGTTCACCGCGACCACCGACCCGTCCGCGGTGTCCAACAGCGCGCGCACCGTACCGATGGCGCCCGTCGCGTCCGCCCAGCGCTGCTCGTCCCGGGCCCGGGCGGCCTCGGCGAGCTTGCGCTCCGCCGCCCGCCCGGTCTCCGCGACCTGCTCCGACACCCGCTGGAGGTCCTGCCAGCAGGCCGCGCTGAACCGGCGGCGCAGTTCGCTCAGCGCCGGCTCGACCGTCTCCGCCTTGGTCTCCAGCGCCTGGATCCGGGTCCGCAGGCTCGCCACCCGCCGGTCGATCTCCCGTGCCCGCTCCGGCAGTTGACCGGCGTCGGCCGCGATCGCCTCGGCGCGCCGGCCCACCTCGTCCGCGCGCCGCAGCGTCGGCGCCACCCCGTGCCGGGCCGGCCCCTCGTTCAGCAGCCCGAGCTCCGGCGCCAGTTCGGCCAGCCGGGCCGCCAGGTCGTCCGCCCGCAGCCCGGCGCCGCGCACCGCGTCCAGCGCGTTGCTCGCCTGGAGCAGCGCGCGCTTCGCCTGCTCCACCGCCGGGGTGACCCGCATCAACTGCTGCTCGGCGCGCTGGAGGGTCGGCTGAAGCCGCTGGAGGAAGTCGTTCAGCTCCGCCCGGGCCGAGCCGAGCTGCCCCTTCACGTCCTCCAACTGCCGCCGGGCCCGCGCCGCGGTGCCGGCGTCCAGCGCCTCGTCGTCCAGGTTGTACGCGTCCAGCGCGCCCAGGTAGTTCACGGTGACCTGGTCCACCCGGCCGGTGATCCCCTCCAGATCCGCCAGCGCCCGGCGGGCCGTCGCCTCGTCCTCGGCCGCCCGGACGGTCTCCACCGCCAACTGCACCTCGCGCTGCGTCGAGTCCAGCTCGTAGAACGCCTCCTGCGCGGCGTCCCGGGCCGCCTTGGCGTCCGCCCGCACACCCTCCCCGCCGCGCCGGCCCCACCAGCCGCCCGTCCCGGCCGAGGCCAGCCCCAGCGCACCCAGCGCACCCGCCAGCACCACCGGCACCACCAGTGCGTCGGCCAGCGCACTCCCCGCCCGACGCCGCCCCCGCCCGCTCCCGCCGGCCACCGTCACTGCGCGCTCCCTGCTCCGACCCGCTGATCCACCCCCATTCTTCCCGATCGCCCCACCGCACCGGCACCCCCACCCGCCCCACTCCCCGACCACCCGCACCACAGCACCCCCCGGGACCAGGTACCCTAGGCAGTCGTCGTGCCCCCACCGGGCCGCGACAGGGGGCGCGTAGCTCAGTGGTAGAGCGCTGCTCTTACAAAGCAGATGTCGGCGGTTCGAAACCGTCCGCGCCCACCACCGTTCGGAGGGCCGGTCCCGGGAGACATGTCTCCCGGGACCGGCCCTCCGTCGTTTCCCGGGCCGCTCCGTCGGTGCGGTCGACGGGGCGGGGGAGTTGGGGGGTGCCGTCAGGGGGCGGGGCTCGGGAGGCGGGGTGGGGCGGGTTGTGTTTGGGTGGCTGCACACCGCTTGGGAGAGGTGATCCTCCGTGACCATGCCACCGTTCGGATCGAGCGATCCGTTCTCCGATCTACTCAGCCGCTTCTTCGGGATGAGTCCGATGGCCTCCCCGCCCGCCGTGCAGCGGGTGCCGATCGGGCGGTTGCTGAGCGAGTCCTCGCAGGAGCTGCTGGGGCTGGCCGCGCACCGGGCCGGCGAGGACGGGACCAGCGACCTCGACACCGGGCACCTGGCCTGGGCGGCCACCCGGGTGGAGCCGTCGCGCCGGATGCTGGAGCGGGCGGGGATCGACCCGGACCAGCTGGCCGGTGACCTGGAGCGGTCGCTGCCGTCCGGGGACCCGGCGGCGGTGGACGGCGGGCAGCCCGCGCTGACGCCGTCGGCCAAGCGTGCGCTGCTGGCGGCGCACGCCCGTTCGCAGGCGGCCGGGGCCTCGTACATCGGGCCGGAGCACATCCTCGGCGCGCTGCTGGACCAGGAGCGGTCCGGGGCGGGGACGGCGCTGCGCAACGCGGCGCCCTCGCAGGAGGCGCTGAAGACGGTGCTGGAGGGGCGCGGCGTCGGCGGCGAGCGCAGCAGCACGGGCGCGCACCCGAGCGAGACGCCGACGCTGGACGAGTACGGGCTGGACCTCACCGAGGCGGCGCGCTCGGGCCGGCTGGACCCGGTGGTCGGGCGGGCCGAGGAGATCGAGCAGACCGTCGAGATCCTCTCCCGCCGGACCAAGAACAACCCGGTGCTGATCGGCGAGCCGGGTGTCGGCAAGACCGCGATCGTGGAGGGGCTGGCGCAGCGGATCGTCTCCGGGGACGTGCCGCAGAGCCTGCGGGACAAGCGGGTCGTCACCCTCGACCTGACCGCCCTGGTGGCCGGCTCCAAGTACCGGGGCGAGTTCGAGGAGCGGCTGAAGAAGGTGATCGACGAGGTCACGGCGGCCGAGAAGAGCGTGATCCTGTTTCTGGACGAGCTGCACACCGTGGTCGGCGCGGGTTCCGGCGGCGAGGGGTCGATGGACGCCGGCAACATCCTCAAGCCGGCGCTGGCACGCGGCGAACTGAGCGTGGTCGGCGCGACGACGCTGGACGAGTACCGCAAGCACGTGGAGAAGGACGCCGCGCTGGAGCGCCGCTTCCAGCCGGTGCTGGTGCCCGAGCCGAGCGTCGAGGAGACGATCGAGATCCTGCGGGGGCTGCGGGACGCGTACGAGGCGCACCACCAGGTGCGGTTCACCGACGAGGCGCTGGACGCGGCGGCGACGCTGTCCGACCGGTACGTCAGCGACCGCTTCCTGCCGGACAAGGCGATCGACCTGCTGGACCAGGCCGGCGCCCGGGTGCGGCTGCGCAGCCTGAGCGGCTCGACCGAGGCGACCGGGGTGCAGGACCGGATCACCAAGCTGAAGCGGGAGTTGGACGAGGCCGTCGCGGACGAGGAGTTCGTGCGGGCGGCCAACCTGAAGGCCGAGCTGCGGCAGACCGAGGACGAGCTGGCGGCCGTCGCCGAGTCCCGCGAGGAGGTCGTCGACGTGACCGCCGACGACATCGCGCAGGTGCTGTCGTCCCGGACCGGCATCCCGGTCGCGGAGTTGAACGCGACCGAGCGGGAGCGGCTGCTCAAGCTGGAGGAGCACCTGCACGAGAAGGTGATCGGCCAGGACGAGGCGGTCACCGCGGTCGCCCAGGCGGTGCGCCGCGGCCGGGCCGGGATGGGCGACCCGGACCGGCCGACCGGCTCCTTCCTCTTCCTCGGGCCGACCGGCGTGGGCAAGACCGAGCTGGCGAAGGCGCTGGCGGCGCTGCTGTTCGGCGACCCGGACCGGATGATCCGCTTCGACATGAGCGAGTTCCAGGAGAAGCACACCGTCTCCCGGCTGGTCGGCTCCCCGCCCGGGTACGTCGGCTACGACGAGGCCGGGCAGCTGACCGAGGCCGTCCGCCGCAAGCCGTACAGCGTGCTGCTCTTCGACGAGGTGGAGAAGGCGCACCCGGACGTCTTCAACCTGCTGCTCCAGGTGCTGGACGACGGGCGGCTGACCGACGCCCAGGGGCGGACGGTCGACTTCCGCAACACCGTGGTGATCATGACCAGCAACATCGGCTCGCAGCGCATCCTCGACCACGCCGGGAACGTGGACGAGATCCGCGACGACCTGATGCGCGACCTGCGCCAGCAGTTCCGGCCGGAGTTCCTGAACCGGATCGACGAGGTGATCGTCTTCCACGCGCTCACCCGGAAGGACCTGCTGTCGGTGGTCGACCTGCTGCTGGAGCGCAGCCGGCGCCGGCTCAAGGCGCAGGACGTGCAGTTGGAGGTCACCGAGGCGGCCAAGGAGTGGCTGGTCAACCGCGGGTACCAGCCGGAGTTCGGGGCCCGGCCGCTGCGCCGGACGATCCAGTCGGAGCTGGACAACCGGGTGTCCAACCTGCTGCTGGACGGCACGGTGCAGGAGGGCGACACGCTGATCGCGGAGGTGAGCGACGGCGACCTGGTGGTCACGCTCGCCCGGCCGGAGGCGTCGGCGACCTTCGAGGAGGCGCAGGAGAAGGCGGGGGAGAAGGCGGGGGAGGCCTGACCCCTCGGCGATCGCCCTGCCCCGCCGCCGGACGGTCAGGCGGCGGGGCAGGGCGCACCTACGCCTGCGGGAAGACCTCGCGCAGCAGCGGCTCCGGCAGCCCGCGCTTGCGCCACTCGCGCGGGTAGCCGAGCGAGACCTCCTCGAACGGGACACCGTCGTAGCTGGTCTTGCGGGGGATGTGCAGATGGCCGTAGATCATCGCCGCGGTGTTGAAGCGGCGGTGCCAGTCCGCGGTCAGTTCGGTGCCGCACCACTGGGCGAACTCGGGGTACCAGAGGATCTCGGTCGGGTGGCGGACCAGCGGGTAGTGGTTGACCAGGACGAGCGGTACGTCCGGGTCGCAGGCCGCCAGCCGCTGCTCGGTCAGCCGGACGCGCTCGCGGCACCAGGAGTCGCGGTCCGGGAACGGGTCCGGGTGGAGCATCCGCTCGTCCGCGCAGACGATGCCGCTCTCGTAGGCGGCCGCCAGGGACTCCTCCTTGGTGGTCGTGCCCGGCGCGCGGAAGGAGTAGTCGTACAGGAGGAAGAGCGGGGCGATGCGGACCGGTCCGCCGGCGCCCTGCCAGAGCGGGTACGGGTCCTCGGGGGTCAGCACGCCGAGGCTCCGGCAGAGGTCGACCAGGTGGTCGTAGCGGGCCACGCCGCGCAGCTGCACCGGGTCCTCGGGGTGGGTCCACAGCTCGTGGTTGCCGGGGGCCCACACCACGCGGGCGAAGCGTTCGGCGAGTAGCCCGAGCGCCCACTCGATGCTGGTGGTGAGCTCGGCGACGTCTCCGGCGACGAGCAGCCAGTCGTCGGGGCTGGTGGGCCGGAGCTTCTCCACGAGGTCGCGGTTCTCCTGGTAGGAGATGTGCAGGTCGCTCACGGCGAGCAACCGCCCACCCGCCCCCGTGGGCTCCGACGGCGCGTCGCTGCGGTACTCGGTAGTCACTCCTGCCCCCTGTGGTCACCCGTCCGATGTCGCCACAGTACGTGGCGGACGGGGGCCGTGGGGCGGGTTGACGCGATCGGCGGTGCGAAGGGAGGGGCCGGCGCACCGCCGCCACCGCGCGAACGAGCCATTGCGGCCGAAGTGCTTTCTTGGTGTCGTCTTGACTCTTGACAGTGAGTCATGTCCGCGACAGCTTTGGTGCACCCCCACACCGAGAGGTCTCTCATGAAGAAGCCGCTCATAGGCATGCTCGCCACCGTCCTGGTCGCCGGAGCAACCGCCCTCGCCGGCGCCCTCCCGGCCCAGGCCGCCACCGCGGAGGCCCCCGCCGCCGTGTCCGTCGCGGCCCGGGACGGCCAGTCCCTGAGCGACCAGGCCCAGGTCACCGACACCAAGGCGGCCCCCCGCGCCGTCAACTTCGCCGGGACGGTGGCGCTCAACAACTGTTCCGGTTCGCTGGTCCGGATGCCAGGCTCGGCCGCGAGCGACCCGGCCCTCGTCCTGTCCAACGGCCACTGCCTGGAGTCCGGCATGCCCGGCCCCGGTGAGGTGATCCTCAACCAGCCCTCCAGCCGGACCTTCACCCTCCTCAGCTCCAGCGGCAGCGGGCTCGGCACCCTGCGCGCGACCAAGGTGGTCTACGGCGCCATGACCGACACCGACGTGTCGATCTACCAGCTGAACACCAGCTACGCCTCGATCCAGTCCCGGTACGGGATCGCCCCGCTGACCATCTCCGCCGCCCACCCCACGCAGGGCACCTCGATCAAGGTCGTCTCGGGTTACTGGAAGAAGATCTACTCCTGCTCGATCGACGGCTTCGCCTACCAGTTGAACGAGGCCGACTGGACCTTCAAGGACTCGGTCCGCTACACCTCCGGCTGCAACGTGATCGGCGGCACCTCCGGCTCGCCGGTGGTGGACGCGAACACCGGGCAGGTGGTCGCGGTCAACAACACGATCAACGAGAACGGCGAGTCCTGCACCCTCGACAACCCGTGTGAGGTCGACGAGAACGGCTCGGTGACGGTGCACCAGGGCATCGGCTACGCCCAGGAGACCTACGGCATCCCGGCCTGCTTCGCCGCCGGCAACCGGTTCGACCTCACCCTGCCCGGCTGCACCCTGGTCCGGCCCTGACTCGACCGTCGGGACGGCCCTGACTCGACCGTCGGGACGGCCCTGACTCGACCGTCGCGAAGGCCCTGACCTGACCGTCGGGACGGCCCTGACCCGACCTGACCTGACCGCCACCCCGCGCTCGACCGTCACGACGTGACGGAACCGGGGCGACCCCGCTGACCAGCACCGATCCCCGATGGGCCACCCGCGAACGGCGGGTGGCCCATTCGGCCGTCCACCGGGCGGCCGCCGCACCACCCGCGCCGCGCTGTCGTCCCGACAGGGCGGCAGTCATATCCGTGTGACCAATGGAGAGTTGATGACCACCACGCTGCGAAGGCTGCTGGTTTCCGTCCTGCTGATACCGCTGCTCGCGCTCGGCGGCCTGGCGACCCCGGCGCTGGCCGCCGGTGCCCAGGGCGCCGACGCCGCCGGGGCCGCCCACGGCCGGAGCCCCGCCGACGACCCGAATGCCGACATCAAGGACCGGCTGGCGGCGATCCCCGGGGTGACGATCACCGAGGAGAAGCCGACCACCACCGGCCACCGCTACTTCCTGCTCACCTACACCCAGCCGATCGACCACTTCCGCCCCTGGCTGGGCACCTTCCAGCAGCGCTTCAGCGTGCTGCACCGGGGCTACGACCGCCCGACCGTCTTCTACACCAACGGCTACACGTTGGGCACCAACCCGTCCCGCACCGAGCCGACCCGGCTGGTGGACGGCAACCAGGTGTCCATCGAGTACCGGTACTTCACCCCGTCGCGCCCCGAGCCGGCGGACTGGTCCAAGGCCGGCATCCGCCAGCAGGCCGCCGACTCGCACCGGCTGGTGACCGCGCTCAAGCGGATCTACCAGCAGGAGTGGCTCTCCACCGGCGCCAGCAAGGGCGGCATGTCCTCCACCTACTTCCGCCGCTTCTACCCGGACGACGTCGCGGGCACGATCGCGTACGTGGCGCCGAACAACACCGACGTCAACGACTACGCGGCCTACACCAACTTCTTCCGTACCGTCGGCACCCCCGAGTGCCGGGCCGCGCTGAACGCCGCCCAGCGCGAGCTGCTGGTGCGCCGCGACCGCCTGGAGACCCGCTACGTGGCCGACAACAAGGCCGCCGGCTCGACCTTCAACACCCTCGGCACGCCGGACCGGGCGTACGAGGCGGGCGTGCTCGACGTGGTCTGGGCGTTCTGGCAGTACAGCACCGAGGCGGACTGCGCCAAGGTCCCGGCCGCGGCCACCGCGACCGACGACGCGCTGTACGCGTGGTTCGACTCGCAGTCCGGCATCACCGGCAACAGCGACCAGTCGCTGGCGAAGTACACCGCGTACTACTACCAGGCCGCGACCGAGCTGGGTGCGCCGTTCTTCGACGTCTCGCACCTCAAGGGCGTGCTGCACTACGACTACAAGGAGCTGTACTCGGCCCGGTCGTACGTGCCGAAGGAGATCCCGATCTCCTTCAACCCGAACGCGATGCGGGACATCGACCGCTGGGTGAAGCACGACGCCGAGCGGATCATCTACGTCTACGGCGGCAACGACCCGTGGGGCGCCAAGCCGTTCAAGCTCGGCCGGGGCAGTGACGACAGCTACGTCTACACCGTGCCGGGCGGCAACCACGGCTCCAACATCGGCCAGCTGCCGGCCGCGCAGTCGGCGGAGGCGACCGCCAAGGTGCTGGAGTGGGCCGGCCTGGGCGACCAGGACGCCGCCCGCTCGCTCGGCAAGAAGCAGCAGATCCCGCCGTTCGGCCCGCTCGACGAGGAGGGCCTGAAGCTGGAGTCGCAGCGCCACCCGCTGTAGCGCGCCACCCGCTGTAACCGGCAGGCCGTGACACCGTGTGACGCCTTGGAGGAGGCCGTCCCCAGCCGGGGGCGGCCTCCTCGCGCATCTGGCGGGGCCGACCCCTCACCGAAGCACTGAATCATTGCTTCAATGCTTTCATGGCCTACCGACGCACGCCCGCCGTCCAAGCCCGGCTGGACACCCAGCGCGAGGCCGTGCTGCAGGCGGCCGTCCTGCTGCTCGCCGAACGCGGCTACGGCGGCTGCACGATGGCCGCCGTGGCGGACCGCGCCGGGATCGCCACCGGAAGCCTCTACCAGCACTTCGCCAACAAGGCCGAGCTGTCCGTGCAGCTGTTCCGCCGGGTGGTCACCCACGAGATGGCGGCCGTCAACGCGGCCGTCGCCCTCCGGGAGGGCCCGCGGCAGCGGATCGCCGCGGTCGTCGAGACCTTCGCCGCCCGCGCCCTGCGCGCGCCCCGGCTGGCGTACGCGCTGCTGGTCGAGCCGGCCGACGCGGTCGTGGACAGCGAGCGCCTGGTGTTCCGCCGGGCGTTCCGGGACGTGATCGCCACCGAGATCGCCGCCGCCGTGGCGAGCGGCGAACTCCCCGAGCAGGACCCGGTGCTGACCGCCGCCGCGCTGGTCGGTGCGGTCGGCGAGGCGCTGGCCGGCCCGCTCGCGGCCGCGCCCGCGCCCGCGCCTGAGGCAACGGCCGCGCCCGCACGGACGGCCGCGCCCACGAAGCCGGCGGGCACCACCGACGTGGTCCCCGCCCTGGTCTCCTTCACTCTGCGTGCCCTGGGAGGACGCGATGACAGCGACGCATGAGGTCACCAACCAGGTGCCCCTGCCGTACGGACACGACACCGCCGCCGATCCGACCCTGCTCGCCGCCCTGCACCGGGCCGGCGCCGGCTGGGCCGAGGCCGAGCTGCACGAGCTCGGCCGCCTGGCCGGCTCCGAGCAGGCCGCCGAGTGGGGCCGGCTGGCCAACGAGAACCCGCCCGTCCTGCGCACCCACGACCGCTTCGGCCACCGCGTCGACGAGGTCGAGTTCCACCCGGCCTGGCACGAGCTGATGCGCACCGCCGTCTCCCACGGCCTGCACGCCGCGCCCTGGCGGGACGAGCGGCCCGGCGCCCACTCCGCCCGGGCCGCCAAGTTCTTCGTCTGGGGGCAGGTCGAGGCCGGCCACACCTGCCCGATCTCGATGACCTACGCCGCCGTCCCGGCCCTGCGCGCGAACCCCTCCCTGGCGGGCGAGTTGGAGCCGCTGCTGGCCGCCACCACGTACGACTTCGGGCTGCGCGAGCCGCGCACCAAGCGCGGGCTGATCGCCGGCATGTCGATGACCGAGAAGCAGGGCGGCTCGGACGTCCGCACCAACACCACCACCGCGACCCCGCACCCGGACGGCACCTACCGGCTGACCGGCCACAAGTGGTTCACCTCGGCGCCGATGTCCGACCTGTTCCTGACGCTCGCCCAGGCGCCGGGCGGGCTCAGCTGCTTCATGCTGCCGCGCGTCCTCCCGGACGGCACCCGTAACCGCCTCCAGCTGATGCGGCTCAAGGACAAGCTCGGCAACAAGTCCAACGCCTCCGCCGAGCTGGAGTACGACGGCGCGGTCGGCTGGCTGGTCGGCGAGGAGGGGCGCGGGGTGGCGACCATCATCGAGATGGTCAACATGACCCGTCTGGACTGCACCGTCGGCGCCGCCTCCGGCATGCGCTACGGCGCCACCCGGGCCGTGCACCACGCCCTGCACCGGCGCGCGTTCGGCCGGCCGCTGGTGGACCAGCCGCTGATGCGCAACGTGCTCGCCGACCTGGTGGTGGAGTCCGAGGCGGCCACCGCCGTCGCGATGCGGCTCGCCCAGAGCACCGACCTGGCCCTGGCCGGGGACGAACCCGAGGCGCTGGTACGGCGGTTGGGCCTGGCGGTGGCCAAGTACTGGGTCTGCAAGCGCGGCCCGGCGCACGCCGCCGAGGCGCTGGAGTGCCTGGGCGGCAACGGCTACGTCGAGGAGTCCGGGATGCCCCGGCTCTACCGGGAGGCGCCGCTGGTGTCGATCTGGGAGGGCTCCGGCAACGTCGCCGCCCTGGACGCGCTGCGCGCCATGGCGAAGCGCCCGGAGACGGTCGAGGCCTTCCTCGGCGAGCTCGACGCCGCCGCCGGGGCGGACCGCCGGCTGGACGCGGCCGTCGCCGACCTGCGCAAGCAGCTCACCGACCAGGCCGACCTGGAGTACCGGACGCGCCGGCTGGTCGAGTCGATGGCGCTGGCCTTCCAGGGCGCGCTGCTGGTCCGCCACGGCAGCCCGGCGGTGGCCGACGCGTTCTGCGCCACCCGCCTCGCCGGCGACCGCGGCTCCGCCTTCGGCACCCTGCCGTCCGGCGTCGACACCGCCGGGATCATCGACCGGGCCCGCCCGGTGCCGGCGTGAGCGAATCCCAGGAGGTCCGCGCGTTCTGGCAGGCCCTGGGCCTGCCAGGCCTCATCGACGTGCACACCCACTTCATGCCGAAGAACGTCCTCGACAAGGTGTGGGCGTACTTCGACGCGGCCGGCCCGCTGGTGAACCGGCCCTGGCCGATCACCTACCGCGAGGCCGAGGAGCAGCGCGTCCAGCGGCTGCGGGACTTCGGCGTCCGGGCGTTCACCTCGATGCTCTACCCGCACAGGCCCGGCATGGCCGGCTGGCTGAACGCTTGGTCGGCCGACTTCGCCGCCCGCACCCAGGAGTGCCTGCACACCGCGACGTTCTTCCCCGAGCCCGAGGCGCCCGGCTACGTGGCCCGCGCGATCGAGGACGGCGCCCGGGTGTTCAAGGCGCACGTGCAGGTCGGCGGCTACGACCCGGCGGACCGGCAGCTGGACGAGGTGTGGGGGCTGCTCGCCGAGACCGGCACGCCGGTGGTCACCCACTGCGGGTCCGGACCGGTGCCGGGCGACTTCACCGGCCCCGGTCCGATCGGCGAGGTGCTGAAGCGCCACCCCGGACTGGTCCTGGTGGTCGCCCACCTCGGCATGCCCGAGTACCGCGACTTCCTCGACCTCGCCGAGCGCCACCCGGCCGTCCGGCTGGACACCACGATCGCCTTCACGGACTTCGCCGAGGCCGACGTCCCGTTCCCGCGCGCCGAACTGCCGCGCCTGCGCGGCCTCCAGGACCGCGTCCTGCTCGGCAGTGACTTCCCCAACATCCCGTACCGGTACGTGCACCAACTGGAGGCGCTGGCCGGGCTGGGGCTGGGGGAGGAGTGGCTGCGGGCCGTCTGCCACGACAACGCCGCCGGGCTCTTCGGGCTGCCGGGCTGAGGCGGCCGGTCGCCGGGGGCGCGGCCCTGAGCACCCCGGCGACCGGTCTCGGCCCCGGGCCCTTACCTGCGGGGTAATCGACGCCCGGCGGCCGGGCGGGCAGGGTGGGGGGCCCGGCCGGCGTCACCGCCGCCGGGCCCCATCCCCGTCAGGAGGCTGACCCGCCATGTCCGCGAACACCCTCACGCCCGCCCGCCCCGGCTCCGCCTCCCCCCGGTGGACGGTGCGCGGCGTGCTCGCCCTGGACGCCCTGGTCACCGGCGGCAACGGCCTCGTCTACCTGGCCTTCGCCGGCCCGGTCGGCGAACTGCTCGGGGTCGGCCGTAGTGTCCTGCTCGCCCTCGGGCTCTTCCTCACCGGCTACGCCCTCGGGGTCGGCGCCCTGGCCGCCCGCCGGTGGCCGCCGCGGCTCGCGGTGCGGGCGGTGATCGACCTCAACGCCGTCTGGGTGGTGCTCAGCCTGGTGGCGATGGCGGCCTGGCTGGAGCCGACCACGGCCGGTGCCGTCTGGATCCCGGTGCAGGCGGTGGTGGTGGCCCTGTTCGCCGTCCTCCAGTTCACCGCGCTGCGCCGACGCGACGGTCGCGTCGGCCGCGTCGGGGGCGTCGGGGGCGGCACCGAGGGGCGCCGCACCTGAACCGGGGTCAGCACTCCGGGCCGACCGCGTCCTGGAGGAACCGCACCGTCTCCGCGTCGGCCGGCAGGAGGGTCTCCATGGCCAGCTCGGAGACCGTCACGTCCAGCGGCGTGTTGAAGGTCGTGATGGTGGACAGGAACGACAGCACCCGCCCCTCGTGCCGGATCCGCATCGGCAGCGCGAACGGGAACAGCCCGGCGCCGTCCGCCTGCTCCCCGCCCGGGCCCGGGTCGTCCGCCGCCGTCGGGTAGCCGGCGACCTCCTCGTACAGCCGCCGCAGCGCCTCGCCGCGCAGCAGCTCGATCCGGTGCTCCACCCGCTCCAGCAGGTGCCGCCGCCACTGCGGCAGGTTCACGATGCGCGGCGCCAGCCCCTCGGGGTGCAGGGCGATCCGCATCGCGTTGAGCGGCGGTTCCAGCAGGTGCGGGGCGACGCCGTCGAGGAGCAGCCCGAGCGAGCGGTTGGCCGCCAGCACCCGGAAGGTCCCGTCGACGACCAGCGCCGGGTACGGGTCGTGGGCGGCGAGCAGCCGCTCCAGGCCGCCGCGCAGCGCGTCCATCGACGGGTCGTCCAACGGCGTCTCGGGGAAGTGCGGGGCGTAGCCGGCCGCGAGCAGCAGGGTGTTGCGCTCGCGGACCGGGACGTCCAGGTGCTCGGCGAGCCGCAGCACCAGCTCCCGGCTCGGGCGGGACCGGCCGTTCTCGACGAAGCTGAGGTGCCGGGTCGAGGAGTCCGCCCGCAGGGCCAGTTGCAGCTGGCTGAGCTGTCGCCGTTCGCGCCAGCCGCGCAGCAGCGGACCGACTCCGGTACCTGTCGGGCTGCCCATGCCCGCCATGATCGTCATGGCCAGGACGGTACTGGACCGGGCCCGCTCCAGGGGAGAGGGCCTTCCGGCCCGGTCGGCGTGGCTCCGGGCGGCACGCCTGGGCGGTGGAGTCCCTCGTTCGGTACGGCTTCGGGAGCCCGGCTCAGACGCCGGTGCTCGACCCCGGCCGGATGACCATCAGCACCACGACCACCGCCCACAGCAGGTTGAACACCCCGGCCGTCATCGGCAGCAGCCGCAGGCCCTGGACGGCCTTGGCGTGCTGCCCCGGCGCGGTGTCGGCGCCGAGCGCGTCCACCGCGGCCTGCTGCCCGGGCAGGACGAAGAGCAGCAGCGAGAGCGCGGCGATCGCGGTGAGCACCATCGAGACGATGATCCAGGACTGCCCGAGCACGTCCATCACCTGGGCGAGGCCGATGCCCATCACCGGCACCGCGACCCCCAGCAGGGCGTAGACCTGGGTGATCCGGTGCAGGATCCGCAGCACGCCCGCGTCCGAGGCCTGGTCCGGCCCGCCGGCCAGCGCGGCCTTGGCCCGGCGCGGGAACATGCTGACGGCCACCGCGACCGGGCCTATGAACAGGACCGACGCGAGGACGTGCAGGCTCAGCAGGAACTTGGCCATGGCGGGGACACCCTTACATCCGGCGGTGGGCAGCTGGTGCGGCGGGCGTCCGGTGGCGGCGCGCCCGCGATCAGGCACGCTAACACCGCTTATCCGGGGGCCCGCCGCGCGGGTGGGCGTGCTCGTTCCGCAGGACGGCGGAGCTCCGCCCTGGTCAGCCCGCCGTCGTCAGCCGGACGATCCTCGGCGCGGCGGTGCTGACCGCCGCGACGGCGGCGCCGTGCTCCGGGTCGGCCCAGTCGAGCAGGTGCAGGTCCTGGTGGCGGCTGCGCAGCGGGGCGCCGGGCGGGACGTCCAGGGGCAGGTCGGACAGGTCGACGGAGGCCAGGGTGTCCAGGGTGGCCCGCCCGATCTTGATCAGCGACTCCTTGCGCACCCACAGCCGCAGGAACGCCTGGTCCGGCTCCGGTGCCGTCTCGACCAGGCGCAGTTCGGCGGGGGAGAGCACCCGGCGGGCGACCGCGCCCAGCGACCCACCGCGCGCGGCCAGCTCGACGTCCACCCCGACCGGCTGGTGGCCGGCTCCGGCCGCGACCACGCCCCGGGTGTGCGACAGGCTCACGTGCACCTCGGGGTGGTCCGGCAGGTACGGCTTGCCGTGGTCGGCCAGGCCGCAGTCCGGGCACTGCTGGGCGAGCGTGAGCGAGGCCGCCGGGACGTCGAGCAGCCGGGCGGCGCAGAGCCGGACCAGCACGTGGCCGGCGGTGAAGTCGATCCGCCCGGACTCGTGCCGGAAGCGGGCGGCGCGTTCGAGTTCGAGGGGGGTGAGCAGGTGCTCGCCCGCTTCGGGGTGCCGCAGTACGGCGTCGGCGGACGCGACGGCGACGAGCGGCGTGCTCTGGTCCTGGGCCTCGGAGGTCATTGCTCCAACCTAACGGGCGCGGGCGTCGGGCGGGGGCGGCGCGGAGGTCGTCCGGGCAGGGCCGGTGGGAGGCGACTGCTGCGCCGCGCGGTGGATTCTCGGATCGGATCTGAGGATCTGTAGGGTAGGAATCGCCCGATTTGATGTTGGATGTCCCGGATCTGCGGGATCGCCAGCAGATAGTACGAACGGGGCAGGTTGTGCGCACCTGCTCCTTTTCCTATGCGCGGAGGAATGTGTCGATGGGTCAGGGCACCGGTACGCCGGATCACAGAACGACCGCCGTGAGAAGAGAACCCGCCACCCGCAGGCGTCGGACCGTCCGGGTCGCCGTGGCGACCGTCGTCGCGGCGCTGCCGCTGGCGGCCGTGCTGACGGTCGGTTCGGCCGCGCCGCTCGCCCCGCCGCTGGGCGCCTGCACGGGCCCCGACTGCCCCGCCACCTGGCCGCCGCCGAACAACGGCGACTTCCCCGGCCGGGACGCCAGCATCAACGTCTTCACCGGCGGCGACTACACCGTGACCGGTCGCGCCGCGGAGGCCGAGGGCAAGATCGTCGCGCTGGGGAACCTGACCGTCGAGAAGAACGGCGGCGGCATCTACAACATGGGCGTCGTCGGCGTCGGCTCGCGCGTCGTGCCGCCCAACGGCAGCGACTTCGTCACCACCGGCGGCAACGTCGACGTCGTGACCGGCAACTCGATCCTGATCGGCGGGAGCGACTCCCACGGCCCGGCCTTCGGCAACCTGCGCCACGCGGGCAGCGTCACCGGCACCGTCAGCATCGACCCCACCGGCCAGTCGATCCAGGACCCGAACGCCGCCGCCCCGTACCAGACGGTGCTCACCCAGATCGAGGAGATCTCCGACTGCGTCGGCAAGGCCGCCGCGACCGGCACCGTCGACATCTCCTCCAGCCAGGCGACCCTCACCGGTGACGGGACCAGCCTGAAGCAGGTCTTCAACGTCACCCAGAACCTCGCCTCGCCGAGCGGCGGGCAGATCGGACTGGTCTTCAACAACATCCCGGCCGGGGCCACCGTCGTGGTGAACATGCTCGGGGACAGCCCGATCATCAACACCTACACGGGCACCGGCCTGGCCGGGGACCAGACCACCGACATGCGGTCGAAGCTGATGTACAACTTCCCGACCGCGACCTCGGCGCAGATCCTCGGCAGCGCCCAGTTCCAGGGCTCGGTCCTGGCCGGCAACCCGGGCGGCACCACGACCATCGCCCAGCCCGGGATGAACGGCCGGGTGTACCTCGCGGGCAACCTGATCCACACCGGCACCGGCGGTTACGAGATCCACAGCTACCCGTTCGACGGGGACCTGCCGGACTGCCAGACGACGCCGAGCCCGTCGCCGTCCACCTCGCCCTCTTCCTCCCCGTCCTCCTCGCCGTCGTCGTCGCCCTCCTCTTCGCCGTCGTCGTCACCGTCCTCCTCGCCCTCTTCCTCCCCGTCCTCCTCGCCGTCGTCGTCGCCCTCTTCCTCGCCGTCGTCGTCACCGTCCTCCTCGCCCTCGGCCAGTCCGTCCAGCTCGGGTCCGGCCCCGACCAGCCACCACCCGTCCGAGCACCCGACCAGCCACCACCCCGGTGGCGGTGGTGAGCTGCCCTCCACCGGCGCGGGCAACGCCCCGGTGGTCTTCGGCCTGGCCGGCGTCGGCCTGCTCGGCCTCGGCGGTCTCGCCGTCCTGGCCGCCCGCCGTCGCGGTCGCCACAGCTAGGGCCTGCCCAGCGCAAGGACGCCCGAGCAGCAACAACGGCCCAGGCCGCCCGTGTCGACCCCGACCGGGCGGCCTGGGCCGTGTCGACGGCCCGCCGCAGGCATGCGTCGGCCCCTCGCCCAGCACGGGCGAGGGGCCGACGGCGGCTCAGCGGGAGCGGAAGAAGCGGTCCACCGTGCGGCGGCCGGCGGCGACGGCGTGCACCGGTTCACCGACCACCCGGCCGGCCAGCGTCACGGCCAACTCTCCTACGTCCTGCCGGAGTTGTTCGGCGGCTTCGGCCCGGTCGGCGGCGATCCGCGCGTGGGTGGCGGTGACCAGCCGGTCCCGGTCGCGGATGCCCTCCGCGCGGGCCGCGGCGACGGCCGCCGCGCCCTGCTCGGCGTACTCCTGTCGGATCCGGGCCGCCTCGTGCCGGGCCTGAGCCAGTTCCTGCCGGCCGGCGTCGTGGGCGGCCTCGGCTTCGGCGCGGATGGCTTCGGCGCGTTCGGCGCGGCCCTCGGTCGCGTCCCACCGCTCGGCCTGAATCCGCTCGACGCGGGGGAGGATGCGGTGGCCCAGCGTCCACGTGATCAGGAAGAACAGGGTCAACCCCAGGGCCAGCATGAAGGGTTCGGGCGAAAGCGGTCCGAGTTCGATGTTCACGCAAACCTCCCCTTGTGGCTGACGGTGAGTCAATCAGGAGGTTTCCCAAGGGTGATGAGGGTCGAACTTTACCTGGGCATGACGTGCGTCACTGTTCCATGGCGGGCCGCGGCGCGGCGCCGGGCCTCAGGTCACCTCGCCCCGGAGGGAGAACCGCTCCTCCCGCCACTCCCCGCCGGCCAGCACCTCGGCCAGCTCCCGGGCCGCGTCCCAGGCGTCGGTGTACGAGAGGTACAGCGGGGTGAAGCCGAACCGCATGAGGTCGGGCGCGCGGAAGTCCCCGATCACGCCGCGCGCGATCAGCGCCTGCACCACCGGATAGCCGTCGGCGTGCCGCAGCGCGACCTGGCTGCCCCGCCGGGCGTGCTCGCGCGGGGTCACCACCTCGATCCCGTCCAACCCCTCGACCAGTCCGATGAACAGGTCGGTCAGGGCCAGGCTCTTCGCCCGGACGGCGGCCGGGTCGGCGCGCTCCCAGACGTCCAGGCTCGCGCCCAGCGCGGCCTGCCCGAGCAGCGACGGCGAACTGGTCAGGAAGCGCCCGATGCCCGGCTTGGGGTCGTACCCGGGCTCGAAGGCGAACGGGCGGGCGTGCCCGAACCAGCCGCTCAGCGGCTGCCGCGGGCCGGCCGCGAGGTGCCGCTCGGCGACGTACAGGAAGGCCGGCGAGCCGGGGCCGCCGTTCAGGTACTTGTAGGTGCAGCCGACCGCGAAGTCCGCTCCCGCGGCGCCGAGTCCGACCGGCAGCGCGCCCACCGAGTGGCAGACGTCCCAGATCATCAGCGCGCCCGCGGCCTGCACCCGGGCGGTGATCCCGGGCAGGTCCAGCAGCTCGCCGGTGCGGTAGTCCACGTGCGAGAGGACGACCGCGGCGACGTCGCCGTCCAGGTGCCGGTCCAGCTCCTCGGGCCGGACCAGCACGCTGCGCGCGCCCTCGACCAGGCCGGTGGCGCCCTCGGCGATGTACAGGTCGGTCGGGAACGCCTCGCCGTCGCCCAGCACCGTGCGCCGCCCGGGGCGCAGCCGCAGCGCGGCGACGAGCACCTTGAACAGGTTCACCGAGGTGGTGTCGCAGACCACCACCTCCTCCGGCCCGGCCCCGACCAGCGGGGCGATCCGCCGCCCCAGCCGGTAGGGCTGCTCGAACCAGCCGGCGTCGTTCCAGCTGCGGATCAGCTCCCGGCCCCACTCCTCCTCGACCACCTGCCGCACCCGCTCCGCGGTGCGCACCGGCAGCGCGCCGAGCGAGTTCCCGTCCAGGTAGACCACCCCGTCCGGCAGGGCGAACTCCTTGCGGAACGCCGCCAGCGGGTCGACGGCGTCCAGCGCCGCGCACTCCTCGCGCGTGACCATGCCCATCCCCTCGTTCACAGCTCGTCCCGGATCGTCCACAGCTCCGGGAACACGTCCTGCTCGGCGGACCTGCGCAGCCAGCTCAGCCCGCTGGAGCCGCCCGAGCCGGGCTTGCCGCCCATGGTCCGCTTGACCGCGGACAGGTGGCGCTGGCGCCAGCGGGTGACCCGCTCGGCGACGTCCAGCAGCGCCTCGGCGAGCGGCCGCAGTCCGGCGTGCTCCGGGTCGGTGTAGACCAGGCGCCAGGCCGCGGCGACCTCGTCGCTGGCGCGGTAGCGCTCCTCGGAGGGCTCCGGGCGCAGCGGCAGGCCGCGCCGTGCCAGCAGGGCCAGCGCGTCGTCGTACAGGCCGGGGGAGCGCAGCGCCTCGGTCAGCTCGGCCTGCGTCCGCGGCATCCCGTCGTACATCGTGAGCAGTGCGGCGTTCTTGTTGCCGAGCAGGAACTCCAGGTGCAGGAAGGCCGCGGACTGGAAGCCGGAGGCCTGGCCGAACGCCGCGCGGAAGCCGTTGAACTCCTGCGGCGTCATGGTGGCCAGCAGGTCCCAGGACTCCACCAGCACGTCCTGCACGTGGGTGCCGCGCCGCAGCGCGGCCAGTGCGGCGGGCAGGTCGTCCTCGCGCAGCGCGCGCTGGGCGAGCGTCCACTCGTGCCGCAACAGGTCGAACAGCAGCTCCATCACCTGCGTGGTGACGATGAACGACAGCTCGGCCGGCACCTTGCTGCGCGGGTGCTGCAGGCTGTGCAGCTCGTCCAGGCACACGTAGCGGGCGTACGGGGTGCCCCGATCCGGCTCCCCGCGCCGACCGAACGACAGGCTGGGCGTCTCCACCGTGTCGTGCCCCATCCCGATTCCTCCTGATCCACCCGGGCCCGTCGCCCGGACCGGCGACCAGACGGATGGCCTGGTTCCACCGGGGTGCCCATTGTGCGGCGGTGCGACCCCCCGGTTGAATGGTCGACGGACACCGCAACCGCGATCCGGGCTGTTGTTCGCGAGGCGTTCGGCCGATTCGCTTTACGATCGCGAAACCACCCATTCCAGTCACTCCGGGAGCCGCCATGGACGCCGTCGACCGCCGCCTGCTGGCCGAGTTGCAGACCGACGCCCGGCTCTCCTACAACGAACTCTCCCGCCGGGTGAGCCTGTCCGCACCTGCGGTGGCCGAACGGGTCCGCCGACTGGAGTCCGACGGCGTGATCACCGGGTACCACGCCCACGTGGACCTCAGCCGGGCCGGACTGCCGATCACCGCGCTGGTCCAGATCCAGTGCTACGGCCCGCGCTGCGTGCTGCGCGACCCCCAGGTGGCCGCCTGGCCGGAGGTGCTCCAGTTGCACCGGGTCACCGGAGGGGCCTGCTGCGCGCTGCTGGTCGCGGTGCCCACGATGGCCGATTTCGAGGCCCTGTGCGACCGGCTCGGCGGCTACGGCCAGCCGTCCAGCTCGATGATCCTCTCCAGCCCGGTGCCTTGGCGGCCGGTGGTCGCGCCCGCCGGGGCGTAGGAGCCACAGCGCCACAGCGCCACAGCGCCACAGCGCGATGGCGCCGTCGCGACCGCAGTGCGGCCCGGGGCCGGAACGGTAGGTTCCTCGGCATGCCGAACGAGCGCCACATCCTGCTGCTGCCCGGGAGCCTGCGGGCCGGTTCCGCCAACGAGACGGTGCTGCGCACCGCCGCCGCCGTGGCCGCCGCCACCCCGGGCCTGCGGGCCACCTACTACGCGGGGCTGGCCGGCCTGCCGCACTTCAACCCGGACCACGACACCGACCCGCTGCCCGGGCCGGTGGCCGCCCTGCGCGCCGCCGTCAGGGCCGCCGACGCGCTGCTGGTCTGCACCCCCGAGTACGCCGGGACGCTGCCCGGCTCCTTCAAGAACCTGCTGGACTGGACGGTCGGCGGGACGGAGATCGCGGACAAACCCGCCGGCTGGATCAACGCGGCGGGCCCGGGCCGGGGCCAGGGCGCCGAGGCCACCCTGCGCACCGTCCTCGGTTACACCGGCGCGGCGGTGGTGGACGGGGCCTGCGTCCGCATCCCGCTGGACCGCGGGGCGGTCGGCCCGGACGGGCTGGTCGCCGATCCGCTGGTGCGGGAGCGGATCGGCGAGGTGCTGGCCCGGCTGGCGGCGGCCGCGGTCTGACGGGCGGCGGTCTGACGGGTGGCGGCCTGACGGGTGGCGGCCTGACGGGCGGCGGTCGGGCTCAGTGCCCTTCGGGCAGGTGGACCCCGAGCCCGGCCAGGCCGGTCAGGAACAGCTCCACGCCGACCGCCGCCAGCAGCAGCCCGAGCAGCCGGGAGAGCACCTCCAGCGAGGTGCGGTGGGTGCGCTGCATCAGCGGCGCCAGCAGAGCCACGCAGACGTAGTTGATCACCACGACCGCGAGGTAGGCCCCGCCGATGGTGGCCTTCCAGCCCCAGTCGTTGCGGGCGAGCGAGGCGACCAGCACGGCGGTGACCGCGAGCGGGCTGGCGATGTACGGCAGCAGCAGTTCGCGGATGCCGTCCACCATCGGGTTCGGCAGGTGGTCGTCGTCCTCGTTCTCGCCGCCGAGGTGGACGCCGAAGACCAGCGCGACCGCGTAGATGAAGAAGATCGTCCCGCCCGCGAGCTGCAGCGACTGGTCGCTGATGTGGAAGAGCGTGGTGACCTCGTCCGCGGTGAAGCCGAGCACCAGGCCGATCACCGCCGAGATGATCGTGCTCCACGCCGCCAGCCGTCGCAGTTCCCGGGTGCTCCGGGTGGAGGCCAGCCGGGCGAAGGCCAGCAGGACCTTGGGCGGGCCGACCACGGCGAAGAAGGTGATGAAGGCGCTGCTCAGATTGAAGACGAACATGCGCCAAGCATGACCGCGGTGGCCGGTGCGGCCGCTCCGCCACGCCACGCCCCGCGGTCGGGCGTGGCGTGAATCTCGCCGGGGAGCGGTTCATTCCCGGTCGCCGACGAATTCGCCCGGATGGCCGTCCTGGCTCGAACGGGTGCGCGCTCTCGGCTCCCATGGAAGTCGGATCACCTCCCCGGGAACGAGGATGCGACATGTGTCTGAACCGTAAGGACCTGGGCCTGCTGGCCCTGCGCGGCGCGGTCGGCGGGGTGCTGATCGCGCACGGCACCCAGAAGCTGTTCGGCTGGTTCGGCGGCGGAGGCCTGGAGGGTACCGCCCAGGCGATGGAGCACATGGGCTTCCACCCCGGCCGACAGAGCGCCATCGCGGCGGGCGCCGGTGAGGCGGGCGGCGGCGTGCTGCTGGTCGCCGGGCTGGCCACCGGCGCGGCCGGCGCGGTGGTGGCCGGGACGATGGCCGGCGCGGTGGCGGTGCACGCCCCCGGGGGCTTCTTCGCGACCTCCGGCGGCTACGAGTACCCGGCCTTCCTCGGCGCGGCCGGGCTGGCGCTCGGCCTGGCCGGTCCGGGGCGGTACTCGCTGGACCACCTGACCTGCCACGTCCTCGACCAGCCGTGGATGGGCCTGGTGGCCTTCGCGGGGTCCGTCGCCGGGGCGTACGGCGTGGTGGCGCGGCGCCGGCACGTGGTGCGGCTGCGCGAGGAGCGGGCCGCGATGGAGGCGGACGAGCAGGAGGGCTCGGGGCTGTCCTGACGCGCCGGCGGCCCCCGGGCGGCCCTCGCCGGCCTGCTCGCCCCGGTCACCCGGAGGCACCAGTCCTGCTGGCGGCCCCCGGGCGGCCCTCGGAGGGTGGTCGGGAAGGCGTGCCGGGCAGCCCGGCGCCGGGGCAGAAACGAGGGACCGCATGGACCGCCTGGACCGCCTGGACCGCATGGACCGCCAGCCGCTCACCCGGATCGGTTCGAGGCCGCGGGTCACCGCGCGGCAGCTGGACGCGCCGCCGGTGCGCCGCCAACGCCGGGCGGTGGCCGGGGTGTTGGCCGCCACCATGGTCGCCGCGGCGGCGCTGGCGGGCTGCTCCTCCGGAAAGAGCGCGAGCAGCGTGGCCACCTCGGCCTCCGCCGCGATCGAGCGGGGCGCCTCGGCCGCGGCCTCCGCCGCCTCGGCGCTGGCCTCGGTGGCGGGCGGGGCGGGGGCGGTGATCGCCTCGGCGGAGGCGCGGGCCTCGGCGGCGGTGTCGGCGGCCTCCTCGGCGGTCTCCGGGATCAAGGGCGGGCTGGACGCCAAGGGGGACGTGGCCGTCGGGGCGGTGAGCACCGGCTCGGACGGCAGGGCGCAGGTGGAGCTGACCGTCACCAACCACGGGCAGCAGTCGTACCGGTACGTGATCCAGGTCGACTTCACCGACGACTCCGGCACGGTGCAGGACGCGACCGCGGTGACGGTCCAGGACGTGGCGGCCGGCCGGAGCGCCCAGGCCACCGCGCGCAGCAACCGGGACCTCTCGGGCAGCCTGAAGGCCGTGGTGGCGAACGCGCTGCGCTACTGACTTCCCCGCCACTGACTTCCCCCACTGACTTCCCGCTGCTGGCTCGCAGGTCAGCGCGGGTGCCGGGCGGGGGCCGAACCTTAAGCGCGGCTCAAGGCCCAACGGGACCCCTTGACGGGGGAGTTGGTCTAGTCCATTTTTATTGCCCAGGTGCAGGGAGCCCCTGAACCGGCGTCAACGGCCTCGTGCCGCGGGCGCCGGTTCGGCACATCCCGGTGTCCGTCCAGGCCCGATCCCGCTGATCCCGCACGATTCCCCGCACTGAGCTGTCATGTCCCGGTCGCCCGACCCCACCTCGGGCGCACCCCCACGGGACGACGGAAAACCCCCACAACCAGGAGTCACGCACCCATGCTGCGTTCACGCATTGAAAGGGCCGGGACCCCGGCTCCGACGGGCGGCCGTCGACGCCGCCCGAAGAGCCTGGCCGCCGTCGCGGCCGGCACCGCCGCCTCCGTGCTGCTCGGCGCGGGCCTCGCGCTGACCGGCGGCGCCGCGGCCAACGCCGCGACCACCAACACCACCGGCGCGGCCGCCACCAGCGGCGGCATCAAGGTCGCCTACTACGACCAGTGGTCGGTCTACGCCAACGCGTACTACCCGAAGACGATCCAGGACACCGGCGTGGCCGGGAAGCTCGACTACCTGATCTACGACTTCGCGAACATCCACCCGACCGACCTGGGCTGTTTCGAGGCGACCAAGGCCGCCGACACGAACGACAACAACCCCAACGCGGGTGACGGCGCGGCCGACGCGTTCGCCGACTACCAGAAGAGCTTCGGCGCGGACATCTCGGTCGACGGCGTCGGCGACGTCTGGAACCAGCCGATCGCGGGCAACTTCAACCAGCTGAAGAAGCTGAAGGCGAAGAACCCCAACCTCAAGATCCTGCTCTCGATCGGCGGTTGGACCTACTCCAAGTACTTCTCGCCGGCCTCCGCCACGGACGCCTCGCGCAAGCACCTGGTCTCGTCCTGCCTCGACATGTTCATCAAGGGCAACCTCCCGAGCGACGCCGGCTACGGCGGCCCGGGCTCCGGCGCCGGCATCTTCGACGGCATCGACATCGACTGGGAGTACCCGGGCGGCGGCGGCCACACCGGCAACATCTCCAGCCCGGCCGACAAGCAGAACTTCACGGCGCTGCTGAAGGAGTTCCGCACCCAGCTGGACGCCCAGGGCAAGGCCGACAACAAGACCTACGCCCTGTCGGCGGCGGTCGGCGCCGGCCAGGACAAGATCATGAACGTCGAGACCGACAAGATCGGTCAGTACCTCACCTTCCTCGACGTCATGACCTACGACATGCACGGCGGCTGGGACGCCCAGGGGCCGACCAACCACCAGGCCGCGCTCTACGCGGGCCCGAACGACCCGTCGACCCCGGTCAAGCCGGGCCACGGCAAGTACTCGATCGACAACGCCATCAAGGCGTGGACGGTCGGCGACGCGGACTACGGGATCCCCGGCGGCTTCCCCGCCAACAAGATCAACATGGGTGTGCCGTTCTACTACCGCGGCTGGACCGGCGTCCAGAACAACGGCAAGAACGGCCTGTTCCAGCCCGCCGCCAGCCCGGCGACCGGCGCGGCGATGTCCGGCAATGTCCCCGGCATCCAGATGTACAAGGAGCTCGCGGGCTTCGTCGACAACCCGTCCAGGACCTTCTGGGACGACGACGCCAAGGCCACGTACTTCTACGACGGCAACACCTTCTGGAGCGGTGAGGACACCCGGTCGATCCAGGCCAAGCTCGACTACGCGCACTGCAACGGCCTCGGCGGCTCCTTCGCCTTCTCGCTGTACGACCTGGGCACCAAGACCGGCCTGTTCGACACGATGGTGAACGCCACCAACGGCTCCGCCGCCGGTTGCCCGGCCCCGCCGACCGGCACCCCGAGCAGCACGGCGACCCCGACCCAGACCCCAACCGGCACGCCCACGGGCACGCCGACCGGCACCCCCACGGGTACCCCGACCGGTACCCCCACCGGCACCCCGACCTCGCCGGCCGGCTGCCCTGCCGCCCCGAGCTGGGACGCCAACACCACCTACGCGGCCGGCGGCACCAAGGTCTCGTGGAAGGGCCACTACTACACCAACAAGTGGTGGACCAAGGGCGATGACCCGAGCCAGAGCGGCCAGTGGGGCGTCTGGACCGACAACGGCGCCTGCTGACCCCTCGGGCGGCACGGACTGAGGGCCTGACGGACCCTCGCAGCACCTGAACCAAGCGGTCCGGCCCGCCGGGGGAGCACCCCCGGCGGGCCGGACTCGTTGCGTTTCGGGGGCGCGACCCGGGGGCGCGACCCGGGCGCGCGGCTCAGGCCAGGTCGGCGGTGCGCCCGAGCGCGTCCGGCTGGCTCTCCTCGATCCGCCGCAGCATCCGCGCCAGCATCGCGGACAGCACGGCCCGCTCCTCGCCCGTGACGTCCTGGAGCAGCTCCTCCTCGAACACCGCCGCCATCCGCATCGACTCCAGCCACTTGTCGCGGCCGTTCTCGGTCAGCTCGATGATCACCCGGACCCGGTTGGTCTCGTCGCGCTCCCGGGTGACGAGGTCCTCGGTCACCATCCGGTCGATCCGGTGCGTCATCGCGGCCGGGGTGAGCCCGAGCCGCTTGGCCAGCTCGCCCGGTCCGAGCTGGTACGGGCTGCCGGAGACCACCAGTGCCTTGAGCACCTCCCACTCGGCGGCCGTGATTCCCAGCACAGTCAGCTGCCGGTCGTAGGCCACGCCCATCCGCCGGGCGACCCGGGACAGGGTCTGCACGATGGTCTCCACCTGGGGGTCGACGGTGGGGAATTCCCGCTGGTAGACGGCCACCTGCTCGGTGATGCCGAGCTCCCTGGCGGTGGCCGGCGGGGGCTTGTCCGTAGTCATGCGGACCAGTGTCGCACGGGGGCGTGCATCTCTTAAGCCTTTGACTCCACACTCTTCCAGTGCTAAGAATTTATCTTGTCAAACTTTAGCTCTGAAATCTTCTGGACTTAAGAGTATCCAGTTGAATCCAGGAAGGGATGTGCACGGTGACCGGCACGGTGAAGCAGCAGGGGCGGCAGCGACGCGGGGCGGGCGGCCCGCTGCGCCGCGTCCAGATCGGCAACGCGCTCAGCGCGTTCGGCAGCGGCTTCACGATGCCGTACATGTTCGTGTACGTGGACCAGGTGCGCGGGCTGGGTTCGCTGGCGGCCGGGATGGTGTTCACCGTCTTCGCGCTGGCGGCGCTCGCCGTCCTGCCGTTCACCGGTCGCGGCATCGACAGGTACGGCCCCCGTCCGGTCCTGCTGGCCGGTACGGCGCTCGCCGCCACCGGCGCGTTCGCCTTCGGCCACGCCACCGGCACCCCGGCCCTGCTGGTCTCCTCCTTCCTGTTCGGCGCGGGTGTCACCACCTGCCAGCCGGCGCTCGCCACGATGATCGTCCGCTGCTCGACGGCCGCGACCCGCTCGCACGCCTTCGCGCTCCAGTTCACCCTGGTCAACCTGGGCATGGGCATCGGCGCCCTGGTCGGCGGCCAGATCGTGAACGTCGCCGACCCGGCCAGCCTCACCCGGCTGTTCACCATCGAGGCGGCGACCTTCCTCGGCCTGGCCCTGGTCACCGGCACCGCCCGGATGCCGGCCAACCCGCTGATCCCGCTCCAGGAGAAGAGCGACGGCCCGACCGGCCTGCGCGCGCTGGTCGCCGACAAGGCGATGCTGCGGCTCTGCGTGCTCGCCGGGCTGATCTTCTTCACCTGCTACGGCCAGTTCGAGTCCGGCGTCGCGGCCTTCGCCACCGACACCGTCGGCACCGCGCCCTCCACCCTGGGCTTCGCGATCGGCGCCAACGCGCTGACCATCGTCGTCCTGCAGATGTTCATGGTGCGGATCACCGCGCGCCGCCGCCGCACCACCGCGATGGCCGCGGCCGGCGTGGTCTGGCTCGGCGCCTGGGCGATGGCCCTGGTGGCCGGCCTGATCCGGACCGAGACCATGGCCGCCACGGTCGCGATCGTCTCGATCTACGCCCTGTTCGGCGTCGGCGAGTCGCTGCTCGCGCCCACCATGGGCCCGATCGTCGCCGACCTCGCCCCGGCCCGGCTGCTCGGCACCTACAACTCCGGGTACGCCCTGGTGAAGCAGATCGCCATCGCGGTCGGCCCGGCCGTCGGCGTGCTGCTGGTCGGCTCCGGCACCTGGCCGCTCTACCTCGCGGCCATGGCGGGCTCCACGCTGCTGATCGTCGTCCTGGCGCTGCGGCTGCGCCCGTACCTCACGCCGGAGCAGGACAACGCGGCCCCGGCCGTGGTCCGCACCACGGTCGTCCGGGAGTTGCAGACGGCTGCGTGACCGCCGACGGGGGTTGCAGACGGCGGCGTGACCGCCGATCGAACAGGCGTGTCGACGGGCGCCGACCGGGTCACCTGGTCGGCGCCCGTCGCGCTTGGCTTCGCGACCACCGCCACATAGTGTCAGTGGCTGTTGGCCGCCCGGCCCGGTCGGTACAGGAGACCCGGCCGGCACAGGAGACAGGCGAATCGGCGAGGCAATGACGCAAGCGGCGCTCACGCACCCCCCGGCGGCCCAGGCCCCGGCCCCCGCCGCCCCGGCACCGGCCCGGGGCCGGCTGCTCCGCCTGCCGGCCGACTGGTCCGGCTGGCTCGGGCCGATCGGCGTCGCGCTCTTCGCGGGCCTGCTGCGGTTCTGGAACCTCGGCTACCCCAACGCCTTCGTCTTCGACGAGACGTACTACCCCAAGGACGCCTGGTCGTTGCTGCGGCAGGGCTACGAGGGCAGCTGGCCGGACCACGCCAACGCCGACGTCCTGGCCGTCCCGCAGCACATCCCGCTCACCTCCGCGCCCGAGTTCATCGCCCACCCGCCGCTCGGCAAATGGGT
The DNA here is from genome assembly GCF_044750105.1 of Kitasatospora sp. NPDC088861. Taxonomy (NCBI): domain Bacteria; kingdom Bacillati; phylum Actinomycetota; class Actinomycetes; order Kitasatosporales; family Streptomycetaceae; genus Kitasatospora; species Kitasatospora sp. NPDC088861. The sequence goes on from NZ_JBIVJF010000003.1 coordinate 276,335, forward strand.
GATGGCGATCGGCGAACAGCTGTTCGGCCTGCACCCCTTCGGCTGGCGGTTCATGACCGCCCTGCTCGGCACCGCCACCGTGCTGATGCTCGCCCGGATCGGCCGCCGGCTCTTCGGCTCCACCCTGATCGGCTGCACCGCGGCCCTGCTGATGGCCGTCGACGGCCTCCAGCTGGTGATGAGCCGGGTCGGGCTGCTCGACGGCATCCAGATGTTCTTCGTGCTCGCCGCCTTCGGCAGCCTCCTGATCGACCGCGACCACGTCCGCGCCCGGCTGGCCGGCGTCACCGACGGCGACCGCGTCCGGCTCGGCCTGCGGCCCTGGCGGATCGCCGCCGGGGTGCTCCTCGGCGCCGCCTGCGCCGTCAAGTGGAACGGCGCGATGATCCTCGCCGCCTTCGGCCTGCTGACCGTCCTGTGGGACCAGTCCGGCCGCCGCGGGGCCGGCGCCCGCCGCCCGTGGCGCTCGATGCTGCGCCGCGACGCCGTCCCCGCCTTCCTCGCCATGGTCGGCTCCGCCCTGGTGGTGTACGTCGGCGCCTGGGCCGGCTGGCTCGCCGGCGGCGGCAACGGCGAGGGCGGGTACGACCGGCACTGGGCCGACGGCCGCCCCGGCCTGTCCCCGGACACCTTCCTCGGCGTCCCGCTGCCGCAGGTGTCGATGAGCTGGGTGCCCGCGCCGCTGCGCAGCCTGTGGCACTACCACTCGCAGATGTACGACTTCAACACCGGGCTGAGCACCCCGCACACCTACCAGTCCAACCCCTTCAGCTGGCTGGTCGTCGGCCGCCCCGTCTCCATGTACTGGGAGCAGGTCCCGAACGGGCAGCACGGCTGCACCGCCACCGGCGGCTGCGCGTCCCAGATCCTCGGCCTCGGCACCCCGCTGCTCTGGTGGACGGCCTGCTTCGCCCTGGTCTACCTGCTGTGGCGCTGGTTCTTCCGCCGGGACTGGCGCTCGGGCGCCGTGCTGTGCGCCGTCGCCGGGATCTACCTGCCCTGGTTCCAGTACCAGGAGCGGACCGTCTTCTCCTTCTACATGGTCGTCCTGGTGCCGTTCCTGTGCCTGGCCGTCGCGCAGATGCTCGGGGCGATCCTCGGCCCGGCCGGATGCAGCCCCGAACGCCGCCGGATCGGCGCGGCCGGCGCCGGGCTGATCGTGCTCGCCATCGTCGCCTGCTTCGCCTTCTTCTACCCGCTGTACACGGCGGAGGTGATCCCGATGACGTCCTGGCAGGACCGGATGTGGTTCACCAGCTGGATCTGACACCGGTGACCCTGTCCGCCGCGGGCGGCCAGCTGCTACCCGTCACCCCGATGCTCGGGGTGGTCACCGCCGCCCTGCTGCTGGCCGCCGTCGCGGTCGCCGGCCGGGGCCTGCTCGGCCACGGGCACGCGGTGCTGCGGGCCGGACTGCGCGCGGTGGTGCAACTGGCCGCCGTCGCCGCGGTGATCAGCTGGGTGGTCGGCTCGCTCTGGTGGTCGGCGCTGTTCGTGCTGCTGATGTTCACCGTCGCGGTGCGCACCGCCGGGCGGCGGATGACCCCCGGCCCCGGCTGGGTCTGGGCGGCCGCGCCGATCGGCGCCGGCGTGCTGCCGGTGCTCGCCCTGCTGCTGGCCGTCGGGCTGCTGCCGGCCAAGGGCCTGTCCGTCATCCCCGTCGCGGGCATCCTGATCGGCGGCGCGCTCACCGCCACCTCGCTGGCCGGGCGGCGCGCCCTCGACGAGCTGCGGCAGCGCCGCGGCGAGGTGGAGGCGGCCCTGGCGCTCGGCTTCGAGGACCGCGACGCCCGGCTGGAGATCTGCCGCACCGCCGCCGCGACCTCGCTGGTGCCCGCCCTCGACCAGACCCGGACGGTCGGCCTGGTCACCCTCCCCGGCGCCTTCGTCGGCATGCTGCTCGGCGGCGCCTCGCCCGTCCAGGCGGGGGCGGTGCAGCTGTTCGTGCTGGTCGGGCTGCTGGCGGTGGAGTCGGTGGCGATCGTGGTGGTGCTGGAGCTGGTCGGCCGGGGGCTGGTGAACGCGGGCTGGTGAGCGTGGGTTGGTGAGCGTGGGGTACCGGGCCGGGGCGGGTGCCGGACGGGGGCGGGGACCGGGCCGCCTTGGGCACCGGACGCGGTCGGGTACCCTTGAGCACGTTGAAGGGGAGTAGCCCTCCACCGGACCGTCGACATACTGGCCCTCACGGGCCCGGCGCCCGGGGCACCCGATCCTCCGGGGTCGGTGCCGGCGAGACCTTCGGCCGCAGTGCTGTGACCATGACCAGTGCTGTCGGGCCGAAGCGTCCCCTGACGGACCTGCGGAGGCCGGGCAGCCCGACCGAGGGACCCTTTCTGATGAGTTTGACCGTGGCCGCGCTGACGTTCGGCATCATCTTCCTGGCCGAACTGCCGGACAAGACCGCGCTGGCCAGCCTCGTACTCGGCACCAAGTACCGTGCCAGCTACGTCTTCGCGGGTGTCGCCGCCGCGATGGGCGTTCAGGTCGTCCTCGCCCTCGCCGCCGGGCACCTGCTCTCGCTGCTGCCGCACCGCTGGGTGGAGGGCGTCACCGGCGTGCTGTTCCTGGCCGGCGCGGCCATGCTGCTGTTCCACGGCGGGGGCGACGACGAGGAGGGGCACGCCGCCAAGGAGCCGTCCTCGAACAGCTTCTGGAAGGTGGCCGGGGCCAGCTTCGTGGTCGTCGCGGTCGCCGAGTTCGGCGACCTGACCCAGATCATGACCGCCAACCTGGCCGCCAAGTACGCCGATCCGCTGGCCGTCGGCCTCGGCGCCTGGCTGGCGCTGTGCGCGGTCGGCGGGCTCGCCATCGTGGGCGGGCAGAAGCTGCTCAAGTACGTGCCGATGAAGCTGATCATCCGGGTCGCGGCGGCGATCATGGTGGTGCTGGCGGGCATCAGCATCTTCGGGGCGATCACCGGCTGACCCCTTGTTCGCGGGGCTCAGCAGCCCGGGTCGGCCTCCAGGGCGGCCCGGGTCTTCGGGCCGTAGACGTAGGTCTCGCCCTTGATCCGGTTGCTGGTCTGGTAGTCGCCGAGCACCGACCTGGTCCAGAAGTCGAAGGTGCCAGTGATCATCGACTTGTCGACGTATCCGCACTCGGCCGCCCACAACCGCTGCTGCATGTCCTTGACGTCAGCGCCGGTCATCCCCATCTGGAGCACCCGGGTGGTCGGGGTCGGCGTCGGGGTGGGGGTCGGCGTCGGAGTCGGCGTGGGCGTCGCGGTGGTGGGGGTGGGCGTGGGTGTCGGGGGCGCGGTCGGGGCGGAAGCCGGGGCCGGGGGAGCGGCGGCCGGGGCCTGGGTGGTCGGCGTCGGCGCCGGGGTGGCCGTCTTCGTCGGGCTCGGCTTGCGGGTGGGGGACGACGTCGGACTCGGCGCCTCGCTGGTCGGCGGCGGGGTGGCCGGGTCCGTCGGTGCCGGGGCGGTCGGCTCCACCGGCGCGGGCGCCAGGGTGGTGGGCAGCGGCTGCGCCTGCCGGGTCGTCGGCGCGGGCGAGGGCGTCACCGCGTACGCGATGCCGATGGTGAGCGCGACCAGGCCGGCGCCCACCCCGGCCAGCAGCAGCTTGTGCCGGGCCAGCGGGTTCTGCGTGGCCTGCTCGGCGGCTCTGCGCGCGGCCCGGCCGCCGACGGGCTCCGGCTCGGGCCCGGGCGTTGGTGCATGGTCGAAGGGGAAGACTCCGAGGTCGCCGCCGGACGCGGCCTGCGGGGCCGTCGCCGCCGCGTAAGCGCCCGGCCCGGAGGCGGGCACCGGCGGCAGCACGGTGGTGGCGTAGGCGTCGGCGTCCGGCCCCAGCGGGGGAACCACGGGCGGGGCAGCGGCGGGCGGGGGCGCGGCGGGGTGGACGGGGGCCGGCTGTCCCGGGGCGACCGGCGGCAGGACGGCGGTCGCGAACGGGTCGACGGCGGGGACGTCCGCCACGGGCTCCTCGGCGACCTGGCCGACCGCCTGCGGCACGTACGGGCGGACCAGCGGCGGGCCTTCGAGGTGCGGGAGGACGGCCGTCTCGGTGAGGCTCGGGTCCGGGACGCAGCCGCACCCGGTGGAGCGTGCGGTGCCGCACGTCGGGCAGTGCTGGTCCGGCATCGGCCGGTCCTCCTCGGTTCTCGGGCGGTCTCCGTGCCCCGGGGCGGTTCCCGGGCTCACGATCGCGCCTGATTATGCAGGACGTCCCGGAGGGGGGACAGGGGCGTCCGGACCCGGGCGGGGGTGTTGTGCCGGTTGGTGGCGGTTGTCTCCCGAGGAACGGTCGGGGGGCGGCGGATGTCCCCGGTGCCGGCGGCGGGGTCGGTGCGGTGGGTGTGGTCGGCTCGGCTCGGTGCGTCCTGGGTCGGCAGGCCCGGAGGGTCCGCTCGGGCAGGCCCGGAGGCTACGTTCGGCTCAATCCGAGGGAGCAAACCGGGGCATTTCTGACAGCATGGTGAGCTGGGAGTGATCATCCGCACGGGCCCGCCGCCTCGGCCGGGGCCCGCGACCCTACGGAGCCGCCATGACGGACTCGCGCGCCGCGTCCGACCGCAGCCCGGCGTACGAGCCCGGCCCGCCGGAGGTCACCGCCCCCAACCTCTGGGTGCCGATCGGGGCCCTGCTGCTGGCGATGCTGCTCGCCGCCCTCGACCAGACCATCGTCTCCACCGCGCTGCCCACCATCGTCAGCGACCTCGGCGGCCTGGACCACATCTCCTGGGTGGTCACCGCCTACCTGCTGGCCTCCACCGCCGCCACCCCGCTCTGGGGCAAGCTCGGCGACATGTACGGCCGGAAGCGCTTCTTCCAGGCCTCCATCGTGATCTTCCTGCTCGGCTCCGTACTCTGCGGCATCGCCCAGAACATGGGCGAACTCATCGCCTTCCGCGCGCTGCAGGGCCTGGGCGGCGGCGGGCTGATCGTGCTCACCCAGGCCATCGTCGGCGACCTCGTCTCCCCCCGGGACCGCGGCAAGTACCAGGGCCTCTTCGGCGCCGTCTTCGGCGTGACCAGCGTCCTCGGGCCGCTGCTCGGCGGCCTGTTCGTCGACAACCTCAGCTGGCGCTGGGTCTTCTACATCAACCTGCCGATCGGCATCGTCGCCCTGGTGGTGATCGCCGCCGTCCTGCACGGCCAGGAGGTCAGGCGCCGGCACCGGATCGACTACCTCGGCACCGTGCTGATCGCCGCCGTCGCCACCTGCCTGGTGCTGATGACCTCCCTCGGCGGCACCACCTGGGGCTGGACCTCCTGGCAGATCGTCGGGCTCGGCGTGCTCGGCCTGGTGCTGCTGCTCGCCTTCGTCCTGGTCGAGCGGACGGCCAGCGAACCGGTGCTGCCGCTGCGGCTGTTCCGCTCCCGGACGTTCAGCCTGGTCGCGGTGATCTCCTTCGTGGTCGGCTTCGCGATGTTCGGCGCCCTCACCTACCTGCCGACCTTCCTCCAGGTCGTCATGCAGGTCTCGCCCACCCTGTCCGGCATCCACATGCTGCCGATGGTGCTCGGCATGCTGCTCACCTCGATCGGCTCCGGCCAGATCGTCGCCCGCACCGGCCACTACCGGATCTTCCCGATCGCCGGGACGGCCGTCACCACCGTCGGCCTGCTGCTGCTCTCCCGGCTCGACGAGCACAGCAGCACCACGGAGATGAGCCTCTACTTCCTGGTCTTCGGCCTCGGGCTGGGCCTGGTCATGCAGGTACTGGTGCTGATCGTGCAGAACTCTGTCGGCTACCAGGACCTCGGCGTCGCCACCGCCGGCGCCACCTTCTTCCGCTCCATCGGCGCCTCCTTCGGCGTCTCCATCTTCGGCACCCTGTTCGCCAGTGGGCTGCGCGACCGGCTCGCCGACGCCCTCACCGGCCTGCCGCTGCCGCCTGGCTTCCACCCCGAGGCCATCACCTCCGACCCACGGGTGATCACCCGGCTGCCCGCCGTCGCGCAGGAAGCCGTCCACCACGCGTACGCCGAGTCGATCACCAGGGTGTTCCTGTACGCGGTGCCCGTCGCGATGGTCGCCTTCGTGCTGTCGCTGTTCCTGCGCGAGCAGAAGCTGCGCTCCACCGCCACCGCGCCCGACCTGAGCGGATCCATCGGCCTCAACCCCGTCCAACGCTCGTCGCTGGACGAGATCGCCCGCGCGCTCTCGGTGCTGAGCTCCCGCGAGGCCCGGCGCGACCTCTTCCGGCGGATCACCGAGGGGGCCGGGCTGGACCTCCAACCCGCCTCCAGCTGGCTGCTGTTGCAGATGCACCACCACGGCTCGGTCGAGCCGGCCGAACTCGCCGAGCGGCGGATCATCCCGATCGCCGTCATCGAGAGCGCCGTCCGGGAAGTCGAGGGCCGGGGCCTCGCCGTCCGCAGCGGCGGGCTGCCGCTACGGCTCACCGAACCGGGGGCGGAGGCGGCCGTCAAGCTGGTCGCCGCCCGGCGCTCGCAACTCGCCGACCTGCTCGGCGACTGGGACGAGCAGCAGTACGCCGACCTCGCCGACCTGCTCACCCGCCTCAGTTCCACCCTCTGCGCCGACCGGCGCGACCGCCCCGACCGACCGGCCCACGAGCCGCCGTACCGGGGCGAGGGGCGGTCGTTCTAGCCCGCCTCGCAGGGGGTCTGGTGGGAGAGCCAGGTGACGGCGGCGGCGAGCGTGGGGTCGTCGTCCTTGCGGGGGTCGGCCGTTTCGACCGCCTCGTCCGGCTCGATCGGGCCTTCGTGCACCCTGCCGGTGCGGTCGGCCTCGGCGGCGCCGGTGAGCAGCAGGACGGCGCCGTCCGACAGCCGGTGGGCGGCGTTGCCGGTGGGCACCCCGTAGGTGGGCTGGCCGAAGCTGCGGGTGGCCGGGCGGCCGATGAAGGCGATGGCGACCGCCTCGCCCGCGCTGCCGGTCGCGCGGCCGGTGAGGACGGCAACGGGCGTTCCGGGCGTCTTGTCGTGGTGGGTGGGCGCCTTGTCGTGCTGGGTGGCGGGGGAAGCCTGCGGGGCGTCGTCCAGGTACGGCACGCCGTCGCGGACCGACCAGGTGCTGCGGGTGCCGTCCGCGGTGACGAAGGCGCCCAGCGGGCCGTCGCCGAGGACCGGCGCCGCGACGGCCAGCGGGGCCCACATTCCGCCCCCGGTCTCGTTGCGCAGGTCCACCACCCAGCCGCAGGCGCTCGCTTCGGCGACGGCGGCGCGGCCGCGGGTGACGTACTCGGCGTAGGTGCGCTCCGATCCGTTCACCGCCGGGAGGGTCAACTGGGCTATTCGGCCGGGGAGTTGCCGGGTGGTCGGGGCGTTCACTGCCTCCGGGTCGGCGTCGACCCTCGCCGCCTGGTCGGGCGGGTAGAAGCGGCTGTGGTGGTCGTCGAGGGCGGTGACGGCGGCCCTGATCGCGGTGTGGGTGTCGGCCGGGGTGCGGGCCGTGGCCGCCTGGGCGAAGGCCTGGGTGCGGAGCCTCGGCCAGTCCACCTTCGCGGTGTTGAGGGACTTCCGCTGGATGAGGTCCAGGGCCTCCGAGAGGTAGCCGCGGGCCTCGGGGGACATGTGCTCGGGAGGCGGCGACTTGAGGGCTGGCGACTCGGGGGCTGGTGATTCGGGGGTCGGTGACTCGGGGGCCGGCGAGGAGCACGCCGCGAGCACCAGTACGGCCGCCGCCGCAACCGTCCGTCCCAGCCGTCTCATCCGCTTCTCCCTCCGCTTGCCCCTGGTTCGTGTCGCTCCTGATCCTCCCTCACGGACTCCCGAACCAGCGAGGGGTGTCGAGGCGGAACGGGTCGCCGGGGGCGAGCAGGCGCAGGGCCGTCTCCACCTCGCGCAGGCGCTCCTCGCCCAGGGTGGCGGACCACTCGGCGCGCAGCTCGTCGAAGATCCGGGCCGACCGGACCAGGCAGTCCACCCCGCGGGCGGTCAGCCGGACCACCTTGCGGCGGGCGTCGGCCGGGTCGCCGCCGCGCTCGACGTAGCCGAGCTGCTCCAGGTTCTCGACGGTCTTGCCGGCGGCCTGCTTGGAGACGCCGAGCCGGCGGCCGAGTTCGACGGCGGTGGTGCCGTGCGGTCCGATCGCCTGGAAGACGAAGCCGTGCATGGGCCGCAGGTCGGGGTGGCCCTCGCGGGCGATGCGCTCGTGCAGCTCGTCGATGATCGTCCGGAAGGCGAGCAGCAGGCGCAGCGGCAACTCGAAGCCGGGCGGGGCGGGTTCGCTCGTGGGTGCGCTGGTGGGTGTGCTCGCGGGCTCGCTTGACATAGGTAGACAACCTCATTGACCATATAGACAACGCCATTGACCACCTTAGGGGGTTCCCTCGCCATGCCCGTGATCCGCCACACCGACGCCCGTCGCACCGAGACGCCGAACGCCGTCATGACCACCTACGCCTCACCCACCCAGGGCTCAACCGCCCTCGCCCTGTGGCAGGTCGACATGACGGCCGGAAAGAGCGGCCCGCTGCACGCCATGGACGTCGAACAGATCTGGACGCTGCTCACCGGCACCGCCACCGTCACCCTCCCCGACGGCCCGGTGCCCCTCACCGCCGGCGACACCCTCGTCCTCCCCGCCGACCTCGCCCGCCAGATCACCACCGCCGACGGCTTCACCGCCATCGTCGCCGGCCCGTCCCCCGCCCACGCCTACAACCCCGACGCCGTCACCCCCGAAGGCGCCTGCGGCCTCGCCCCCCGCGACGCCGAGCGCCTCCTCCCGCCGTGGATCGCCTGACCGCGAGGCGGTCCGGCGGTCCGGGCACGGGTGCGGGGACGGTCGAGGGCCTACCCCTGACCGTCCCCGCCCGGTCCTCGCCGCTACTTCCGGTCGTCGATGTCGTCCTGGAGGTCGTCCAGGTTCTGCTGACCCTGCTGTTGGCCCTGCTGCTGGGTCTGGGCGGCCTTCTGCTGGGCGTCGTCCCCCTTCGGGGGCTTGCTGCCGAGGCGCGACTTCGCCTCCTCCTCCAACTGCTCGGCCTTGTCCCGGAACTTGTCGCCGATACCCATGGCTGTGCCCCATTCGGTTGGATTTCGGGTTCTCCAACCAGGCTTGCACGCACCTTCTCCGCCTGCACTTCGGGCAAGTTGCCGCAGAGCGTCACGATCGACAGGCCCCGGATCGCCCGACCCGCGCGGTGTGAGGTGTAGGAGACTGCTGACCGCAGACAGTCACCGGACCGGCGGCCGCACCCGCGGCCCCGGCGGAGCAGAAGGAGCGGCATGTCCGTCGTCAAGATCAACGAATGTGTCAAGCCACTCACATAAGCGCTGACCGGCCGTCGCAGGAAGTGCCGGACGGCGAAGCCCCGCCCATGCGCCACGGGGGACGACGTATGGGCGGGGCCGTTTTCGGGGTCATGCGGGTGTGGACTGCCCACCGTGACTACCCGGGTGGTCGTTCGGCCCGTGCCTTCTCGGCCGGTAGGGCCGATTCTTGGGCGTGTACCGGTACGGGTCCGGTTGATCCGGGTAGACGGTCGCCCACTGGTCGCACCGGAAGCAGAAGCCTTGGCCTGTCTCCGGGTCGAACGCGACGGGCTGATCACACAGCGGACAGTCCACTACTCTCCTACGCGCTCAGGTCGAACTCCCCGCACTTGACGGCGTAGGTGAACTCCGCCCACGCCTCACGGGTCATGGTGACCACCTCACCGGGCCGCTCGCTGTCGCGCAAGGCGACGACGCCGGGGATGTTGGTGGCCACCTGCGGGCACGCCTTGCGCACCGTGTTCTGGCACGCCGCGATGGTGACGAACTCGAATTCGGGACGGGCGGTCATTGCACTGTCCTCTCTCTCGATCTTCCCTTGCGGTCCCCACCCTCTTGGAGTGGGAGTCTCAAATCCCCCAGCGGGAGCGGGCGTTGGCGATCGCCGTCGCGATCCTGAGGCGGGCCATGGTCGGCGAGTCGGGGACGGGCCCCAAGGGCGGCAAGGCGTCCTCCTCGGCGCTGTCCTGGTCGCCTTGGTCAACCGGGTACGGCACTGGTCCGCCCAGGAAACTCGTCCAGTCCGGCGGCAGGTACTCCGGCTCACTCGTCGGCATCGTGCACTACCGGGCATTCGCCGTCCGCGATGTGCTGCGCCCGCCTACGCGCCAAGTTCCGCGCGATCGTGGGGAAATCCTCGGCCGGGTACTGCGCTTGCGCGAAGTCGAAGTACTGGCAGCCGGGGCACTGATCAGCGTTTGGGGCGGGCGTGTCCGGTCTCCGCCGAGCGATCTCACGAAGCGACACGCGCCACCGCCTTGCAGATGAGTTCGTGCGCCAGGCGGCGAAGTTCGATCTCGCGCAGCACCGACTGATCCGGAAGCTGGGGCGACTCCGCGAACGCGTGGTCGATCTTGTCGAAGGATGCGCACACGGCACACCTCGGCCGGCTGTCAGGCGGCGCCACTGGTCACGTCCTCCCACCCCAGCGGGGCGTACTTGAAGGGGTCCGGGGGACGCCGGTCGTCGTCCGCCTTGGCCTCGCGGTAGTCGGCGCGGCAAGCGGCGATCAAGGCCGGGCTGGCGCGCTTGCCGGGCGGTCGCCTGTGTCGATCGGCCTCGTGGTCCTCGCGTGTCATCGTCACCGCTCTCCGACTCCGATTCCGTGGTCCTCCGACTGTCAGCAGGCTGATCGTGCCCCGACCTTGTGAGCCATTGCGACGGCGTGAGGGCGTCACTCCGGAGTCCTGGCAAGACGTCATTTCGGCGTCGTTGGGCGACGTTTGGGCCTATCGTCTAGCCATGACTACGCCGAATGAGACCCTTCGGGCCGTACGCCTCGGGCTCCGTCTCAGTCAGGACGAGTTCGCGAAGCGGCTGCGGGCGGTCGGGGACGACCAAGGGGAGCCGAACGACGCCAGCAAGCGCCTTGTTCAGCGCTGGGAGTCGGGAGAGGTGCGGTATCCCCGCCCGGTGTACGTTCGAGCCCTTGAAGCTGTCACCAAGATTCCCGTTGACCGCCTCGGCTTCGACTCGCCACAGTTGCCGCCAAGGGTCAGCGTGGACGGTACGGGAGGGCACGACGTGACCAGTGATGAACCGGGCATGCCCGTGCAGGCCGCGCCCACTCCTACCGGTGAGGACCACTCGGGGGTATGGGTCAGCCACTACGAGTTCTACAGCAGCAGTCGGGAGAACACGTTCACCGGCCTGCATCATGTCGTGCTGTCCCAGAGCGGGAACCGGATCACGGGGCGATCCCTGCCCGGTGCGTCGTCCAACCCTGACTCGCCACTGTCATTCGATCTCACTGTTGATCGGAACGTCGTGACGGGTTCCTGGGTGGAACAGACCGCGCAGGACGGCTACTACCAGGGGGCGAGGTACCACGGCGCCATTCAGTTGCTGGTCGACCCGACCGGCCGCCGCATGGCCGGCAAGTGGGTTGGCTTCGGCAAGGACTTCGACGTCAACTCCGGGCCGTGGGAACTGCGCCTGCTGGACAAGTCCACGGCGGACGACGTCCTGAGCCGCTACAGCGTGCCGCCGGAGGCGTAGCCCGCCTCACAGTGCAGACGGGGAAGAGTGCTCGCATCTGACCTCACCCGATAAGGGATGGGACGGTGCGGGGACTCTTCTCAGGAGCGCTGGGGACAGCCGTAACGCCCAGCCTTGCTGCCGAGGCGCGACTTCGCCTCCTCCTCCAACTGCTCGGCCTTGTCCCGGAACTTGTCGCCGATACCCATGGCTGTGCCCCATTCGGTTGGATTTCGGGTTCTCCAACCAGGCTTGCGCGCACCTTCTCCGCCTGCACTTCGGGCAAGTTGCCGCAGGGCGTCACGATCGACAGGCCCCGGATCGCCCGACCCGTACGGTGTGAGGTGTAGGAGACTGCTGACCGCAGACAGTCACCGGACCGGCGGCCGCACCCGCGGCCCCGGCGGAGCAGAAGGAGCGGCATGTCCGTCGTCAAGATCAACGTACTGACGGTTCCCGCCGAGCAGCGGGAGGTCCTGGAGCAGCGCTTCGCCTCCCGCGCCGGCGCGGTGGAGAACTCGGACGGCTTCGAGTGGTTCGAGCTCCTCCGCCCCGTCGAGGGCACCGACCAGTACCTCGTCTACACCCGCTGGCGCAGCGAGGAGGACTTCAAGGCGTGGATGGAGGGCCCCATGCAGGCCGCCCACCGCCCCGCCGCCCCGGAGGGCGAGGCCCCCAAGCGCCCCGCCGCCTCCGGCTCCACCCTCTGGTCCTTCGAGGTCGTCCAGTCCGCCGGCCCCAAGGCCTGACGCCTCACCGAGTGACCGACGCGCCCCGGGGCTTCCGAGCCCCGGGGCGCTCTGGGTGGCCCGTCCTGTCGTCGGCGGGTCGGGCGGAGCTTGCGGCGGGCGTGGGAGGGCAGTCGCGTGAGGGCTATCGGTGTTGGGGGCCGTAGAGGGCGGCGGGTGCGCCTGTTGTGAGGGCCCAGTAGCGGTCGCCGTAGGACCAGTGCCACCACTCGGTGGGGTAGTTGACGAGGCCGGCGCGGGTGAGGGTGTGGCTGAGGAGTTGCCGGTTGGTGCGGGCTTCGGGGGAGAGGTCGGCGGCGTCGGTGTAGCACGCTCCGGCGCTTTCCTCCGGGTTGGCGTTGACCCGGGTGCCGAGGTCGAGTTCGTGGCCGTCGGCGTCGGCCAGGGTGAGGTCGACGGCGGCGCCGGCGCTGTGTGGTGCGATCTCGGGCGGGGAGACGTAGCGGCTCGTGGCCGAGCGGAGCTGCGCGGCCGGCCAGTTGGGGTGCGCGGCGCGCAACTCGGCGGTGTACTGGTCGAAGTAGCGGCGCTGGAGGGCCGGCGGGCGGTAGCCCTCGACGAAGAGCAGCCGCAGGCCGTCCGGGAGGTGCGATTGGGCGTCGAGGAGCCGGTCGAGCACGCCGGACCGCAGGTGGGCGAACGCCCCGGTGTCGTCGTGCTTGCGGTCGTCCAGCAGGAGTTCGTGCTCGCGTACGTCCAGGAGGCGGTCGCCGCAGTCCTGGACGGGGACGGCGGCCACCTGCGGGTCGGACATGAGGATGATCTCGGTCAACAGGGTCTCTTGGGGAGGAGGGAGCGGCGGTGCGGGCCCGGCGGCCGGTGCGGTGTCCGCCACCGCCCCGGGCGGCGGGGCGGTGGCGGACGGGTGGTTCAGATGAGGGCGGCCTCGACCAGGTCGGCGGCCCTGGCCGCGCTGCCGCCGGCGCGGACCTCGCGGCTGAGCTCGGCCAGCCGGGCGGTCACCGCCGGATCGCCGGTCAGCTCCAGCACGGCGGAGCGCAGCGCCTCCGGGGTGGCCTGGGGGGTGTCCAGCCGGCGGGCGACGCCGAGTTCGACCAGCCGGTCCGCGTTGTCGAACTGGTCGGCGGCCTGCGGCACCGCGACCATCGGCAGCCCGCAGTACAGGCCCTCGCTGCACCCGCCCATTCCGGCGTGGGTCACGAACGCGTCGGCCTGCTGGAGCACGGCGAACTGCGGCACCCACTGGTGCACTTCGATGTTGGCCGGGATCGTACCCAGTTCGGCCGGGTCGGTTGCCTGGCCGACCTGGAGAACGACGTGCCAGCCGGGCAGGTCGCCGAAGGCCTCCAGGCACGCGCGGTAGAAGTCGGGCTGGTGGGTGAAGGTGGAGCCGAGCGAGACCAGCAGCACCTTCTGCGCCCCCTCCGGACGGGTCCAACCGCCCTGGTGCTCGCGGGCGCCGAGGCAGGGCCCGGCGAAGGAGAAGATCTGGGGATCGACCAGCTCGATCTCGGGCTGGAGCACCCGCGGGATGAGCGCCAGCCCGCGATCCGGGCGCAGCATGTACCCGAACGGTTCGCCCGCCGGCACGCCGTTGTCGGCGAGCCACTGCGCGAACCGCTCCGGGATCTTCTCCGCCTCCAAGGCCTCCCGCGCCATCTCGAAGCGCGCCAGGTGGGAGTCCTCCCGGATGATCATGGACGGTGAGATCAGCATGGACGGCACGCCCCAGCCGTCGGCCAGCGCCCGGCCCGCGTACGCCATGAAGTCGTACAGGACGAGGTCGGGCCGGTCGTCGTGGAAGGCCTCGCGCAGTCGCGGCAGCATCGCCTGCGCCTCCTCGAAGATCATGGTGTGCACGCCGGCCCCGATGTTGGGGTCGACCCCGCCCTTGGCGATCGGCAGGGTTGTGTCGTGGGGCACGAGTTGGGCGCCGGTGGATTCGATCTGCCCGGCGAACGACGGGTCGTTGACATAGCTGACCCGGTGGCCGCGGGCGACCAGCTCCCGCATCACCTCCAGGCTGGGGTTGACGTGGCCGTGTGCCGGGATGTTCACCATGGCGATGTGTGCTGGTCGGGACATGTCGGGCCCTCTCCTCGTATGTCGCTAGGCGTCCTGCGTTCGGCTGGCTGACTTGTCGTCAACTCGCCTTTCAGAACAGTACGTAACCTTGGCAGTCGTTGCGGTGACGAGGGGTGGGGTTCGGCCGAAGATCGGCCGGTGTGGAGGATCACATGGAGGTTCGCATGGAAGGTCGCGAGACGGGTCGGTCGGGGTGAGGTGGGCGGAGGGCCGGCGCCTGCGGAGCCTCGACGTGCGGGCCGTGTGGACGAACGGGAAGGGCCCGCTCGTCCTGACCGCGAAGGCCGGGCAGACGCTGCGCGACCTCGCGGATGGTGTGTGACGGCGTGGCGTGGAGCCGCCGCCTCGCAGGTCGGCTGGATCTCGGGATCCAGGGCCGGTTGCGAAGGTGTGGGCCGGCGCTGGTTGTTAGGGTCCGGGCATGGCGCGTTTGAAGATCGAGATAGCTGTCCCGGAGAGTCATGTCGAGAAGGTGATCGATGCTCTCCAGGCGGCCGGCGCGGGGCGGGTCGGCGACTATGCCCGGTGCGCCAGCACCTGGCGGGTCACGGGGACATGGAGGCCCTTGCCTGGTTCTCGGCCCTACGACGGTGAAGTGGGCGAAGTGCGGCAGGGCGAGGAGAGCAGGGTCGAATCCGTCTGCGATGCCGAGCAGGCCGAGGCTGTGCTGCGAGCAGTGCGCGCGGCTCATCCGTATGAGGAACCGGTCATCCACTTCCTGCCTTTGTACGAGCCGGGCGTCGAACGATGACCGAGCTGGTCATGGCCACTCGTCGATGGCTGTGACCGGCGCGGTCGCTTCGTAGCGGACGGCGGGTTTGCCGTGTCGAGTCGCGATGGCTCGGTGCCTCTTGAAAGGTGTTGCCGCAGAGGCCCCTGGTTTACGCGTGCGACGCTCCGTGCTCAAGGTAGGCGGTCTCGCCCTGTGTTCGGGCGGCGTATGCGGCGTGGACTCGGCGGGCGAGCCGGGGGATGAGGAGCGCGTCGAGTTGGTCGACGTGGTGAAAGGAGTGCTCGCCGATCTCGACCTGGTCGACGGTGATGCGGTCGAGTTCGGCGGTCGGAAGAACCCCTCCGTCGAAGACGAAGAGGAGCTTGTCGCCCTCGGCGGGGTGGGGTGCCCAGTCGGCGACGAGCAGGCGGCCGATCGGCGGGGTGATGCCGAGTTCTTCCTTGACCTCCCGGGCCGCTCCCTCGCTGGGGGTCTCGCCCGCGTGCAGGTAGCCGCCTGGGATCTCCCAACCGGGCTTGTAGGTCGGCTTCACGAGGAGGATGCGGTTCTCCTCGTCGAAGAACAGCACACCGGCGGCGGTGCGCGGCTGGGCCAGGGCTTCGTGCGGGGAGTCGGTCACGGCGAGACTGTAGTCGCCGCGACGGAATCCCCTGGGCGGCTGGATGCGAGGCGTGCCCAATTCCCTTCTCCGGCTGCCTTGATCGACCCGGCGGCCCTACGCTGGTGGCATGGCTGTGGATCCCGCTCTGCCCGTTGGCCGGCGCTGCGCGGGCCCGGCCGGGCGGGTGCCGCGCGCTTCAGCTGTCTCAGCTCCGGCCTGTGCGCCCCGGGGCTTGGTCCCGGGGTGCACGTTGTCAGTTCTGCTCTGTGACCGGGGCCAGTACGGGGCGAAGCAGGTCGAGGACGTGGGTCCAGTTGTACTTGTCGCGGCCTCCGCCGAATTTCGGCTTGTGGGGGATGTAGTCGCCGATCAGGACGCCCATCGAGCGGAGTCGTTCCAGGCTCTCGCTGTACGCAGGGTGGGCTGCTTGGGCCGAGTTGACGTAGGGCTGAACGGCAGTGGGGATGCCGAGCCCGTACGCCTCGCAGAGAATGCCGAGCGCAAGGGTGTCGGATATCCCGGCGGCCCATTTGTTGATGGTGTTGAACGTGGCGGGCGCTACGGCGATGGCGTCCGCCGGGGGAAGGGGCTGGGGAATTGCGGGAGTGCGCCAAGCCGAGCGGATCGGGTAGCCGGTCTGGCGCTCGACGGCTTCCGGGTCGATGAACCCGAGCCCATGGGGGGTGGCGATGACGCCGACCTTCCAGCCTTCGGCCTGGGCGGCGCTGATCAAGGTGCCGACGTCGTCCGCGATGCCCGAGGCGCAGACGACGACGTAGAGGAACGGCTCGCGTTGGTCGGTCAAGTCTGGACTCCCAATTCCTGGCAGAAGCAGCGAAGTTCCGGGACAGCGCCGACGGATGTCTTCCGGCGCACAGCTCTTCGCGATTCTGGGCGCCCCGCATCCCACGGCCAGTCTGCCGTGTCGGCTGTACGCCCGTGCGGACTCCACCCAGAGTGCGACCCGTCGCTCTGGACCGGGGATGCGTCGGTGCAGGAGGGGCCACCCCGCCCTCCGGAGGCCTGGATTCGGAGCGTGCTCAATTCTTTTCTCTGGCTGCCCGAGGAGACCCGGCGGCCCTACGCTGGTGGCATGGCTGTGGATCCCGCTCTGCCCGTTGGCCGGCGCATCCAGTACTACCGGGAGCGTGCAGGGAAGTCTCGTCCGGTGTTGGCCGCGCTGCTGGGGCGGTCGCCGAGTTGGCTGAAGCAGGTGGAGAACGGGGCGTTGCTGCCGCCGCGCCTGCCGATGCTCGTGCGTATCGCTCAGCACTTGGGGGTTGATGATCTCTCGTTGTTGACGGGCGACGGCAGCATGCCCAGGGCGCTGTACTCAGGCGTGGAACACGCGGCGCTGGACTCCGTCCGGCGGGCGGTTGACGGTGCGCAGCTCGGGTCGGCCGGTGGGCCGGTGCCCAACCTCGACCACATCGAGGTCCAGCTGGCGAACGCCTGGCGGACCAGGATGACCAGAGGCGACCACCGGACCGCCTTGGCGGAGTTGCTGCCGGCGCTCGTGTCGGCGGCCTCCCTGGCAGCTGCGCATCAGGACTGCGCCGATCGGCGTCGGGCGGAGGTGATGTACGCCGGCGCACTGAACCTGACGCAGATGTATGCGGCCTTCCAAGGGGACGGCAACCTGGTCTGGCGGGTCGCCGAACGGGCGCTGGCCACCGCACGGGCATCGGACGACCGGCGGGCGATCGCGCAGGCGTGCTGGTTCCTGGTGGAGGCGTTCCGGAAGTCCGGCCAGTGGGACAGCGCCCAGTCACTGACCGAGGGAGCTCTTCGCCTGCTCGACCCCGTCCGCGGGGATTCGCCGGAACTGGCCTCGGCGTGGGCGGACATGGCCTTCCATGCGGCCATCACCCATGCGGTCGCCGGTGAGGCCGGTGAGGCCTGGGGCTGGATCGACCGTGCGGCAGCCGTTGCCGAGCGCCTTCCCGCAGGCTTCTGGAGCGCCCCGACGTCGGGCTCCCGTCAGGCGGTCGGGTTGCACTCGGTCACTGTGGCGGTCGAGCTTCGCCAGACCGGTACCGCGCTTCGGTGGGCCCGACGGTTGCCGGTGGCCGAGGTCACGGCGATTCCGCGCCGTGGTCGCCATCTGATCGAGGTCGCGCGGGCACACGTCCTTCGCGGGGAATCGGCGTCCGTGGTGGAACTGCTCACGGACGCCGTTGCGGTCGCGCCCGAGACGGCCCGGTGGAACGAGGAGGCGCGGGCCATGGTCCGAGGGTTGATTGATGGCCGTTCGCCGGTCCAGGAGGCCGGGCGTCGACTCGCCGAGTCGATCGGGATGGCCGCATAGCGGGCTGCCGGAGTTGGTGGCAGAAACCCTACCCCTTCGCACAGTGACGAACCCGTAGCGTTGAGTGACGTTTCGGGTTCGGTGCGTAAGGGAGTGTGCGAATGGCGCAGGACGGAATCGCCGCCGCGAGGGCGGCCAGGCTGTCGCGGCAGGAGGTGCGGGAGCTGGATCCGGCCGCCACGTACGGGTACGGCATCCGCTGGGACCCGGCGGCGCGTTGCTACCGCGTACGTGACGAACAGGGCGGCGAGTGGTTGCGGGACGGCGACGGAACCATTCGGGCCTTCGTACGGTTCGAGGCCGCGAACGGCGAGTGGCTGCGGCTGCGGCGTGAGCACCTGGAAGCGCGCGTACATGAGGCGAACTGGGCGTCCCGGTGGAACTGATGGGGGCGGGGCGCGATACCGCTTCGGGGCCGGTCGGCGACTGTGCGCAATGCGCCGAACTGGCCGTTCGGGAGGCGGAGTCCGCGGCCCGGTTCGACTACTCCGGTGCCGTTGAGTTTGTCGACGTCGTCTGGTCGATGGCCCGCGTGCAGGGCCGCAGCCCCGCCGGAGAACGATGCTGCGATCACGTGCACAGGCCCGGGGCGACCCGCGATCTCTGCCAGGTGCTCGGATGCCGCCCGGATGTCGTTGGCGATGGCGGCGATCGTGATGTCGGAGAAGCGCCCGGCGCTCGCGCCGTGGGCCCGCAGATCGAAGCGCAGGCAGGTGATGCCGGCGGCCGCGAGGCCGGCCGCCAAGCGGTCGAAGAACCCGCCCTCTTCGCGGGTGACGCCAGCTCCGTGGGTGAGAACGGCGAGTGCCGCTAGGGAGTTGGGGAGGAAGTGACCGTGCCGAACAGTTCCGTGCCGTCCAGTGACCGGAACGTGGTTTCGTAGTCAGCCATGAGTCGAACGTAGCAACTCGCCCATGATGTGGGGCGTGTTCCGGGCTTGTGGGCCTGGGGCGCGCTGGGGGGGGTGCGCTTGCGCCGCCCGTTTGGGTGATGTGGTAGGGAGTTTGACGCTCGGTTAGCGCATTACGGTGATCATTGGGTCGGCGCGGGCGTTCGGAGGGACGGCCTGTGCGCGGCAAAAGTGAGCCCCGGCGGTGCGCTAACACCCCGGGGAATGGCACTAGGAGTAAAGGGCTCCCGAATGCACATTCATCGTATCCCGAAGCACTCGCCCGGGTACACGATCCTCGACAACGGCCACGTCGTCCGGAAGCACTCGCTGAGTTGGGCGGCGCGTGGGCTGCTCAGCTACCTGCTCAGCCTGCCGGACGGTGCGCGGGAGGACATCCGGACGCTGGCGGCGAAGAGCGTCGAGGGCCGGGCGACGGTGGCGCGGGCGCTCCGTGAGCTGGAGGCGGCCGGGCATTACGTGCGGCGGACGCAGCGGGATCCGGTGACGGGGCAGGTGCGGACGATCGTCTCGGTGCACGAAGTGCCGGTGACGGGCAAGGCGGTTCACGCCGTGCCGCCGCTTCCCGTGTCCCCGGCCGCCGGTGGGCCCGGAGCTGGGGTGGCGGGCGCCGGGAAGGCGGGAAGCCCTTCCGGAAAGGTGATGGGGAAGGAAGCGGAAGTTCCCTCCGTCCGTCCGTCCGGGAAGTTGACGGCGGGCATGGCGCTGCTGCTCGAACTCGGGCGCAGGGAGCCCAGGATGGCGCTGGCGGGCAAGCCGCTGTGCGATCAGGCCGCGCGGGTGGAGGGGCTGCTCGCGGGCGGGTGGAGCGGGGAGGCGCTGGCGGGGATCCTGGCCGCGCCCTTGCCGGAGAGGGTCACGCACAGCGTGGGGGCGGTGCTGGCGGGGAGGTTGGCGAAGGTGCCGCCCGTTCCGTTGACCCCGCAGGGCGGCGGCGGGTCGGGGCCGCGTCGGCATGAGTGCCCCGGGCGGGACGGCTTGTGCGGGCGGCCCGTCGCGGGTGTCGGGCAGGTCTGCGGGGAGTGTCGGGCTCCGAGGGTGTCGCGGGCCTTGCCGTAGTCGACCCCGGGGTGGGGAGACGGAGTTCACCTGCTCGGCGGCCGGGAGTCCGGCGGCCGGAACGTCACCGGCGCGTCGAAGGCGGCCCGGCGGGTGGCGCGGCGCAGGGCGCGCAGGACGGCGGTGCCGAGGGTGAGGCAGAGGACGACGGTGAGGGCGGCGCGGGGGAGGTCCCAGCCCAGCGACGTGGTGAGGCAGTAGGCGGCGAAGCGGACCAGGTTGGCGGGCAGCGGGTCGCCGGGGACGAAGGAGATGGAGCCGGAGAGCCCGGCGATGTACGGCCAGCCCTGGAGGTTCATGATCGTGCCGTAGAGGACGGAGGCCAGCGCGCCGTAGCCCGCGAGCAGCCAGAGCTCGCGCCGGCCGCGCAGGCGCGCGGAGCCCGGGAGGAGGCCGGCGCCGAGGCAGACCCAGCCCATGGCGAGCATCTGGAACGGCAGCCAGGGCCCGACGCCGCCGGTGAGCAGCGCGGACGCGAACATCGACAGCGAACCGAGGACGAAGCCGAAGCCCGGCCCGAGCACCCGGCCGGACAGCACCATGAGGAAGAACATGGGCTCCAACCCCGCCGTGCCCGCGCCGAGCGGCCGTAGTGCCGCGCCCGCCGCCGCCAGCACCCCGAGCAGGGCCACGGACTTGGCGTCCAGGCCGGGCGCGCCGCCGCCCGCCGTGCGGCCTTCGGAGATCTGGGCGATGACGACGGCGAGGAGCAGCGGCAGCAGGAGGGCGAACAGCCAGGGGGCGTCGGTGGCGTGGCCGACCAGGGCGGACTTGGTGGAGGCGAGCAGCGGCCAGCCGAAGGCCGCCACGCCGACGAGGGAAGTCAGGAGCAGGGCCGTCACCGAGCGGCGGCCGAGCGGAACGGGGCGACCAGCAGGAACACCGGAAGGAGCGGGGCGGCTCATGCGCTCAGCGCCTCCGCGACCTGGCGGACGGTGAGCCACGGGCCGGGTGCCAGCACCTTGGCGACCTGCGGGGCGAACGCGGGGGAGGAGACGACGACGTCGGCCGTCGGGCCGTCGGCGACGATCTCGCCCTCGGCCAGGATCGCCGTGCGGTGGGCGAGTTCGGCGGCGAGTTCGACGTCGTGGGTGGCGAGCAGGACGGCGTGGCCTTCCGCCGCGAGGTCGCGCAGGATCTCCACCAGCCGGGCCTTGGCGGCGTAGTCGAGGCCGCGGGTCGGCTCGTCGAGCAGCAGCAGCGGGGGCCGGGCGGTGAGTACGACGGCGAGCGCGAGGGTGAGCCGCTGGCCTTCGGAGAGGTCGCGCGGGTGGGCGGTGTCGGCGATGCCGGGCAGCAGCCGTTCGACCAGGGCGCGGCAGGTGCCGGGGGTGGCGTCCGCGTCGGTGTCGGCGGCGGCGCATTCGGCGGTGACGCTCTCGCCGTAGAGGAGGTCGCGCGGGTCCTGCGGGACGAGGCCGACCTGGCGGATCAGTTCGGCCGGGCGGGTGCGGTGCGGGGTGCGTCCGCCGACCGTCACCCGGCCGGAGGCGGGGGCGTGCAGGCCGACCAGGCTGCCCAGCAGGGTGGACTTGCCGGCGCCGTTGCGGCCCATCAGAGCGGTGATCTCGCCTGGGTGCAGCGCCAGGTCGACGCCGCGCAGGGCCTGGACGGGGCCGCGCCGGACGGCGAGGCGTTCGGCGGCGGCGATCGGGGCGTCGGTCGAAACGGTTGGAACAGGGGCCGCGCCCGGGTGCAGACCGTCCAGCCGGGAGCGGAGCCCGGCGGCCTTGCGGCGGGCGTCGCGGACGGACAGCGGCAGCGGCCGCCAGCCGGCGAGCCGCCCGAGGCCGACCACCGGCGGGTGCACCGGGGAGTGCGCCATCACCTCGGCGGGCTCGCCGAGGACGGGCGGGGCGCCCGGGGTGAGCAGCAGCACCTGGTCGGCGTACTGGACGACGCGCTCCAGCCGGTGCTCGGCCATCAGCACGGTGGTGCCGAGGTCGTGCACCAGCCGCTGGAGGACGGCCAGCACCTCCTCGGCGGCGCCCGGGTCCAGCGCCGAGGTGGGCTCGTCGAGGACCAGGACGCGCGGGTGCACGGTGAGCACCGAGCCGATCGCGACGCGCTGCTGCTGGCCGCCGGAGAGGGAGGTGAGGGCGCGGTCGCGAAGGTCGGCGAGGCCGAGCAGGTCGAGGGTCTCCTCGACCCGGCGCCGCATCACGTCGGCGGGCAGGCCCAGGGACTCCATGCCGTAGGCGAGTTCGTCCTCGACGGTGTCGGTGACGAAGTGCGCCAGCGGGTCCTGGCCCACCGTGCCGACCAGGTCGGCGAGTTCGCGCGGCCGGTGCTCGCGGGTGTCCCGGCCGCCGACCGTGACCCGGCCGTGCAGGGTGCCGCCGGTGAAGTGCGGGACGAGCCCGCTCACCGCGCCCAGCAGGGTGGACTTGCCGGAGCCCGACGGGCCCACCAGCAGGCAGAGTTCGCCTTCGGGGACGGTCAGGTCGACGTCCGCGACGGCGGGGGCGGCGGCGTCCGCGTACCGGACGGAGACCTGCTCGAAGGTGATCACGAAGCCCTCCGGGGTGGGGTCGGGGCGGCGAACGCCGGTACCAGGCCGAGCAGTACGGCCAGCACGGCGGCCAGCGGCAGCGCGGGGACGGTCGGCGGGACGACGGTGGGCGCGAAGGCGGCCGGGTCGCGCGTGGACAGGTAGATGGTCAACCCGGCGACGGCGGCGCCCGATCCGGCGGTCAGCCACTCGGGCAGTGCCCAAGGGTCGGGCCGGTAGCGTGTCCTGACGGATCGTCGGCTGCCGAGTAGCAGTCCGGCGAAGGCGGCGGCCAGGCCCAGCAGCAGCACCGGCGGCGCCCAGCCCGCGCCGCCCGCGGTCAGCAGCCCGTACGCGGCCAGGCAGATCCCGAGCAGGCCGGCCAGGGTGAGCGCGGCCGTCGCCCGGGCGAGTCGGCGCGGGACGTCCGCGGTGCGGCCGAAGCCGCGGGTGTCCATCGCCGCGGCCAGCGCCACCGAACGCTCCAACGCGCCCTCCAGGACGGGCAGTCCGACGCTCAGCACGGCGGCGATCCCCCGGTCGGTGCGGCCGCGCAGGCGGCGGGCCGCCCGCAGCCGGCGGACGTCCGCGACCAGGTTCGGCGCGAAGGTCATCGCCACCACCACCGCCACGCCCGCCTCGTACAGCGCGCCGGGCAGGGCGCGCAGCAGTCGGGCCGGGCTGGCCAGCGCGTTCGCGGCGCCCACGCAGGCGAGCAGGGTGGCCAGGCGCAGCCCGTCGTACAGCGCCGCGAGCAGTCCCTCCACGGTCACCCGGCCGCCGATCCGCACTCCCTGCGCCCAGGTGGGAAGCGGCACTTCGGGCAGTGTGAACAGCACGTGCGTGCCCGGAATCGGCGAGCCGAGCAGTACCGCGAACACCAGCCGGATGCCCAGCACCAGCAGGCCCAGTCGCAGGAACGCGCCGTACGAACGCGACCAGGGCGCGTCGCCTCGCCGGGCCGCGACCACGTACCCGGCGACGGCGGCGAGCAGCAGCAGGATCACCGGATTGGTGGTGCGGGTCGCCGCCGCGCCCAGCCCGAGCGCCCACAACCACCAGGCCCCGGGGTGCAGTTGCCGGGGTCCGGTGGGCGGTCGGGTGGTGCGGGCGGTGCTCATGGGTCAGTCCAGGTGAAGGGGTCCGGAGGGGTGCGGGAGGGGGGAAGAAGGGCTCGGGAGGCGTCAGGAGGTGCGGCGGCGGCGCGCCTGCCAGACGGCACCGCCGGCCAGCACGGCGATCAGCGCGCCACCGGCGATCAGGCCGACGTCCGGGCCGGAGTCCGAGCCGCCGCCGTCGCCGGACGGGTCGGCCGGCTTGGCCGCCGACCCGAGCTGGTCGGCGCACCCGGCCTTCGGGAAGCCCGCGATGGCGCAGAGCAGGCCGTTGGCGTCGTAGCGCAGCGGCGGGGCGACGGCGGCCAGCACCTCGGCCGAGGTGGCGTTCGAGACGACGCTGGCGCACGCGCTCCGCTGCTCGGGCGGCGCCTCGCCCGAACCGGAACCGGAACCGGAACCGGAACCGGAACCGGAAGCCGAGCCCGAGCCCGAAGCCGAGCCGGAGCCGGAGTCGGTGGCGGTGCCGAAGTCCAGCACGACCGCGACCCGCTTGCGGCCCGCCTGCGCGGGCGTGTCCGCACAGACGGCGGCGAAGTCGCCCGCCGTCCGGGGCCGTGCCGCATCCTGCCCGCCGTCCGGACTCACCGCGAACCGCCACCCGTCCACGGCCCCGTCCGGCGGCACGGCGACGGCCGGCCCCTGCTGCTGGTACAGCCACCCGTCGCCGCCGGCACGCCAGAACGACCAGTACCGGTATCCCGTCGTCGCCTCCGCCGGCGCCCCGGCGGAGGCGACCAGCAGGAGCACCGCACCGAGCACCGCACCGAGCCGCGAGCCGAGCCGCGAGCCGAGAGCGCGGCGGCCACGGCGGCGGCCCGGGCGGGCCCGGCGCGCGGGGCGGGGTGTCACAGGCTCTGGCCGCGCTTGCGCTGGAGGCTGAGGAGGAGGCCGCCGCCGAGGCCGACGAGGAGGCCGACGATGATCAGCCAGTACTGGCCGATGCCGTCGTCCTTCTTGGGCGCCGCCGCCGTCGGGGCAGGGCCGGCGGTGGCCTTGAGGGCCGGGCCGAGGGCGGTGAGCTCGGCGGTCAGCGGGGCGGTGTCGCGCTGGGCGGCCTGGGTGACGAGCAGGAGGCTGGCGGTGGCGGCGGCGTCGGTGCCGCCCTTGGTCCAGCCGGCGCCCTCCTTGGCGAGCCAGTCGACGGCGCCGGCGGCCTGCTGGGGGTGGCCGCTCTGGATGAGGCCGAGGGCGGCCCAGGCGGTGGCGTTGTAGTCGGGGGTGGGGGCGGCGCCGGGGGTGGTGAGGGTGAGGTGGTTGTCGCCCGCGGCGAGCTGGGCGGTGAGGTACGCCCCGGCGGCCTCGCCGGAGTCGGCGTGCGCGACCGGAGCAGCCGCGGTGGAGGTGGCGGCGGAGTCGCAGCCGAGGGCCTTGGGCGCGGCGTCGGTGCGGGCGGTGGTGGCGACCGGGAGGTGGCCGCCGGCGGCGGCGAGCGAGGCCTGGGCGCTGGCGAGGGCGTTGGGGGCGAGCGCACCGGAGGACGGGTCGGGCTGGTAGGCGAAGGCGCCGCGCTGGTCGGCGGGGGCGGCGCAGCCGAGCTGGAAGAGGGCGAGCCCGTCGAAGGCGTTCTTGCCCGCCTTGGCGACTCCGGCCGGGTCGGTCTTCGCGGCGAAGAGGGCGTTCACGGCGAGGCCGGTGGAGTTGGCGTCGCCGGGGCTGCCGGGGTTGTAGGGCCAGCTGCCGTCGGCGTTCTGGGTGGCCTTGAGCCACTGGACGCCCTTGTCGACGGCTTCCTGGTGCCCGCCGAGGGCGACGAGGGCCTGGACGGCGACGGCGGTGGCGTTGCTGTCCTCGGTCTTGGGGTCGCAGGCGGCGCCGGCGGCCCGGAAGGAGGGCCAGCCGCCGTCCTCGCACTGCTGTCCGGTGAGCCAGCCGACGGCGGAGTCGGCCGGGGTGGCCTTGGCCGCCGCGAGCGCGGTGAGCGCGAGGGACTGCCGCCAGACGCCGTCGTACGTCGGGTCGCCCTTGCCGTAGAGGCCGTCGGGGACGGCGGCGGCGGTGGGCGCGGGGCTGTCGGCGAGGGCCGGTCCGGCGGTGGCGCCGGCGAGGAGCGCGGCGGACAGGGCGGCGGCGCCCAGACGGGCGGCGGTGAGCATGGTGGAGGTGTGCCTTTCGGTGAGCGGTGGTGGCCCGGCGGGGCCGTTCCGTAGTCCTCGACGGTGCCGGGCGGTGCGCGTGGCGGGCCCGGGCTGGCCGCTCGCCCCTCCACGGGCGGTCCGACTCGCCCGGGCCGTCACGGGGGCCGGGCTCACGGTTGCGGGGTCAGCGCCGGATTCGCACCGGCTTCCCCCGGGGGAGGGACGGGATGAAGTTGTGCTGTCCGTCGACTTTAACCGCCGGGGGCGGCCGGCCCCTCCCGCCCGGGCAGGAACAGGTTCCAGTCAGGGCAGGGTGAGCAGCCGGGCCGCGGTGTGCAGGTCGGCCCGGACCTCGGCGATCGAGGCGCGGCCGGAGAGCCAGGCGACCAGGGCGGAGTGCCAGGTGTGCTCGATCACCCGGACGGCCGCGCGCTGGCTCTCGCTGGGTGGCCCGGACTGGCCGATGGCGTCCAGGATGAGCTGGCCGGTGGCGGTGCTGACCTGGTCCACCTCGGCGCCGACGGAGCGGTCCGCGAAGGACAGGGCCCGGACCATCGCCTCGGCGAGCAGCGGCTCGCGCTGGAGCGCGTGGAAGGCGCGGGTGAGTGTGTCGGCGACCCGCGGGGCCGGTTCGGGGTCGGTCGGCGGGTGGCGCCGGATGTGCTCCTGGAGGCCCTGCAACTGCTCCAGCATGACCGCGACCAGCAGGTGCACCTTGGAGGGGAAGTACCGGTAGAGCGTGCCGAGGGCGACCTGCGCGGTCTCCGCGACCTCCCGCATCTGGACCGCCTCGTACCCGCCCCGGGCGGCCAGGGCGGTGGCGGCCCGCAGGATCCGGCGCCGGCGTTCGGCCTGGCGGGCGGTCAGCGGCGGCTCGCCCGGCTGCGCGGGGGGCGGGGTGGTGGGGCTCGTGGAGGTGGTCGGCGGCGGCAAGGAGTGCTCCCGGGGCGCGTGGGTGGCGGCGTGCTCCACAAGGTCGGCAGGGTCGGCGTGGCGGGAATCACCAGCCCTGGCTCCTGAGGGAAAGCTACGGGCCGGTATCTTCGAGGTCTCTCATTGTTCACATGGTCGATGACGAGTTCCACAGCCACTGAAACCTGATCTACTTTAGCGACCGGCGGCAGCGCCGTCGCCAACGCAGAGACAGCAGCAGCACAGGAATAGCAGCTAGAGATGAGGGCCCGAGGATGACCGCGCAGCCGCTGCGGATTGCCCTGCTGTCGTACCGCGGGGACCCCTTCTGCGGCGGTCAGGGCGTGTACGTGCGCCACCTCTCCCGTGAGCTGGCCAGGCTCGGCCACCACGTGGACGTGATCGGTGCCCAGCCGTACCCGGTGCTGGACGAGGTCGACGGCCCCGGTTCGGTGCGCCTGGTCGAGTTGCCCAGCCTGGACCTCTACCGCGCCGAGGACCCGTTCCGCACGCCCGCCCGCGGCGAGTTCCGCAGCCCGGTGGACGTGCTGGAGTTCGCCACCATGCGCACCGGCGGCTTCCCCGAGCCGTTGACCTTCTCGCTGCGCGCCCGCCAGTACCTGGCCCGGCACAAGGGCCGCTACGACGTGGTGCACGACAACCAGACGCTCGGCTACGGCCTGCTCGGCCTGGCCCGGCACGGTTTCCCGCTGGTCACCACGATCCATCACCCGATCACCGTGGACCGGCAGTTGGAGCTGGACGCGGCCACCACCCGGGTCAAGCGGCTGTCGCTGCGCCGCTGGTACGCCTTCACCCGGATGCAGCGCCGGGTCGCCGCCCGGCTGGACCACGTGATCACCGTCTCCGGCACCTCGCAGCGCGAGATCGCCGAGCACCTGGGCGCCGCGCCGGGCGCGATCTCGGTGGTGCCGATCGGCGCCGACACCCGGCTCTGGTCGCCCTCCGAGGAGATCGCCCGCGTCCCCGGACGGATCGTCACCACCTCCAGCGCGGACGTCCCGCTCAAGGGCCTGGTGTTCCTGGTGGAGGCGCTGGCGAAGGTGCGCACCGAGCGCCCCGCGCACCTGGTGGTGGTCGGCAAGCCGCAGAAGGAGGACGGCCCGGTGGCGGAGGCGGTGCGCCGCTTCGGGCTGGCGGACCACATCGAGTTCCGCAGCGGTCTGACCGACCAGGAGCTGGTCGACCTCTACCGCTCGGCCGAGGTGGCCTGCGTGCCGTCGCTGTACGAGGGCTTCTCGCTGCCCGCCGCCGAGGCGATGGCCACCGGCACCCCGCTGGTCGCCACCACCGGCGGCGCGATCCCCGAGGTGGCCGGGCCGGACGGGGAGACCTGCCTGGCCGTGCCGCCGGGGGAGCCGGACCGGCTGGCGGCGGCGCTCGGCCGGCTGCTGGACGACCCGCGGCTGCGCGCCCGGCTCGGCGCGGCCGGCCGGGAGCGGGTGCTGGCCCGGTTCACCTGGGCGCGGGCCGCCGAGCTGACCGCCGACGCCTACCGGGCGGCGATCGCCACCGGCGCCGGCGCCCGGGCCCGCTCCGGGCCGGGCTGGCGGTACGTGCCCTGAGTCGCTCCGGCCGCCCTGCGCGGCGCCCGCCCGGCGGCCCCGGCCGCCCGGTGCGGAGCGGTAGCGGATCGAACTGACGCGGCGTCAAGTCCGCTTGGTAGCAAAAGGAATGGGAGCCCTGCAGTGCTGACCGTCGATTTCTCGCGCTTCCCGCTCGCCCCCGGCGACCGGGTGCTCGACCTGGGCTGCGGCGGGGGCCGGCACGCGTTCGAGTGCTACCGCCGCGGCGCCAACGTGATCGCCCTCGACCAGAACGCCGAGGAGATCGCCGAGGTCCAGAAGTGGTTCGCCGCGATGGAGCAGGCCGGCGAGGCCCCGGAGGGCGCGTCGGCGGTCGCGATGGAGGGCAACGCGCTGGCGCTGCCGTTCGAGGACGACTACTTCGACAAGATCATCATCTCCGAGGTGATGGAGCACATACCGGACGACAAGGGCGTGCTCAACGAGATGTTCCGGGTGCTCAAGCCGGGCGGGCTGCTCGCCGTCACCGTGCCGCGCTGGCTGCCCGAGAAGATCTGCTGGACGCTGTCCGACGAGTACCACGAGGTCGAGGGCGGCCACATCCGGATCTACCGGGGCGACGAACTGCTCGGCAAGCTCAAGGACGCCGGCCTGGAGCCCTACGGCACCCACCACGCGCACGCGCTGCACTCGCCGTACTGGTGGATCAAGTGCGCGGTCGGCGTGAACAACGACAAGGCGCTGCCGGTCAAGGCCTACCACCAGCTGCTGGTCTGGGACATCGTCGGCACCCCGGTGATCAGCACCCTCACCAAGGCCGCCGAACGGGCGCTCAACCCGGTCATCGGCAAGAGCTTCGTCGCCTACGCGTCCAAGCCGCGGCGGACCGAGCCCGGGCGCGTGGACGCATGACCGCCGCCGTCCCCGAGGCACTGCTGCTCGACGGGGTGCTCGACGCCGAGCAGGCCGCCGGCACCGTCCGCAGCATCCTGGCCGAACAGCTTCCCGACGGCGCCATACCCTGGTTCGCCGGCCACCACCTCGACCCGTGGGACCACACCGAGGCCGCCATGGCCCTCGACACCGCCGGCGAGCACGCCGCCGCCGAGGCCGCCTACCGCTGGCTCGCCGCCACCCAGAACCCGGACGGCTCCTGGTACGCCGCCTACACCGACGGCGCCGTCACCGACCGGGCCAAGGAGACCAACTTCTGCGCCTACGTGGCCGTCGGCGTCTGGCACCACCACCTCAGCGCCGGCGACGACGCCTTCCTGGAGTGGATCTGGCCCGTCGTCCGGCGCGCGCTGGACTTCATCGTCGGCCAGCGGCTGCCCGGCGGCCCGATCGC
This sequence comes from Kitasatospora sp. NPDC088861, assembly GCF_044750105.1. NCBI lineage: Bacteria > Bacillati > Actinomycetota > Actinomycetes > Kitasatosporales > Streptomycetaceae > Kitasatospora > Kitasatospora sp. NPDC088861. The sequence continues at coordinate 305,624 of NZ_JBIVJF010000003.1, forward strand.
CTGGCGCCTCGACGAGGACGGCACCGCCACCGACGAGGCGCTGCTCACCGGCTCGTCCAGCATGCTGCACGCGCTGCGCTGCGGGCTGGCCATCGCCGAGTACCTGGAGGAGCCGCAGCCCGACTGGGAGCTCGCCGCCGGCCGGCTGGGGCACGCCATCACCCACCACCCCGAGCGGTTCCTCGACAAGGGCCGCTACTCGATGGACTGGTACTACCCGGTGCTCGGCACCGGACTGCGCGGCGACGCGGCGCTGGAACGGATCGACCGGGACTGGGACCGCTTCGTCGTCCCCGGCCTCGGCGTGCGCTGCGTCAGCGACCGCCCGTGGGTGACCGGCGGCGAGAGCGCCGAACTCGCCCTCGCGCTCTGGGCGATCGGCCGCTCCGACCGCGCCGTGGAGATCCTGCGCTGGATCCAGAAGCACCTGCGGCACGAGGACGGCTCCTACTGGACCGGGTACGTCTTCGAGGACGACGCCGTCTGGCCGGAGGAGCGCACCACCTGGACGGCCGGCGCGCTGCTGCTCGCGGTCGCCGCGCTCGGTGGCGACCCGGCGACGGTCGCGGTCTTCGGCGGGGAGCAGTTGCCCGCCGGGCTGGTGGTCCAGGACTGCTGCTGAGGCCCGTAGCCGTGGCCGATGCCGGTGCGAACGGCTGAGGCCCGCACGACGGTTGAGGCTCGTACGGGCAACGCGAAGGGGTGGGACCGGAGAGATCCGGTCCCACCCCTTCGTCGTACCGGCGGGGGCGTCAGCCGCGCTGGATGCCCGAGGTGTCGGCCAGCAGGCCGACGGTGCCGTCCTGAAGCTGGGCGACCAGCGCGCTGCCGCGCTGCTCGACCGCCAGGTACCAGGTGCCGGGCACCAGCTCGCCGACGGGGGCGCCCGCCGGGTTGTCCTTCGACGCCAGCGAGCGCGGGGCCGGGACGGCGAACCAGAACGGTGCGAAGTCGGCCGCCGGGGCGGCCGGGGTCGGCTGCGGCTGCGCGGCCGGGACCGGCTGCGGGGCGGCGGCCGCGTCCTGCGGCTGGCCGGCCTGCACCGGCTGCGGCTGGCCGGCCGCCGGGTAGCCGTAGCCACCGGGCTGGGCGCCGTACGCCGGGGCCTGGTTCGGGTCCTGGCCCGGGGCCGGGTAGCCGTACTGGCCGGGCTGCACCGGCTGGCCCGGGGCCGGGTAGCCGCCCTGGTAGGGGACGGCCGCCGGACGGTCGGCGACCAGCGGGGCCTTCAGCGCGGGCACCAGCGGCGCGGCCGCGGCCGCACCGGCCAGCACGATCAGCGCGATGAGGCCGAGCCAGGCGCCGAAGCCGTGCCCGAAGCTGCCGCCGGACGGGCCGCCGCCCAGCGACCACAGCGCCGTCCACAGCGCGACGACGGCGAAGGCGATGCCCCACTGGTCCAGCCGCAGGCCGAGCACCTGGCGCCCGGCCGCGGCCTCGCCCTGGAAGCGGTGCAGCAGGATCAGCACCGCGGCGGCGATGCCGAGCAGGTAGATCGACGGCAGGATGGGGAACAGCTGGGTGCTCCACGCGTTCTGCGATGTGTCGCCGCAGTACCGGCCGGTGCAGTCCACCGTCCAGTAGGGCAGGAAGGAGGCGATGAAGAGCAGGACGGCCGCGCCGGCGACGGCGGCGTCTCCCCTGGTGAGAGCGCGCAGATTCACTAACGTTCCCCTCGTTGACGTGTCGTGGACGGCGGTTCGTGCGGTCGGGCTGACCGGCCGAAACTCCCGAACGGACCAGAAGCCTAGGCCCAACCGCACCGCCGGTGCACGGCGGGACCGGGAATGGGGCGAAGTCGTTGCCAAAGGCGCGACCCGGGCGGCGCGCACGCCGTCGGCCGCCCCGGCCCAACTTCCTTACCGGGTGGTCAGATACGCCGTCAGCGCGTCGGCGATCCCCTGGGCCGCCCGCTGCCGCCACTGAGGATCCGTCATCCGTTTGGCGTCCACCGGGTTGCGCATGTTACCGCACTCGATGAACACCTTCGGCACCGTGGACAGGTTCAGGCCCCCCAGGTCGGAGCGGGTGTCCAGGCCGTCGCTCGCGGTGTAGTCCGCGTACGGCTCGCCCGTCGCGGCGCGGAAGCGCTCGCGCAGCAGCAGGCCGAGCCGGCGCGACGGCTCGACGATCGCCGAGTTGTCCGCCTTCCCGGCCGCCACCTTCGCCGGGAGGATCACGTGGAACCCGCTGCCGCCCGCCGGACCGCCGTCCCCGTGCACCGACAGGGCCACGTCGGCGTGCGCGTCGGCGCCGGCCCGGGCGCGCTCGTCGATGCAGGGGCCCCACGGACGGTCGCCGTCCTGCGCCAGCACCACCGTCGCGCCGCGGGCGGCCAGGATGGCGCGGGCCCGGTGGGAGACGTCCAGGGTGTACTCGGCCTCGGTGTAGCCGGAGTTGGTCTCGGTGCCGGTGGTGTCGCACTGCTTGCGGGAGTTGCCGATGTCGACCAGGCGGTTGATCTCGGCGGTGTGCGCGGAGTTGCCGGGGTTGTGGCCGGGGTCGAGCAGGATGGTGCGGCCGGTGAGCGCGGTGGGGGAGACCGGGGTGTCCGACGGGGCGGGTGTGTTCGACGGGGCGGGCGTCGTCGGGGTGGTCGGGGGTACCGGGGTCGTCGGCGTCTGGGCCGGGGTTCCCGGTGCGGTGGTTCCCGGTGTGGCGGTTCCCGGGGTGGTGGTGCCCGGTGTGGCGGTTCCGGCCGGGGAGGTGGCCGGCGCGGCGGTGCCGCCCACCGCCGCGGAGTGGCCGAGGGACTGCCAGCCCAGCCAGCCCGCCAGGCAGAGCGGAACGGCCGCGCCCACCGCCGTGGTGGCGCGCAGCAGGGTGGAACGGCGGGGCGGTCGGGAGTTCGGGCCGGTCACGGGTGGATCAGATCCTGTCCTGGGTGCGCGGGGTGAGGCCGTACGTGTCGGCGATCGGCTTCCACTTGCCCGCGAAGTCCTTCTTCGCCTGGGTGGCCTGCGGGTTGAGCTCGTCGGCCCGCTTCTTGTCGGCGGTGTTCGGGGCCGAGCCCGAGCAGCCCTGGCCGGCGACCGCCCGCGCCCAGCTCGCGTACGCCCGGTCGATGTCGGCCGACAGCTGCCAGGCGGACTTCAGCGACGCCATCGCGTCCGCGCCGCCCGGCACGTCGGAGGCGCTCAGCTTGGCGAGCTTGCGCAGCAGTTCGTCGCGCTGCTTGGCGCCGTTGTCGAACACCTGCGCCGCGCTCTCGATGTCGGCCTTCGCCGGGCAGCTGCTCACCTTGGCGACCGCGCTGCCGATCGGGGCCTTCGCGCTCTCGCCCTCGGTGAGCAGGCCGTCCAGGGCCTGTGCCTGCGTCTTGGCGTTGGCGCCGGCACCGCTCGCGGTCGGGGACGGCGCCGCGGCGGACGAGGCCGGGTCGGTGGCGCCGTTCGGCGCGGCGTCCGTACCGGTGGGCGCCGGGCCCGTCGGCGGGTTCCCGGTGGACGTCGCGGAGGCGGACGGCGGGGCGGGCGAGGCCTGGTCCTTCTTGTCGCCGCTGTTCTGGGCGGCCACCAGCAGGCCGCCGCCGACCGCCACCACCAGGAGCAGCGCGAAGCCGATCAGCAGCGGTGCCTTCCGGTTGTTCGGGCGGTCCCCGTCGTCCGGGTCCTCGTAGTCGGCGGGGTAACCGGAGGGGTAGTCGGCGGGGTAGTCGGGCTGTCCCTGGTACGGGACGTACGGGGGCTGCTGCGGGCCGGCGGGCGGCTGCGGCGGGTACACGTAGCCGGGGCCGGGGGCCTCGCCGGACACGTAGCCGGGCCCCGGGGTCTGCGCGGACGCGTGGGAGGGGAACGGCGCCGGCGGCGGCACGGACGGCGGCTTCGGGGCGGCCAGGTACGGGCGGGCACCCAGCGGCGGGCCCTGGTCCCCGACGGCGCCGGTGGCGGGCGGCAGCGCGGCCCCGTCCTGCGGTGCGGCCCCGGGGCGCGGTGCGGCGGGCTGGGCGGGGGCGGGCTGCGCCGGGGTGGGCTCGGCGGGTCGCTGCGGGCCGCGCACCCAGCCGCCCGCGCCGCCGCGCGCGGTGGGGTCCCAGACTGCCGGAGCGGTGTTGTGCTGGTCCGTCATGTGCCGCTAGCCCCCACCGTCCGCCGATGCTCTGCCTGGTGCTGCGCGGACACCGTACCGTTCGAACCTCCGCCCGACAGCTCCGGCACGACGTTAGAGCATCCGTGCAGGACTGTGGGGCCGCTCGGCGGATCGGGCGGTGGGCGGCGGTGGTGAGCGGCGGGTGGTGAGCGGCTAGCGCTAGCTCGCGGCGGTCCGGCGCAGGACGCGCAGCGAGCCCGTCACCGAGACCTCCTCGAAGCCCTCGGCCAGCGCCCGCAGGTACACCCGGTACGGGGCCTGGCCGCCGTCCGCCGGGTCCGGGAACACGTCGTGCACCACCAGCAGCCCGTCCGGCGCCAGGTGCGGGGCCCAGCCCTCGTAGTCGCCGGTCGCGTGCTCGTCGGTGTGCCCGCCGTCGATGAACACCAGGGCCAGCGGCCGGCCCCACAGCGCCGCGATCCGCGGCGAGCGGCCCACCAGCGCCACCACGTGCTCCTCCAGCCCGGCGGCGTGCAGCGTCCGGCGGAACCGCGGCAGGGTGTCCATCAGCCCCACCTCCGGGTCCACCAGCGTCGGGTCGTGGTACTCCCAGCCGGGCTGCTGCTCCTCCGAGCCGCGGTGGTGGTCCACCGTCAGCGCGGTCGTCCCGGTCTCCCGGGCGGCAGCCGCCAGCAGGACCGCCGAGCGACCGCAGTAGGTGCCGATCTCCAGCACCGGCAGCCCGGTGCGCCGCGCCGCCGTCACCGCCGCCGCGTACAGCGCCAGCCCCTCGTCCACCGGCATGAATCCGGCGGCCGCCTCGAACGCCGCCAGCACCTCGGCCGCCGGGCGGACACTCTCCAGCAGGTCGGACATGACGGTGCTCCTCGGGCTCGGGACGTGCGCGAACGCGTTCGCCCCGGACCCTACTCGACGGTAGAGGGGCGGACCACAGCGGCCCTGGAACGTGTTCTAGTCGGGTCGGGTCGCCCGTGTCAGAATCGGGCCCGACCGTGGAGAACCGAGCACACGAGGCACACCGGGAGCAGCCCCATGCGCGCAGCCGTCCTGCACAAGACCGGCCAGGAGACCCTTGACGTCCGGGAGGACGTGACGGCCGTCGGCTTCGGGCCGGGCGCCGTACGGGTCCGGATGCGCGCTGCCAGCCTCTGCCACTCCGACCTCTCGGCGATGAGCGGCGTCCTGCCGCAGCCCGCGCCGTTCGTCCCCGGGCACGAGGGTGCCGGGGAGGTCGTGGAGGTCGGTGAGGGCGTGGCCGGCCTCGCCCCCGGCGACCGCGTGGTGCTCTGCTGGATGGCGCCCTGCGGCCGCTGCGCGCACTGCGAGCGGGGCCGCGGCCACCTGTGCATCGCCAGCCTGCGGCGGCTCGGCGCGCCCGGCTTCCGCTTCGAGGACGGCGGCGCGGCGGTCGAGGCCTCCGGGTTCTACGGCACCGGGGCGTTCGCCGAGGAGGTCGTGGTCGCTGCGGACGCCGTCATCAAGGTGCCCGCCGACCTGCCGTACGAGGCCGCCGCGCTGATCGGCTGCGGGGTGACCACGGGCGTCGGCGCCGCCGTCAACACCGCCCGGGTCGAACCCGGCGCCTCCGTCGCGGTGATCGGCGCGGGCGGGGTCGGGGTCGCCACCGTGCAGGGTGCCCGGGTCTGCGGCGCCGCCCGGATCACCGTCGTCGACCCGGTCGTCTCGCGCCGCGAGCGGGCACTGGCGTTCGGCGCGACCGAGGCGATCGCCCCCGAGGACCTCAGGGCGACGGCGAAGGGCCTGCCCGGCGGCGGCTTCGACTACGTCTTCGAGGCCGTCGGCCGGTCCGCCACCGTCCGGGCCGGCTACGACGCGGCCCGGCGCGGCGGCGCGGTCGTGGTGATCGGCGCCGGCGCGCAGGACGACCTCGCGCAGTTCACCATGGGCGAGCTGTTCTTCAACGAGAAGCGCCTGCTGCCCTCGCTCTACGGCGGGGCGCCGGTGGCCCGCACCATCGCCCTGGTCGTCGACCTGTGGCGGGCCGGGCGGATCGACCTCGACGGCATGATCAGCCACCGCGTCGACCTGTCGGACGTCAACGAGGCGATCGCCCAGATGCGCAGCGGCGAGGCGCTGCGCACGGTCGTGACGCTGGGGCGCTGAGCCGCAGGCCCTGCCCGAACGCGACGAGGGCCCGCCGGGGGGTGCTCCCCCTGACGGGCCCTTCCGGTGCGGGTGTGCTCAGCCCCGGTCCGCCGCGGCGCGGTGCCGGCCGTGCGGGTCGGCCTCGGGCTTGTCGTCGGCGGCGGAACGGCCCCGGTGCCGGCCGTGCGACGAGGTGTACCCGGCGGTGCTCTCGTCGGCGTCGGTCCCGTTGGCCGCGGGTCCGGTGGAGGCGGTGAGGGTGTCGGACATCAGAAATCGTCTTTTCCGTGCGGAGGGTGCAGGTCATCGGCGCCCGGCCGGCGCTTGGCGGCGCGCGGTCGGGTCCCCGATCGGGCGCTCGGTACGCGCCACAGCCGGTGATCGCGGCCCGTGCCCCGGCCACCATAACGGCCGGAACGGACGAGATCCTATCGAGATCATGACGCGCGACCCGCCGTCGAACCCAGCCAGTGACCGACCAACTCGCGGTACAGCGGGGACAGCACCTGAAGATCGCCGTGCCGGGCGAGCACCCCCCGCCCGCCGTCCAGCAGCAGCACCCGGTCCGCGCGCAGGGCCGAACTGATCCGGTGCGCGACCACGACGAGAGTCCCTGGCCGGGCGGCGAACGCCCGCTCGACCCGCTCCTCCGCATGCGGGTCCAGATGGCAGGTCGCCTCGTCCAGCACCACGACCGGCGCCGGCGACAGATACGTCCGCACCAGCGCGAGCAACTGCCGCTCCCCGCCCGACAGCACGCCCGGATCGCGCAGGACGGCCTCCGGGCCGCCCAGCCGCGCGACCACCTGATCGGCCCCCAGTACGCGGACGGCACGGGCGAGTTGCTCCTCCGTGGCCTCCGGGGAGAGCCAGGTCAGATTGGACCGCACCGGCCCCGGGAACACGTACGCCTCCTGCGGCACCAACGCCACCAGTCGCGCCCGCGCGGCCCCCGCCAGCCCGTCCGGCCGCACCCCGCCCACCGACACGGCCCCGCCCGTCGGCGTCAGCACCCCGGCCAGCAGGGCCGCCAGCGTCGACTTCCCCGCCCCGCTCACTCCCACCACGGCCACGTGCTCCCCGGGCGCGAACCCGAACTCCAGCCCCTCCAGCACCGGCGCCCCGGCCCCGCCGTGCCCGTACCTCAACCCGCTGACCCGTACCTCCGGCTCCTGCCCCGCGGCTCTCCCCGGCAGCGCGCTGGGGGCGGTGTCCGCCGGCGGGTCGATCGTGGTGGCCGCCAGGCGGTCCAGGACGACGGCGAGGTTGAGCAGCCAGCCGCCGACCGTACCCGCCAACGTCCGCACCGCCGGGTCGAGTTGCTGCAGCAGATAGGTCGCGACGCCGAGCAGTTCGCCGGGGGTCAGGGCCTCGCGGGCGAGCAGCCACGGCGCGGCGGCGAGGACGGCCAGGGCGGGCAGCCGGCCGCCGAGGGCCACGACCAGCGCGCGCAGGGCCGAGGCCCGGCCCAGGGCGCGGGAGGCAGCGGCGCTCGCCCGGGCGGCCCCGGTCAGTGCCTCGGCGACCTGCTCCCGGGTGCCCGTGGCCTGCACGTCGCGCAACCCGTGCAGCGCCCGCCCCGCCTCGGCGGCCAGCCGCTCCTCGGCGAGCACGACCGCGTGCCGCCGCGCCACCAGCGGGCGCAGCAGACGGGCGAAGAGGAACCCGGCGGCGAGCAGCGGCAGCAGGACCAGCGGCAGGACGACGGGCGCCAGCAGCGCCAGACCGGCCAGGGCGGCGACCAGGGTGACCCCGACGCCGCGCAGGGTGCGCAGCAGGGTGGCGGTCAACTGCCTTGCGGACTCGACCTGTTCGGTGAGCCGGGCGACCTCGGCCGGATCCGCCGACGGCCGGGCGAGCGCGCTGTGGACCACCCGCTCGACCAGGGCGTCCCGCAGCGGCTCCACCACCCCCGCCAGGTGCGGGAACCCGGCCCGCGCCGCGTACGCCCGGACGGCCATCGAGGCGCCGAACCCGGCCAGCCAGGCCACCCCGGCCCCCGGCCGCCCGGCCAGGAACCCCTGGTCGACGGCGGCCGAGACGAGCAGCCCGGACAGCAGCGGCGGCAGCGCCTCCACCCCGGACCACCCGAGCAGCCGGAGCAGCGGCCCGCGCGTGACGGCCAGTTGCCGGAACAGCAGCACCCACCCGGGGGAGGCGGACGCCGGAAGTCGACGACGCCGACTTCCGGTGCCGGGCGGTCGGCCCGCGCCGGGCCGGTGCGGGGCTCCGGCTGTTGCGGGCCGTCGGCGATGCCGACTCCTCGTGCCGGGCGCCGGGGCGGGCGGTTGCGTGGGAAGTCGAGAGGGCCGACTTCCTGCGCCGCCGTCGGGCGGGGTGCGGTGGCGGGCCATCAGACGGCGGCCGTCTGGAGGGCGGTGTCCGACAGGGCGGCGCGGTAGTCGGGGTAGGCGAGGAGGGTGGCGTGCGGGGCGAGGGCGCGCAGGCGGCCGGCGTCGAGCCAGGCGACGAGGTCGGCGCGGGCGGCGACGCCGGCGCGGTGGGCGACCACCAGCCGGGTGCGACCGAGGGTGGCGCGGTCGAGGGCCTCGGTGACCAGGTGCTCGGTGGCGAGGTCCAGGCCCGAGGTGGCATCGTCGAGGACGACGACCCGGGCGGGCTGGGCCAGGAGCCGGGCCAGGCCGAGGCGTTGCAGTTCGCCGCCGGAGAGCCGGAGTTCGTCGAGCGGGGTGTCCCAGCCCCGGGGCAGCCGCTGGAGGAAGCCGTCCGCGCGGGCGGCCGCCGCCTCGGCGGGGCCGGCGCCGGCCAGCGCGTCGCGGACCGTACGGCCGATCAGGGCGGGCCGGGCGAAGGCGTAGCCGACCGCGTGCCGCAGTTCGGACGGGGCCAGCGCGTCCACCGGGACGCCGTCGATCAGTACGGCGCCCTCGTCGGGGTCGCGCAGCCGCCCGGGCAGCGCGGCCAGCAGGGACTTGCCGGAGCCGGAGCGTCCCACCAGCGCGACCGTGCGGCCGCCGGGGATCGTCAGGTCGAGCGGGCCGAGCAGCACCCGGTCGCCGTCGCGCACCACCACGCCGCGCAGGACGACCTCCCCGTAGCCGTCGGCGGGGAGGGCCGCCCGGCCGGGTTCGGCCGGGCGGACGGCCAGCAGTTCGTCGGCCCGGGCCTGCCCGGCGCGGGCGTGCGCCACCGCGACCAGCGCCTCGACCTGTTCGAAGAGCCCGGCGCCGAGGGCCGCCCAGCCGGCCGCGGCGGCGAGTGCCCCGGGAGCCAGGGTGCCGCCGGCGAGGAGCGCCCCGGCGGTGGCGAGCACCGCGACCTCGACCACCGCGATCAGCAGGGTGGCCTGCCAGGCGGTGCGCCGCTGCGCCGCCCAGAGCGCGAGCCCGGCGGCGGACAGGTCCGGTAGCGGCGCCAACACCCGTGCCGCCTCACGCTGTTCGGCGCCGGCGGCGTGGATGCTGCGCAGTCCGGTGAGGGCGTCGCTGAGCCGGGCAGCAAGGTTGGCCTGGACCTCCTGGTAGCGGGCGAACACCGGCCCGGCCTCGCGCAGGAAGAGCCGGATCAGCACCACGCCGGGGACGACGCCCGCGAAGAAGGCGAGCGCCAGCCACGGTGACAGCAGCCCGAGCCCGACGATCGCGCCCGCCGAGGTGAGCAGCGCCGTGGCCGCGCCGAGGACGGCGGGCAGCCGGCCGCCAGCGTCGCCGGCCGAGCCCAGCAGGCGGGCGGCGAGGTCGCCGGGCGGTGGTCCGTGGCGGAGCCGGCCGCCGGCTCCGAGGGCGAGCAGGTGGCGGACGAGGCGCCCGCGCAGGGCGGCGGTGGCCTCGGCGGAGCAGGCCGGGGCGGCCGCGGCGGCGGTGGCGTCGGCCGCGGCGGCCACGCCCAGGACGAGGGCGAGCCGCACGAAGGCGCCGGACTCGGGCCGGTGGCCGAGGGCGGCGTCGACGGCCGCGGCGAGGGCGGCGGGCAGGGCGAGCGTGGTGGCGGCCCCGACCGGCAGGGCGATGCCGAGTGCGAGGGTCCAGCCGGTGGGGCGGCGGGGCAAGTCGGAGCTCCCGTCGGAACGTCGGGTCGGGGGTCGGGCATGTGCGGGGAAACGGACGGTGCCGTCCCCGCCTGTCCGGACAGGCGGGGACGGCACCCACGGCTCACCGCCTGGATCAGCTGTTGGTGAAGATCAGGCAGGTGAGGATGAGACAGGTGTACTGGCAGCCGGCGCCGTGGCCGGTCAGCTCGACGGACTCGGTCTCCGGCAGGTCCTGCAGCGCCGCGAGGTCGGTCTCGAAGTCCACCATGTTCTCCATGATCGGGTTCCTCCCCTGGAACTACGCCCGCCGCGATCTGCCTGCGGGCATCGGGTGTCGCCCCCGGGCGGCTCGGTCCGCCGCGCCGGGGTGGTGCCCCGGGCCGCGTCGGGCCCGGGAGTCTGTGTGTTGAGGTGTCGACGTCCTGATGAGGTGTCGAGGAGTCGAGGTGTCGATGTCCTGAGGTGTCGAGGAGTCGAGGTGTCGACGTCCTGAGGTGTCGAGGAGTCGACGTACCGAGGTGCCGGGGCTCCGGTCAGCCCGGTCAGCCCGGTCGGCCGGTCCGCAGGAACGCGGCCAGCAGCTCGTGCAGCACGGCCGCGCCCTCCTCGGCGAGCACCTCGTGGCCCGATCCGGCCGCCTCGACGTACCGGAAGTCCGCGCCCTCGACCCGGCCGATCCGCAGCAACTCGTGCCGCAGCGAACGGGACTGGCTCACCGGCACGACCTCGTCCCGGTTGCCGTGCACCACCAGCAGCGGGGCGCTCAGCCGGTGCGCCAGCTGGAGGACGTCGCGCGGGCCGCGGGCGTCGGTGATCGGTTCGTCGCCGGCCAGCCGGGTGGTCAACGCCCGTACGGGGGGTGCCGCTTCGGCCAGCAGCCGGGCACCGGACAGGAACGGTGCGACCACCGCGCAGCGGGACACCTGCTCGGACGGCGCGTGCGCGGCCGCCAGCAGCGCCAGGAACGCGCCGTAGCTGACCCCGAACAGGGCCGGCGGTTCCAGCCCGAGTGCCGCGCGCTGGCCGGCGATGCCGTCCAGCAGGTACAGCACGTCGTCCAGGTCGGGCCCGCCCCAGGCGCCCCGGATGGCCATCGCGTGCGCCACCCCGTAGCCGGTGGAGCCGCGCTGGTTCGGTGCGATCACGGCCAGGCCCTCGGCGGCCATCCGCTGAAGGGCCGGGTCGAACTCCAGCCGCCAGGCGTCCGCCGGGCCACCGTGGAGCGCCAGCACCAGGTGCGGGCTGCTCAGCCAGGTGTCCCCGCCGTACACCACGGCCTCCAACGGCCCGGCTGGACCGGCGAGTTCGAGGCTCTGTGCGGGCTGCCAGCGGCCGCCGTCCCCGGGGGCGGTGCTGCCGTCCACCCGCCAACCCGGCGGCTGGGTGCGGGGGGTGCGCGGACCGCCGGGCTGCCAGGGCAGCACGGTGTCCCGCCACGGGCCGGGCAGGCCGGAGCCCAGCGGCGCCAGTTGCAGCGGCAGCGGCATCGGCATCGGGCCGGACCCGGCCTTCGCCGGGCCGTGCGCCAGCAGCGCGTCCACGTCCAGGGCGGCCAGCGCCGCCGGGTGGTCGGGCGAGGAGTACGGAAGCCGCAGCGCCGCCCCGCCCCAGTGGCCGACCGCGCCGAGTCGGCCGGGCGGCACCGGCAGCTGGTCCAGCCGGCCGGCGGCGGCCCGCCACAGGGCGAGCGCGGAGCCGGCGCCGTGGTCGACCTGCACCGCCACCTGCGGGCCGTCCGCCGTCCGCCGCAGCGCGACCGGCCGCAGGAACATGCCCGCGACGTGCAGGCACTCCGGGAACCGCAGCGGTTCGCCGCCGCCCAGCACGCCCCAGCCGAGCCGGTCGGTGCCCGGCGCGTCGCTGCGCACCATCGCGAACCGGCTGTCCGGGTCGAACAGCACCAGCCGGTCGTTGCTGCGCTCGCCGATCTCCAGCAGCGGGGTGGTCGTGCCGCTGCGCAGGTCCAGCACCACGGTGCGGACGAGTCCCGCGTTCACCCGGTCCAGCGCCAGCAGCGCTCCGGCGCTGTCCAGCCAGGCGCCGCCGCCGTGCAGCGCCGGGATCTCGGCGACCCGTTCGGGCTCGCTGCCGTCCGTCCGCACCAGCCAGACGGTGGTCGCCGGGCGGGTGTCCGTCCCGAGGGCGAGCGCCATCGGCGTCCGAGGACCGGCGCCGTGGGGCGTCGGGACCGGCAGCAGCCGCAGCCCGGGCATCCGGATCGTGGCCATCTGCTGCTCCACGGCGCCGTTCTCGCCGTACGAGAGGCGGACCAGGTCGTGCCGCTCGCCGTCGTGCCGGCAGACCAGCACCGAGCCGTCCGGCAGCGCGACCAGTTGCGAACGCAGGCTCTCCGACCGGTTGCCGGACAGCGGCAACGCCAGCGGGGTGGCCGGCCCGCCGTCCGAGGGCAGCCGCCAACTCTCCACGTACCAGCCGCCGTCGGCGGCCGAGGCGAGGCAGGCGGCGTGACCGCCGTCGGCGGAGAAGGTGAAGCTCAGTCGGCGCAGCGCCTGCGCGACGGTCCGGGTGGCCACGTTCATGCCCCGCTCACCCCGCTGCCCGCGCCTTGGAGCCGGCGTACGGCGGGCGGAGCCGGATCCACCCAGAGTCGGGGGCCGCCGTGCCGAAGCCGCAGCAGGAAGGCCAGCGCGCCCGCCGCGCCGGTGCCGTAGCCGGCCGCGCAGCCCGTCCCGGTCTCGTCCGGCAGCACCAGCAGGCCGCCCCGCAGTGCCGACCGGGCGGCGATCAGTTGCGCCAACTCCTCGGCGCCGGAACGGAATTCCGGCTCGTCGGCGACCTCGGCAAGGTCGAGCAGGTACTCGCCGTCGCCGGCCAGGCCGTGGCAGGCGCTCACCCCGCCGTGCCAGCGCCCGGCCAGTACGGCCCGCCCGGCGGCCAGCGCCAGCCCGTGCGCGGTGGCGTCGCCGGTGGCCCGCCAGAGGCGCAGCAGGAAGGTGCCCACGCCGGACGAGCCGCTGCACCAGTGCGCCAGCCGGACGCGGTCCGGATCGCCCGCGCTCTGCGGCCACCAGGCGCTCTCGCGCGGCGCGTCCCAGCGGACGGTCGCGGCGAGCGTGTGCCCGGCCTCGACGGCGCCGGCCAGCAGGTCGCGGTCGCCGGTCGCCTCGGCGGCGGCCAGCAGGAAGGCGCCCACACCGGCCACGCCGTGCGCGAAGCCGAGATGGGTGATCCCGGCGAGCGCCGAGTCGAAGTCCGCCGGCACCGGCCACACCCGCCCGTACAGCTCGCGCCGGGCGGCGGCGAGCAGGGCGTGGCCGCAGTGGGCGGCGCGGTCGAGGAAGGCCGGGTCACCGGCGGCTTCGGCGGTGAAGCCTTCGGCGGCAAAGCGGAGTTGGGTGAACCCTGAGCCGGCCGCGCCGTGGCAGACGTCGGGGTTGGGCCACTCGACGGGGATCCGCCGGGCGAGCGCGGCGGCCCGAACGGCCAGCCCCTCGTCGCCCAGCGCCCGGGCGGCGTCCAACAGCGCCCAGGCCGTCCCCGACCGCCCGAAGTGCAGCCCGGGCAGCACCACCGGCTCGGCGGCCAGGCGCCGTTCGATCCACCCGGCGGCCGTCCGGGCCGTCCGCGCGGCCTCCGCGCGCACCCCGCCCGGCAGGCCCTCCGCCGCCACCGCCCGCGCCAGCACCGCCAGCACCCCGGCGGCGCCGTGCTGCACATTGCACGGATCCGTCCGCTCCCCGGCGGGCACGACCGGCCACAACCGGTCCCGCCGCAGCGGCGTGGCCGTGACGGCCAGCTGCCGCAGGCCGTCGCACAGCACCCGGTCGAGGAGGCCGGCCGACGCGCGGCAGGCGGCGTCCGGGGCGGCGCCGTCGGGTCGGACGGTAGCCCGGGGGCCGCCGGTCGTGGCGGTCGCATCGGTCGCGGAACGGTCGTCGTGGGCGTCGCCGGAGTGCTCGGCGGGCGTGGCCCGGTGGGCCGCGGCGCGCCACGGCGGAGCGGTGGCGGCCCGGATGGCACCGGCCCTGGCGGGCGCGGCACTGCTGTCGGCGGCTCGCTGCGGGGGTGCGGTGGCGGCGGCGCCGGTCGGGCCGGCGGCATGCGGGCCGTCGGGGCGCCCGGTGTGCGTGTTCCGCCGGTTCGGTGCCTGCCACAGGGGAGTGACGGCGGCGATGGTGTCGTGGCCGTGCACGGCACCAGGGGTTCCGCCGCCGTCGGCCGGGTCCGGGTGCGTGTCTCCGCTGCGCCGGGCGCCCGCGGTGGCTCCGCCCGCGAGTTCCACCCTGACCTGGGCGAGGCTCCAGCGCTGCCCCGGCTGTTCGGCCCGGAGGCCGAGGACGGCGGGGGCGAGGCGGCGGGCGGTGGTACCGGTGCGGGCGGCGAGGGCGAGCCAGCGGCCGAGGCGCTCGGTGACCGGGCGGGCCCGGGGGAGGTCGTCCGGGAGCAGCGGGTCGTGGCCGGTGGCGAGGAGGAAGAGCAGGCCGCCGAGGGCGTACAGGTCGACGGCCGGGTCGGCGACGCAGGTGCCGTCGTGGACGAGGCCGAGCCGGCCGGGCCCCTGTTCGGGGGCGCGGTAGCCGGGGGTGCCGGCGGAGCCGGCGGGGCGGCCGGTTTCGGCGGCGAGTTCGAGGTCGACGAGCCGGAGGCGGCCGTCGGGGCGGACCATCACGTTGCCGGGGGAGAGGTCGCGCAGGACGAGCCCTTGGGCGTGCACCTGCTCGACGAGGTCGAGGAGGGCGTGCGCGACCGGTCCGGCTTCGGCCCAGTCGACGTCGGGGCTGCCGTCGCGCCGCAGCCGGGCGGCGACCCACGCGCCGAGCGGCTGTCCGGCGATTCGTTCCTGCACGAGGAAGACGGAGTCGTCCCGTTCGATCAGTTCGATCGGGTGGGGTGCCAGGCCCTGCCCGTCCAGCCGGGTCAGCAGGGCGGCCTCGTGCCGCAGGGCGTCGCGGGCGTCGGTGCCGGCCCGGTCGATCTCGATGTGCGCGCGGGCCTGCTTGACCACGACCTCGGCGCCGCTCGCGGCCTCCCGGCCGAGGAAGACCCCGCCCTTGGTGCTGTGCCGTACGGCGGCGGTGATCGCGTACCGCTCGGCGAGCAGCACGCCCGCGCCGCGCTTCGCCCCCGGCCGGGCCGCACCGGTCGCCAGCGGGTCCCGGGCCCAGGACGGCGCCCGGTAGGAGGCGCCGCGCACGTCCTCGGCCCGTTCGCCGTCCGGCCCGTGCAGGACGGAGCGGTACTCCCCGTCGTGGCCGAGCTCGGCGCGGGCCGCGAAGGCGCCGTACCGGTAGTGGACCAGGCTGCCGGGCCGGTAGGGGCGGTCGGAGAGCACGACGGGCCCGGGCAGTCCGGCGGTGGCCCGGTCGAGTCCGGCGGCCAGCCGCCGGAACTGGGCGTCGTCGGCCGGGTAGACGGTGATGAACTTGCCCGCCGAACCCCGATCGCTGTTACGGGAGTTGAGTTCGCGCAGCCGCTGCTCCCCGGCGGCGAACTTGAACGGGCACGGGTCGTCGGCGAGGGCCCGTACGACGGCCGCGAGCACCGCTTCGCCGACCGCCGAGGCCGCGCTGACGTGGAGCTTCCAGCCCTGCTCCGGGAGTGGAACCGACGCGGGCGGCCTGGCCGTGCACCAGAAGCCCCCGGCGGTGACCTCCCAGTCGCCGCCGCCTCCCCGGCCGCCGGCGTCCGCCAGCGCCGCCCGCGTCGTCTCCGGCCACGGTCCGGCCGCATCCGGCCCGTGGCCCGCCGATTCCCCGCCCTCGGCCGTACGCAGCGATGTGCCCGCCGCCATTCGCCACCACATCCCTTCGTCTCGTCCGTCGCCCGCGGGTGCCCACTGCTCCGGCACCCGGGCGTGCGGCCCGGCCTGATCGGCTTCCTCGGAAGGAGCGGGAGTGCCGCCCCTGAACGGGAGTGCCGCCCCGGTGCGGCGCACCGCCCTGGTGCGGCGGTGCCGCGCCTGGGGCAGGAGCCCCGGCCGCGCCCGCCCCGGGCCCGGTCTCGCCAGGGCCCGTGTCCGGCGGAGCGCCTTCCCGACCCCCGGTCGGGGCAACTGTCGGGGCAACTCCCGTTCGCAGGACTGAAGTTACTTTCGAGGCGGGAGTGGCTCAACGTAGAGCCGGTCACTTCACTCGTAAGGGTGATCAGGAGGCGGTTTCGAATTCGTGCGAGGGCTCCCGTGTGAGCAGTGGGCGCCGGGCGCACGGGCGCGTGCGACCGGCGCCGGCCCCTCCCGGGCGCCCCCGCCGCAGGTTGACGCGCGTCCGTACGCCATCGGCACCCGTGTCCGAGCCGCGCCGCCACCTCGCCGCCGCCGCACACCCGCCGCCATCCCCGCCGCACTGCCGCCCCGCCGCCGTCCAGGTCGCCGAACGGCCGAGGCCCGACCGCCCCCGCGCGCACGGTAGTCTCGACAGGTGCCGAAACTGTCCGACGTCATCACCGCGCTCGAAGAGGTCTACCCGCCGCAGTGGGCGGAGGCCTGGGACGCCGTCGGCCTGGTCTGCGGAGACCCCCAGGCCGAGGTCGGCCGCGTGCTGTTCGCCGTCGACCCCGTGCAGGCGGTCGTCGACGAGGCCGTCGAGTGGGGCGCCGACCTGGTGGTCACCCACCACCCCCTCTATCTGCGCGGCACCACCAGCGTCGCCGCGACCACCTTCAAGGGCCGGGTGGTGCACACGCTGATCAGCAACGGCATCGCCCTGCACGTCGCGCACACCAACGCCGATCACGCCGACCCCGGCGTCTCGGACGCGCTCGCCGAGGCCGTGGGCCTGCGGGTGACCGGCCCGCTGGTGCCGGACCCGACCGACCCGCTGGGCCGTCGCGGCACCGGCCGGATCGGCCTGCTGGAGCCCCCGCTGCCCCTGTCGGCCTTCGCCGCGCAGGTGGCCGAGGGCCTGCCGGCCACCGCCACGGGCGTCCGGGTCTCCGGCGACCCGGACCGGCTGGTGAGCCGGGTCGCGGTGTGCGGCGGCTCGGGCGACAGCTTCTTCGCCGAGGTGCGGGCGGCCGGGGTGGACGCCTACCTCACCGCCGACCTGCGCCACCACCCCGCGTCCGAGGCCGCCGAGGCGGCGCCGGTCGCCCTGGTCGACGCCGCGCACTGGGCCACCGAGTGGCCCTGGCTCGCCCTGGCCGAGCGGGCCCTGCACGCCGCCGCCGACCAGCGCGGCTGGGCCGTGGAGACCAAGGTCTCCCACCGGGTCACCGACCCGTGGACCGCGCACGCCCCCATGTCCTTCACCGCCTGACCCGATTCACAGGAGCCTTCCCCTTGAACGCCGCGCCCGCCGACCAGATCCGCCTGCTCGACCTCCAGGCCTTCGACTCGAAGCTCGACCAGCTGGCCCACCGGCGCCGGAGCCTGCCCGAGCACGCCGAGATCGAGAAGGCCTCCGCCGACCACACCGCGCTCAAGGACCTGGTGGTCGCCGCCGAGGCCCAGCAGGGCGACACCACGCGCGAGCTGACCAAGGCCGAGCAGGACGTGGAGCAGGTCCGCGCCCGGGCCGCCCGCAACCAGCAGCGCCTGGACTCCGGCGCGATCACCTCGCCGAAGGACCTGGAGAACCTCCAGCACGAGATCGGTTCGCTGGCCAAGCGCCAGGGCGACCTGGAGGAGATCGTGCTGGAGGTCATGGAGCGGCTGGAGAGCGCCCAGACCCGGGTCACCGAGCTGACCGCGCGCCTCCAGCACTCCACCGTCGTCCTCACCGAGGCCGAGACCCGCCGGGACGCCGCCTTCGCCGAGATCGACACCGAGGCCGACAAGGTCAAGCGGGACCGCGAGACCGTCGCCGCCGTCGTCCCCGCCGACCTGCTGAAGGTCTACACCAAGCTGCGCCAGACGCAGGGCGGCGTCGGCGCGGCCCGCCTCTACCAGCGCCGCTGCGAGGGCTGCCGCACCGAGTTCTCCATCACCGAGTTCAACGCCATCAAGGCCGAGCCGGCCGACAAGGTGGTCCGCTGCGAGAACTGCTCGCGGATCCTGGTCCGCACCGCCGATTCGGGCGCCTGACCCGGTGGCGGCTCGCTTCATCGTCGAGGCGGACGGCGGGTCCCGGGGCAACCCGGGGCCGGCCGGCTACGGCGCGGTGGTCCGGGACGGCGACACCGGGCAGATCATCGCCGAGGCCGCCGAGTTCATCGGCCACGCCACCAACAACGTGGCCGAGTACAAGGGCCTGATCGCCGGCCTCAAGGCGGCCCGGGAGCTCGACCCGGACGCCTCGGTGGACGTCCGGATGGACTCCAAGCTGGTCGTCGAGCAGATGTCCGGGCGCTGGAAGATCAAGCACCCCGACATGCAGCCGCTCGCCGCCGAGGCCCGCACGATCCTCCCGCGCGCCCGGGTGACGTACACCTGGATCCCGCGCGAGCGGAACAAGGACGCCGACCGGCTCGCCAACGAGGCGATGGACGCGGGCAAGGCCGGCCGCCAGTGGGAGCCCCGGCCGCGGGCCGCCGCGGTGGTGGACGAGCCACCGCTGGAGACCGCCGCCCCCAAGGCCGGCTGGGCCGCCCCCGCCGACCTCGGCACCCCGACCACCTTCGTCCTGCTCCGCCACGGCGAGACCGCGCTGACCCCGCAGAAGCGCTTCTCCGGCAGCGGCGGCAGCGACCCGGAACTGTCCGACAAGGGCCGCTGGCAGGCCGCGCGGGCCGCCGAGGAACTGGCCGCCCGCGGCAGCATCCAGGCCGTGGTGGCCTCGCCGATGCGCCGCACCCGGGAGACCGCCGAGATCGTCGCCGCCCGGCTCGGCCTGGAGGTCCGGTACGAGGACGGGCTGCGCGAGGTCGACTTCGGCGACTGGGAGGGCCTGACCTTCGCCGAGGTGCAGGAGCGCCACCCGGAGGACCTGGCGGCCTGGCTCGGCTCGGCGAAGGCCAAGCCCACCGGCAGCACGGAGAGCTTCACCACGCTCACCCACCGGGCCGGCGTCGCCCGGGACAAGATCATCGCCCGGCACCCCGGCAGGACGGTGCTGGTGGTCTCCCACGTCAGCCCGATCAAGACGCTGGTCCGGCTGGCGCTCGGCGCCCCGCCGGACGCGCTGTACCGGATGGAGCTGTCCGCCGCCTCGTTCTGCGCCGTCCAGTACTACGCGGACGGCAACGCCTCGCTGCGGCTGCTCAACGACACCTCGCACCTGCGCTGAACGCCCGGGGCTGAACGCCCGGCTCCGGGGGGGGGCGCCCCCCCCGGAGCCGGGCTCAGTGCACCTCGGTGACCACCACGTCCAGCTGCCACGGCTTGCGCGCCGTGCCTTCGGCGGCGAGCTCCACCCGGTGCCCCAGGCCCCGCAGCGCGTCCAGCAGCTCGCCCGGCGTCTTCGGTTCGATCCCCGCGACCAGCAGGTCCCGCACCAGGCGCCCCTTGGTCGCCTTGTTGAAGTGGCTGACGACCGTGCGCTTGCCGTTGCGCTCCTGGAGCACCCGGACGGTCGCCGTCCGGGAGGCCACCTCGCCGGCCGGCTTCCACGCCGTCGCGTACGCCGAGCTGCGCAGGTCCAGCACCAGCCCGTCCGCCACCTCCGGCAGCACGGACGCCATCGCGCCCCGCCAGTACGCGCCGAGCGCCCCCGGGCCGGGCAGTTTCACGCCCATCGAGCAGCGGTAGGGCGGAATCCGGTCGGAGATCCGCACGGCTCCCCACAGACCGGAGAAGACCAGCAGCGACCGCTCGGCCCGGCCGTACGCGGCCGCGTCCAGCGTGGCCAGACCCAGGTTGTCGAACAGCACCCCGGTGTACACCTCGCCCGCCGGACGGGCACCCGCCGCCGGCAGCCCGGCATTGCGGGCGATCTCGCCGCGCAGCCCGGGGCTGAGCCCCAGCACCTCCGCGGCGGTGTCCTCGTCACCCCGGCAGAGACCGACCAGTGCGTCCAGCACCTCGCCGCGCGCGGCCGTCAGCCCGGGCAGCGACAGCCGGTCGAGCGCCACCGGCACCCCGTCCCCGGACGCGGCCTTGCCCTCCGAAGGCGGCAACAGCACCAGCACAGCGGACTCCTCAACACTCTGTGGCGGATGAACCCCGCCACCCTACGCAAAACCGGCCCGCCCCGGGCGGCCCGTCCGGCCGCGGCTACTCGGCGCCACCGGCCCCCGCGACCACGGCCGCCCCGGCCGCGAGCGCCAGGCAGAGCGGCGAGTAGTACCGGGTGTCCAGCCGCTTGAACCGCTCCGACCGCTCGACGACCCTCCCGAACAGCACCAGGCCGCCGGCGCCGCGCGCCAGCATCACCCCGGCCACCGCCCGCACCCCGGCCCGCCGCAGCCGCCGCGGCCCCACCGCCGGCAGCACCCCGGCCTCCGCCCCCACCAGGTACGCGGCCGTCCCGAGCAGCCCCGCCACCGCGACGCAGGCCGCCGGGGACGGCGCTCCGTCGCCCGCGCCGACCACGGTGTCCGCGAACTCCTCCGGCGTCCGCAGCGGCCACGGCGTCACCGCCCACACCGCGTGCAGCGCCCCCGTCGCCGCCAACACCCCGGACACCGCCGCCCCGGTCGCCTTCACCACACCCATCGCCCGAACCCCCTTCGTGAACGACCACTCGACCCCACCCTACGAGCGCTCACACCCGTGCCCCACCCCGCCCGGGCCCCGCCCGGGAACGGAAATCCGCTGGGGCCGCCCGGCGTTCGCCACTACGGTGAGCAGCGAGGAGAGTGAGCGAGATGACCCTGCGACCCCTGGACCTGGTGCCCGGCGACGACGACGCCGTGGAGGAGTCCCTGTCCGTGCGCCTGCCCGCCGGCCTGCCGGCGGAGACCCGGCAGGCCCTGGAGTTCGCGGTGCGGGCCGCCGCCGAGGCCGTGATGGCCGGGCGGGTGCGGGTGACCGAGGCCCCGGCCGGGTCGGACACCGCCGAGCTGGCCTTCGAGGTCCGCCAGTCCGAGGTGCCGGACGCGCTCACGGAGCAGTCGCAGGAGCCCGGCCAGCAGAGGTCCGATCAGCAGGGGCCCGGCCAGCAGAGCAGGTCCGAGCGCCGGGCCGCCATGGTGGCCCGGATCCGCGCCGCCAACGCGGAGACGCTGGAGAGGCTCAAGGACCTGTGACCGAGTACCTGGACCTGGAGGACGTCACCTACCTGGCCGGCGGCCCGGAGAACATCCGGGACCTCGGCGGCCTGCTCTCGGCGATCGCCCGCCCGCAGGCGAGCCTGTTCGGCGGGGACGCCTACCCGGACCCGTGGACCAAGGCCGCCGCCCTCGGCCAGAGCCTGTCCCGCAACCACCCGCTGATCGACCGGAACAAGCGCACCGCCTTCGAGGCGATGCTGCTGTTCCTGGACTACAACGGCGAGCCGTACACCGACCCGCACCCGGACGACGCGGTGGCCTTCATGCTCCGGCTGGCCACCGGCGGCTACGACGACGCCGTCGTGCTCGCGGGCAAGGACCTGAAGTCGCTGCTGGGGCGCTGAGCCCAACAGCACCGGCAGTCCAGTGCCACCGGCCGCCCGGCGCGTCCGGCGGGGTGATCCGTCCGGAATCACCCGATTCGCCCTACGCTGCCTGCATGCCTCGCCGAAAACTGCGCGTCAAGGCCGCCGACTCCGCCCGGATCAACACCGAACTGACCGAACTCCGCGCCCGCCTGGAGATCCACACCGAGTGGCCGGAGCCGGTGCTGGCCGAGGCGGAGGAAGCGGCCGAGCGCCCCCGGCTGCCCGAGCACGACGCCACCGACCTGCCGCTGTTCACCGTCGACCCGCCCGGCTCGCGCGACCTCGACCAGGCCATGCACCTGCTCCACCGCCCCGGCGGCGGCTACCGGGTGTACTACGCCATCGCGGACGTCGCCGCCTTCGTCCGCCCGGGCGGCGCCATCGACGCCGAGGCCCGCCGCCGGGTCGAGACCCTGTACTTCCCGGACCACCGCGTCCCGCTGCACCCCACCCGGATCTCCGAGGACGCCGCCAGCCTGCTGCCCGGCGAGCCCCGGCCCGCCCTGCTCTGGCAGCTGGACCTGGACGCCGACGGCGCCGTGGTGCTCGCCGACCTGCGCCGCGCCCTGGTCCGCTCGCACCGCCGCCTCGACTACGAGGCCGTCCAGCGCGCGGTGGACCTCGGCGGCGCCGACGAGCAGCTCGCCCTGCTCGCCACCGTCGGCCGGCTGCGCGAGGAGCAGGAGCGCGCGCGGGGCGGGACCAGCCTCCCGGTGCCCGAGCAGGAGGTCGAGGAGACCCTGCACGGCTACGTCCTCGGCTACCGCGCGCCCGGCCCCGCCGACGGCTGGAACGCGCAGATCTCGCTGCTCACCGGCCTGGCCGCAGCCGACCTGATGCTCGACGCGGGCGTCGGCCTGCTGCGCACCCTGCCCGCCGCGCCCGCCGCCGCGTACGAGCGGCTGCGCCGGATCGCCTCCGCGCTGGACGTGGACTGGCCGCGGACGCTCCCGTACCCGGAGCTGATCCGCTCCCTGGACCCGGACGCGCCGATGGACGCCGCCTTCCTCAACGCGTGCACCGGCCTGCTGCGCGGCGCCGGCTACCACGCCTTCGACGAGTCCCGGGGCCTGCCCGCCCCGGCCGACCCGGGCCACGCTGCGCTCGCCGCGCCGTACGCGCACTGCACCGCGCCGCTGCGCCGGCTCGGGGACCGCTTCGCGCAGGAGGTGTGCGCGGCGGTGGCGGCGGGGGAGGAGGTGCCGGACTGGGCGCGCGAGGCGCTGCCCGCTGTGCCGGGCCTGATGGCGAGCGGGGACCGCCGCGCGGCCGAGGTCGAGCGGGCCTGCGTGGACCTGGTGGAGGCGGAGCTGCTGGCCGGCCGGGAGGGCGAGGACTTCACCGCCGTGGTGATCGACGTGGACGAGCGGCGGCCCGCGGCCGGCACCGTGCAGCTGCGCCGGCCCGCCGTCCGGGCCCGCTGCGACGGCGCCGATCCCGGGGTGGTGCTGCCGCTCGGCGGGCTGATCCGGGTCCGGCTGACGCAGGCCGACCCGGTCACCCGCACCGTCCGCTTCGCCGCCGTCTGACCCCCGGGCTTCCACGCGCCCCCGGCGCTCCCCCCGGCGCCGCCACCCGGACGGTCCGTCACATGGCCCCCGGGCACCGTCCAGGTGGGAGGATCGGTCCCGTGCCCGAAGCCCAGCCCTCCGGCGCCCCGGGGCGCCGCCGCCGACTGCTCGTCCTGGCGATCTGCTGCCTGAGCCTGTTCATCGTCGGCCTGGACAACACCGTGGTGAACATCGCCCTGCCGGCGATCCAGCGGGACCTGGACGCTCCGGCGTCCGGGCTGCAGTGGATCATCGACGCCTACACCCTGGTCTTGGCCTCGCTGCTGATGCTGTTCGGCTCGGTGGCCGACCGCTTCGGCCGCCGCCGGGTGTTCCAGACCGGGCTGCTGTGCTTCGCGCTCGGCTCGCTGCTGTGCAGTCTGGCGCCGAGCCTGGAGTGGCTGGTGGCGTTCCGGGCGTTGCAGGCGGTCGGCGGTTCGATGCTGAACCCGGTGGCGATGTCGATCATCACCAACACCTTCACCGACCCGAAGGAGCGGGCCCGGGCGATCGGCGTCTGGGGCGGCGTGGTCGGCATCTCGATGGCGCTCGGCCCGCTGCTGGGCGGCTTCCTGGTGGAGGGCGCGGGCTGGCCGTCGATCTTCCTGATCAACGTTCCGGTCGCCGTGGTCGCGATGCTCCTGACCGCCCGTTACGTCCCGGAGTCGCGCTCGCCCCGGCCGCGCCGGCTGGACCCGGTCGGGCAGCTGCTGATGATCGTCCTGCTGGGGTGCGGCACCGCGGCCATCATCGAGGGCCCGGGCAGCGGCTGGACGTCCCCGCTGATCCTCGGCCTGGTGGCCGTCGCCGTGGCCGCGCTGGTCGCCTTCCCGCTGTGGGAGCGGAGGGTGGCCGAACCGCTGGTGGACCCGCGGTTCTTCGCCAGCGCGCCGTTCACCGGCGCCACCGTCACCGCGGTCTGCGCCTTCTCGGCCCTGGGCGGCTTCCTCTTCCTCAACACGCTCTACCTGCAGAACGTCCGGCACTACGACCCGTTCGAGGCGGGCCTGTGGACGCTGCCGATGGCCGCGATGATGCTGGTCTGCGCGCCGCTGTCCGGCCGGATCGTCGGCAGCCGGGGCCCGCGCGGGCCGCTGGTCGCGGCCGGGCTGGGCCTGGTCGCGAGCGGGCTGCTGCTGACCAGGCTGGCCGCCGACTCCCCGGCGGCGCTGCTGCTGGCGGCGTACGCGCTGTTCGGCTTCGGCTTCGGCATGGTCAACGCGCCGATCACCAACGCGGCCGTCTCCGGCATGCCGCGCGCCCAGGCGGGGGTGGCCGCGGCGGTCGCCTCGACGAGCCGCCAGATCGGCCAGTCGCTGGGGGTGGCGGTGATCGGCACGGTCGTCACCTCGGCCGTGGTCGGCCCGGTGGCGACGGGCTTCGCCCCGGCCAGCCACGCCGGCTGGTGGATCCTGGTGGGCCTGGGCGGCGCGATCCTCCTCCTCGGCCTGGCCACCACCACCCCGTGGGCGACCGCGACCGCCGTCCGGGTGGCCGCCCGCCTCGGCGGCGAGCCGCCCGCGGTCCGCTCCGGTGTGCGGGAGGCCCCACCCGAGCGGCTACGATGACCACTACGGCGGAAGAGTCGGCCGGGCGGTCGCGACGGGTCCCTGACCCGCCGAGGAACGTCCGGGCTCCACAGAGCAGGGTGGTGGGTAACGCCCACCCGGGGTGACCCGCGGGACAGTGCCACAGAAAACAGACCGCCCACCGCTTCGGCGGCGGGTAAGGGTGAAACGGTGGTGTAAGAGACCACCAGCGACCGGGGTGACTCGGCCGGCTCGGTAAACCCCACCTGGAGCAAGGTCAAGATCGGTGCCCTCGGGCGCCGTGCGCGGATGACCGAGGGCTGCTCGCCCGAGTCCGCGGGTAGACCGCACGAGGCTGTCGGCAACGGCAGTCCTAGATGGATGGCCGCCTCCCCGGGCCGCGCGAGCACCCCGGGAGACAGAACCCGGCGTACAGGCCGACTCTTCCGCCGCCCCAGCTCGACTGAGGCCCCATGATCTGCGAAACCGCAGGTCAGGGGGCCTTTTTCGTGAGGCCGCCCCAGTCGTGCGAGCACCTGGGGAGACGGAACCGGGGGTACCGGCCGACTGTTCCGCTCGCCCGCCGTTACGCGGGGCGGGCGCCGACGGCGTCGCGGATCTGGTCGCCGAGACCGCCGTTGACGCGGGCGCAGTTGGCGCAGCAGAAGAAGCGGCCGGCCACTTCGACGCCGTGGCCGACGATGCGGACCTGGCACTGCTCGCAGCGCGGCGCGAGCTTCTCCATCGCGCACTCGAAGCTGTCGAAGGTGTAGGTGTCGCCGGTGATGGTCTTGATCTCGAAGGCGAGCCAGTAGTCGTTGCCGCAGGTGACGCAGGTGGCCATGGCGGCCGTCTCCTTCCGGTGGGGGCCGGCCGGGGTGGCCGGGCAGCCGTTCCCAGTGTCGGAGGGCCCTGCGGGGGCGGCCACTCGACGGCGTCGTCAGGCGGGCCGGGCGGCCAGTTCCTCCAGGGCCCGGACGGCGCGGTCGGCGTCGTCGGCGGTGACGAACAGGTGGTCGTGGTGGAAGCCGGCCACCACGTTGCAGCTGATCCCCTCCTCGGCGAGGCGCCCGGCGACGGCCGCGGTGAGGCCGACGGCCTCCAGGGCGGAGTGGATCTGCAGGGTGATCCAGGCCGCCACGTACTCGTAGCGCAGCCCGAGCGCGTCGGCCTCCTCCTGGGTGACGACGACCGTGACCCCTTCGGGTTCGGCGACGGTCACCACCGGCCGCATGCCCGCGGGCACCTTGGCGGGCAGCGTGCAGTAGACGTACCGCCCCGGGTTGAGCAGCGGGCGCATCCCGTGCAGCAGCTTCGCGAGGTCTCGTTCACCGGCCATGCCCGTCACCGTAGCGGGCGGACGGGGCCTGGGTGGCGGGGTGGGGTGCCGATGCGCCGTTCGTGTCGGAATCCGTTGACGAGCGACAGTCGCCGATATATCGTCGAGCTATCGAGACAGTAACTCGACTGGCTCGGTGAACGAGGAGGTGAGCGCCATGCGCTCAGGAAACCGAGGAAATCCGGGAATGCGGTTCAGCGGCGAGGGTTCGCGCGGTGGCTGGCGCCGCGGGCCGGGGCCGGACTTCGAAGGGCGGGAGTTCGAGGTCCGGGAGGCCTTCGGCGGCTTCGGCCCGCCGCCGTTCGGCGGCGGTGGGCCCGGGCGGCCGATGGGCGGCCCGTTCGGGCACGGCTTCGGCGGGCACGGCGGGCGCCGGGGCGGCCCGCACGGGCGCCGCGGCGGCCGGGCGCGGCGCGGGGACGTCAGGGCCTCGCTGCTGGCGCTGCTCAAGGAGCGGCCGATGCACGGCTACGAGATGATCGCCGAGATCTCCGAGCGGACGGGTGGGGCCTGGCGGCCGAGCCCGGGCTCGATCTACCCCAACCTCCAACTGCTGGAGGAGGAGGGCCTGATCACCGCGGAGGAGGTCGGCGGCAAGCGGCTGGTATCGCTCACCGAGGCGGGCCGGGCCGAGGCCGAGGCGGGGCCCGCCGAGCCGTGGGCGGAGGCCGGCCGGGAGGTCGACTGGGAGGCCGTCCAGGAGGTCGGCCAGGCGCTGGCCGCGGTCGACCAGGCGATCCGCCAGGTGATGGCGACGGGCACCGAGGCGCAGCGGGCCAAGGGCCTGGTGGTGCTCACCGAGGCGCGCAAGAAGCTGTACCTGATCCTCGCCGACGAGGACTGACCGCCGTGGGGGGCTGGGCACAGGCGGTGCGGCTGTTCAGGGGTGGACCGTGAACAGGGCCACGCAGGCGAGCAGCAGCACCGCCCAGCCGAACCAGAGCCAGCCGTTCGGGCCGATCACCACGGTGTAGACGCACACCGCCACCAGCAGCGCCCCGGTGACGCCGGCGACCTGCCGGTTGTGGTGCGCGACCGCCTGGGGGCGGCTGCGGGGGTGCCGTGCCGTTCTCGCCATGCCGTCCTCCCGGGGAGGCTGGGGGTGGCGGCCGGTGCGGGCGGCGCGGCCGTCAGCCGGACGCGCGGGCGGTGGCCGCCTCGTCGAACTCGTAGCGCCAGTGCCAGCTGATGCCCCGCACCTGCTTGGACCGGACGTACACCAGTGTGCGCGCGGGGGAGTCGCCGTGCGCGGGGACCGGCACCTTGTAGGTCTTCGGCACGCCGAACATCGGCCCCAGCGGGATGGGGAGGATGCGGCCGTCCAGGGGGCCGCCGACGAATTCGGTGTCCGCGCTCTTCACCCCACCAGGGTCTCACCTCCGCACGGGTGACCGGCGCACCCGCCCGAGCCCTCCGGCCGGGTGCGGGGAGTGTGACCGGAGAGGCACCGCCCCCGGTCATCCGGAGCCCCCGCGCACCCTTATCCTTCCTGTTACGCCCCCGGGGTTCACCCGGGTCAGCGGGCCCCGTACGGGCCGGGCGGGGCGCGGATCCGCGCGCCCTCCGGCCGACCTGGCGCGGACAGCGTGCTGCCGCGACTGCGTACCGTGACCCGGGCGTCGGCCCTCCGGTGACCCCGGTTCCCGGTCGGCAGGGCGTGGACAGCAGGGCCGAGCACCGTCCCGGGAAGCAGCGGGGGGCGCTGTGCGTTGCGTCGGAGTGGTACGTCGAACGCTGTGCCGCACCAGGTACGGCAGTGCGCGGAAGGGGCCCGATGGAAGCCGGCGGCAGGTGGACGACCTGGTGGCAGAAGCGTGAGCGTCAGCGGGCCAGGTCGGGTGAGGTGGACGGCCCCGCCGCCCGGCTCGATCAGCTGCTCGGCGCGGTGCGCGCCGGATTCCCGCTCGCGCCGGCCGCGCATCCGGCCGGCTACCGCTGCTCCTGCGACCGGGTGGCCTGTCCGGCGCCCGCCCAGCACCCGGTCTCCTTCGCCTGGCAGACCCAGGCCACGACCGACCCCGAGCAGCTCGCCCGCTGGCTCGCCCGCGATCCGCAGACCAACTTCATCACCGCCACCGGCCGCGCCCACGACGTCCTGGACGTCCCGGTCGAGGCCGGCCGGCTGGCTCTGGAGCGGCTGACCGAGCGGGGCGTCGAGGGCCCGGTCGCCGCCGTCGGCGAGGACCGCTACCTGTTCTTCACCGCCACCCGGGGCACCCCGCAGGACGAGGACGAGTGGTGGCCGAGCGTCCTCGACTCCACCCCGGACACCATGTCCGAGCACCCCGGCCTGCGCTGGCACTGCCGCGGCTCGTACACCCTGCTGCCGCCGGCCGCGCTGCCGGACGGCTCGCAGGTGCGGTGGCTGCGCGGGCCCGAGCAGCCGCTGCCGGACCCGCTGCGCGTCCTGGACGTGCTCACCGACGCCTGCACCGAGGTGGGCGCCGTCGCCGAGGAGCAGTGGCTCATCGGCTGAACCGGCGCCCGGCCGGGGGTCACGGCAGGGTGAGGACCTCCGCGCCGTCCGCCGTGACCACCAGGGTGTGCTCGAACTGGGCGGTGCGCTTGCGGTCCTTGGTGACGACCGTCCAGCCGTCCGGCCAGATCTCGTAGTCGTAGGTGCCCAGGGTGAGCATCGGCTCGATGGTGAAGGTCATCCCCGGCTTGATCACCTCGGTGGCCCGCTCGCTGTCGTAGTGCGGGATGATCAGGCCGGAGTGGAACGACGTGTTGATGCCGTGCCCGGTGAAGTCCCGCACCACGCCGTAGTCGAAGCGCTTGGCGTAGGACTCGATGACCCGCCCGATCACGTTGATCTGACGGCCGGGCTTGACGGCCTTGATCGCCCGGTTGAGGGATTCGCGGGTCCGCTCGACCAGCAGCCGGGACTCCTCGTCGACGTCGCCGACCAGGTAGGTGGCGTTGAGGTCGCCGTGCACTCCGTGGATGTACGCGGTGGCGTCGATGTTGACGATGTCGCCGTCCTGGAGCACGGTCGAGTCCGGGATGCCGTGGCAGATCACCTCGTTGATCGAGGTGCAGACCGACTTGGGGAAGCCGCGGTAGCCGAGGTCGGACGGGTACGCGTCGTGGTCGCACATGTAGGTGTGGGCGACGGCGTCCAGCGCGTCGGTGGTGACGCCGGGGGCGATCAGCTTGGCGGCCTCCGCCATCGCCTGGGCGGCGATCCGGCTCGCGATCCGCATCTTCTCGATCGTCTCGGCGGTCTGCACCTCGGGCCCGGTGTACGGCGTCGGGGCGGGCCGCCCGACGTACTCGGGGCGCGCGATGTGCGCCGGGACCTTGCGGGTGGGGGACTGGATGCCGGGTACGAGAGCCATGGCCGCGAGTCTATCGGCCGCCCCCGGCGCGCCCGGGCGGTGTGCGCGGCGGCCCCGGCCGGGGAATGATCGGTACGACCCCATCGCTTCGACGGGAGGGCACCATGCCCCTGGGATTCCACCGCAAGCCGACCGGCAAGCCCGGCGAGTGGTTCTACTGCATCAAGCACGGCAAGGTCGAGGAGGGGCCGGAGTGCCCCGCCAAGGACCGCCTCGGCCCGTACGACAGCCCGGAGGAGGCCTCGCACGCCCTGCAACTCGCCGACGAGCGCAACCGGGAGTGGCGGCAGGGGGACGAGCGCTGGAACGACACGCCGAAGGACGGCGGCGGCGAGTAGCGGCCGGGGCGGCGTCCGGCGGACGGCTTCTGCCGTCAAGCCGTCGCCGCCGGCCGGCCGGCCGCCGTCAGTCCGTCGCCGCGGCGGCCTCCCGCTCCCGCTGCTGCTCCCGCTCGCGCTCCGCGCGCTCGTGCCCGGCGCGGACGGCGGCGGTGTGCGGGTCGGTGCGGTCGTCGTAGGCGAGCAGCTTGGGCAGCGCGGCGGCCACCGCGAGGACGGCGACGACGCAGATCAGGCCGCCGCTCCAGACGGCGGCGCGGACGCCGACCAGCCCGGCCATGGTGCCGGCCCGGACCTGGCCGAGCTGGGGGCCGACGGAGTAGCTGAGCAGTTCGACGCCGGCCATCCGGCCGCGCACCTCGTCCGGGATGGACTGGTTCCACATGGTCGAGCGGGCCAGCCCGCTGATCTCGTCGGCGCCGCCGGCCAGCGCCAGGCCGAGCAGCACCAGCCAGATGCTCCCGGACAGGCCAGCCAGGGCCATGGCCGCGCCCCAGCCGACGGCGGCGACCACCAGCAGCCGGCCGTGCCGGTGGATCCGGGACGTCCAGCCGCTGGTCGCCCCGACCAGCAGGGCGCCGGCCGCGGAGGCCGCGTACATCGGGCCGAGCGCCCAGTCCGCGCCCAACTCGGAGGCCAGGAAGGGGAAGACGGCCACCGGGAAGGCGAACAGCATCGCGCAGAGGTCGATCGTGTAGGTGCCGAGCAGGTCCTTGCGGCTCCACGCGTACCGGACGCCGGTGAGCACCGCCCGCACCGACGGCCGCTCGGCGCCGGTGGCCGGCGGCACCGCCCGGATCCGGACGAGCAGCAGCAGCGATGCGGCGAAGGTGAGCACGTCCAGCGCGTACGCCGTCCCCACCCCGGAGAACGCCACCACGACGCCGGCCAGCGCCGGCCCGGCCACCGAAGCGGCGTTGCGGTACAGGGAGTTGAGGGCGAACGCGGCGGTCAGGTGCTGGTGCGGGACGATCCGCGGGGTGAGCGAGTCCAGGGCCGGGCGCTGCAACCCGTCGCAGGCCGCGACCAGCGCGGCGACCAGGTAGATCGGCCAGAGCAGCGGGGACGGCAGCAGCGCGTTGAGCAGCAGCAGGCCGGCGAGCAGACCCAGCCCGGCCTCGGCCCGCAGCACCAGCTTCCGGCGGTCCAGGGCGTCGGCGAGGGCGCCGCCCCACAGGCCGAAGACGATCAGCGGGACGAGCTCGAAGGCGCCGATCAGGCCGACCGCGAAGGAGGAGCCGGTCAGCTCCTTGATCTGCATCGGCACGGCGACGTAGGTCAGGTAGCTGCCGAAGCTGGTGACGCAGCCGGAGAGCCAGAGGAAGCGGAAGTCGCGGGAGGCGCGCCAGGGCGAGAGGTCGGGCGCGAGCGAGCGCAGCAGCGTGCGCAACCGTCCGGAGGTGCCAGGGGGATGCGGGGGTTCGTCGTCGTTCACGAACCAGCATCCTCGAACGCGGGCTGCCGGGTTCGCAAAGGGTTTTTCAGCCCGACACACGACCGTCAGCCCGACACCTCGCTGACAACGGCCGGGTCGGGCCCGGGCTACCAGCGGCTGATCGTGGGCGGTGCGGTCAGCCGGCCGGCGAGTTCGGCGAGCCGGTCCAGCGCGGTGCGGCGGGCCGGGGGCCGCCCGGCGGCGGCGCTGACCAGGTGCTGGGCGAGGTCGAAGGGCTCCTCGTCGGCGGTGCCGACGGCGAGCCGCTCGTGCGCGAGCCCGCCGAGGTCGCCCGGCTCGGCGGGGGCGGCGCCGTCCAGCGCGAGCACGGTCGCGCCGTGCCGGCGGGCGTCCTGCACCCGTTCCAGCAGCGGCGCGCCGGCCGTCTCCGGCGCCACCACCAGGACGGTGGCGCCGCGCCCGGCCCCGGTGAGCCGACTCAGGCCGTGCGCGAGGTGCGCCGGGGCGCCGGCCGGCGGAGCGTGCCGCAGCAGGGTGGGCGCCAGTCGGGGGACGGCCGACCAGGCGGCCTCGTCGGCCAGGTGCGCGGCCAGATGCCAGGGCTCGTACGCCTCGGTGCCGATCAGCAGCAGCTCGCCGGCCCCGCGCCGCGACACCGAGCGCCGCAGCGACCCGGCGAAGCCGCCGACCGCCTCCAGCCAGCCGGTGCCCGCCAGGTGCTGCCGGAGTGCCGAAACTCTCACCGCGTCCATGCGGCCCAGAATGTCGCGTCCGGCCGGGGGTTTGACAGGATCGGCCCATGACTTCCCTCGATTCAGCGACAAACCCGGCCCACGAACTGCCGGACGTCTCACAGCTGGTGATCGGTGTCCTCGGCGGCACCGGCGACCAGGGGCGCGGCCTGGCCCTGCGACTGGCCAAGGCCGGCCAGCAGGTGATCATCGGCTCGCGCGACGCGGCCCGGGCCGAGGCCTCCGCCGCCGAACTGGGCCTCGGCGTGCGTGGCGCCGACAACGCCACCACCGCCCGGGAGAGCGACGTGGTGATCGTCGCGGTGCCCTGGGACGGGCACGCCTCGACCCTGACCGCGCTGCGCGAGGAACTGGCCGGCAAGATCGTGGTCGACTGCGTCAACCCGCTCGGCTTCGACAAGCAGGGCGCGTACGCGCTGAAGCCGGAGGAGGGCAGCGCCGCCCAGCAGGCCGCCGCGCTGCTGCCGGACTCCCGGGTCACCGCCGCCTTCCACCACCTCTCGGCGGTGCTGCTCCAGGACGAGTCGGTGGAGCAGATCGACACCGACGTCATGGTGCTCGGCGAGGAGCGGGCCGCCACCGACATCGTGCAGGCGCTGGCCGGCCGGATCCCCGGCATGCGGGGGATCTTCGCGGGCCGGTTGCGCAACGCGCACCAGGTGGAGTCGCTGGTGGCCAACCTGATCTCGGTCAACCGCCGCTACAAGGCCCACGCGGGCCTGCGGGTGACGGACGTCTGAGATCCGGTGGAGCCGTGTCGGCCTCACCCCTGGACCAGCTCCGGAGGTGAGGTCGGCGACAATGGGTGCGGCCGCAACCCGGCCGACCGCACCCGGCCCTAGGAGCCTCCCGCCATGCCCCGCACGTCCCTCTTCGCCCTGATCGTCGTCGTCCTCGCGCTGGCGGCCGCCGTGGTCTCGCTGACCCAGGGCTTCTGGCTGGGCCTGATCTGGCTCCCGATGGCCGGTGTGGCGAGCAACGTGCTCTGGATGAACCGCCGCCGCGCGAAGATCGCCGAGGCCACGGCCGCCGCCGCGGCAGCCGAGCAGGGCTAGTCGGCTAGTTCTTCCAGAAGCTGAACAGGTACCGGCCGAGCGTCGCGTAGTCCTGGTCCACGCCGAACAGGCTCATCAGGTCGTGGATGACCCCGAAGAAGAACGAGTTCACCGAGGGCTGCCACAGCAGCGCGAACACGGCCAGCAGCCCGTACGGCGCGAACGGCTCGACCGCGCGCCGGGTCTTGTACGACAGCCAGGGCTCGACGATCCCGTAGCCGTCCAGCCCGGGCACCGGCAGCAGGTTCAGCAGGGCGGCGCTGAGCTGGAGCAGGCCGAGGAAGCCGAGCGCGCCCGCGAACGGCGAGACGTTCAGCTCGTAGCCGTTCCAGACCGCGTGCACCGTCGGGTCGTCCAGCCAGCCGGCGCCGATCGGGATCAGCAGCAGGGCCGCGCACACCACGTTCACCAGCGGCCCGGCCGCCGAGATCAGGCTGTGCTTGAGCCGGCCCCGGATCCGGTCCCGCTCGATCCAGACCGAGCCGCCGGGCAGGCCGATGCCGCCCAGGATCACGAACACGATCGGCAGCACGAAGCTGAGCAGCACGTTGGTGTACTTCAGCGGGTTGAGCGTGAGGTAGCCCTTGGCGCCGACGCTGATGTCGCCACCGTGCAGGGCGGTGCGCGCGTGCGCGTACTCGTGCAGGCACAGCGAGACCATCCAGCCCGCCACCACGAACAGGAACACCCCGAACGAGGCGTTCCCGTAGCCCGAGTACACCGCCCAGCCGGAGGTGGCGAGGACGGCGAGGAGCACCCAGAACACCGGGCTGATCCGGCGGTCCTCGCTGCGTGAGCGCTGCGTGGCGGCGAAGGTCATGGTGTGGGTGCTCCGGGTGTCCGAGGAAAAGCGGGCAGGGGATCGATCATGCCGGGCGGGCCGGTGACCGGACAAGCCGTCCCGGGTGAACGTCCGAGGGCCCCGTCCGGGTTCCGCCGCCGGTGAGGGGCCCCTGGACAATTGTGCGCCCCGATCGCCGCCCATCGACCAGAATGGACCGGTGTACTACGGCATCCTCGGGACCACGACGGCCCACCACGACGACGGCACCCCGGTGCCGCTAGGCGGCGCCCGGCTGCGGGCACTGCTCACCGCGCTCGCCCTCCGGCAGGGCCGCCCGGTGCCCGCCGACCTGCTGGTGGACGAGGTGTGGGAGGCCGAGCCGCCCCAGGACTCCTCCGCCGCGCTCCAGACCCTGGTCGGCCGGCTGCGCCGGACCGTCGGCCGGGACGAGATCGGCTCCGGCCCGGCCGGGTACTGGCTGACCGACCCGGCCACCGACCTCGCCGAGTTCCAGCGGCTCGGCGCCGAAGGCCGCCGCGCCCTGGACACCGGGGACCACGCGCTCGCCGCCGAGCGGCTGCGCGCCGCCCTGGCGCTGTGGCGCGGCCCCGCCCTGGCCGACCTGCCGGACCGCAGCGGCCCGGCCGCCCGGCTGGAGACCCAGCGCGAGGAGGCCCGCCGCCACCGGATCACCGCCGAGCTCGGGCTCGGCCGGGCCGCCGAACTGGTCGCCGAGCTCACCGAGCTCTGCGAACGGCAGCCGCTGGACGAGCCGTTGCAGCAGCTGATGATCCGGGCGCTGCACGAGAGCGGTCGCACCGCCGAGGCGCTGCGCCACTACGAGCGGACCAGGCGCGCCCTCGCCGAGGAGCTCGGCGTCGACCCGGGGCGCCAACTCCAGTCCCTGTACGCCACGTTGCTGACCCCGGCCGAGGTCGAACCGGCGCCCGCCGCCGCGCCGACCACGCCCGCGCCGGAGTCCATACCGGCCCCGCCGACCCCGCCGGCCGCCGGGCGGTCCGGAGCGCCCCAACTCCCGCGCGTCGGCGGCAACCTGCGCGGCCGGCTGACCAGCTTCGTCGGCCGTGAGGGCGATCTCGCCGCACTGCGCGGGACGTTGACGGAGCATCGGATGGTCACCCTGACCGGCCCCGGCGGCTCCGGCAAGACCAGGCTCTCGATCGAGGCCGGCCGCGCCGAGCAGTCCGCCGGGCACTGGCCGGACGGCGTCTGGGTGGCCGAACTCGCCCCGCTGGAGACCCCGGACGCGGTGCCCGCCGCCGTGGTCTCCGCGCTCGGCCTGCGCGAGATCGTGCTGCACAGCGGCGGCATGGTCGCCGAGGTGATCGAGAAGCGCGCCGAGGACCCGGTGCGCCGGCTGGTCGAGCACTGCGGCCACCGCCGGATGCTGCTCGTCCTGGACAACTGCGAGCACCTGATCCAGGCCGCCGCCGACCTCGCCGACATCCTGCTCACCGAGTGCCCCGAGCTGACCGTGCTCGCCACCAGCCGGGAGCCGCTCGGCGTGCCCGGCGAGACCGTGCTGCCGGTCGAGCCGCTGCCCGACCCGGTGGCGCTGCGCCTGCTCACCGAGCGTGCCACCGCCGCCCGACCCGGCTTCGACCCGGACACCGACCCGGCGGCCTGCGCCGAGATCTGCCGCCGCCTGGACGGCCTGCCGCTGGCCATCGAACTCGCCGCCGCCCGGCTGCGGGTGATGACGGCGCGCCAGATCGCCGACCGCCTGGACGGCCGGTTCGCCCTGCTCACCGCGGGCAGCCGCACCCTGCTGCCGCGTCAGCAGACCCTGCGCGCGGTGGTCGACTGGAGCTGGGACCTGCTGGGCAAGCGCGAACGGGCGGTGCTGCGCCGGCTCTCGGTGTTCGCCGGCGGCTGGCAGCTGGAGGACGCCGAGGCGATCTGCGCCGACGGCGTCGAGGTGGTCGGCGGGGAGGTCGCCGACCTGCTGCTGTCGCTGGTCGACAAGTCCCTGCTGGTGGCCGACCTGGACGACGGCAGCCTGCCGCGCTACCGGATGCTGGAGACCATCCACGAGTACGCGACCGAGCGCCTCGCCGAGTCCGAGGAGGAGCGCGACGCGACCGGGGCCCGCCACCTGACGCACTTCCGTACCATCGCCGCCACCGCCTTCCTGAACATCCACGGCCCCCAGCAGCTGCACTGGCTGACGGTGCTGGAGCGCGAGCTGGACAACATCCGGGCCGCGCTGAGGCGCGCCATCGACCTCGGGGACGAGGAGCAGTCGCTGGTCCTCACCCTCGGCATGAGCTGGTACTGGTCGCTGCGCGGCTACAGCATGGAGGCCCGCGGCTGGTACGACGCCGTCGCGGCGCTCGGGCCGGATCCGTTCGGCCCGAAGCCGCCCGTACCGCTGGAGCGGGACGTGCTCTCCTACGGCCTGCCGATGCCCGAAGGGGTCGTCGAGGAGGCCCGCCGACTGCTCGCGATGTACCGGCTGATGGGTATGTTCGAGGGGAACCTGGACGTGCTCGGCAACCCGGTGGCGATCGCCGTCGCGGAGCAACTGCTGGAGGCCTACACCCCGGAGCTGCCGCAGGCCTACCGGTTCCCGGGCCTGATACGGGTGTTCGGGGCGTTCCTGGCCGGCCGGCTGGAAATGATGAGGAGCCTGCTGGACGACGCCGTCCGCGGCTGCGAGGAGCACGGCGGGCCGAACGACCTCGCGTTCATCCTGCAGCTCCGGGCCAAGATGCTGAACGACTGGCCGGGCGGGGCCGACCAGGGAATCCTGGACGGCCAGCGCTCCCTGGAACTGTTCGAGCAGGCCGGCAACCTCTGGGGGGTCTCCCAGGCCCTGTCCGCCCAGGGCGAGTCGCTGGCCAACCGGGGCGATCCGGAGGCGGCCGCCGTCGCGTACGAGCGGGCGATCGAGCTGGCCGAGGAGCTGGGGACGCCGCACGAGGTGCCGATGCTGCGGGTGAACCTCGGCTCCGCCCTGCTGGAGCAGGACATGGAGCGCGGCGAGCGGATCATCCGGGAGACGCTGGCCGGGCTGGACCACCACAGCGCGGACCACTCCTCCACCGGCGCGCTGCTGTTCGGCGGCCTCACGCTCTGCGGCGTCCACATGCTGCGCGGCGAGTACGAGCAGGCGCTGGCCGAGCTGGACCGGATGGAGGCGACCAGCGTCGGCAGCTTCGCCCCGGGGATCGTGACCGGGATGCTGACCACCACCCGGGGCTGGATCACCGCCCGGGCGGGCCTGCCGGACGAGGGGCTCGCGATGCTGCGCGAGGGGCGGACGCTGCTGCGCGAGACGTCGCGCACGAGCGGCTTCGGCGAGCAGATGACGGTCATGGTGGTCCCCGCGGTGGTGGGGGTGCTGCGCGCCTTCGCCGAGCGCGACGGCGACCTGGAGCGGGCCCGGCAGGCCACCGTGCTGCACGGCGCGCACCACGTGCTGAACGGCCCGAAGGGCGGCTACCTGGACCGCGTCGAGCGCGGCCGGGCGGCGACCGACCTGCGGGCCCAGCTGGGCGACGCCGCGTTCGAGGCCGCCCACGCCGCCGGCGAGGGCCTGACCCCGGAACAGATCCGGGAGCGGATGTACGAGTGGATCGGCTGACCGGCGTCCGTCCCTGGTCACCGGTCAGCCGACAGGAGTGGATCGGCTGACCGACGCCCGTCCCCGGCCGTCGGTCAGCCGTTCCGCCGGCCGGCCCCGTCCCCTGGTGCCGGTCGGTCGCCCCCCGGCCCTCCCCCGCGGAGGGTCGGCGGCCGTTCTCAGGTCCGCTTGCGGAAGCGGGCGACGGCGAGCGGCGCGAAGATCGCGGTGGTGGCCACCGACCAGATCAGCACGACCATCACCGGGTGGGCCAGCGGCCCCTGGCCGTTGAGCAGGGAGCGGGAGGCGTCGGCGAGCGCCGACAGCGGGTTGACCTTGGTGAAGGCCTGGAGCCAGCCCGGCATGGTGTCGGTCGGCGCGAAGATCGAGCTGCCGAACTGCATCGGCATCAGGACCAGCATGGCCACGCCCTGGACGGCCTGGGCGCTGCGCAGCGCCATGCCCAGCAGCATCGAGACCCAGACGATCGACATGCCGAACACCAGCGACAGGCCGACCGCGGCCACGACCTCCAGCGGACCGGTCTTCACCTCGAAGCCGATGCACATCGCGAAGCCGATCAGGATCACGAAGGAGAGCAGCGCCCGGCAGGTCTCGGCGGCCATCTTGGAGAGCAGGACGGAGGCCCGGCCGATCGGCAGGGTCCGGAAGCGGTCCATCACGCCGGTCTGGAAGTCGCTGTTCAGGCCGGTGCCGACGGCCATCGCGAGGGTGAGGCCGGTCTGCCCGAGCAGGCCGGGGATCATGTACTGCTTGTAGGAGTCCTGGTTGCCGGAGACGGCGCCGCCGAAGACGTAGACGAACAGCACCGTGAAGATGACCGGCATCAGCACGGCGTCGAACATCGACTCCGGGTCGGCCTTGATCCGCATCAGGTTGCGCCGGGTCAGTGCGCCGACGTGGCGGAAGGTGCCGGACAGGCCGATCCGGGGGTCCTCCACCCGGGTGGGGGCGACGGTGGCGGTGGTCATGCGACGGGCTCCTTGGCGAGGCTGGGGGCGGCGTCCGCGGTGTCGGCGGGCTTGCCGGTGATGGCGAGGAAGACCTCGTCGAGGCTGGGCACCTTGGTGTCGATGCCGGCTATCGCGAAGCCGCGGCCGCCGAGCACCCCGATGACGGCGGTCAGCTGCTCGTCGTTGGTGATCGGCACCGCGAGCAGCCCGGTGTCGGTGGAGACGGTGGCGCTGGTGATGCCGCGGTCGTGCAGGCAGCGGGCCATCTCGGGCAGCTCGGCCGGGTGGACGGCGCGGATCTGGAGGGTCTGGCCGCCGACCTTGGCCTTGAGCTCGGCCACGCCGCCGTTGGCGATCACCCGGCCGCGGTCGATGACGGTCAGCTCGTCGGCGAGCTGCTCCGCCTCCTCCATGTACTGGGTGGTGAGCAGCACGGTGCTGCCCTCGGCGACCATCCGCTGGACCTCGTCCCAGACCTCGTTGCGGGTGCGCGGGTCGAGGCCGGTGGTGGGTTCGTCCAGGTAGAGCACCTTGGGGCGGCCGATCATGCTGGCGGCCAGGTCGAGGCGGCGGCGCATGCCGCCGGAGTAGGTCTTGGCGGTCCGCTTGGCGGCCTCGGTGAGCGAGAAGCGCTCCAGCAGTTCGGCGGCCCGGGCCTTGGCCTCGCGGCTGGGGAGGTCGAGCAGCCGGCCGATCAGGTAGAGGTTCTCGTACCCGGAGAGGAGCTCGTCGACGGAGGCGTACTGCCCGGTGAGGCCGATGGTGCGGCGCAACTGCTTGGGCTGGCGCAGGACGTCGTAGCCGCCGACGAACGCGGTGCCGGCGTCGGGCTTGATCAGGGTGGAGAGGACCCGGACCAGGGTGGTCTTGCCGGCGCCGTTGGGGCCGAGCACGCCGAGCACGGTGCCCTCGCGGACGGTGAGGTCGACCCCGTCGAGGGCCTTGGTGGTGCCGTAGTGCTTGACGATGCCGCGGACCTCGACGGCGTTGCCCGCGGCGGTCCCCCGGTCGTTCGGGGCGGTGGCGATTCGTGTCATGCCCCTAGGTTGTCCGGCCCGGCTGTCAGCGGGCTGTCATGAGGGGGGCGGGCCCGGCGCTGCGCTGTCAGACCGCTGTCACCGGGGGAGCGGGCACACGGCAGCGGCCCCGCTCCCGGGCGGGGGAGCGGGGCCGTCGGCGGTTCACGCCCTAGCGGAAGCTGTGCTCCGCCGCCGGGAAGGCGCCGCCGCGGACGTCCTCGGCGAAGGCGCGGGCGGCGTCGCCGAGGACGGTCCGCAGGTCGGCGTACTGCTTGACGAACTTGGGCACCCGGCCCGCCGTCATGCCGGCCATGTCGGTCCAGACCAGGACCTGGGCGTCGGTGTCGGGCCCGCCGCCGATGCCGACGGTCGGGATGGTCAGCTGCTCGGTGACCTGGGCGGCCAGCTCGGCCGGCACCGCCTCCAGTACGACCGCGAAGGCGCCCGACTGCTGGACGGCCTTGGCGTCGCGCAGCAGCTGGTGCGCCGCCTCGTCGCCGCGGCCCTGGACGGGGTAGCCGCCGAAGGCGTGCACGGACTGCGGGGTGAGGCCGATGTGCGCCATCACCGGGACGCCGGCCTCGACCAGCAGCTCGATCGAGCGGGCGCTGCGCTCCCCGCCCTCCAGCTTGACCGCGCCGACCCCGGCCTCCTTCATCAGCCTGGCCGCGTTGCGCATGGCCTGCGCGGGGGACTCCTGGTAGGAGCCGAACGGCAGGTCGGCGACGATCATCGCGCGCTTGGTGCCGCGGACGACGGCGGCGGAGAGCATCACCATCTGATCCATGGTCACCGGCACGGTGGTCTCGTAGCCGAGGTGGCAGTTGCCGGCGGAGTCGCCGACCAGCAGGACGGGGATGCCGGCCTCGTCGAACACCCCGGCGGTGAGGGCGTCGTAGGCGGTGAGCATCGACCACTTCTCGCCGCGCTGCTTGGCGGTGGCGAGGTCGCGGACGGTGATGCGGCGGTTGGTGACCCCGCCGTAGAGGGTGGCGGTCGCCGCCTGGTTCTGGGCAGGCGAAGGCGAAGAAGCGTTCATCGAACGGACTCCTGAAGGGTTGTCGTCTCGTGGCGCCGTGCGGCGTCCCCGGATCACCTCCATGCTTGCACGCCCCGGCGTGCGCGCAAAGGGGCGTGCGGGCGGTCGGGTGCGATCTGCGGCACACCGGCGAGCGCGGGCGGCCCCGGGCTTTGCCGCGTTTTTACGAAACGGAGTCGTCTCGTATCGTAATGGCCGCTACCCTGGTGCCGGGGGGTTACGAGACGACCATGGCTCGGAATTGCCCGCCAGTGCCACACCACCACGGACGGGAAGACCAATGACCACCGCAGCCGCGCCACCCCGCGTGCCGGAAGCCATCCACCGCCGACGCTGGGCGATCCTCTGCACCCTGGTGCTCGCCCTGCTCGTCGTCGTCCTCGACAACTCGATCCTCAACGTCGCGATGAAGACCATCGCGACCCCCGCGCCGGTCGGCCTCGGCGCCAGCCAGAGCGACCTGGAGTGGTCGATCAACTCCTACACCCTGGTGTTCGCCGGGCTGCTCTTCACCTCCGGCCTGCTCGGCGACCGCTTCGGCCGCAAGCGCGCGCTGCTCGGCGGCATGGTGGTCTTCGGCATCGCCTCGCTGCTCTCCGCGCTGGCCGCCTCGCCCGGTGAACTCGTGGGCTACCGCGCCCTGATGGGCGTCGGCGCCGCGCTCGCGATGCCCGCCACGCTGGCCATCATCATGAACGTGTTCGAGCGCTCCGAGCAGCCCAAGGCGATCGGCATCTGGGCCGGCGCGGTCGGCCTGGCCATCGCCATCGGCCCGATCACCGGCGGCCTGCTGATCGAGCACTTCTGGTGGGGCTCGGTCTTCCTGGTCAACGTCCCGATCGTGATCGTCGCGGTGATCGCGATGATCGTCCTGGTGCCCGAGTCCAAGGACCCGAACCCCGGCAAGCTCGACCCGATAGGCGTGCTGCTGTCGATCATCGGCCTGGTCGCGCTGATCTAC
The DNA here is from genome assembly GCF_044750105.1 of Kitasatospora sp. NPDC088861. Lineage (NCBI taxonomy): Bacteria > Bacillati > Actinomycetota > Actinomycetes > Kitasatosporales > Streptomycetaceae > Kitasatospora > Kitasatospora sp. NPDC088861. The sequence continues at coordinate 346,848 of NZ_JBIVJF010000003.1, forward strand.
GGCATCATCAAGGGCGGCGAGCTGGCCGACTTCACCGCCGCCGAGGCCTGGGTGCCGACGCTGGTCGGCGTGCTGGCGCTGGCCGCCTTCGTCTGGTTCGAGGGCCGCACCCGCTTCCCCGCGCTGGACGTCACGTGGTTCCGCAACAAGGTGTTCAGCGCCTCCGTCGTGGTCGTCGGCGTGGTCTTCTTCGCGCTGATGGGCGTCTCCTTCTTCGGCGTCTTCTACATCCAGAGCGTGCGCGGCTACAGCGCGCTCCAGGCCGGCCTGCTGATGCTGCCGCTGGCCGTCGCCCAGCTGCTGTTCGCGCCGCGGGCCCGGCTGGTGGTCGACCGCTTCGGCGTCGCCGCCACCGCCGCCGTCGGCATGCTGCTGATCGCGGTCGGCTTCGTCGGCTACACCCTGCTGGGCGTCGACACGCCGATCTGGGTGCTGATCGTGCTCGGCCTGTTGATGGGTACCGGCATGGCGCACGTCATGCCGCCGGTCACCGTCGCGATCATGGCCTCGCTGCCCCGCGAGAAGGCCGGCGCGGGCTCGGCCGTCAACAACACCTTCCGCCAGGTCGGCGGCTCGCTCGGCGTCGCCGTGCTCGGCGCGGTGCTCTCCACCGTCTACCGCGACGGCATGACCGACACGCTCAACCAGCTGCCCGACGACCTGCGCGGCAAGGCCGGCGAGTCGCTGGAGGCCACCCTGGCCATCGCCGAGCGGATGGGCCCCAAGGGCGCCGCGCTGATCGGCCCGGCCGACGACGCCTTCGTCAGCGCCATGCACGTGGTGGCCTCGCTCTCCGCGGGCATCACGGTGGTCGGTGCGCTGATCGCCTGGTTCCTGCTGCCGCGCCGGTCGGCCGCCCCCGGCGGCCCGGCCGGGAAGGCCGCCGAGCAGCCCGACCAGAGTCGCAAGGCCGTGGCCGCGGACGCCTGACCCTCGATCGCGCTGAGCGACAATGGCCCTGTCACCCGGGTGAACCCCCGGGCGGCAGGGCCGAGGTCCAGGACGGCGGCCGCCACCCGGCCCGGTCCACGGACCACCATCGGAAACGGAACGGCGCCCGTGCGCCACGCGGACAGCGAGGGAGTACAGCGGGGATGAAGACGGACACCCCGGCCGCCGGGGCCGGACAGCCCTGCGCCGCCGTACGCCGCGGCCGCCCGCGCAGCGAGGCCGCCGAGCAGGCCATCTTCGCCGCCGTCGAGGACCTGATGGCCGGCGGCACCGCGCTGTCCGAACTCACCATCGAGGGCATCGCCGCCGCGGCCGGCGTCGGCAAGGCCACCATCTACCGGCGCTGGCCCAACAAGGAGGCCCTGCTGGTCGACGTGGTCAGCCGGCTGGAAGTCCCGATGCCCGCGCCGACCGACGGCACCGCCCGGGACCACCTGATCGAGATGATCGACTACATGCGCCGGCGCGGCCTCGCCAAGCGCTCCCGCTGGGTGCTCAAGGCCGCCCTCGGCCAGATGCAGGGCCTGCCCGACCTGTACAGCGCGTACCGCGACCGGGTGATCAAGCCGCGCCGGGAGGCGGGGCTCACCCTGATCCGCCGCGCCATGGACGAGGGCGTGCTGCGGTCCGACCTCGACGTCGAACTGCTCGGCGACATGCTGATGGGCCCGATCCTGTACCGCAGCATCCTCTGGGACGACTCCGACCTGGAGGACCCGGACCTGGCCCGCCGGATGGTCGACTCGCTGCTCGAAGGCCTGGCGCCGCACGCGGCCTCCGGCTCCCGCGGCTGAACGCGCTCCCGCGCCCCGGACCCCGCGCCCCGGTCCCGTACCCGCAGCGACCGGCACCGACCTGCGTCCGACCTGCACCGACCTGCACCGACCTGCACCGACCTGCGTCCGGCGTGGCCTGGCTCACCAAACCGGGCCACGCCGGAACCCGCTCCGACGGCCCCGCGTCTGTCCCGGCATAGGCTGAGCCGGGTATCCGATCAAACCGGCACCAGTCCGGCACCCGCCCGTACCGCACGGGCCGGACACCGGACCGGCGACGGCACGAACAACGGGAGCCACGGATGACGCAGGCGGACAGGACCGACCGGAGCACGGCCGGGCCCTGGGGCGAGGCGGGCGCCCCGGCCCCCGCGGGCCGTCCCGGAGGGTTCCTGGGCCTGCGGCACTGGGGCCGGGACGGCCGCGGCGCCACCACCTGGCGGCGCGGCCTGGTGGTCGCGGTGCTGGCCGTGCTCACCGCCCTGCTGATGGCCCTCCACGCCGACGTCCCCAACAGCGCCGGCAACCTCGGCAGCCTGCTGGAGACCTTCCTGCCCTGGATCGGCCTGGCCGTCCCGGTGCTGCTGGTCCCCGCGCTGCTGCGCCGTTCCGCCACCGCGCTGATCGCGCTGCTGCTGCCCGTCGCGATCTGGCTCAACCTGTTCGGCGGCCTGCTCAGCGACAAGAGCGGCGGCACCGGCGACTGGACGGTGGTCAGCCACAACGTCGCCGCCGCCAACCCCGACGTGCCGGGCACCGTCCGCGGCCTGGTGGCCTCCGGCGCCCAGATCGTCGCCCTCCAGGAACTGGCCGGCAAGCCGCTGCGCGACTACGAGAGCGGGCTCGCCGAGGCGTACCCGTACCACGAGGTGGAGGGGACGGTCGGCCTCTGGTCGAAGTACCCGATCAGCGGAGTCTCGCCGGTGGACCTCAAGATGGGCTGGACCAGGGCGTTCCGGGCCCAGGTCGCCACCCCGCAGGGCCCGGTCGCGGTGTACGTCGCGCACCTGCCGTCGGTGCGGCTGAAGGCCGAGGGCGGCTTCACCGTCGACCAGCGGGACGTCAGCGCGCAGGCGCTCGGCGACGCGATCCAGGCCGAGCCGGTGAAGAAGGTGCTGCTGCTCGGCGACCTCAACGGCACCATGAACGACCGCAGCCTGGCGCCGGTCACCTCGCAGATGCGCTCGGCCCAGGGCGCCGCCGGGGACGGCTTCGGCTTCAGCTGGCCGGCGTCCTTCCCGATGGCCCGGATCGACCAGATCATGAGCAAGGGCGGCCTCGCGCCGGTCGACTCCCGCACCCTGCCCCGGGACGGCAGCGACCACCTCGCGGTGGCCGCCACCTACCGGTTCAACTAGCTAGGTCAGCCCCGCCGCCAGCGGTTGGTGATCGGCAGGCGGCGGTCCCGGCCGAAGTTCTTGACCGAGATCTTGGGGCCCGGCGGGTACTGCCGCCGCTTGTACTCGGCGGTGTCGACCAGCCGGACCACCCGGTCCACCACGGCCGGGTCGAAGCCGGCCGCGACGATCGCGTCCCGCCCCTCGTCGCCCTCGATGTAGCGGGCCAGCACGCTGTCCAGCAGGTCGTAGTCGGGCAGCGAGTCGCTGTCCTTCTGGTCCGGCCGCAGCTCGGCGGACGGCGGCTTGGAGATGGTGTTCTCCGGGATCGGCGGCACCTCGCCGCGCCGCTCGGCCTCCTCGTTGCGCCAGTGGGCCAGCCGGAAGACCAGCGACTTGTAGACGTCCTTGATCGGCCCGAACGCGCCCACCGAGTCGCCGTACAGGGTCGAGTAGCCGACGGCCAGCTCGCTCTTGTTGCCGGGCGCGAGCACGATGTGCCCCTCCTGGTTGGAGATCGCCATCAGCAGGGTGCCGCGCAGCCGGGACTGCAGGTTCTCCTCGGCCAGGCCGGTCAGCTCGGTCGCGCCCAGGTAGGCATCGAACATCGGGGCGATGGAGACGGTGCGGTAGTGCAGCCCGGTCCGGCGGGCCAGCTCGGCCGCGTCGTCCCGGGAGTGCTGCGAGGAGTAGCGGCTGGGCATCGAGACGCAGTACACGTTCTCGGCGCCGATCGCGTCCACCGCGATGGCGGCCACCAGTGCCGAGTCGATGCCGCCGGAGAGGCCGATCAGCACCGAACGGAAGCCGTTCTTGGTGACGTACGCCCGGGTGCCGGAGACCAGCGCGGCCCAGATCTCCGCCTCGTCGGACAGCCGCGGCGCCACCTCGGGGGTCGGGGTGTCCGCGGGCGCGGCCTGCGGCTCGCCGCCCAGCTCGGTGCGGACGAGGTGCAGGCCGTCGCTCAGCAGCAGGCCGTCGGTGTGGTCGCCGCCGGCGGCCGGCAGGTCGAGGTCCAGCACCAGCAGGTGCTCCTCGAACTGCGGGGAGCGGGCCAGCACCTCGCCGTCCGCGCCGACCACGATCGAGTCGCCGTCGAAGACCAGCTCGTCCTGGCCGCCGACCATGTTGACGTAGGCCAGCGGGCAGCCCGCCTCGGCGGCCCGGCGCCGGACCAGCTCCAGCCGCTGGTCGTCCTTGTTCCGCTCGTACGGCGAGCCGTTGACCACCAGCAGCAGCCCGGCCCCGGCCTCGCGGGCCGCGGTGACCCGGCCGCCGTCCTGCCAGATGTCCTCGCAGATGGCCAGCGCGACGTCGACTCCGTGCAGCCGCAGCACCGGCAGCTGCTCGCCCGGGACGAACCAGCGGTACTCGTCGAACACGCCGTAGTTGGGCAGGTGGTGCTTGGCGAAGCGGGTCACCACCTCGCCCCGGTGCAACACGGCGGCGCAGTTCTGCGGGGAGCCGGCCGGGCGGCCGAACCTCGGCGAGGCGTGCTCGGAGCGCCCGAGGTAGCCGACCACCACCGGCACCTCGCCCAGCCCGTCGGCGGCCAGCCGCCCGGCCAGCTCGACCAGCGCGCCCCGGGACGCCTCGACGAAGGAACTGCGCAGGGCGAGGTCCTCGACGGGGTAGCCGGTCAGGGCCATCTCGGGGAAGGCGACCAACTGGGCGCCGGCCTCCACGGCCTGCCTGGTCCAGCGCACCACCTCATCGCTGTTGCGGGCGATGTCACCGACCCAGGGGTCGATCTGGCTCAGGGCGAGACGGAGATTGGGCATGCCTCCGAGTGTAATCGTCGATCTGACGCAATGTGCTGCCCGGGGGGTCGGACCGGGGTCCGGACTGCCGTCCCGCGCGGTGATCGGCCATGATGGGGGCAGTCGCGTCCGGGGGTCTTCCGGGCGTAACACGAGCGTAAAGAGCAGAGGTGAGACTGTCCCCATGGGCAAGCAGCAGCAGTTCGTGCTTCGGACGCTTGAGGAGCGTGACATCCGGTTCGTCCGGCTGTGGTTCACCGACGTGCTCGGGTTCCTGAAGTCGGTCGCGGTGGCTCCGGCCGAACTGGAGCAGGCCTTCGAGGAGGGCATCGGCTTCGACGGCTCGGCGATCGAGGGCTTCGCCCGGGTCTACGAGTCCGACATGATCGCCAAGCCGGACCCGACCACCTTCCAGATCCTGCCGTGGCGCTCGGAGACCCCCGGTACCGCCCGGATGTTCTGCGACATCCTGATGCCCGACGGCTCGCCGTCCTACGCCGACCCCCGGTTCGTGCTCAAGCGCACCCTGGAGAAGGCCTCCGCCCAGGGCTTCACCTTCTACACCCACCCCGAGATCGAGTTCTTCCTGCTGAAGAACCTGCCCGGCGACGGCACCCCGCCGATCCCCGCCGACCAGTCCGGCTACTTCGACCACACCCCGCGCGGGGTCGGCCACGACTTCCGCCGACAGGCCATCACCATGCTGGAGTCGATGGGCATCTCGGTGGAGTTCTCCCACCACGAGGGCGCCCCCGGCCAGCAGGAGATCGACCTGCGCTACGCCGACGCGCTGTCCACCGCCGACAACATCATGACCTTCCGTCTGGTCATGAAGGAGGTCGCGCTGGAGCAGGGCGTGCACGCCAGCTTCATGCCCAAGCCGTTCTCCGACCACCCCGGCTCGGGCATGCACACCCACCTGTCGCTGTTCGAGGGCGACCGCAACGCCTTCCACGAGACCGGCGCCGAGTACCAGCTCTCCAAGGTCGGGCGCTCCTTCATCGCCGGCCTGCTCAAGCACGCCGCCGAGACCGCCGCCGTCACCAACCAGTGGGTGAACTCCTACAAGCGGATCTGGGGCGGCTCCCAGCGCACCGCCGGCGCCGGCGGCGAGGCCCCGTCCTACATCTGCTGGGGCCACAACAACCGCTCGGCGCTGATCCGGGTGCCGATGTACAAGCCCGGCAAGCAGGGCTCCACCCGGATCGAGGTCCGCTCCCTGGACACCGGCTGCAACCCGTACCTCGCCTACGCCGTCACCCTCGCGGCCGGCCTCAAGGGCATCGAGGAGGGCTACGAGCTCCCGCCGGGCGCCGACGACGACGTCTGGGCGCTGTCCGACTCCGAGCGCCGCGCCCTCGGCATCCAGCCGATGCCGCAGAACCTCGGCGAGGCGATCGACCTGATGCAGCGCAGCGAGCTCGTCGCCGAGACCCTCGGCGAGCACGTCTTCGACTTCTTCCTGCGCAACAAGCGGCAGGAGTGGGAGGAGTACCGCTCCGAGGTGACGCCGTTCGAGCTGCGCAAGAACCTCCAGGTGCTGTGAGCACCTGAGGCTCCCAAACACCTCCGGGCCCGCTGTCGTTCGATCGGATGACAGCGGGCCGTCCGCTGGGGTGGGATCGCTTCCCCAATGGCGGTATGTGAAGATCCTGTGACGGACGGTTGTGATCCGATGGGCGTGCTCGTCCGTTCCGTCCCGAGAGGATCCCATGCCCTCCTCCGCTGTCAGCCGCGCCGCCGCGGCCCGCCTGCTCGCCCGCCGGGCCGTCGTCGCGGGCGCCGCCCTCGCCGCCGTCGCGAGCCAGCTGCTGGCCACCCCGGTCGCCGACGCCCGTGGCTCCGGCTCCGGTTCGTCGAACCCGCGCCCGCGCGCCGAGACCATCTCCGAGAACCCGCTGCCGTTCACCACCCGCTTCCAGGGCGACTTCCACGGCTCCGTCACCAGGATCAGCAACTCGCTGATGACCTGTGACGAGACCAAGCCGCCGGTCGACCCGGCGCAGCCGCCCTGCGAGGACGCCCGCAAGGGCCTCGGCAGCATGCCGATCAACAACAAGTACGAGATGAAGTACATCAACATCGACCCGGGCTCCATCGGCCCGCTCGGTGACCCGATCTACTCCGCCAGCTCCGCCGACCTCGGCCTGATCGACGGCTCCAAGGTCAAGTACGCCCGGCTGTACTGGGGCGGCACCCGCGGCATCGGCGACACCGTGCTGCCGGAGAACCAGATCGACGAGGTGTACCTCAAGGTCCCGGGCGAGAAGCAGTACCGGGACATCGCCAACGACCAGCCGTCCATCGGCTACATCACCACCGACGTGGAGAGCAGCTACCAGGCCTCCGCCGACATCACCGACCTGGTCAGGAACGCCGGCAACGGCACCTACACCGTCGCCGACATGGACTCGGTGGTGAAGCCGCACAGCTGGGGCGGCTGGACGATCGTCGTCGCGTACGAGAACGACTGCAAGCCGATGCGGCACATCCACCTGTGGGACGGCTTCCAGGTCGAGCTGCCGGACAGCCCGACGCGGCAGATCAAGCTCACGGGGCTGCAGACGCCGCAGAGCGGTCAGCTCCACGGCAAGCTCGGCTGGGTGGTCTACGACGGCGACCTCAAGTGGACCGGTGACACCCTGTCGGTCAAGTCCACCAACGGGCCCGAGGCGCTGTTCTCCGACATCAACCACGCGCCGGACGACGCCTTCAACTCCACCATCGAGGAGCTGACCCCGGAGGACCAGTTCGCCCGCAACCCGTACAACCGCAACAACTTCGGCTACGACTCCAACCGCTGGGACATCTCGCCGTACCTGCGCAACGGGGACACCGACCTCACCACCACCTTCAACACCCAGAAGGACGGCTACGACATCGGCGTCTTCTACGCCTACGTCAACCTGGACGGCTCCACCGACGCCTGACCGGCCGCCGCCCGGCGCCGCTGCCGACCCACCCGCACCGCGCGGGCCGGCAGCGGCGCCGCCGCGTTCCCGCCGGGCCGGCGCGGCGAGCCGCGCAGCAGCCGCTCGCACGGCCGCTCCACCCAGCGGTACAGGCCCGCCGCCACCGCCAGGGACCCCCCGGCCAGCAGCAGCCAGACCCCGAGCGCCGCCGCCCCGGGCGCCGGGCGGCCCAACTCGGCGAGCCAGCAGCGGATGCCGATCTCGTGCACCAGGTACCAGGCGTAGGACCACTCGCCGAGCCGCACCGCTGCCCGTCCGGCCAGACCTCGTCCGGCCGGTCCCCGTTCGCCCGGCGGCCGGGGGGCCGCACCGGCCGCGTCCCGCTGGGCCGCCGCCACCAGCAGCGCCGCGAACAGGGCCGCCGGCACCAGCTGGGAGGCGCTGTACGGGCCCCACCACAGCGCGTCCGGGACGGCCGCGTGCCAGGGCGCCAGCAGCAGGTGCCAGCCCGCCACCGCCGCGGCCGCCGCGCCGAGCCGCACCCGGGGGAGCAGCCCGTGCCGCACCGCCAGCCCGACCGCCACCCCGAGCACGAACTGCGGGGTACGGGCCAGCGGCAGGTAGTCCAGCAGCCAGCCGCGCACCGTCGGATCGGCCGGCAGCAGCGGGCCCGCCGCCCACAGTGCCGGGCCGAGCGCCGCGCACACCGCCGCCACCGGCAGCCAGGCGCGGCGGCGCGGCGCCAGCAACCGCAGCAGCAGCGGGAACAGCAGGTAGAACCAGGCCTCGGCGCCCAGCGACCAGGACGCCGGATTGCCGCCGTACACCGTCGCCTGCGCCCACGGGTGCACCAGCAGCAGCGACCAGAGCGCGGCCGCCACCGGCAGCGCCGTGCCGATCGCGGCGTCCGCGCCCAGCGACAGCACGGTGCTCAGCACGTGCAACGGCCAGATCCGGGCGAACCGGCGGCGGGCGAACGCCCCGGCGGGGACGGGCGAGCCGCCGTACGTCCAGGCCAGGACGAAACCGGACAGGACGAAGAAGAACGTCACCCCCGAGCGCCCGTACCAGGCGAGCGGATCGAGCACCGGCAGCCCGCCGACCTTGCGGGACAGGTGGTAGAGCACCACCAGCAGGGCCGCCCAGAAGCGCAGCCCGGTGAGCGAGGGCAGGCGGCTGGGCATCGGCGCTCCGGAACGGGGTGGGACGGTCGGCGCCGGGAGAACGAGCGCGGCGGGCCCGAGGTCACGGACGGGCGGCGCGGCGCGCGGCGGCGGGCCGTCCGGTGGTCGTGTCCGGCGGTCGTGTCCGGCGCCGGGCCGTCAGGGCGCGTAACCTGCTGGGGCGGACGGATGGAGGGGCCATGGCGGTGGACGAGCAGCGGGCCGGGAGCCGGGTCAGCCGGCCGGAGATCAGGCTGGTCAGGCGCGGGTTCACCGACCCGGCGCAGGCGGTGCGGCTGCTGGCGGGCCCCGGCCTGGAAGGCCTGGCCGACGACCCCGTGCTGCTGGACGCGCTCGGCGCCACCGCCGACCCCGACCTCGCCCTGCTCGGCCTGGCCCGGCTGCTGGAGGCCGCCGACGAGGCCGAACGGCGCACCCTGCGCGACACCCTCACCACCTCCAAGCCGCTGCGCGACCGGCTGCTCGGCGTGCTCGGCGTCTCCACCGCGCTCGCCGACCACCTGGCCCGGCACCCGCACGACTGGCACATGCTGGTCACCTTCGAGCTGCGCGACATGCACCCCGGCCCGGAGGACTTCCGCCGCGCGCTCGCCGAGGGCGTCCGGCGCGGCCGGGAGGGCGGCCGCAGCCCGGCGGACGCGCTGCGCGTCGCCTACCGCCGCTGCCTGCTCGCCATCGCCGCCCGCGACCTCACCGGCACCACCGACCTCGCGCAGACCGCCGCCGAACTCGCCGACCTGGCCGGCGCCACCCTGCAGACCGCCCTGGACCTCGCCGCCGAGCAGGACCAGGACGCCGCCCGGGCCTGCCGGCTCGCCGTGATCGGCATGGGCAAGTGCGGCGGCCGCGAACTCAACTACGTCTCCGACGTGGACGTCATCTTCGTCGCCGAGCCGCGCGAGGGCGTGGACGAGCACGAGGCCGTCAAGGCCGCCACCCGGCTCGCCGCCGCCCTCACCCGGCTCTGCGCGGACACCACCGGCGAGGGCACCATCTGGCCGGTGGACGCCAACCTGCGCCCCGAGGGCCGCAACGGCCCGCTGGTGCGCACCCTGGCCAGCCACCTCGCCTACTACCAGCGCTGGGCCAAGACCTGGGAGTTCCAGGCGCTGCTCAAGGCCCGCCCCGTCGCCGGGGACGCCGAACTCGGCGCCGCCTACCTGGAGGCGCTGGCCCCGATGGTCTGGCAGGCCGCCGCCCGGGACAACTTCGTCACCGACGTGCAGCAGATGCGCCGCCGGGTGATCGACTCGATCCCCGCCACCGAACTGGACCGCCAGCTCAAGCTCGGCCCCGGCGGGCTGCGCGACGTCGAGTTCTCCGTCCAGCTGCTCCAGCTGGTGCACGGCCGCACCGACCCGACGCTGCGCAGCGGCAACACCCTGGAGGCGCTGGCCGCGCTCTCCCGCGGCGGGTACGTCGGCCGGGCGGACGCCGTCTCGCTGGACACCGCCTACCGCTTCCTGCGCTCCCTGGAGCACCGGATCCAGCTCTACCGGCTGCGCCGCACCCACCTGATGCCCACCGGCGCGGAGGACCTGCGCCGGCTGGCCCGCTCGCTGGCCGCGCTGATCAACGACGACACCCGCTCCGACCCGGTGGCCGCGCTGCAGCGCGAGTGGAAGCGGCACGCGGTCGAGGTCCGGCGGCTGCACGAGAAGCTGTTCTACCGGCCGCTGCTCGACGCCGTCGCCGAACTGCCGCCGGGCGCGGCCGGGTTGACCCCGGACGCGGCCCGGGCCCGGCTGGAGGCGCTGGGCTACGCGGACCCGGCCGCCGCGCTGCGCCACCTCAGCGCGCTCGCCTCCGGGGTGAGCCGCAAGGCCGCGATCCAGCGCACCCTGCTGCCGGTGCTGCTCGGCTGGTTCGCCGACTCGGCCGATCCGGACGCCGGGCTGCTCAACTTCCGCCAGGTCTCCGACGCGCTCGGCCGCACCCCCTGGTACCTGCGGCTGCTGCGCGACGAGAGCGCCGCCGCCGAGCAGTTGGCCCGGGTGCTGTCGGCCGGCCGGCTCGCCCCTGACCTGCTGCTGCGCGCCCCCGAGGCGGTCGCCATGCTGGGCGACCCGCAGGGCCTGGCGCCGCGCGGCCGGGCCGCCCTGGAGCAGGAGATACTGGCCGCCGTCGGCCGGGCCGGATCCACCGCCGCGGCCGTCGCCGCCGCCCGCTCGGTGCGCCGCCGGGAGCTGTTCCGGACCGCCGCCGCGGACGTCCTCGGCCGCCTCGGCGAGGACCCGGCCGAGGCGCTGGACACCGCGGGGGAGGCGCTGACCGCGCTCAACGCCGCCACCCTCCAGGGCGCGCTGCGCGCCTGCACGGCCGGCTGGGAGGCCGAGCACGGCGACCTGCCGACCCGGATCGCGGTGATCGCGATGGGCCGGTTCGGCGGCCACGAGCTGGGCTACGGCTCGGACGCCGATGTGCTCTTCGTCCACGAGCCGCTGCTCGGCTCGCTGGAGCAGGACGCCGCCCGGGCCGCCCAGGCGGTCTGCAACGAGCTGCGGACCCTGCTCGGTGCGCCGTCCACCGAGCCGCCGCTGCTGGTCGACGCCGACCTGCGGCCGGAGGGGCGCAGCGGCCCGCTGGTGCGCACCCTCGCCTCGTACGCGGCGTACTACCGGCGCTGGTCGCACGCCTGGGAGAGCCAGGCGCTGCTGCGCGCCGAGCCGGTGGCCGGGGACGAGGAGCTGGGCGCGCGGTTCCGGCAGCTGATCGACCCGCTGCGCTACCCCGGCGTCGGGGTGCCGGAGCGGGACCTGGTGGAGATCCGCCGGATCAAGGCGCGGATCGAGGCCGAGCGGCTGCCGCGCGGCGCCGACCCGACCACGCACACCAAGATCGGCCGCGGCGGGCTGGCCGACGTGGAGTGGACGGTGCAACTGCTCCAGCTCCAGCACGGGCACGAGCTGCCGGCCCTGCGCACCACCCGGACCAGGGCCGCGCTGGCGGCCGCCGCCGAAGCCGGGCTGGTCGGGCGCTCGGACGCGCAGGTGCTGGACGCGGCCTGGGTACTGGCCTCCCGGGTGCGTTCGGCGGTGATGCTGGTGCGCGGCCGGCCCGGCGACAGTTTCCCCGGGGAGGCCCGGGAGCTGGCCGGGGTGGCCCGCTACCTCGGGTACGGCGCCGGGCACAGCGGCGAGCTGGTGGACGACTACCGGCGGACCACCCGGCGGGCCCGGGCGGTGGTGGAGCGGCTGTTCTACGGCGGCTGAGGCCGGCGGCCGAGGCTCGGGCACGCGAAAGGGGCCCCGGGTGGGGCCCCTTCGGTTCGTCCGGGTCCGGCAGCTCTACCGGCGGGCGCCGGTCGCCGCGGGTTCGCTCCACTGCTCGGGGACGGTGATCGGCTCCTCCGCCGCCTCCCGGGCGGGCACCTGGGGCAGTTTGTAGACCCAGGAGTGGTACAGCCAGCGGGCGGTGAGGAAGCCCACGGCCAGGCAGAGCTCGCCGCCGACGGCGTCCATCCAGAAGTGGTTGGCGGTCGAGACGATCACCGCCAGGGTGGCCAGCGGGTAGAGCAGGCCGAGCACCCGGACCCACGTCCGGCGGGCCAGGTAGAAGATGGCCAGCCCGCACCACATCGACCAGCCGATGTGCATCGAGGGCATCGCCGCGTACTGGTTGGACACGTGCGCGGCGGGCCCGGAGGCCATCGAGCCCCAGGTGCCGTGCACCTTCACGGTGTCGATGAAGCCGCCGTCGGTCATCAGCCGGGGCGGTGCGAGCGGGAAGAAGAAGAAGCCGATCAGGGCGATCGCGGTGGTGGCGAACAGCACGGTGCGGGCGGCGACGTAGCGGCCGGGGTGGCGGCGGTAGAGCCAGACCAGCACGCCGATCGTCACGACGAAGTGCAGCGTCGCGTAGTAGTAGTTCATCCCGGTGATGAGCCACCCGACGCTGTTCGCGGCGTGGTTGATCGAACGCTCGACGGCGATGCCCAGCGACTGCTCCAGGTCCCAGATCCAGCGCGCGTGCTTCTGGGCTATCGAGGCCTGTTCCGGGACGGCGTTGCGGATGATCGAGTAGATCCAGTAGCTGATCCCGATCAGGGCCAGTTCGAACCAGATCTTCGGCCGGGCCGGTGAGCGCCGCTGGTCGCGGATGCGGCCGCGCAGTGCGGCGATACGGGACTGAGTGGCGCGGGCGGCTCCGTCGGGCAGGCGTCCCGAGGAGGCCGGCCGTGCTCCGGAACCGTCACCACGCGCCGCTTCGGCGCGCTGTTCGCGGCCGTGCTGGATCTTGGTCGGTTCCCCCATGGACGAGAAGTCTGCCAGACGTCCCGTCGCCGTCCGATCATCCCCTGGCAGTGGATTCTTCACCGGCTGTCCCCCTTGAGGGCTAGGGGGCGGCTCCCACCGGGGTAGGGGGTGCGGTCGGGTCTGGTGCTTACCGGCGGGACAGGCATACGTCCCATTGTTACGCCGACCGCTCGAAGGGCGTAATCGGGGTGGCGGCAACGGTCCTGGCCTGGAGTTTCCCGGAACGAAACGGTTTCTGCATCTTGCTGAAACATATTGCAGGCCGCTAGCTTCCAGGGAACTCGCTCACCCCTTCCCCTAAGGGAGACCCTCAGTGGCCGATGTCCGGCTCCGCCCCCGGCGGAGCACCCCCCGACGCAGACCCGGCCGCACGGCCGTCCTGCTGGCCGCCGCACTGACCGCCGCCACCCTCGGCAGCGCGCCCGCGGCCCTCGCCGCCGCCCCGCCGGCCCCGCCCTCGGACGCCGCCCTGGCGGCCACCGCAGGGCGGCACGACCTCACCCGCGAGCAGTTCTACTTCGTCCTGCCCGACCGCTTCGCCGACGGCGACCCCGCCAACGACACGGGGGGCATCACCGGCGGCCGGCTGGACCACGGCTTCGACCCGGCCGACAAGGGCTTCTACCACGGCGGCGACCTGGCCGGCCTGATCCAGCGGCTCGACTACATCCAGAACCTCGGCACCACCGCGATCTGGATGGCCCCGATCTTCAAGAACAAGCCGGTCCAGGGCAGCGGCGACCAGGCCTCGGCCGGCTACCACGGCTACTGGATCACCGACTTCACCCAGGTCGACCCGCACTTCGGCACCAACGACCAGCTCAAGGACCTGATAGCCAAGGCCCACGCCCGCGGCATCAAGGTCTTCTTCGACGTCATCACCAACCACACCGCCGACGTCATCGACGACGCCGAACAGCAGCACGGCTACCGCTCCGTCGGCGCCTACCCGACCCTCGACGCCGACGGCAACCCCGTCGACGAGACCGCGATCGCCGACGCGGGCGCGGGCGCGCCCTGGCCGCGGCTCACCAAGGACTCCTTCCCCTACACCCCGGTCTTCCGCAAGCCCGCCGACGCCACGGCCAAGACCCCGTCCTGGCTCAACGACCCCGCGCTCTACCACAACCGCGGTGACTCGACCTTCGTCGGCGAGTCCGCCACCGAGGGCGACTTCAGCGGCCTGGACGACCTCGACACCCAGAACCCCCGGGTGGTGAAGGGCTTCGAGAAGGTCTACCAGCAGTGGGTCAAGGACGCCGGCGTGGACGGCTTCCGGATCGACACCGTCAAGCACGTCAACATGGCGTTCTGGCAGCAGTGGGCGCCCGCGCTCAAGGACTTCGCCGCCAAGCAGGGCAACAAGAAGTTCTTCATGTTCGGCGAGGTCTACTCCGGCGACCCGGCGATCACCTCGCCGTACGTCACCAAGGGCAAGCTCCAGGCCACCCTGGACTTCCCGTTCCAGGGCGCCGCCCGCAGCTACGTCTCCCAGGGCGGCTCGGCGAAGAACCTCGCCGACGTCTACGGCCAGGACTACCGCTACACCACCGCCGACACCGACGCGTACGAGCTGCCGACCTTCCTCGGCAACCACGACATGGGCCGGTTCGGCTCCTTCCTGCTCGCCGACAACCCGGGCGCCGACGAGGCCACCCTGCTGAAGAAGGACCGGCTCGGCAACGAGCTCCAGTTCCTCACCCGCGGCCAGCCCGTCGTCTACTACGGCGACGAGCAGGGCTTCACCGGTGCGGGCGGCGACCAGGACGCCCGGCAGGACATGTTCGCCTCGAAGACGCCCTCCTACAACGGCGACCGGGTGCTCGGCGGCCCCTCCGGCCCGGCCGACCGGTACGGGCAGGGCGGCGCGCTCTACCAGGACGTCGCCGCGCTGGCCAAGCTGCGCCGCGACAACCCGGCGCTCGCCGACGGCGCCCAGATCGAGCGCTACGCCGCCGACGGCGCGGGCGTGTACGCCTTCTCCCGGATCGACGCCGGGCAGCGGACCGAGTACCTGGTGGCGGTCAACAACGCCGCCGAGGCGAAGACCGTCACCCTCGACACCTTCTCCGCCGGGATGGGCTTCGACCGGATCTACCCGGCAACGGGCGGGAAAGCGACCTCCGGCGCCGACCGCAAGGTCACCGTGACCGTGCCGGCGCTCTCCTCGGTGGTGTTCAAGGCGGGCGCAGTCCTCGCACCCACCACGGCGGCGCCGCGGCTCTCCGTGCAGCCCCCGGCCGACGGTTCGAGCGGCACCGTCACCGTCGGCGCCACGACCGGCGGCGGCTTCAACCGCGTCACCTTCGCCGCCCAGATCGGCACCGGGCCCTGGCAGACCCTGGGCACCGCCGACACCGGGCGGAACCTGGTCACCCAGGACCTGAGTGCCACCGCCCCCGGCACGGTCGTCCGCTACAAGGCCGTCGTCCAGGACTCCAGCGGCCGGCTGCGCTCCGCCACCGCGAGCTTCACCACCGGCGCCCCCGCGCCCAAGCCGGTGCCCACCGCCGGCGCCCGCCCGTACGCCGTCGTGCACTACAACCGTCCGGACGGCGACTACGACGGCTGGAACCTCTACGCCTGGGGCGACCTCGCCGACGGCGAGGCCACCCCGTGGCCCGCCGGGCACGCCTTCACCGGCCGGGACGCGTACGGCGCCTTCGCCTACGTGAAGCTCAAGCCCGGCGCCTCGGACGTCGGGTTCGTCGTCGAGAAGAACGGCGTCAAGGACGTCGACGCCGACCGCCACGTCGACGTCGGCGCCACCGGCGAGGTCTGGCTCCGGCAGGGCGACCCGGCCGTGCGCACCGCCGACCCGGGCCCGGTGAACACTCCGCCCGCCAACACCGCCGTCCTCCACTACAACCGGGCCGACGGCGACTACGACGGCTGGGGCCTGCACGACTGGACCGGCGCCGCCACCCCCACCGACTGGGGCAAGCCGCTGATGCCGGTGCGCCGCGACGCCTTCGGCGCCGTCTTCGAGGTGCCGCTGGCCCCCGGCGCGACCAGCCTCAGCTACATCCTGCACAAGGGCAACGACAAGGACCTGCCCACCGACCAGTCCCTGGACCTCGCCGTCGACGGCCGCGAGGTGTGGCTGCTCGGTGGCCGCGAGGGCCACCTGCTGCCGCAGAACGCCGCCGCCTCCGCGCAGGTGGACCTCGGCACCGCCAAGGCCCAGTGGATCGACGCCAGGACCGTCGTCGTCCCGGCGGCCTACGGCGCGGGCGACGCGGCCCTGGCCGGCGGCACCAGCGCCCAGCTGGTGTACGACACGGAGGGCGGCATCCGCGCCGACAAGGGCGTGCTGACCAAGCCCGGCCGTTGGATCCGGCTCAACGCCGCCCAGGGCGGCCTGACCGCCGCGCAGAAGGCCGCGTTCCCGCACCTGGCGGGCTACCGGGCCTTCACCGTGGACGCCCGGGACACCGCGCGCGTCCCGGCCGCGCTGCGCAGCCAGCTGCTGTTCACCGAACACCTGCCCAGCGGCGCCGTGCTGGCCGCCACCGGCGTGCAGACCCCCGGCGTGCTGGACGACCTCTACGCGCGCCGCACCGGCCGGGTGGACTTCGGCCCGGCCTACTACAACGGCAAGGTGGCGCTGTCGGTGTGGGCGCCGACCGCGCAGGAGGTGTCCGTCCAGGTCTTCGACGGCGCGACCGGCGGCACCCCGAAGACGCTGCCGCTGAAGCTGGACGACGAGACCGGCGTCTGGGAAGTCGTCCGCGACAAGGGCGAGTTGGACGGCAAGTACTACCTGTACCAGGTGAAGGTCTGGGCGCCCTCCGTCCAGCAGGTGGTGGTCAACACCGTCACCGACCCGTACTCGGTCGCGCTGTCCACCGATTCCAGGCGCAGCCTGGTCGCCGACCTCGCCGCCAAGGAGCTCAAGCCCGCGGGCTGGGAGGAGCAGAACGTCCCCGAGGCCGTCCCGCCGGCGCGGCAGCAGATCCAGGAACTGCACGTCCGGGACTTCTCGGTGGAGGACACCACCGTCCCGGCCGCCGAGCGCGGCACCTACCTGGCGTTCACCGAGTCGCAGTCGGCCGGCATGCGGCACCTGCGGGAGCTCGCCCAGGCCGGGGTGACCACCGTCCACCTGCTGCCGACCTTCGACATCGCCACCATCCGGGAGAACCGGGCCGACCAGAAGCTGCCGGCCTGCGACCTCAAGTCCCTGCCCCCGGACGGCCCGAAGCAGCAGGAATGCGTGGCGGCCGTCGCCGCCGACGACGCGTACAACTGGGGCTACGACCCGTTGCACTACACCGTGCCGGAGGGGTCGTACGCCACTGAGCCGACCGGGGTGGCGCGCACCGTCGAATTCCGGCGGATGGTGCAGGCGATGCACGAGGCCGGGCTGCGGGTGGTGCTGGACGTGGTCTACAACCACACCGCCGCCAGCGGCCAGGCCGAGCACTCGGTACTGGACAAGGTCGTCCCCGGCTACTACCAGCGGCTGGACGACAACGGCAAGGTCACCGCGGACAGCTGCTGCGCCGACACCGCGCCCGAGCACGCCATGATGAACCGGCTCGTGGTCGACTCGGTGACCACCTGGGCCCGCGAGTACAAGGTCGACGGCTTCCGCTTCGACCTGATGGGCCTGGACCCGAAGTCCACCATGCTGGACGTGCAGGCCGCGCTGCGGAAGATGACGCCCGCCTCGGACGGCGTCGACGGGAAGAACGTCTTCCTCTACGGCGAGGGCTGGAACTTCGGCGTCGTCGCGAACAACGCCCGGTTCGAGCAGGCCACCCAGCTCAACCTGGCCGGCACCGGCATCGCCACCTTCGACGACCGGCTCCGCGACGCCGCCCGCGGCGGCAACTTCATGCTGAACTCCGCCCCGCAGCAGGGCTTCGCCTCGGGCCTGTACACCGACCCCAACGGCTCGCCCGCCAACGGCACCCCGCAGGAGCAGAAGGACCGGCTGCTGCACCAGATGGACCAGCTGAAGGTCGGACTGGCCGGCAACCTGGCCGGCTACTCCTTCACCGACAGCTCGGGCCGGGCCGTCACCGGCGCGCAGGTCGACTACAACGGAGCCCCGACCGGGTACGCGGCCAAGCCGGGCGAGGCGGTGGAGTACGTGGACGCCCACGACAACACCGACCTGTTCGACGCGCTCGCGTACAAGCTGCCGACCGGCACCACGCCCGCCGACCGGGCCCGGATGCAGGCGCTCGGGCTCTCGCTCACCGCGCTCACCCAGGGCGCGGGCTTCGCCCAGGCCGGCAGCGACCTGCTGCGCTCCAAGTCGCTGGACGCCAACTCCTACGACTCGGGCGACTGGTTCAACGCCATCCACTGGGACCCGTCGCAGGGCAACGGCTGGGGCCGCGGCCTGCCGCCGGCGGCCGACAACAAGGAGATGTGGCCGACCGCGCAGTCCCTGCTGGCGAACCCGCGGCTGACCGTGGGGGCGGCCGAGATCCGCGCGACCTCCGCGCAGTACCAGGAGTTCCTGCGGATCAAGCGGTCCTCGCCGCTGTTCTCGCTGCCCACCCTGGCCGCCGTCCAGCAGCGGCTGTCCTACCCGCTCTCCGGCACGCCCGGTGAGACGCCCGGGGTGATCACCCTGCACCTGGACGGCACCGGGCTGAAGGGCGCCGAGAAGGGCGTCACCGTGGTGTTCAACGCCACGCCCACCGCGCAGGCGCAGACCGTGGCGGCCCTGAAGGGGACGGGCCAGGCCCTGCACCCGGTCCAGGCGGGCGGCGCGGACGCGGTGGTGAAGCAGTCCGGCTTCGACGCCGTGACCGGCACCTTCACCGTGCCGGGCCGTACCGTGGCGGTGTTCGTCCAGGGCTGATCGACGAACGCCGGAACCCCCGGGTCCCGCACCGCCGTTGTGGCGGTGCGGGACCCGTTTCGTTTTGGCCGCCCGGTGGCCGGAAAGCACCGATGGCACGGCCGGAAGCGTGATGTGCCGCGCCCGCCCGGCGCCGTCGGCCACCGGGTGGTGCGGGCGGGGGCCCTGAGTGCTGGTCAGTGACTTCCGGAAGTGATCGAACATTCCCCGGATCATGAAAACCGTGTTCATGAGTTCTCAAAGGGGTAACACAACTGATGAACAGTCATGCATACGGTTTCGGTAATGAATCGGCCATTCCGTGGCATGCATCTGTCATTAACGACTCGTTTGCTGCCACGATTCCTGCGGCTGCAGACGAGGGGGCCCCACCCCCCGGTGCGGCTGACCAGTTCAGGTGCAGCGCGTCCCAAACCTGCCACGACTTGTGAGCACCGCAATCGCACCCCCGTCGCACACCCCGGGCGGGGGCCCCCACTGCGCCGCAACCCTGCGGCCCAGGTTTCTCTCCACCGGCGCGAACCCGCGCCGGTCGGAAAAGGAGTCCGCATGTCCCGTTACGCTCACGCCCGGAAGGCCGCGGTTGTCATGGCCGCAACCACCGCGCTGCTGGTGACCGGCATACCGGTCATCGCGCAGGCCGCGACGCCCGACGCCCCGTCCGCCGTCGCCGCCCAGCAGTCGGACCGGGCCGCGCTGATCGCCTCCGCGAACCAGCAGTCCGCGTCCTTCGTCCAGGCCCTGGGCCTGAGCAGCCAGGAGAAGCTGGTCACCAAGGACGTCGTCCTGGACACCAACGGCGGCCGCCACCTGCGCTACGAGCGCACCTACGCCGGACTCCCGGTGCTCGGCGGCGACCTGATCGTCCACCAGGACGCCGCGGGCGCCACCAAGAGCGTGACCAAGGCCAGCGAGGCCAATCTTGCCGGTGTCAGCACCACGCCGGCCCAGGCCGCGCCGAAGGCCCAGGCCGCCGCGCTCGCCGCCGAGCAGGGCGCCGCCGTCGACACCGCGCCGCGCCTGGTCGTCTGGGCCGCCGACGGCACCCCGAAGCTCGCCTGGGAGACCGTCGTCTCCGGCCGCGAGTCCGACGGCACCCCGAGCAAGCTGCACGTGGTCACCGACGCCGCGACCGGCGACGTGCTCAGCAAGGCCGACGGCATCAAGCGCGGCTCCGGCAACGGCGTGTTCGTCGGCAACGTGCCGCTGACCACCACCCAGAGCGGCTCGACGTACTCGCTGAAGGACGCCACCCGCGGCGGCCAGTACACCACCGACATGAAGAACGGCACCTCCGGCAACGGCACGCTGTTCAGCAAGTCGAGCGACACCTGGGGCAACGGCCAGGCCAGCAACCGCGAGTCCGCCGCCGTGGACGCCCAGTTCGGCGCGGCCGCCACCTGGGACTTCTACAAGAACACCTTCGGCCGCAACGGCATCCGCAACGACGGCGTCGGCGCGATGAGCCGGGCCCACTACGACACCGGCTACGTCAACGCGTTCTGGGACGACAGCTGCTTCTGCATGACCTACGGCGACGGCTCGGGCGACACCCACCCGCTCACCGAACTCGACGTCTCCGGCCACGAGATGAGCCACGGCGTCACCTCGGCCACCGCCAACCTGAACTACTCGGGCGAGTCCGGCGGCCTCAACGAGGCCACCTCGGACATCTTCGGCTCGATGGTCGAGTTCTACGCCAACCTGCCCGCCGACAACCCGGACTACCTGATCGGCGAGCTGATCGACATCAACGGCAACGGCACGCCGCTGCGCTACATGGACAAGCCCTCCAAGGACGGCACCTCCGCCGACTCCTGGTACTCGGGCGTCGGCAACCTGGACGTGCACTACTCGTCCGGTGTCGCCAACCACTTCTTCTACCTGCTGGCCGAGGGCAGCGGCGCCAAGGTGATCAACGGCGTCAGCTACAACAGCCCGACGGTCAACAACATCACCGTCGGCGGCATCGGCCGGGACAAGGCCCAGCAGGTCTGGTACAAGGCGCTGACCGCGTACATGACCTCCACCACCAACTACGCCGCCGCCCGCACCGCGACCCTGAACGCGGCTACCGACCTGTACGGCGCGAACAGCGCCGAGTACAACGCGGTCGCCACGGCCTGGGCCGCCGTCAACGTCGGCTCGCTGCCCAACCCCGGCGGCATCACCGTCACCAGCCCGGGCAACCAGTCGACCGCGGTCGGCGGTGCGGTGAACCTCCAGATCAAGGCCTCCGGTGGTACCGCGCCGCTGTCGTACAGCGCGACGGGTCTGCCGGCCGGGCTGGCGATCAACGCCTCCACCGGTGCGATCACCGGTACCGCCACCACGGCGGGTTCGTCGAACGTGACGGTGACGGTGAAGGACTCGGCGGGCAAGTCCGGTACCGCGAGCTTCACGTGGACGGTGACCGGTGGCGGTGGCGGCACCTGCACGCCGGCGCAGCTGCTGGGCAACGCGGGCTTCGAGACGGGCTCGGCGGCGCCGTGGACGACCAGCTCCGGCGTGGTGGACAACAGCTCCTCGCAGGCGGCGCACGGTGGTTCGTGGAAGTCGTGGCTGAACGGCTACGGTTCCTCGCACACCGACACGCTGGCGCAGACGGTGACGATCCCGGCGGGCTGCAAGGCGACGCTGAGCTTCTGGCTGCACATCGACACCGCTGAGTCGGGCAGCACCGCGTACGACAAGCTGGCCGTGTCGGTGAACGGGACCACGCTGAAGACGTACTCCAACGCGGACGCCGCGGCGGGCTACCAGCAGCGGACCTTCGACCTCTCGTCCTACGCGGGCCAGACGGTCACCCTGAAGTTCACCGGCACCGAGGACGCCTCGCTGCAGACGAGCTTCGTGATCGACGACACCTCCATCCAGACCGGCTGAGTCCGGACCGGGCCCCCGCGGGCCCGGTGAACCAGGACAGGTGAGGGGCCCGGCGGCTACGGCTGCCGGGCCCTTGTCGTGCGTCCGGGCCCAGATGGTGCAGAAACGTTCCTCCCAGGCCCTTGACGCTCTCTCCCGGCGGCCCTAGGTTCAGCGCTGCAAGTTTCCGGCAAGTTACAGAAACTTCCTGCATAGCTCTTCCCGCACGGCTCATCCCCGGCTGCCCCCACCCCAGCCACCCCCCAGGAGACGACGTGGTCACCACCGCCCCCACCCGCCGGACCGCCCGCGCGGCCGGCGCCCTCGCCGCCTCGGCGGCCCTGGCGCTCTCGCTCGCCACCTCCCTCGGCGCCCCCGCCGCCCAGGCCGCCCCACCCGCCAACAACGGTAAGGACGTCACCGCCACCCTCTTCGAGTGGCGCTTCGACTCGGTCGCCCAGGCCTGCACCTCGACGCTCGGCCCGAAGGGCTACGGCTTCGTCGAGGTCTCGCCGCCCCAGGAGCACATCCAGGGCCCGCAGTGGTGGACCTCCTACCAGCCCGTCAGCTACCGGATCGCCGGGCGGCTCGGCGACCGGACGTCCTTCAAGAACATGGTCGACACCTGCCACGCCGCCGGGGTCAAGGTCATCGCCGACGCCGTCGTCAACCACATGACGGCCGGCTCCGGCACCGGCACCGGCGGCACCGCGTACACCAAGTACACCTACCCCGGCACCTACCAGGACCAGGACTTCCACTCCTGCCGCCAGCCGATCACCAACTACCAGGACCGCTCCAACGTGCAGAACTGCGAGTTGGTCAACCTCGCGGACCTGGACACCGGCAGCGCGTACGTCCAGCAGACCATCGCCCGCTACCTGGACGACCTGGGCTCCCTCGGCGTCGACGGCTACCGGATCGACGCCGCCAAGCACATCGCCGCCGGCGACCTCGCCGCGATCAAGGCGAAGACGGCCAACCCCAAGGCCTACTGGGTGCAGGAGGTCATCTACGGCGCCGGCGAGCCGGTCCAGCCCACCGAGTACACCGGCACCGGCGACATCGACGAGTTCCGCGTCGGCACCGACCTCAAGCGGATGTTCACCAGCGACAAGCTCGCCAACCTGTCAGGCTGGGGCGCCTCCTGGGGGTACCTGCCGAGCGGGCAGGCGCGCTCCTTCATCGACAACTGGGACACCGAGCGCAACGGCTCCACCCTCAACTACACCTACGGCAACACCTACACGCTGGCCAACGTCTTCCTGCTCGCCTCGCCGTACGGCGCGCCCAACGTCTACTCCGGCTACGCCTTCACCAACAACGACGACGGCCCGCCCAACGGCGGCACCGTCAACGCCTGCTACCAGGACGGCTGGAACTGCACCCACGCCTGGCGGCAGATCGCCAACATGGTCGGCTTCCGCAACGCCGTCGCGGGCACCGGCGTGACCAACTGGTGGTCCAACGGCAACAACGCGATCGCCTTCGGCCGCGGCAACAAGGGCTACGTCGCGCTCAACCACGAGAGCGGCCCGATCACCCGGACCTTCCAGACCGGGCTCGCGGCCGGCACCTACTGCGATGTCCAGCACGGCGACCCGCAGCCGGGCGGCGGCTGCACCGGCCCGACCTACCAGGTGGGCGCCAACGGGCAGTTCACCGCGACGGTCGGCGCGGGCGACGCGATCGCGCTGTACGTCCCGGGCGGGGCGGCCAGCAGCTCCGGCGCCTCGTTCAACGTCAACGCGACCACCGTCAACGGCCAGAACGTCTACGTGGTCGGCGACGTCGCCGCGCTCGGCGGCTGGGACCCGGCCAAGGCGCTGCCGCTCTCCTCGGCCGGCTACCCGGTCTGGTCGCTGTCGCTCGCGCTGCCGGCCGGCACGGCCTTCCAGTACAAGTACGTCCGCAAGGACGCGAGCGGCGCGGTGACCTGGGAGTCCGGGGCCAACCGGACGGCGACCGCGCCGGCCTCGGGCCTGGTCACCCTGAACGACACCTGGCGGCCGTAGGGCCCCGGGCGGCGCGCCCGTGACACCTCCGGACCGCCCTCGGGCCGCCCCTGGACCCCCGTCAGCCTGGCCTGACGGGGGTCCCTCGTGCGGGTGGCCGTGCCGGTTCAAACCTCGGCTGGCGAAGCGGCGCTGACACGATCGCGGGATGAGAACCACCCCCCTCGTCCTTGACCTCGAACTGTGCGGCGGCCGCTGGGACGGCCACCGCAAGCGCGTCAACGCCGCCGCCCCGCCGCCCGCACTGCGGATGCTGCTCCGGGCCCGCCTGCCCGCCGCGGAGAGCGGCGAGTACTGGCCGACCACCAGCGTCTACCGGCTGGACGGCGACCGCGCCGGCTCGCTCCGCTACCGCCACTCGCACGACGAGTGATCGCCATCGGGTATAATTCCCGGCCCTGGAAATGGGGTTGGGTTAGGGTGGGGACATGGTTGCGAACCGCGAGGAAGAAGTGGCCGTGAACGAACCGGAGTTCGTCAGCGCTCCCGCCCTGATTCTTCAGTCCCTCGCCGCCGACCCCGACCGACGGGCCATCACCACCGCCGACGGCGTCGAACTCACCGCCGGTGACTTCGCCGCCGCCACCTACCGCCTCGCCCACGAGCTCGTCGCCCGGGGCGTGGTGCGCGGCGACACCGTGACCCTGCTCGCCGGCAACACCGCCGAGGCGCTGAGCGCCCGTTACGCGGTAGGCCTCGCGGGTGCGCGGGTGGTGAACCTCTACGACGGCATGAGCGCCTCGACCCTGGCCGAGATCGCGACGAGCGTCGACACCGCCGTCCTGCTCGTCGACGCCGAACGGTACCCGGTGGCCGCCGAGTTGCTGCCCCTGATCGACGTGCCGGCCGTCCTGCGTCTCGGCCCCGGACCGGATGCGATCGGCGAGGACGTGATCGCCGCCGCCGCCCACCGGCCCGCCGAGCCGCCGGCCGTCCGGGTCGGCCCGGACGACGACTGGGGCATCCGGCACACCGGCGGGACCACCGGAATCCCGAAGGGCATCCGCAGCCTGCACGGCGCCTACCGGAAGGTTTTCGACACCCCCGGCCGCATGGCGAGCGACGCGCCCCGCTTCCTCGCCGCCACCTCGCTCGCCCACCTCGCCGGGCTCTTCTCCGACCTGACGCTTCACCACGGCGGTGCGGTCGTCCTCCAGCGCTCCTTCGACCCCGGCGCGGTGCTGGCCGCGATCGAGCGCGAACGCATCACCGACCTGTGGGTGCTGCCGCCGCTGCTCTACCAGCTGCTCGACCACCCGGCGATCGGCCGCACCGACCTGTCCAGCCTGCGCCGGGTCTCGTACGGCGGCTGCGCGGCCTCGCCCACCCGGGTGCGCGAGGCGCTCAAGGTGTTCGGGCCGGTCCTGTGGAGCGGCTACGGGCAGTCGGAGGCGCAGAACATCTGCATGCTCGCCCCGCACGAGCACGACCGGGTCGGGCACGGCGGCCAGATCGCGGTCGGCCGCCCCCTCCCGGGCGTCGAGGTGGTGATCCGGTCCGCCGACGGCACCGAGCTGCCGACGGGGGAGCAGGGCGAGATCCACGTCCGCTCGGACACCGTCATGGCCGGGTACTGGAAGCGGCCCGACCTGACCGCCGAGGTGCTGCGCGACGGCTGGCTGAACACCGGCGACATCGGCTACTTCGACGCGGACGGCTACCTCTACCTGGCCGACCGGCTCAAGGACAAGATCATCGTGGTCGGCGGGCACGTCTACCCGTCCGAGGTCGAGGACCTGCTGCTCACCCACCCGGCGATCGCGCAGTGCGCGGTCTTCGGGGTGCGCGACGCGCAGGAGGCGGAGCACGTCCACGTCGCCGTCGTCGCCGCGTCGGGGCAGCGGCCGGACCTGGAGGAGGTCCGCGCGTTCGTCACGGCCCACAAGGGGCGGATCTACGCGCCGGAGGCCCTGCACGTCGTGGCCGCGATCCCGCTGACGGCGGTGGGCAAGCCGGACAAGAAGCGACTGCGCGAGTCCGTGGCGGACTGACGGCGGGAGCCCGACGGCGGACCTCCGGCAGGCAGCCCTAGCCCCGCCCGACGTACGGCATGGCGGTCGCCATCACGGTGGCGAACTGCACGTTGGCCTCCAGCGGCAGTTCGGCCATGTGTCGGACGGTGCGGGCCACGTCGGCCACGTCCATGGTCGGCTCGACCGCGATCTGCCCGTCCGCCTGCCGCACCCCGGTGGTCATCGCGGCGGTCATGTCGGTCGCCGCGTTGCCGATGTCGATCTGCCCACAGGCGATCCGGTACGGGCGGCCGTCCAGCGACAGCGACTTGGTCAGCCCCGTGACCGCGTGCTTGGTCGCGGTGTAGGCGATCGAGTGCGGGCGCGGGACGTGCGCCGAGATCGAGCCGTTGTTGATGATCCGGCCGCCCTGCGGGTCCTGCGCCTTCATCTGCCGGAACGCGGCCCGGGCGCAGAGGAACGCCCCGGTCAGGTTGAGGTCGACCACCGCCCGCCAGGCCTCGACCTCCAGGTTCTCCACCGGCACGGCCGCGCCGAAGGTGCCGGCGTTGTTGAACAGCAGGTCCACCCGGCCGAAGCGCTCGACGGCTCCGGCGAACAGCGCGTCCACCGCCGCCGGGTCGGTGACGTCGGTCGGCACCACCGCGGTCGGGGTGCCGCCCAGGCGGGCGGTCTCCCGCAGCGGCTCGGCCCGCCGGCCGGCCAGCACCAGCCGCCAGCCGGCCGCGGCCAGTTCGGCCGCCACGGCCCGGCCGACTCCGCTCCCGGCTCCGGTGACGACGGCGATCTGCTGGGGCATGGCGTTCTCCTGGGTCTGCTCGGGTCTGGTGGGCTTCGGCTTCGGCTTCGGCTGGGCGCGGGTCGGTTGGGGCGTGAGCCGATCGTTGCGGATGCGGCGGCCGCCGTCACTGGTCGAAGGCCCCAAAATTCGCACCCCCGGACAGGCCGCGGACCGTGCTCCCCGCCGTCCGGCCCCCGCCGACCGGGGGGAGCGGTGAAGGCCTTTACCTGATCGCGAACAAACATTGGATTTCCGGTGGCCACCGCGCAACCGAGCCACCCCGGTCCACGTCATAAGATCGCAGGAAGGCGCGCCACCGCGAGGGAGGACGCGCCGCCACCCCGGGGACCGCACCAGCGCCGCGCCCCCGGCCTGTCCGGCCCCACCGGGGGGCCACAGCCCGGTCAGACGGACCGGGCGTGTCATCGGTCGGAGAGTCCTCACCGTGCTTAGGCAGTCGTCCCGTTCCCGCGCCGTCCTGACCGGCGCCGCCGTGCTCGCCCTGGCCGCCTCGCTGGCGGCCTGCGGGAGTTCCGGTGGCGGGAAGGGGGACAGCGCCAAGGCGGCCGGCACCCCGGGTGCGACCGGTACCGGCGCCACGGGGGGTTCGCCCAGCGCCGGTGGCGGCGGTACGCCCGCGCCCACCACCGCGGAGCCCGCGGCCGCCACCGGGAAGGTGCTGATGCCCACCGGTCCGGCCGCCACCCTGAGCAAGGCCCGGGACACGTCCGCCGGTCCGATCATGGTGACCACGGTGACCGGCGCGAAGTCCGGCGTCTCCGGCAAGGTCTGGGTCTGGCTGCCGCCCGAGTACAACGACCCCAAGTTCGCCAAGACCGGTTTCCCGGTGCTCACCCTCTTCGCGGGCGGCCAGAGCAACGGCTACAACACCTGGACCGACAACCAGCTGCCGATCCAGGAGGAGAACGAGCAGCTGGTCAAGGCGGGCAAGTCCCACCCGTTCATCATGATCATGCCGGTGCAGAACTTCAACAGCGACGAGCACAACGCGCTGGACTGCTCCGACATCCCGGGCCAGCCCAAGATGGGCACCTGGATGTCCCAGGACCTCCCGGACTTCGTCCGCGCCAACTTCCGCACCGTGAAGGGCCGCGACGGCTGGGGCGTGATGGGCGCCTCCACCGGCGGCTTCTGCAGCGCCAAGCTCGCCCTCCAGCACCCGGACGTCTACAAGGCCGCCGTCCCGATCGACGGCTACTACGTTCCCGACTCGGGGCTGTGGAAGGGCCACGACGCCGAGCGGCAGGCCAACAACCCCGACGTGCTGGTCGCCCAGGGCAAGGCCGACGTGAAGATGCTGGTCACCGCGGGCGGCGCCAACCCGTACGAGACCAAGCTGGTCAAGGGCTGGGTCGCCAAGGCCGCCCCGCCGGCGTCGCTGGAGTACTACGAGCAGCCCGGTGGCAAGCACCTGACCTCGGACTTCAAGAAGATGATCCCGGACACGCTGCAGTGGCTCACCAAGAACCTGGCGGGCCCGGAGGCCGACTGATCCCAGCCGCACGACGACCCGCGCGGCCGTCCGCACGACGCGCCGTACGACGACCCGCAGGCCGTGGGCCCGGGGCACCCAGGTGCCCCGGGCCCACGGCGTTCCGGCAGCGTCCGGAGGCCGGGGCGGGCGATCGCGGGGCGGCACCCGCGCAGCGCGGCTTCCCCCGCGCACATGCCTGTGACCTGCGCGTCAATCGGACATTGATTCACTTTTGATCGACTGTGAGCACCTTGGATGGGGCCGCTCCACCGGCTGGCCCCGCCCGCCCCACGACGTCGTGAAGAGAGTGCCATGCCGATCCATCTACTGCCCCAGCCGTCCCCCTCCGTGCCCGAGCAGGCGGGGTCCGGGGTCGACACCCGGGGCGCGGCCGTGCCCGTGCGGGCCGTCGGCGAGGAGCCGGCGACGGCCCGCTTCGCCGGACTGCGGCTGGTGCACGCCGCGCTGCGCCGGGACCTCGCCCGGCTGCCCAACGCCCTGCGGCTGCTCCAGCCCGGCGAGGACGACGCCGGCGAGGCGCTGCTGCGGCACTGGAGCTTCGTGACCGCGATGCTGACCTGCCACCACGAGCAGCAGGACAGCCGGATCTGGCCGATCGTGCGCCGCTTCGCCCCCGAGCTGCGGCTGCTGCTCAACTGGCTGGAGGCGGACCACCACAACCTCGACCACTCGTTCACTCGGGTCACCACGCTGGTGCGGATCGCCAGCCGGGACACCGGCAGCGCCTGGCCGGTGGCGTACGCGATGGAGGACCTGGCGGCCCGGCTGGAGACGCACCTGCGGATCGAGGAGCGCCAGTTGCTGCCCCGGATGGAGCGGGTGGTCCCGGAGGGCTCCCGGCTCGGCGGCCTGGGCGAGCTGATGGACCTGCTGCGCTCGGCGGACGGCCCGGGGACGGCGGACGCGCTGGCCTGGCTGCTGGAGGGTGTGGAACCGGCTCTGGTGGAGCGGCTGTTGGCCGAGTGCGACGACGACGTGGCCCGCAACTGGCCGCACTGGCAGGCCACCTACCAGCGCTGCATGGCGCCGCTGTGGGGCCCGGCCGGTGCGCGGGGCAGCGACCTGGGCGGTGTCGCCGACTGACCGCCGGTCCTTTTCGCGGCCCGTCGATCTACGCGCGTGGCATACCTCTGAGGCATATGCCGAGCCTTTCCGGAATCCGATCCAACAGTTCCAACTCCCCTCGTCCCCTAGGGGATTCGACCCATCGCCCTCGGGGTCGCGATCGTTCGGGCGCTCCGGGGCCGGCCAGGGGGTGCGTACCGCCGACGGCCGATGGCGGGGCGCGTGCGGGCGCCTACCGTCGACGCCATGACCACAGCGAGCACCCCGAACTCCCACCGAACCCCTGCCCGGCGCCGTTTCGGGCCCGCCGTCCGCCGCCCGGCGCTCCTCGCCGCCGGCGCCGTCCTCACCCTCGGCGCCGGACTGACCGCCTGCGACGGCGGTGTCGCGCTCTGCCTCGACGACGACAGCTGCGACGTCGTCGTGCGCACCGATGACGCCGAGGCCTCCAAGACCCTCCAGGTCTTCGGCGGCGACCGCACCGTGAAGATGACCGTCAGCCACATCACCGACAGCACGGTCGAGGTCGCGGTCGGGGACGAACGGAAGACCATCGGCAAGGGCGCCGAGACCGCCGTCGGCACGGCGAAGGTCACCCTGCGCAAGGCGGACAAGGGCGACCGCTACGCCGAACTGCACGTCACCCGCGGCTGACGTTCACCGCCCGCACGCCCGCACGCCCGCACACCCGCCCGCACACCCGCACGTTCACCGTCCGCACGCATGGACGCCCACCCGACGCCTCCCCGGTGCCCGCTCGGGTCCGTACCGACCGGCCGGGGGTGCGACTCAGTCCGAGGCGAGCCGGAACTCCAGGTTCCCGAACCGGACCTGGTCGCCCGGCCGGACCCGTACCCCGCCCGCGATCCGGCGCCCGTTCACATGCGTGCCGTTGGTCGAGCCCAGGTCGTACAGCACCCAGCCGCCGCCCTCGCGCCGCAGTTCGGCGTGCCGTCGGGACACCGAGGCGTCGTGCAGCCGCAGCCCCGAGCCGGGGAACCGACCGATCGTCAACTGCCCGGCCCCGGTCTCCGGCAGGCTCAGCCCGGGCAGCCGTTCGGTGCGCCAGGCCCGGCGCAGCCGGTCCCCGAACGCGGAGACCCGGCCGACCGTCCGCAGCAGGAAGCGCTCGACCGGGCTCCCGGTCGGCAGCCCGGTCATCGCCTCGTCCAACTCGCCCCGGCTGGTGGCGTGCAGGACGATCTCCATCCGGCCGAGGAAGGTGTCGTGCGACAGCCGTCCGCTGCCCGCTCCGTCCTTGAGCACCCCGAGCGCCTGGTCCCGTTCGGCGTCCGAGGGGCGGACCGCGCCGGAGGGCCGGACGGCGCCGGTGCGGAACTCAGGAGACGTCATGGCCCGATTGTCGGCTCGGCCGGCTCGGACTGTCCAGATCACGCCGGGTGCCGGCGCGCGGTGAGTACGTCACTGCACTCCAGACGCCCGGTGCGCCACCGCGGTTCCGGGTGGCCGGGTTGCCTGGCGGTTGGGTGCCGGGGTGGCCGGTGCGCGGATGTCAGGAGGTCAGCCCTTCCGGGCGGCCGCCAGGATCTTCTCGGTGGTGTGCAGGAACCGGGAGGTGACCGCACCCCGGTAGGCCTTGCCGAACAGTTCCCCGGTGACCCACTTGCCGTCCCGCAGGTGGACCACCACGTACGCAGCGCCCGGGTCGGCGCCGACCACCTCGTGGTCGCCCTTCGGCGAGAGGCGGGGGAGGGCGAGGTCGGCGGGCAGCGGCTCGGAGAGGAAGGCCACCACCAGCCGGACGTCGGGCGTCACCTCGACGCCCCTGAACGGCTCGGCGGCCAGCAGCGCGGCCACCTCGTCGACCGTCCGCAGCAGCGTGGGCACCGGGTAGCCGAGGGAGCGTTCCAGGTGTTCCTCGATGCGCCGGGTGAGGGCGGCGCGGTCCGGCTCGTCGGTGGTGAAGAAGACGTTGCCGCTCTGGATGTAGGAGCGCACGCCCCCGAGCCCCAACTCGGCGAAGAGCGCCCGCAGCCGCTCCATCCGCACCGTCCGGCCGCCGACGTTGATCGCCCGCAGGAACGCGATGTACGTGGTCGTGGTGGTCACTCCGCCAGTCTGGCACCGGCCCCTGACACCCGGCGGTTGTCGGTGCCCGGTGCCAGACTGGCACCATGGCCACCTGGCAGGATTTCGAGCAGCAGGCACCCGAGCTGGCCCCCCTCGTGAGGGCCCGGTTCGAAGCCGAGAAGCACCACGTCCTGGCGACGCTGCGCAAGGACGGTTCGCCCCGGGTGAGCGGTACGGAGGTCGACTTCGTCGGCGCCGACCTGATGCTCGGGTCGATGCACGGCTCGGCCAAGGCACGCGACCTCCAACGGGACGGCCGCTTCGCGCTGCACGCCCACCCGGGGGACGAGACGATGGCCGGCGGGGACTCCAAGGTCTCCGGCCGCGCGGTCGAGATCACCGACGAGGCCGAACTTTCCGCCTACGCGGCCGATCTGCCCGAGCCGCCGCCGACCGCCTTCCACGCCTTCCGGCTGGACCTGGAGCAGGTGGTGCACACCGCCGTGGGGGAGGGCCACCTGTGGGTCCTCAACTGGCACCCGGGCCGGCCGGTGCAGCGGATCCAGCTGCACTGACCGGCCCCGGACGCCCCGGACGCCTCTTGGGCTCCGGACGCGGCGCTGCTACGGCAGGACGGACTTGACCGCCTCGGGGGTGCGGGCCACGACGGCGTGGCCGTCGTCCGCGGTGATGATCGGGCGCTGGATCAGGATCGGGTGCTCCGCCATCGCCGCGATCCAGCGGTCCCGGTCCGCCGGCTCCCGGGACCACTTCCGCATCCCCAGGTCCTTGGCGACCTGCTCGTCGATGCGGGTGATGTCCCACGGCTCCAGGCCCAGCCGCTCCAGCACCTGCTCCAGCTCGGCCGCGGTCGGCGGATTCTCCAGGTAGCGCCGCACGGTGTACTCGGCCCCGACGGCCTCCAGCTCGCCGAGCGCCGATCGACACTTGCCGCAGCGCGGGTTGATCCAGATCTCCATACCGGCAACCCTACCGAGCCGCCCGACGGCCGGGCGCCAACCCGCCCGGCCCGGCGCCCCCGCCGGGCGCGCACCCGGGCCTCCGCCGGTCGAGCCCCCGGTCCGGCCCGGCGCCCCCGCCGGACGGGAACTCCGCTGCACCCTCCGGTGGTTCACGCAGCAGGAACGTGGCCTCTGGGAGGGGAGCACCGGATGGACGGCGCGGCGATCATCGAGGAACTGCTGACCAGCGAGGGCCGGGCCGACCCGTACCCGCTGTACGCGCGGGCACACGCGCTGGGCGCGGTGGTGCCCGCCGGGCCGGACACCTTCCTGGTGGCCGGCCACGCCGCGGCCGACAAGGTGCTGCGCACCCCCGCCTTCGCCGTCGCGACCGCCGACATGATGGCGGAGCTGACCCCGGAGTTCGCCGAGCACCCGTCGCTGGCGCTGTTCGGCCGCTCGATCCTGCAGCGCAACGCGCCCGACCACCCCCGGGTCCGCTCGCTGATCGCCTCGGTCTTCACCGCCCGCCGGGTGGCCGCGCTGCGCCCGGCGGTGGAGGAGGCGGTCGCCGGGCTGCTGGACGGGATGGCCGAGCAGGGCGCCGACGGCTCGCCGGTGGACTTCATGGACGCCTTCGCCTTCCGGCTGCCGGTCGGGGTGATCTGCGAACTGCTCGGCGTCCCTGAGCGGGACCGCTACCGCTTCCGCGACCTCGCCTCCGACCTCACCGTCGCCCTGGAGTTCATCGACGACCGCTCCGAGCTCACCGAGGCGGACGAGGCCGCCGACGAACTGGCCGGCTACTTCACCGAGCTGGCCGCCGAGCGCCTCGCCCGCCCGCAGGACGACCTGGTCACCGACCTGGCCCGGATCGCCGTCGACGACCCGGAGCGGCTGCCCGCCCGGGAACTGCTGGCCAACCTGGTGCTGCTGCTGGTGGCCGGCTTCGAGACCACCACCAACCTGCTCGGCAACGGCCTGGCCCTGCTGTTCCGCCACCCGGAGGCGGCCGCCGGGCTGCGCAGCGGCGCGATCACCCCGGCCGGCTTCACCGACGAGGTGCTGCGCTTCGACTCCCCGGTCCAGCTCACCTCCCGGGTGGCGCTGGCCGAGGGGCTGGCCGTCGACGGGCTGCCCGTGCCGGTCGGCAACGTGGCGCTCCTGCTGCTCGGCGCGGCCAACCACGACCCGGCCCGGTACGACCGCCCGGAGGTGTTCGACCCGACCCGCCGGGACAGCCAGCCGCTGAGCTTCGGCGGCGGCCCGCACTACTGCCTGGGCGCCCAGCTGGCCCGACTGGAGGCCGAGGTCGCGGTGCCCGCCCTGCTCGACCGCTTCCCCCGGCTGGCCCCGGGCGGCGTGCCGGCCCGGCGGGACCGCCTGGTCCTGCGCGGCTTCGAGACCCTGCCGGTGATCGTCCGCTGATGACCGTCTCGCTGCTGACCGCTGACCGCTGACCGCTGACCGCCGACCGCCCACCGGCCGGGCCGCCGCTGACCGCCCACCGGCCCGGTTGTCGGCGCGCCCGCCGACCGCCCACCGGCCCCGTCCGCCGGCCGGGGCCGGGTCGGTCACCGTCCGCCGACCGGCCCTGACGCCCCGCTTCCGGGCCTGGTCGGCCCCGGAAACCGGGACGTTCGGCCGTTCGTGGCCGGGTCCTCCGTAGGAGAGCATGGAGGGACGAACCGGTCATACCGACCGGTCGGCCAGGAGGACCCCACCGTGCCCGTAGTACCCCGCCCGGAGCATCCGGCGGCCGTGGAACCCCGGGCACCGCGCTGGGTGCCCTGGCTGCCGGTGCTCCTCCTGCTGCTCGACCTGGCCGCCGAGGCGGTCGTCCCGGACGCCGTCGCGGCCGGCTTCCTGCTGACCGCGCTGCCCGTGGTGGCGGCGTTCAGCTACGGCCCGGTGCTGACCGCCACCACCACGGTCGGCGCCCTGGCGCTGCAACTGGTGCTGGCCGTGCGGGCGGGCCACATCGACGAGCAGCACCACGTCTGGGTCTACATCGCCACGCTGCTCTCCGGGGTGATGGGCACCGCCCTGTCCTGGCAGCGGACCCGGCAGAACCGCACCCTGCTGCACGCCCGTACCGTCGCCGAGACCCTGCAGCGCACCGTGCTGCGCCCGGTGCCCGAGCGGGCGGGCGGTCTGCGGGTGGCCGGCCTCTACCGCCCGGCCCAGGCCGAGGTCCTGGTCGGCGGGGACCTGTACGAGGTGTGCGACACCCGCTTCGGCGTCCGGGTGCTGCTCGGCGACGTCCGCGGCAAGGGCCTCGGCGCCGTCCGTACGGTGGCCGACGTGCTCGGCGCCTTCCGGGCGACCGCGCACGACACCCCCGACCTGGTCGACCTCGCCGACCAGCTGGACCGTGCCGTCCTGCGCGACGCCGCCGACCGGGGCGACGACGAGCTGTTCGTCACCGCCGTCCTGCTGCAGTACCGGCCGGGCTCCGACTGCGTGGAGATCGTCAACCGGGGCCACACCACCCCGCTGCTGCTCACCGAGCACACCATCACCCCGGTGTCCTGCGCGGACGAACTCCCGCTCGGCCTGGCCCACCTCGGGCCCCCCGACGAGCGCGGCAAGCCGACCGCCGTCGCGCTGCCCCCGGGCCACACCGTCCTGCTCTACACCGACGGTGTGAGCGAGGCCCGGGACGCCACCGGCGCCTTCTACCCGCTGGCCCCCCGCCTGGCCGCCCTCGGCACCACCTCGCCCGACCGGCTGGTCTCCTTCCTGGCCCAGGACGTCCACGAGTACGCCGGCCTGCTCGCCGACGACCTCGCCGTCCTGGCGCTGACTCCGGAGCGCCCGTAGGCCTTCCCCGGGTGAACTCCCGCAGCCCGAGCCCCCGGTTCCAGCCCTGCCCGCCTGCCCGCCTGCCCGCCTGCCCGCCTGCCCGTCCGCCTGCCTGCCCGTCCGCCTCCGACAACGCGCCAGTGGCGCCGCTGGGGGCGGCGCCACTGGTGTCGGTCGGGTGTTCAGTTGTCCGTCGTCGGTGTCAGCTGTGTCGTCCGGGCCGCCGGTAGACCACCGCGCACAGCGCCACACCTCCCAGGACGGCGAGGGCGCCGAGGGCGGCGATCAGCGCGTCGGGCGCCGAGCCGCCGGTGTTGGGCAGTGTCCCGCCGCTCGCCGACGGACTCGCGCTGTGGGTCGGGCCGGCGGTCGGGGTCGTACTGCCGGACCGGGTCGCGGTCGGCGAGGGGGACGGCGACGGCGTCGGCGAGGACGTCGGCGACGGGGACGACGTCGGGGAAGGCGAGGAGGTCGGGGACGGCGACGGGGACGGCGACCCGGTGGGGGTGGTCGGCAGGATCACGCCCATGTCGAGGTCGAGGTCGCGCTGCCCTCCGCTGAGCGTGACGGTCTGGGTGATGCCGGTGGCCGGGTCGGCGTCCGAGTCCTTGGCCGGATCGGTGCCGACGCCCCGCTTGGTGACGACGGCGCCGGCGGGCAGGGTGGACAGGTCGAACTGCACCGCGTAGCTGCCGTCGGGCAGGTGGTCGAAGAGGTAGTGGCCGTTCTGGTCGGTCACCGTGGTGACCGGCTTGCCGTTCTTGTCGCGGACGGGCTGGCCGTTGCCGTCGAGCAGCTTCACCGTGACGCCGGCGATGCCCGGGTCGCCGGGCTTCTGGATGCCGGAACTGTCCACGTCCTGCCAGACGAAGTCGCCGAGCGCGTTGTCGGAGGGCCTGGTCTGCTTGACGGCGACGCCGACCTTGGCCGGCTCGGCGGGCAGCAGCTGGCGGCCGCTGGCGTCGGTGGCGGTGAAGGCGAAGCTGTTCCAGGCGTACTCCCCGTCGGGGGCGTCCACCGAGGCGACCATGGGCCAGGTCAGGGTGAAGGCCTCGCCGGAGGGCAGGCTGCCGGGGCGGCGGACCCGGAACCAGGTGGCCGTTCCCGGGCCGGGGAAAGTGCTGCTCCAGGTGGCGCCGCTGTTGCAGCCGGTCCGGTTGACCAGGGCGGCGTCGACGCACGGGTTGGGGTCGGTGGTGTACTCGATCCCCACGGTCGGGTCGCTGGTGGTGATCGGCTGGCTCAGCGACGGGGTCCAGGCGCTGCCGCGCGGAGCGTCCTGGGTGAGGACGTAGTTGTCGCCCGGGGTGGGGAGCTTGTCGTAGGCGATGAAGTCGGTGACCGGGTCGGGCGAGTCGTTGCGGACGGTCATCCGGTAGGAGATCCGGCCGCCGGGGGTGGCGCTGCCGATGCTGACGTAGTCGGCGTCCAGGTCGCCCATGACCTCCTTGTACGAGCGCAGCACGCTCGGCACGTCCACCTGGATCTGGGAGGAGGCGTGGCACATGAGCTCGGAGGTGTCGCCGTTGCCGTTGAGGTCCAGCACGTCCGGCGTGCTGCCGCTGTCGGAGCCGGAGAACATGCAGGAGACCGGCGCGGTCGGCTGGTCGACGGTGACGTAGATGTCGTTGGTCAGCTCGCCGGAGCGGATGCTGCTGGCCACCTGGACGTCGAAGAGCATCCGGTAGGCCAGCGCGTCGTGCAGGTACGTCATGTCGGGCGCGCCGGGCGGCCATTCCATCCTGACGATCTGGCGGCCGTCCGGGCCGGGGGTGACGGTGATCGACTGGGGGGCCTTGGCGTCCGGGTAGTTCGGGTCCGGGCGGGCCGAGCCCTCGACGTAGACGACACCGGCCGGGAGCACGTCGTACAGCACGAGCGGGCGGGTCAGGTCGCGGCCGCTGCGGTTGTACGGGATCACCTGGAAGGTCGCCATGCCGCCGGGTGCGGACAGCTCGCCGGCGACGGTGGTCTTGGCCGCGCCCAGGTTGGTGGCGGCGGTGACGGTGGTCGAGGCGCAGGCGTTGGCGGCGGAGGTGCTGGTGCCGTCGCCGGCGGTGGTGTCCAGACAGTTGGTCAGCGGGCTGGGGGCCGGGCGCCCGTCGTGGCCGGGGGTGACGATCTGGGTGATCACCTGCACCGAGTTGCCCGGGCTCCAGCCGGTCGGGATGGGGCCGTCCCAGGTGAACCTGAGGCCGTCGAGCCGGCGGCCGGCCGGGATGCCCAGCTCGTCGCGGGTCGGGTCGCCGGCGCCCTGGACGAAGGTGATCCGGCGGGCGCTGGACCCGTCCAGCGGGCTGGACGGGCTGAAGGTCTGCCAGGTCGGGTCGCCGTCGAGGCGGTACTGCAGGGTGAGCCCGATGCTGGTCGGGTTCCACGGCTCCAGCTGGAGGGACTGCGGGAAGAGCCAGTTGTACAGGCCGTCGGTGGTGCCGGCGCCGGGGTCGGTCATGGTCAGGCTGGTGGCCGGGCCGGAGGTGTTGGTGGCCGACAGGCTGAAGGAGTCGAGGTCGCCGGAGACGACGCTGTCGCGCCACACCTTGCTGGCGGTCACCATCACACCGGTGGCCGGGGGCCGGAACTGACCGGTGGTGGTGCCGGCGGTGTCGAGCTCGCGCTCGGCGTCCGGGCCGATCGGGTCGCCGTACAGGTCCACGGTGTTGTCGGAGGTCGTCCCGTCCGGGAAGTCGGCCTCCGGGTAGTTGACGACCAGCACACCCGGCAGCCGGCAGCCGCCGCGGCCGTTGCCGGAGCGGAACTCCCCGATGTCGTAGCCCCAGGTGTTGGGGCCGGGCGCGACCTGGCTCCAGCCGGGCGAGCGGCCGGTGTCCACCACGGCGCCGGGCGGCAGGGTGTCCAGCAGCCGGCTGGTGTCCAGGTCGACGTTGGGCACCAGGTCGGTGGCGCAGGCGCTGAACTGGTAGGTGACGGTGCGCCCGTCGCTGCTGGAGGTCTGGATGCCCTTGGCCACCGTGTACTGCGGCTGCACCTGGGCCTTGGTGTCGGCGGTGGCGGTCTGGCTGGGCTCACCGGTGGCCGTCATGGTGGCCGAGTTGGTGGAGGCCGCCCCGTCGGGGGTGGTGAAGTTCGGGTACTTCATCGTCACCGTGATGGTGGCGGTGGTGCCCGGGCTGAGGTCCTTGAGCCTGATGTCCATGGTGCCGCCCATCGCGCCCGCCGCGGGCACCGTGGAGGCGGCCTGGTCCACCGAGGAGGGGTCGGGCGTCCAGCCGACGAACTGCATGTTCGACGGCAGGGTGTCGGTGATCCGCCCGTCGGTGCACTCGGTGATGGAACAGGTGTACCGGAGGGTGTAGGTGACGTTCTCCCCCGGGGAGGCGGTCGCCTTGTCGACGGATTTGGTGAAAGAGATCGCGGCCTGGGCCGGCGGCGCCAGCACGCTGCTGCCGAGCAGCGAACCGGCCAGCAGGGCCAGCACCGAGGCGATCCGCCCGGTCCGGAAGTGAATGCGCATCTCGGAAGTTCATCCGACCGTCCGACCGTCCCTCCCCCGACGCAACGCACAACCCCCTACTTCCACCCGATCGGCCCCACCCGCCCGAGGGCCGCCACAAGAAGCAATCGAGAGCCCCACCGCGCATCACGACGGGCTGAAGTGGCGGGAGCTTCCGTACTGACTACGTCTGTGCAGGCCAGCGATCTCGCTGACCTGCACAGACGCAAGCTACCTACCCGGGTTCCCGTAGGCCAGAGAGCCCTTGCGGATCGTCGTACAACTCGAACTCGCGCGGGTGAGGTGGCTCGGGCTCAGGCGCGGTGGTCCAGTGTGTACACGGCACGTTCGTCAACGCCGATGGCTCGCATGAGTTCGACGGTGGGAACGCGGTAGCGGGTGCCGATCCGCAAGATCTTGCACGGGAAGGCGTCCTGACGGGCCAACCGGTAGGCGGTCGCCAGGCAGATGCCCAGGGCTCGGGCGGCGGTCGGCACGTCGACCACGACCGGCAGGTTGAAGGCCTCCATGAAGCTCAGCTGGCCGTGCTTCGCGGGGCTCACAGGTGCCTCGCGCCTCGGTGCGGGGAGGCGCTGTTGGCGTGGCGCTGCCGCTTGACATGCCGCGCCCGGCGGTTGAGTTGCTGCCGCTCGGCCTCCTCGGTGAGTGCGGTCAGAGCCTGTTGGCTCAGGCGCTCGGGGGAGATGGTGAAGCGCAGCTGGGCCCGCAGTCCGCCGACCCGTTCGTGCCGGGTGACCTCGACCTGGGGCTGCTGTACCTGGTCGTCCTCCTCCGGTCCGTCACACGCCGCCGTGCCGCCGCTATCGTCCACCCACTGCTCCAGCGTGGCGCACGCGGTTTCGTGCCGCCCCGCCCGCGCGAGCCGCCACGCCCTGCTGCACACGGCCTTGAGCAGGGCGTCGACCGACAGCGCCGACGGCGGTTCGCCGGTCCGCAGACCCTCCAGAAGGCCCAGCACCATCTCCGCCTCCACATCGGCTCGGTCGGCCCGCATCCGGTGGCAGATGCGGAAGGCGGTTCCGGTCAGCCTCGGCAGGGCCAACCAGACCAACAGGAGTCGCCACTCCTCCGCGGGTCCGTGCTCGGTCTGCGCAGCGCGCAGGGCCGCCCGCCAGATCTCGGTGACCAGAGCGGGGTCCTGGACCGTCCCGTAGATGGCGTCGCGCGCCTGAGCGGGGCTCAGCAGGACCGGCGGCTCGCCGTTCGGGTGGAGGGTCAGCCGGACCTCCTGTGCCCGGGGGTTGTCGAAGTACCGTGCTACGGCAGCGAACACGCTGCTGGCGCCGGCAACGGTCAAGGTGCAGTCCTCTCTTGCCGCCCGCCTGGACTCGGTGCGGCTGTTCTGTGGAACTGTTGCTGAGTGGTACCGAGTGCTACGCAGTGGTACCGCGTGTTAGCCCGTGAACTAGGCGGGCCGAAACGGTAGGAAGGACGAAAAGTCCTCCCGGAGGGGGTGCCCACCCGTCGGCGGGCACCCCGATTCGGCCTGAGCCGGAGGTCTCAGACCTCCGGCGGTGACGGGTTGTCCGGAGCGGGGTCGGGCAGCGCTGCCGGCGCCGGCGGCAGCTCCTTCTCGCGGGTCCGACGCTTGGCGGTCGGCGGGAACCCGCCGGAGGTCCGCTTGGTGCGACCCCCTCGGCGGGCGGGCAGGCGGTTGCTCATGGTCTCGTCCTTCCTTTTCTGACATTTTCCGTGGTCGAGCCGTCGTCGCCGGGTTCGGCGAGCGACTGACGCCATGGTGCCCAGCCGGCGAGGAGCTCGGTGGGCGCGGAACTGAGGAAACTCTGAGTTCGATCTGAGGGGGCGCGAAGTAGCGCAACCGTGTAAACCGGCGCTCGGAAACGCACAGATCCCTGTGGTGCCACAGCCCTGGCCGAGACGATCACCGTGAAGCGGAGGAATCGAACATGGATGGACGAGTGCTTGGGGTGGTGAGTGTTGGGCCATCAAATTCATCGAGTAGTCCGACCGTAATGGGATCCACAAAGCCAGCAGCCCTGTTCGCCTTGCTGGTGACGTCGCCGGGCGGTCGGTGTCCCGCGCGCGAGGTATTCGCCTGCTTGTGGCCCGCGGAGGAGTTCGGGCGGGATCGGCTGGACCAGGTCATGACCGTGCTGCGGAAGGCATTGGGGCTGGGGAAGGAATCGCTGCGCATGGAATCGGGAATCTGTTCCATTTATCTACCGAGGGATCGGATTGATCTCTACCGCTTCCGAGACCAGGTGCAGCACGCGGAACGGCTGTTCGGGAAGGACAGGGTCGATGCTCTGACCGCGGCCCTGGGGGAGTGGGGCGACCTGGTTCCGCTGAGCGGCCTGAAGGGGGAATGGGCCGTACAGCGCCGGGCGAAGCTGCGGCGGGAACGGCGGGCAGTGGTGGAAGCCCAGTTGGAGACCGCTCGGCGGGCTGGAATGGAGGACTGGCTGCGCACGGAGACGGACCGGTGGTACCGCAGCCTGCCGGAGGAGGACTGGCCCTTGCGTTACTACCTGATCGCACACGGCCGCTCGCTGACGTCGGCGGGACTGAAGAGGGTGATCAAGGAATGGAAGAGTCGCTTCAGGCGTCCGGACGAGGGACTGCAGGCAGTCATCGACGAGTTGCAGGGGAATGCACCACGATCGGGTGCCACCGCGCTGACCTCCGTGCCGAGTCAGTTGCCGCCTCTCGGACGATCGGCACTGGGCCGTGACGGGGTGATCCGTGAAGTGGTGGCGGCGGTGCTGCGGCAGCAGGACTCCGGCCGGCCGACCGTGGCCGTGGTCTGCGGCATGCCCGGCATCGGGAAGAGCCTGGTGGTGAACCGCGTGGCGCATCGGCTGCGGGAGGCGTTCCCGGACGGGGCACTCTACGCCGAACTCGGCGGATTCCCGGGGGAAGGAGAGCAACCGGCCGATCCCGAGCGCGTCGTCGACAAGTTCCTGGCGGAGTTCCCGCTGCCCTACTCACCGGTCGGATTGGAGCAGAAGAGTGCGGCGCTGCGCTCGGTGTTGGCGGGCCGCTCCGTGCTTATCGTGCTCGACGACGCCTGGGACGACGAGCAGGTGCTGCCGCTGCTGCCAGGAACCGGGCCCAGTGCGGTGCTGATCACCAGCCGCCGGAGGCCGGAAATGCTCCGTGCCCGCCAGGAGGTGAAGCTCTGGGCTCTGGGTGAACTCGACGACGAGGCTGCCGCGGAGCTGCTTCAGGAAGACATCTCTCCATCCGATCGTCGGATGTTCACCCAGGAGGTCGAGGATCTCGTCGAGGTGTGCGGCGGCAACCCATTGGCGCTGACCGTGACCGCTCGGCGCCTGGAAGGCCGTCCGGCCAGGGCGATCCGCCACCTGCGCGAACAACTCGCGAAGGAGGAGGGACGGCTCGATGCCCTGGAACACCCGCCGGCCCGCCTGTCCGTTCGGGCGGCCTTGGCCTGCTCAGTGAACGCCCTTTCCGAAGAAGCTAGTTGTCTGCTCTGGCAGCTCGCGGTGCATCCTGGGCCGTCGATCGGCTGGGATGCGGTGATGGATCTCGGTTCGGCGGCCGAGAGCGTGCACCCCGACCGGGCGGTGGAGGAGTTGCGGGCGGCGCACCTGGTGGAGTTGCAGTCGGGCCGGTACCGCCTGCACAACCTGGTGCGGACCTTCGCCCGCCAACAGGTGCGACCTCCGGCCCTGACCTCGTCCCCCAGGTTCGAGGAGGCCACCGTCTGGCAGATCCTGGAACACCAACTGCACTACGTCTGGGCCTGCGACCGGTGGCTGGACGGGCAGCGATGGCTGCCGGTCGGAGAGCCGGAAGGGATTACGGTGGTCCAGCCCGAGGACCTGGAGCGGGCGCTGGCCCTCCTCGACGACGAGTACGAAGCAGCCATGCGCGGAGTCGAATTGTCGATCGAGCGCGGAAGCCGACGCCACATGTGGCTGCTGCCGATGGCCTTGGTCACCTACCAATGGCGCCGCCATCGCTTCGAGGACGCCCAGCGGGGTCTCACGTGGGCCAGCGAGGCCGCAGAGCGGAACGACGCACCCCCGGTCGACCAAGCCATGATCTTCCGGATGCTTGCGGGGACCCGCTGGCGTCAGGGCCGCTTCGAGATCGCCGCCAACCATCTGTCCCGTGCCGTGCTGCTGAGCAAGCGGGACAGCAGCCCGAGTGGGCGGCTGAGCCTGGCCCGATCCCTGCACACCCTGGCGCTCACCCGCCGCAAACAGGGACAGGAGACGGACGCGGAGCAGTGCCATCGGTCGGCGTTGGAGCTGTACCGGGAGCTGGCCGACGACGCGGGGGCGGCGGCCGCGTTGAACGGATTGGGGACGCTCTACCACGACCGCGGGGAGCACGACGAAGCCCTCAGGCTCTGCAACGAGGCGCTCGACCTGGTGCGCCGGACGGCAGACCGCAGCGGCCGGGCCGACGTGCTGCGCACCCTGGCCGGAGTCCGATTCGCGCTGGGTGAGAGGGAGTCGTCGCTGGTGCTGTTCCAGCAGGCCGTCGACATCTACCGCGATCTGGGCTCGTGGACCGATGAGGACAGGGCGCTGTGCCTGCATACCGATGCCCTGGTGGCGCTGGGTCGGGCGGCCGAGGCCGTGTCGGCACTGGAACGGGTGTTGGTGCTGCGCGAGCTGATGGGCAGAGGGGATCTCCGGGAGGTGCGCGACCGTCTGGAGTCACTGCGGTGACGGCCCGGGGCCGTCACCGCCTCACCACCTGGGC
Source organism: Kitasatospora sp. NPDC088861 (assembly GCF_044750105.1). Taxonomy (NCBI): domain Bacteria; kingdom Bacillati; phylum Actinomycetota; class Actinomycetes; order Kitasatosporales; family Streptomycetaceae; genus Kitasatospora; species Kitasatospora sp. NPDC088861. The sequence continues at coordinate 390,031 of NZ_JBIVJF010000003.1, forward strand.
GGCCGGGTCCGGTAGTACTCCGTCGGGTCGGGCCGGAGCGGTTTCACGGGTCGGGGCCCGTCGACTGTGGGTAGGTGCGGGCGGAGGCATTCGAACACCTCGCGCACCGAGGCGGGGCGCTTCTCCGCCGTGAACTCCACCATCGAGAGGGCGAGCGCGGTGAAAGGCGTCGGCACGAGGGCGAGTCGATCCGCAGGCAGGACGACCGGAGGGGTGGCGGTGATCCCCGCCCTCGTCCCGCCGTAGGGGAGCTGCATGACGGTCATCTCCAGGAGTAGGCAGCCGAGTGCGAAGATGTCGGCCCGCGCGGTCACTCCGTCGGCGGTCGCGGTGAGTTGCTCGGGGGGCGCGTAGCCGATCGTGCCGCAGCCGTGCCGGGTGCCCTGGCGGGCCAGCACGCTGAGCCCGAGATCGAGCAGCCGCACCCGCCCGGAGTGCTCCACCATGACGTTCTCGGGCTTCAGATCACGGTGGACGAATCCCTTGCGGTGGACATCGTCCAGGATTTCGCAGAGTTGGCCGGTGATCGAGGCCACGGTGGCTACATCCTTGATCGGCCGGAAATCCGTCATCAGGTCATACAGCAGGACGCCGTCGACGTACTCCATGACGATGCAGCGCCGACCTTGGTATTCGCCCATTCCGAACAACTGCAGCGTTCCGCCCGGACCGTCGGAGACCAGGTGGCTGAAGACCCCTTCGCGGGTGAGTTCACGTGCAAGTTCGGCGAAGCTCCGCTCCGATTCGAACTCTTGCTCCCGCTGGATCTTGATGGCTACCTGTTCCCCGGTTCCCAGGCCATGGGCGAGGTAGAGATCTCCTTGGGCACCCCCGCCGATGTGTTCGATCAGTTCGTAGTGGTCTTCGATTGCGCCGAACTTCTTGATCCGTCGCGTCATGGTCGTCTTCCCGTCCTGTCGTTGTTCGGAGTCCGGCTGATTTCCGAGCATGTCAGCAGGGCTCCGGTTTCCACAGATATGGAGTCATAATGCCTGACTCATGGCTACCCCCGGACGGGGTTCGCCGTGTTTCCAACGTCATCAGGGTGTCGGTCGGCATGTTCAAGGGCGGCGACTTCCGCTGTCCGGCCGCTGACGCGCTCAAGGCGCGCGGCTACCAGCCGGTGCAGGCCGGCCGTCGGCGCCAAGAGCGGTTGGAACAGTTCGCCTTCGGCCCCTTCATGGCCGCATGTGACGCCCTCAGCCAGCCCACGGGCGAGCCCGCCGAGGAGCCGCGGTCCGCGAAGCCGCTGCATGATGGCCTGCGTCAGTGGACAGCGCACGCGGTGGCGAGCTACACCGCCGCCTTTCCGGAGGACCCGGATCTCCTGCTGTCAGACGTGAAAACTCCTTGGCGCTACAGCCACTTGGTGACCGGTACCAGTTCCTCGGGTGCGGACGAGTACCACCTGACGGTCTGGGGCCGGTGCTTGCAGTCCCGTGATGGCACGGTGCGCGAACTGCGTTTGCCTGTCAATCGCTTGGGACGGCAGCGTCCGCCGGAAAGCTTCGTCGCGGCGGCTGCTCTGGTGCTCGCCGAGGGTGCCCCCGGGCCACGGCCGGAGCGCGTGCGGATCGTTGAGTTCGCACTGCTGGACGGCCGGGTCCGCCCGCTCTTCGACGGCACTCGGGAGGAGTCGCTCGCGCACTACCGTGCACACGGTCGCGCCGCGTTGACCGCGTTGTTGGCCAGCCAGGAGTACCGCCCGGGCGCCTCCTGCGCCGACTGCCCGTACGTCTCCGCCTGTCCGGTGCTGCGCCGCGCTCCCGGCCTGCTGGGGATCGACGAGCCGGGACGGACCAAGCGTTGGTGGTCCGTCACCAATGGACGGAACTACAGGGCTTGCCCGGCCCGCGATCACATGCGTCGGCTGCACCTGCCGGCTGCGGACGACGTCGAGCACGCCGCGGCGGTCGATCGTGGCCGCGCCCTGCACGCGTACCTCGCCGAGCGCCACGGCGGTGGTCCACCGCGCCCGTGCACGGTGAAGGTCCCCGAGCAGTGGGTGCCCGAAGGCTTCGAACTGCCCGAGCCCGAGCGCGCGCTCGGCGCGAAGCTGCTGCGCGGCCACGCTGCGGTCTGTCCGATGCGGCTGGTCCGGGACGCCACCGATGTCCGCAACGAGCCGCGGGTGGTGCGCCACGACACCGCCGCTGACGTGGTGGTGGTCGCCAGGCCCGACCTGCTCTACCGGGACGGCGGTGCCTGGGTGTGGCGCGAGACCAAGACGGCGGCGCGCGATCGGTCCTTCGACCGCCCGCTGTTGGAGCAGTACCCGCAACTGGCCTTGGCCGTGTTGCTGCTCGCCCGCGGCGACCTGGCCGGCACGTCGGACCGGGCCCGGATCGAGTTCGAGGTGCTGCGGCCGGGCGGCGCGGACTTGGAGATCATCGATCCGTTCGTCCTGGAAGTACGGGCCGCGGCCGAGCAGGTCGTGCGCGGGCTGGTGGACCGCTGGCTCCGGGACGAGGACTACGCGCCACGTCCCGGACCGGCCTGTGCCCGGTGCGAGACGGCGCGATGGTGCTCCAGCGGACCGGCTTTCCAGGCGGCCCGATGACGTCGGACGGAATCGCATTGCTCCGTGAACTTGCGGAAGTCGTATGCGAGTTGGGGGAGGAGGTCGGTCTCAGGTCGTTCCTGCTGCCCTACCCGCCCGCTGCGCAGCGAGTACTGGACCGGATGGTGCTGCACTGTATGGGCCTCGGCCTGGTGCCTCCGAAGAGCCTGCCGGAGCTGATCGAGTGGTGTCGTTGCACGCTGGCCGGCGACCGGCCTTTCGAGGTCCCACCCGCGCTGGTCTTCCCGGACGCGGCCCTGGTCGACCGGAACGGGTTGCTGCCCACCCGCACCTGCCTGGAGCTGGCCTCCGCGGGCGCGGAGGGTGGTCCGGAGAAGGCCGCTCACGTGCTGCTGAGCGAACTGGCTGGCCGGTGCGGCTCGATGGAGCGGTTTCACAAGAGCCGGCGGTTCCTGGCACTCAATCCGGTGGTGCGTCATGGAGACCGCTTCCAGCGCGGCTGGAGCAAGGAGATCTGGTCCCGGGTCAAGGACCTCTACCGTCCCGTGCCGGAGTCTCTGACCGTCGAGGGCACCCTGTTGCGCTGCGGTACTTGCCGGCTGCCGGCCCTGCTGGGGGGACGTCGGGTGCCGGACCAGGGGGCGGTGTCCGGGTCGGATACCTGGTGCGAGGGCGAGAGCTGCCCGCATGGGATCCCGATGGAGCTGATCCGCACGACGGACGGCGTCCTGCTGCTGGGCAGGCCGTTGCGGGCCTTCCTGTCGCTCCCGTTCCGGTTGGAGCAGGCGGTCCTGGCCGACCTGGACCGCGCGGCCGTCGGCTACCAGGCCCTGCCGAATGAGCTGAGCGCGTACCGGCTCCAGGGCGCCGGGCTGTCGGTCCGCCAACTACACATTCATGACCGGGTTCAGCCTGCGCTGTTGGCTGAGCGGTTCAGCGGTGCCACGGGGCCGGTCCTGGTGGTGGTGCCGGAGGACCTCGCCGGCGTCGTCCGGTACCGGAACGCCTTCACCCAGGCGCTGTCCGCCCCAGAACAGGTCCTGCTGACCGGGCCGGGCGATCTGGGAGCCCGGCTCCGTGGTGAACGAGCCTTCGGCGAAACAGAGATGAGGGGAGAAGGAAGTGCGCAGTCTGACGCCGATCCTGCATAGGACGGTTCGGGAGCTCCAGCATTACGCCCGACCGAAGTTGCCCGGACCGACGGCGGAGTTCCTTTGCCAGGTCGAACTCGGTCTGTACCTCCAGCACCGGCTGATGCCGGAGGCCCCGGCGGCCCAGGCCTGGGTGCTGTTCAGCGGGTACGGGTTCGCCAAGGCCTATCAGGTTCCGCTGCCGCCGGATGCCGATCGAACCCTCAAAGTCGCCAGGTATTCACTCTGGACCCTGGCCCGGCGCAGGGCCTGGCGGGAGGCCCTGGAGCGCTACCAGCAGCTGGACCCGGCGCTACGCGGTTACGACGTGGCGCACGCCGACACCGAGGCGGTCCGCCGGGAGGTCTCGGTGGGAACAGAGCGGTGGCAGACCTACGACCAGCTGCTGTCGGTGGCACCACCTTTGGCGGGTCGGAGGCTTCCGGTCGCCGGTCCGGGGCCACACGCCTTCCCGGTCGGCCGCTCGCTGGCGGTGGTCGACCTGCCGGAGGTCTCCCCGGCGCCCATGGTGGTCCACGACGTGGATCTGGTCCCGGCCGGCGGGGGTGAGCCGCTGACCTTCCGGTTGAAGGACCTGGCACGCACCGCAGCCGTGATGGACGCCGTGGACCGGCGCTTCGACAAGGCGAAGGACCTGAGCTGGGCGGGGCGGTTGCGAGGGTTCGAGATGTCCACGGCGGAGCTCGGTGTCTTCCGGGGGTCCGAGGAGTTCACCGTGGACGGGATCCAGCACCTGCTCGGCATCGTCGGGGCGGGCAAGAGCACGCTGCGGGACATTATCGCGGTCCACTTGGCCAGGCGCCGGAGGCGGACTACCGTCGTGGTCTCCGACGTGGCCGAGGTCCTGAAGCTGGTCGAGCTCTACAACCGGTACACCGGTGGCGCGGCGGCGCCGGTGCTCGGCTCCTCCGGCCGGGAGCGCCACGCCCAGCGGCTGCACCGCAGACTGGCCGGCCGCGGCGAACACCGACTGCTGGCGCACGACGACCCGGCCTTCGCCTACCTGGGGACGTCCTGCGTGCTGAACCTCAAGCTGCGCGGCGGGAACGGCGAGCCGCTCGCCTTCGGCGAGTCGCCGTGCAGCCGGCTACGCCCACCGTCCGACCCGCACCGGCGGACCGGGCGCGCCCACGCCTCGGAGTGGCAGAAACAGAACCTGGCCTGCCCGTACTGGTCCGCCTGCCCCCGGCACCATGGTGCGCGGGCCCTGGTCGAGGCGGCCATCTGGGTCGCCACGCTGCCCAGCCTGATCGACTCCGCGCCACCGTACCCGCAGAACGGGGAACGCATCCGCTACCTCGAACTCGCTTGCCGGCGCAGCGATCTGGTGATCATCGACGAGGCCGACCGGATCCAGATGCAACTTGACCAGACTTTCGCCCCCGCGGTGCTGCTGGCCGCCGACAAGGAGCGGGGGCTGATCGACTGGCTGAGCCGGCACAAAATCCGCGAACTCGCCGCGAGTGGTCGCACCCAATTGTCCGACCGAGACGTGGCGATCTTCTCCGCCGCGCTCAACACCGTAGTGGCGGCGACCGACCGGCTGCACGCCATGCTGGTGGCCCAGTATCCACTGCGCCAATGGGTGGGGCGCGGCTACTTCAGCGCCTGGACGCTCCAGTTGGACATCCTCGACGAGCGATTCCCCCTGCCTGAGGACGCGGCTGAGGACCACCCGCACCGTGCCCCGCTGGAGGAGCTCCAGAACCTACTGGAGGCCTTCCGCGACAACCCGTTCGGCGACCGCGCCCGGCACACCGAGGTGGACTTCTCGCACCTCACGGTGCTGCTCAACGAACTGCTGCACACCGGGAACCCGGAGCGGACCCGGGCCCGCCTACTGGCCGTCGTGAAGTCCCTGCTCCAGCTCGATGAGGCCTTCATGGCCGAGAAGGAGGCGGAGTACCAGGAACGGTTCGCGGCCTGGCAGGCGAAGCAGGAGGCGCGGCAGTGCCGGCAGCGCAGCGGCAAGCGAGTCGGAAAGGAGGCCCCGCCGCCGCAGACCCCCGGGCAATGGTGCGACAGCATGGCCGATCGGTTCGAACTCACCTTGTTGTTGAGCGCCCTGGAACCGCGCCTGGCGCTGATCAACGCCATGTGGCCGCGGGTCGAAGCCGCACTCAGTCTGGGCTTCAGCGAGATGTACCGACGGCCGAACGACTACGCCCCGATGGTGCCCGAGGCGCCGATGGGAAACGTGCTCGGCTTTCAGTTCCTGGTGCACGGCGAGGACGGCGAAGGGGTCCGTAGCGGGGAGCTGACCTTCTTCCGGTGCAGCGGGGTCGGCCGTGAACTGCTGCGGGTCATGCCCGGCTTGGCCGCAGTGGACGGCCGGCCCGGTGCCCACGTGCTGCTCATGTCCGGCAGCAGTTGGGCGGGGCAGTCCAGCCGCTACCACATCCAGGTTCCGGTCGGAGTGGTGATCGAGCCACCGCCGGAGGCGATGGAGCGGATCGCCGCCGAGAGCGGGATGCGCTTCGAGTTCATCGACGACGACCAGGGGAAGTTGCGTGTGTCGGGCAGCGCCCCGGCGGAGCGGCCGGCCAAGCTGCGCCGCATCGCGACCTGGCTCGGCGCCAGCGCGGACGACATCGAGGACGGCGGGCCGCTGGAGCAGGAACTGCTGTCGCTCCCTCCGGAGCGCGACCAGATCCTGCTGCTGGTGGGCAGCTACCAAGAGGCACGCGTGGTGGCGGACACCCTGCACAACCTCAACAAGCGCTGGCGGAACAAGGTGCTCTGCCTCGTCTCGGATGACGAGGAGATCGAGGAGGAGGACGAGGCCCCGTCCGCGCAGCGGGCCCGGACCCTGCGCCGGGGCGACGTCGAACGCCTGCGGGACCTCCAGGCGGACATCCTGGTGGCGCCGCTGCTCTCGGTGGAACGCGGGCACAACATCCTCAACCGCAGGGACGAGGCGGCCATCGGGTCGGTCTACTTCCTCGCCCGTCCGAACCCGCACCCCGACGACCTGTCACTGGCGGTGCATGCCGTCAACGACTGGATCGTGCGGGCCCAGGAGGATGGACGGTTCGGGGAGTGGGTGCGCAGCGGGAACAGTTTGGAGGCAGGCGCCGAAGCGGTCCGTCGGGAGGCGAGGTCATGCTGGTACCGGGTGCTGCAGCGGTCCATGGCGTGGAGCCGGCTCAACGAGGACCGAGCGCAGGTCACCTGGGACATCCTGGTGTTGATGTGGCAGGTCATCGGTCGGCTCGTGCGTGGCGGTGTCCCGGCTCGTGTGGTCTTCGTGGACGCGGCCTTCGCCCCGAACCGCGCGTCGTGTCCGCCGGCCGCGGACACGGCGAAGTCCAGCCTGCTGCACAGCATCCTTGAGGTCCTCGATCCGTACTTCCAGGACGGGGCGACACCTGCCGACCACGAATTCATCGTCCGGGCCCTCTACCAGCCGCTGTGGCGCATGCTCGGTCGCTGCCTGGCCCAGCCGCTGCCAGCGGCTTGATGGTGCATCAGTCGTCGAGTCCGTGTCCTTTCACCGAGGAGCACTGCCATGTATCACGCCATTCGTGCCGTGGCTTACGAGCCGAACCCTGAACACGGAGCCTGGCAGGAAGACCTGCACGTCCTGCAGCTCGGATGCGGCCTGCAAAAGGAGTTGATGGATCGTCAGAAACGTTCGCGCGGCGGTGGCCAGTCGCACCTCCCCGTAGCCCGGCTCCACTCGCTGCTGCGGGCCTGGGCGCCGGGGGTACTGGCCACTGGGCGCAACGCCGGAGCCGACGGCCGACTGCCTTGGCTCTACGCGCGCGAGCCCGTTCCGCGGCAGGTCCTCGCGCCGCTGATCGGCACCTGGGCCGCCGCCCTTTCCAGCAGCGATGACGAAGCGGTCGACCTGGAACGGGAGTTGCAGACAGGGTGTGAAGCTACGGGGCTATCCCTGCCTGAGTGGGAGACCGAACGGGTTGACCTTACAGAGACGGTCGTGTCCCCCGGCGGTACGGCGGAACCTCTGTCCAGGCTCTACCGCCTGCTCCCCGAGGCGGTTGCCTTCCGCTTGGCCGGCACGCCTTTTCGTACTGGTGGCGGCAGTCTCCGCTTCCGTGTCGTCAGTTCCGGAATCGGCGGGGTCGATCTGGTCTCCTGGCCGCCGCTGCGGTACGAACACCGGAAGCAGACCTGGTACTACTCGGCCCACCTGACCGTCACCGTCCATACGGTGCCGTTCGCCCAGCGGTTCCGGGTCCACGTGACCACCGGGGTGCGTCGCTGGGCCACCCGGCTGGACATCCCCCGGTGGAAGCTGGGCGGAGCGACCGTACTGCTGGATACCCCACTGCCGTGGCCGGAAGGGCCGGACCAAGGCTACCGGCTGATGGTCAACACCCTGGGGTACGACTGGAGGTCCAAGGAAATCGCCTGGAAGCGGCGCAGCCCCGCCCTGCTCCTGTCCGATCTCGACATCACCCGCCGGTTTCCGGAGCCGGAGGAGCTGTTCACCTCCCCCGAGAAGTGGCTCAACGGACGCCAGGACGTTGCTGCCGGAATCGTCTACCACCCGGTGCTCGGGCTGCACGAGGTAGGGGCCGGCCTGATGCCACGGGAGCGGGCTGGACTGGACGCGTGGATCGAGCAGGGGCTGAGCCCCGTCCTGCGCCGAGTAGCGGACCTGAGCCGGGTCACCCGGCGGAACACCCCTTCCCTGCTGCCCCGCTCCGCAAAGAAGGGCGAGCCGGGCAGCAGGGAAGCACAGCAGGCTCTGGCACGCCGTACCGCGTTGGGCCGTGCTCTCGACGGCCGACCGCTGGACGTGGAGATCCTCTGGCAGTCACCGCAGACCCGGGACGCCCTCCTTGCGGCACTTCCGAAGGTCATCGGTCTTGTGCCGGGGAGCCGGACCGACGGGGGCGGCGCGACCAGCTGGACGGCCGACGGCGTCCGGATCGTGGTCCGGACCAGGCCGGCCGGAGAGCTGGCGAGCGCCCTGCGGCTTTCCACCGACCGCAAGCGCCGCCCGGCCGTTCGCCTGGCCGAGGCCATCACTGAGCGCTGCGCCCTGGTGGCGGAAGCGGATGACCGGACGCGTGACGGCGTCAGTCTGGTGATCGCAGAGATCGCCGGGAAGGAGCACTTCGCCTCGGTGCCCGGTTCCGACCCCAAACATGCGCTGCGCCTCGCCTGCGGGCGACAGGGGAGGCTCACCCAGTTCATCAACCTGCCCGATCCCGGGACGGCGGCCCTGGAACACCGGGCCAACTGGGCTTGGCTGGACGCCTTCCGGCAGCTCGGTGCGATCAGCCCGCCGGCCCACCGGGCGGGTGACGGTATCCCAGGGGACCTGCAGTACGCCGCGCTCTGGCTGGTGCGCTGCACAAAGGACGGGCCCACCCGGAGCCCAGCCCGCCGCCTGGTTGCGGTGCGGGTCCGTTCCGACGGAGACCCGGGGACGGTCGAGGGTTGGGACACGGGACGGGCCGAGTGGGTGCCCTACCCCAGCATGCTGCTGTCTCTCGTAGAGGCCGGCGGCACGGTCCCCACGGACCTGGAGCGCGAGATTCGCACCGTGCTCTTCCAACTCCGTGACCGGCCGACCTTGTTGCTGGTCAACTCGGGAAACCTCCGGCAGTGCTGGCCGAGGCTGCGCAACGGCGCGCTGACCCGCGACATGCTCGCCTTCGGCACCGGTCCGGATCAGCGACTCACGGCCTACGGCAACGACCTGCGGATGGTCCTGGTCCGGGACGAGAACGGCCGGGGCGAAGTACCCGAGTGGTACGCCCATGACGAGCTGGCCAAGATCGGCTTCTCCGAAGGCGTCTGGGCCCTGTCGGACGGTCCCCACAACCGCATCTTCGCCAGTACGACCAGCACCCCACCCACCGCGGCAAGGCCGAAGGGGCTGATGAAGCTCGCCCCGACTCCGGGAAGCCGGACCGCGCCCGGGAAGACGGCCTGGAACCCCAGGCTTCTTGAGGTTACGGTTCTCGGCTGCTGTTCCTCTGAACGCTCGGCAGACCATCCCGTCGACTGGGCCACCCTGACCCACCAACTCCGCTACCACGACGACTACCCGCCCCTGGCGTACCCCCTCCCGCTACACCTCGCGCAACTGGCGAAGGAGTACGTCCTCCCGCTCGCCCCTGCGGAGGGATCGGCCGAGGGGTGAACGAGTGCCAGCCATCAGGCGTTTCCGTAGGTCAGCGCATGGCTGACCTACGGAAACGCGATTATGAATTGGCGTGTTTCCGCAGGTCAGAGCACCTTCTACAGGTCGTAGTACAGCTCGAACTCGTGCGGGTGGGGGCGGAGGGCGATGGGGGCGATCTCGTTGGTGCGCTTGAAGTCGATCCAGGTCTCGATCAGGTCCGGGGTGAAGACGTTGCCGGCGAGCAGGTACTCGTGGTCGGCTTCCAGGGCGTCGAGGACGGCCGGGAGGGAGGCGGGTACCTGCGGGACGTTGGCGTGCTCCTCGGGGGCCAGCTCGTAGAGGTCCTTGTCGACGGGCTCCAGCGGCTCGATCTTGTTGCGGATGCCGTCGAGGCCGGCCATCAGCATGGCGGCGAAGGCCAGGTACGGGTTGGAGGAGGGGTCGGGCGCGCGGAACTCGATGCGCTTGGCCTTGGCGTTGGAGCCGGTGATCGGGATGCGGATCGCGGCCGAGCGGTTGCGCTGGGAGTAGACGAGGTTGACCGGCGCCTCGAAGCCCGGGACCAGGCGGTGGTAGGAGTTCACCGACGGGTTGGTGAAGGCCAGCAGCGAGGGGGCGTGCCGGAGCAGGCCGCCGATGTAGTAGCGGGCGGTGTCGGAGAGGCCGGCGTAGCCCTGCTCGTCGTAGAAGAGCGGCGAGCCCTCGGTCCACAGCGACTGGTGGACGTGCATGCCCGAGCCGTTGTCGCCGAAGATCGGCTTGGGCATGAAGGTGGCCGTCTTGCCGTTGCGCCAGGCGACGTTCTTGATGATGTACTTGAACAGCATCAGGTCGTCGGCGGCGTGCAGCAGGGTGTTGAACTTGTAGTTGATCTCGGCCTGGCCGGCCGTGCCGACCTCGTGGTGCTGGCGCTCGACCTCGAGGCCGGACTTGGCCAGTTCGAGCGACATCTCGGCCCGCAGGTCGGCGAAGTGGTCCACCGGCGGGGTGGGGAAGTAGCCGCCCTTGTACTTGACCTTGTAGCCGCGGACGTCGCCCTCGGCGGCGCCGGAGTTCCAGGCGCCGGCCTCCGAGTCGATGTGGTAGAAGGACGCGTTGGCGCTGGTCTCGAAGCGGACCGAGTCGAAGACGTAGAACTCGGCCTCGGGCCCGAAGAACGCGGTGTCGGCGATGCCGGAGGAGGCGAGGTAGGCCTCGGCCTTCTTGGCGACGTTGCGCGGGTCGCGGCTGTAGGCCTCGCCGGTGACCGGGTCCTGGATGAAGAAGTTGATGTTGAGGTGCTTCTCGACCCGGAAGGGGTCGAGCCGAGCCGTGGCGAGGTCCGGGACCAGGGCCATGTCGGACTCGTGGATGGCCTGGAAGCCGCGGATCGACGAGCCGTCGAACATCAGGATCTCGGACGGGTCGAAGGTCGCCGCAGGTACGGAGAAGTGCTGCATGACGCCAGGCAGATCGCAGAAGCGGACATCGACGAACTTCACGTCGTTGTCCTGAATGAACTGCTTCACTTCGGCGGCGTTGTTGAACATCCATCCTCCTCGGCGTGCGAATGTGGCTCACCCTAGGAACGGGCCGTTTCTGGCCGGTGACCCGGTCGTTTCATAAATGTTAACCACGCCCGCCGATCGGGTGGCAAAGATGTACGGGACGGGGCAAAACGTACCGCCGTCAGGCTCGGCTCTCCACAAGTGGTCTGGACCACTTGGAAAGCTCCGGCGGCACGATTCACCCGCCCGTGGCGTTCGGGGGAGCCGGTGGCGGTCCGGACGGGTCGCCCGGTTAGTGTGGATTCGTGGACACCAGAGAAGCGTTGGGATCGTGGATCGACGGCCCGAAGGCGGCCGCCGAGAAGATGGGGGCCGACTTCGGCTTCCGCGGCGAGCGCCTCGGCCTGCCCAAGGAGGGCCCCGGCTCGATCGCGGGCCCCGGCCGCCGGATCGGCGCCCTGTTCGTGGACGGTTGGCTGGTCGCGCTGATCGCCTACGGGCTGATCGGCAAGGGCAGCCCGGCCGAGGCGAACCTGTGGACCAGCCCGCTCTACTTCCTGGTCGCGGCGGTGCTGCTCGCCACCACCGGGACGACCGTCGGCAAGCGGCTGTTCGGCCTCCGGGTGATCCGCCTGGACGGCGGCCGCGCGACCATCCCGCAGGTGCTGCTGCGCACCTTGCTGCTCTGCCTGGTGGTGCCGCCGCTGGTCTGGGACCGTGACACCCGCGGCCTGCACGACAAGGCGGTCGGCACCGTCGAGGTCCGGATCTAGTCGGGATCTGTCGAGGCCCTGACCCAGTCCGGATCCAGGGCCGGACGACCTTGCCGCACAACACTGAACGGCCCCGCTGCGGGATCTCCGCGGCGGGGCCGTTCAGTGTTGTGGTCGGGGGAGCGTCAGCGGGCCTGGCCGCCCTTGGGCATCCGGGCACCCTTGGGCATCGGGCCCTTGGGGATCGGCGCCTTGGAGAGCAGGTCGCCCAGGGCGCGCAGACGGTCGTTGGTCTCGGTGACCTGGGACGCGGTGATGGCGCGGGGCAGTCGCATCAGGTGGATCTGCAGCTTCTTGAGCGGGATCTCGCCCTCGCCGGTACCCACCACGATGTCGTGCACCGGCACGTCGCCGACGACCCGGGCCATCTTCTTCTTCTCGGAGGCCAGCAGCTGGCGCACCCGGTTCGGGTTGCCTTCGCCGATCAGCGCGATTCCGGCCCGGCCCACCGCGCGGTAGACCGCGTCCTGGTTGCGGGTGACCGCGACCGGGGTGGAGTTGGAGCTCCAGCCGCGTCGGATGTTGTTCAGCACCGCCGCAACGGCGCCCGGCTGCCCTTCCATCTGTCCGAACGCCGCGCGTTCGGCCCGGCGCCCGAAGACGATCGCCATGGCCAGGAAGGCCACGATGAAGCCCAGGATGCCCAGGTAGATCGGGTGGTCGATTGCGAAGCCGATGGCGAGGAACACGCCGAAGGTCAGCAGGCCGACGCCGGCGATGATCAGGCCGATCTTGGTGTCGACCTTCTTGGTCATGGTGTACGCCAGGCGGATCTGCTTCAGTCGCCCGGGGTTCTCGGATGTTTCCCTCGCCATAACGCTCATGGTACGTGGCACGGGTACGGGATAACCAAGCCCGGGTACCCGTTCGCCTCGATCCGTGACTCGTGTGCCCTGTGTCGTCGCACACAGCGACCGTCTGCCACGGCGAACGGCCCCCGGCGCGGTCGCGTCGAGAACGTCGCCGTCGAGAACGTCGCCGTCGAGAACCGTGGAGAACTGTAGAGAACCGTCGGGGACGTCACCGTCGTGGCGGTGACGTCGTCGCCGCCCGCGCGTCGTGGCGGCGGTCCGCCGCGTACTGGCGGTTCTCGCAGACCGCCGCCCAGGCGTTGCGCCGGGCCTGCTGCTGGCCACCCGCCAGCAGGACGCTCTCGGCGAGCCGCAGCGCGACCCCCACCGACCGGATGCGCATCCGCATGCCGAACAGCTCCCCTCGTGGCTGAGAAGAATCGAACGATCGCAACGAGTCCATCGTCACCATCCCGTGTTACCAGGCGGTGACCAGGCAGTCAAAGCGCGGTGAAAACCACAAGGGCGGAGCCGAGGCTCCGCCCTTCGCCCGCATGCGGGTGGCTCAAAAGCACCGGATCAGCAGGATCGGCAGGATCAGCCGACCCCGCTGCCCCAACCGACCCAGCCGGATCAGACCGCGGCCTGCGCGCGCCGCTCCAGCGCCTGCCGGTACAGTCGCCCGGCCCGGTAGGAGGAGCGCACCAGCGGGCCCGACATGACCCCGGCGAAGCCCAGCTCCTCGGCCTCCTGCTGGAGCTCGACGAACTCGTGCGGCTTGACCCAGCGCTCCACCGGGTGGTGGCGCAGCGAGGGGCGCAGGTACTGGGTGATGGTGATCAGCTCGCAGCCGGCGCCGACGAGGTCGGCCAGCGCCTGGCTGACCTCCTCGCGGGTCTCGCCCATGCCGAGGATCAGGTTGGACTTGGTGACCAGCCCGGCCGCGCGGGCCTGGGTGATGACGTCGAGCGAGCGCTCGTAGCGGAAGGCCGGGCGGATCCGCTTGAAGATCCGCGGCACCGTCTCGACGTTGTGCGCGAGCACCTCGGGGCGGGAGGAGAAGACCTCGGCCAGCTGCTCGGGCACCGCGTTGAAGTCGGGGATCAGCAGCTCGACGCCGGTGCGGCCGCTCTCGCGGTCGGCGGTCAGCGCGTGCACCTGGCGCACGGTCTCGGCGTACAGCCAGGCGCCGCCGTCCGGCAGGTCGTCGCGGGCGACGCCGGTGATGGTGGCGTAGTTGAGGTCCATCGTGACGATGGACTCGGCGACCCGGCGCGGCTCGTCCCGGTCGAACTCGGCGGGCTTGCCGGTGTCGATCTGGCAGAAGTCGCAGCGGCGGGTGCACTGGTCGCCGCCGATGAGGAAGGTCGCCTCGCGGTCCTCCCAGCACTCGAAGATGTTGGGGCAGCCGGCTTCCTGGCAGACGGTGTGCAGCCCCTCCTTCTTCACCAGCGACTGGAGGGCGTTGTACTCCGGCCCCATCTTCGCGCGGGTCTTGATCCACTCGGGCTTCCGCTCGATGGGGGTCTCGCTGTTGCGGACCTCCAGGCGGAGCAGCTTCCTGCCGTCGGGCGCGACAGCGGACACGTGCGACTCCTAGAACTAGACGGGGTACCCCCAGGGTACGCCTGTGGTTGTAAGGCCTTTGCGCGGCCTGTTGCCCCGCAATCGCAGGGCAACAGAGCTACTGGCCGGTAGATTCCCGGGGGAGAACCCGGAACAGGACACGGGGAAGAATCCGGAGCAGGACCCGGGTGAGGACCCGGGTGAGGGCCCGGGCCCGGGTCAGCGGGTGAGCGCGGGTTCGGGCAGCTCCGCGAACACGTCCGCCAGGTGCCGCTCGACCATCGGCAGCGCCTCGCCGACGGTGAAGTCGCGCCCCAGCTCACCGGCGAGCGAGGCGACGCCGGCGTCCCGGATGCCGCACGGCACGATCCGGTCGAACCAGGTCATGTCGGGGTCGCAGTTGAGCGCGAAGCCGTGCATGGTGACCCCGCGGGCGACCCGGACGCCGATCGCGGCGAGCTTGCGGTCGTCGCCGCGCTGGCCGGCGTTGGACGGCGCGTACTCGGGGCCGGCCAGCCGCGGGTCGATGCCCAGCGGCAGGCCCATTCGCAGGGTCAGCTTGCCGATGTCCACCACCTGCGCCGGGTCCACCACGGCGTCCGGGATGGACTCGCCCAGCACCCAGACGCCGCTGCGGCCCTCGACCCGGGTGGTTCCGACGCCGAACCCGGCGCAGGCGCGGATCAGCGCCTCCTCCAGCCGGCGGACGTAGGCGACCACGTCGATCGGGTCGGGCAGCTTGACGATGGGGTAGCCGACCAGCTGGCCGGGGCCGTGCCAGGTGATCTCTCCGCCCCGGTTGACCTCGACCACCGGGGTGCCGTCCAGCGGCAGGTCGGCGGGGTTGGTGCGCTTGCCCATCGTGTAGACGGGCTGGTGCTCCAGCAGCAGCACGGTGTCGGGGATCTCGTCCGCGACTCGCAGCGCGTGCAGGCGCTGCTGCTCCTCCCAGGCCTCCTGGTAGGCGATGGCGCCCTCGCCTGTCCCCATTCGAACGAAACGCACGTTCTCGCTCACCGCTGCCGCTCCTTGCCAGGCGTTCGAGACCAACCTCGCCACTGTACGCCCACGCCCGTACGGACGGTTCAGCCGCCCGTACGGGACGTTCGGGCGCCCGCACGGGCCGCGCCCGCAAGGGCCGATCAGCCCTCCGCAAGGAGGTCGATCAGCCCTCCGCGAGGACCGTTCAGCCCCCCGCGAGCAGTTGCAGCCGCAGCGCCAGCTGGAGTTCGAGCGAGCGCTCGGGGTGGTTCCAGTCCGGGCCGAGCAGCGCCTCGACCCGGTCCAGCCGTTGGACGACGGTGTTCACGTGGACGTGCAGTTCGTCCTTGGCGCGGGTGAGGCTGCCGCCGCAGTCGAAGTAGGCGCGCAGGGTGCGGACCAGTTCGGTGCCGCGCCGGGCGTCGTAGGCGAGCAGCGGGCCGAGCGCCGAGCCGACGAAGCCGTCCACGTCGTGCCCGTCGCCGAGCAGCACCCCGAGGAAGCCCAGCGCGCGGGCCGAGGCGCCCTCCCCGGCGCGGCCGAGCACCCGCAGTGCCCGGACGCAGCGCAGGCCCTCGGCGTACGAGGCGGCCAGCGCGGGCGGGCCGGCGGCCGGACGGCCGACGCCGACGGTGACCGGGAACCCGGCCAGCCGGGCCAGCCGCTCGGCGGCCTGCCGCGCGGCCTCCTCCGGGTCGCCGGCCTCCGGCACCAGCAGCACCACCGCCTCGCCGTGCTCGGCGCTGACGCCCCGGGAGCCGAACAGGTACCGCCGGGCGGCGCCGGCCAGCCGGCCGCGGTCGGGGACGGGGGGCCCGGCGGGTTCGGCCGGTTCGGCGACCAGGACCAGGTGCGGGCGGGCGAGGTCGACGCCGAGCCGGCGGCCGCGCGCGGTGAGCCCGGCCGGATCGCGGTCGGGGGCGGTCAGCAGGTCGGTGAGCAGTTCGCCGCGGACCCTGTTCTCGGTCTCGGCCACCGAGCGGCGCAGCAGCAGGAGCAGCGCGGTCACCACGCTGGCCCGTTCGAACAGCCGCCGGTCCGCGTCGTCGAGGCCGGGGCGTCCGCGCAGTACCAGGGTGCCGAGGGCGTCGTGCCCGGCCAGCACCGCGCACACCCACAGCTCGCCGTGCCGGACGGACCGCCCCTCGGCCCGGGACGCGGCGACCGCCTCCGCCAGCTCGCCGGCGGGTGCGGACCGCCCGGCCAGCGGCTCGCCCTCGGCGTCGAGGACCGCTATCTCGCCGCCCAGCAGGGCCGCGACGGCGGCGGCGACGTCCGGCACCTCGGCGCCGCGCAGCACCAGGTCGGTGAGCCGGTCGTGGGCCTGCTCGGCGCGCTGGACGGCGGCCGAGTGGGCGCGGACCAGTTCGTTGGCGCTGTTCAGTTCGGCGAGCGCGGCCCGGGTGTCGGCCAGCGACTTGGCGGTGTCCAGGGCGATCGCGGCGTGCGCGGCCAGTGTGCACAGCAGCGCCACCTCGTCGGGGGAGAAGGCGCGGGGCGAGCGGTCGGCGGCGAACAGTACCCCGATGACCTCGCCGCCGAGCAGCAGCGGCACCCCGATGATCGCCACCAGGCCCTCGTCGAGCACGCCCGCGTCGATCGTGCCGGTGTGGTGGAACCGTTCGTCGGTGCGGTAGTCGGGGGTGGCGTACGGGCGGGCGGTCTGCGCGACCAGGCCGCCCAGGCCGTGGCCGAGACTGAGCCGCAGGGTCTGGAACAGGACGGAGACCGAGCCGTCGGTGACCCGCATGTAGGTGTCGCCCGCGGCCTCGTCCGGCAGGGTCAGGTACGCGGTGTCGGTGCCGAGCAGCATCCGGGCGCGGCGGACGATCGCCTGGAGCACGGTGTCCAGCTCCCGGGAGGCCGCGAGGTCCCCGGCGGTGTCGAACAGTGCGGTCAACTCCGCCTCCCGGCGCCGGTGTTGACGCAGCGTGCGGTGCACCCGCAGGGCCTGCCAGGTGGCGTCGTCGATCTCGGCGAGGACGGCGGCCGGCGCCCCGCGGCGGCGGGCGTCGGCCAGCACGTCGGCGAAGTCCTCGGTGGCGGCGCCGGAGGCGAGCAGGTCGAGCAGTCGCCGCAGCGCGGGCGCGGCGCTTTCGTGAGGGTGGTTCATGGTGCGTGCCGCCAATCGGCGTCGGGTCCGGCGGAAGCGCGATCGTAGCGGCTCCGCCGTCAGGCGGTGGCGGGCTTGGCCGCCACGGCGGCGGCCTCCGCCTCCACTGCCGCCTCGACGTCCGCCAGGTCGCTGCCCCTGGTCTCCCGCCCGCACAGCACCGCCAGCACGGTGATCGCCGCCGCGATCGCCACGTACACCGAGATCGGGGTGGCGTTGCCGTAGTCCTTGAGCAGCGCGGTCGCGATCAGCGGCGCGGGCGCGCCGGCGGCCACCGAGGCGAACTGGGCCCCGATCGAGGCGCCCGAGTAGCGCATCCGGGTGGCGAACAGCTCGGAGAAGAACGCCGCCTGCGGTGCGTACATCGCGCTGTGGAAGACCAGCCCGACCGTCACCGCGACCACCAGCTGTCCGAACGACCTGGTGTCCACCAGCCCGAAGAAGACGAACGCCCAGACGCCCACTCCGACCGCGCCCACCAGGTACACCGGCTTGCGTCCGACCCGGTCGGACAGTGCTCCGAACAGCGGGATCAGCGCGAACTGGATCGCGGAGCCGATCAGTACGGCGTTCAGCGCGGTCTGCTTGGAGAAGTGTGCGTGGGTGACGGCGTACGTCAGCACAAAGGTGGTCATCACGTAGTACGAGATGTTTTCCGCCATCCGCGCGCCCATCGCCACCAGCACCTCCCGCCAGTGGTTGCGCAACACCGCCACCAGCGGAGGCTGTTCGGCGGTCCTCCGCTGCTGCTGGGCCGCCAGCGCCTGCTTGAACAGCGGCGACTCGTCCACCGCCAGCCGGATCCACAGCCCGACCCCGACCAGCACCGCCGACAGCAGGAACGGCACCCGCCACCCCCACGACAGGAACGCGTCCTCCGACAGCACCGCCGTCAGCAGCGACAGCACCCCCGCCGCCAGCAGGTTCCCGGCCGGCGCCCCGCCCTGCGGCCACGACGCCCAGAACCCGCGCCGCCGCTGGTCCCCGTGCTCCGACACCAGCAGCACCGCCCCGCCCCACTCCCCGCCGAGCGCGAAGCCCTGCACCAGGCGCAGCACCGTCAACAGCACCGGCGCCGCCGCCCCGATGGAGCTGTAGGTGGGCAGCACCCCGATCAGCGTGGTCGACCCGCCCATCAGCAGCAGGCTGAGGACGAGCAGCTTCTTCCGCCCGACCCGGTCCCCGAAGTGCCCGAACACCAGCGCCCCGATCGGTCGCGCGGCGAACCCGATCGCGTAGGTGAGGAAGGACAGCAGCGTCCCCGTCAGCGGATCGGTGTTCGGGAAGAACAGCTTGTTGAACACCAGCGCGGCCGCTGTTCCGTACAAGAAGTAGTCGTACCACTCGATGGTGGTCCCGATGAGACTGGCGGCCACGACCCGAGGGAGTGAGCGGGTGGCTGCCGTGGCTGGTGCGGAGGCGTTCATGGTCACCACTTCCGGGCCGGGGGGGGAGGATGTCGCCCCAGGGACGTCGCCCCGAGGAGTGTCGTCCCGAGGGGCGCCGCCCCAAGGGACGTCGCCACAAGGTAGGGAGGCGCGTTCCCCGGGACTATGTGGGCCACCCACATAGTCCCGGGGGTCGGCCTGGGGAGGACGGCCAGGTGCCGCCGCTCAGCGCGCCGTCCAGCCGCCGTCGACGGGGAGGCTGGCGCCGGTGATGTAGGAGGCGGGCGGGGAGCAGAGCCAGAGGGCGAGTTGGGCGATCTCCTCGGGCTCGATGAGGCGCTTGACGGCCGTGCGTTCGAGCATGATCTGCTCGACGACCTCGTCCTCGCGGATGCCGTGGGCGAGCGCCTGGCTCGCGATCTGCTTCTCCACCAGGGGAGTTCGGACGTAGCCCGGGTTGATGCAGTTGCTGGTGACGCCGTAGGGGGCACCCTCCAGGGCGACGGTCTTGCTGAGGCCCTCCAATGCGTGCTTGGCGGTGACGTAGGCGGACTTGAAGGCGCTGGCCCGCAGGCCGTGGACGGAGGAGATGTTGACCACCCGGCCCCACTCCTGCTCGTACATGTGCGGGAGAGTGCGGCGCAGGATGCGGAACGGCGCCTCGACCATGACGCGTTGGATGAGAGTGAAGCGGTCGGGCGGGAACTCGTGGACGGGCGCGACGTGTTGGAGGCCGGCGTTGTTGACCACGATGTCGGCGTCGGCCGGCAGGGCCTCCACGGCCTCCGGGTCGGCGAGGTCCGCGACGACGGCGCGGCCGCCGATCCGCTCGGCGAGCTCCCGGGCCGGTCCGGCCGCGAGGTCGACGACGTAGACCCGGGCGCCGGCCTCGGCGAAGGCCTCGGCGCAGGCCCGGCCGATGCCCGAGGCGGCCCCGGTGACCAGGGCCGTCCGGCCGTCGAGCGGGCGGGCTGTAGTGGTGTCCATGGCCGAGAACGCTAGGAAATCCGGGGGCCCGGCTCCCATGTGGTGGTCCACCACAGCAGCCCGGTGGGCTGTGGTGTTCACCGCCATGACAGCCGATCGACGGTTCGACCGCGGAAGGCCAAACCCGCGCCGACCGCGCTTCCCCACAATGGGCGCGGTTGCTTCACCCGTTCGGAGGATTGCTCGGTCAGATCCACCCATAGCGCCCGAATGCTCGCTACATTCACGCCGATTCCCGACAGGGGGCGCCGCCCCAGGCAGCCGAAGTGCTGGTAGAGCCCGGTGCGACGTCCGAGAGGTGTTGACTGACATGCCCCAACGGCCTGCAACCGACAGCCCGGCGTACGGACCGCTCGACCCGCTCGGCCACCACCGAGGCCCGGTCGGCCGGACCCTGCCGGACGCCCCCGACGCCCTGACCGCCGACGCCCCGACCGCCGACGAACTGCGGCTGCCCGCGCAGGCCACAACCGACCGGCACGAACCCGCCGTCCCCGCCCCCGGGCCGGTCGGCGGCCACTCCGGGCACTCCGGCCCGGCCCCGCAGAACGGCCAACTCGCCGCGCTCATCGAGGAAGCCGGCTTCTCGCACGCGGGCCTGGCCCGCCGGGTCGACCAGCTCGGCCTGGAACACGGCCTCGACCTGCGCTACGACAAGACCTCGGTCACCCGCTGGCTGCGCGGCCAGCAGCCCCGCGGCGCCACCCCCGCGCTGATCGCCGAGGTCTTCACCCGCCGCCTCGGCCGCCGCCTCACCGCCCAGGACCTCGGCCTGGACGCCTGCGCCCCGGTGTACGCGGGCCTGGAGTTCGCCGAGACCCCGCAGGAGGCGGTGGACATCGTGGCGAGCATGTGGCGCAAGGACAACGGCCCGCAGTCCGAACTGCGCCGGATCGCCTTCACCCCGGCGGGCCTGGTCGTCCCCAGCCGGGACTGGCTGATCGGCCGCACGGACGAGCGCGTCGCCCGGGACGGCTCGACGATGGCCCGCCCCGATGTCGCCACCGGCCCGCCCACCGGTCCGCCCACCGGTCCGCCCGCCGCCACTGCCGGTACCACCGGCACCGCGGCATCCGCCGTGACGGCAGCATCCGCAGCGTCCGCCGCGCCCGCCCAGAGCGTGCCCCCCGCGCCCGGCGCTCCCCCTCCGAGCCCGGCGCGCGGCCAGGCCCACCACGGGGCCCCCGGCATGCGCCCCGTGCCGGGCGCGGCCGGCCCCGCCGGGCCCACCATCGGCCGGGTGCCCACCCAGAGCCGGCGCCCGCCGACCGCCGTCGAGCCGCCGTACACCGAACCGGCCCGCGAGTCGCGCCCCGCCCTGCGGGTCGGCCGCGGCGACATCGCCGCCATCCGCGCCGTCGGCGACCTCTTCCGGGCGCTCGATCACGCCTACGGCGGCGGGCACGCCCGGCAGGCGCTGGTCCGCTACCTGGAGAGCGAGGCCGAGCCGATGCTGCGCGGCCGCTACGGCGAGCAGATCGGCCGGGCGCTGTTCGGCGCCGTCGCCGACCTGACCAGGCTGGCCGGCTGGACGTCCTTCGACATCGCCGCGCACGGCCTCGCCCAGCGCTACTTCGTCCAGGCGCTGCGCCTGTCCCAGGCCGCCGGGGACCGCGCGCTCGGCGGGTACGTCCTGGTGACGATGAGTCAGCAGGCCGTCCACCTGGGCCACGGCCGGGAGGCCGTCCAACTGGCCAGGGTCGCCCAGCAGGGCGTGGGCACCGCCGTTCCGCCGGTGGTCCAGTCGCTGATGCACGCCGCCGAGGCGCGCGGGCACGGCCTGCTGGGCGACGTCCGGGCCTGCACCACCGCCCTGGTGCGCTCCGAGCGGGCGCTGGCCGCGGCTCGGGTCGGCGACGAACTGCCCTCCTGGGCGCGGTACTTCGACGAGGCCCAGCTCTCCGACGAGTTCGCCCACTGCTACCGCGACCTCCAGCAGTGGCGCACCTCCGCGCAGCACGCCGAGAAGTCGCTGCGGCTGCGCTCACCCGCCTACGCGCGCAGCCGGATCTTCTGCCGGCTGGTGCTGGCCACCGCCCGGCTCGGCATGGGGGACCTCGACGAGGCCTGCACCATGGCCACCGACGCGCTGCGGGCGGCGGGGGAGATGCGTTCGGCCCGCTCGCTGGAGTACGTCCGGGACTTCCACCGCCGCCTCACCCCCTACCGGGGCAGCCCGGTGGCCCGCGCCTTCGAGGAGACGGCCCGCCAGGCCGGCGTGATCTGAGGACCTGTCGAAGAGGGGCCGGTCGGGCGAGCCCCGGCGGCCCTGGAAACCCGTCCGGCCCGGGTCCGCCCCGGGCCGAAGGGCTCGTCCGCCCGGCACCGGCTCCGGCTCCGAGTGCCCCGGCGGCGGGTAGGACCGCCTCGGCGACGGGCGGGGGCGAAGCGGCTCACCAGCTCTCGGCCCGGACGCGCGGCTGCCCGGCCTCCGGTGCGGGCGGCCGGACGCCGCCGCGCACCCGCTGCGCCACCAGCGGGAACACCAGCACCGAGAGCAAGCCGGCGCCGACCAGCGCGGCGGCCGTCGAGGACGGCAGGTGACCGTCGTCCACCTCGATGGTGGTGATCACCACGACCAGCGGCAGCGCCGTCGCGCCGTAGAGCCCGAGCGCCGTGCGGTCCCGTCGGCCGAGTCCGGCCGGGGCGAGCAGCCCGGCGGGCAGCCCGCGCACGGCCAGGAGCAGCAGCAGGAACACCGGGACGAGCAGTATCGTGCCGGGGTCGTCCAGCAGGGCGGACAGGTCGAAGTTCATCCCGCTGACCACGAAGAACACCGGCACCAGGAAACCGAAGCCGATGCTCTCCAGCTTGGCCTCGATCACCTCCTCCTCGGCCCGGCGGATGTCGGAGAGCAGCAGCCGGGAGACGATCCCGGCGGTGAAGGCGCCGAGCAGCATGTCCAGGTCGAGCCAGATCGCGGCGGCCACCATGACGGCGAGCACCAGGATCACCGCCCGGACCGCGAACTGCCCGGAGGTGCGCAGGGTGCGCTCGATGAGCCGGGTGGCCCAGCCGGGCCGGGGGCGGCGTGCGCCGAGGACCGCGACGGCGGTGATCACCGCGAAGGCGCCGAGGATGACGGCCGTCCGGACCGGGGAGTTGCCGCTGAGCAGGATGGCGATCGCGATGATCGGCCCGAACTCGCCGACCGCCCCGGTGGCCATCACCAACGATCCGAAGGGGGTGGGGAGTTCGCCGGAGTCGCGGAGGATCGGCAGGATGGTTCCGAGGGCGGTGGTGGTGAGCGCGAGCCCGGCGAAGGCGCCGTTCAGCGGGTCCCGGTTGACCAGCGCGCCCACGCCGAGCGCCGCCACGAGCGTGACCAGCCACGCGGTGCCCGCCCGTTTCAGCGGGCCGCCGCGCAGCTTGGCGAAGTCGATCTCGTACCCGGCCAGGAACATCAGCATGGCCAGGCCGAACTGGGAGAGCGCGTTGACCAGGTCGTCGACGTGCGCCCAGTTCAGGACGTCGGGGCCGATCAGGACGCCGAGCAGGATCTCGAACACGACGGTCGGGACGGCGATCCACCGCAGCAGGCGGTCGGCGAGCAGCGGCGCGGCGACGGCCGCGGCGGGGATCAGGATCAGGGCCACCGGCTGGACGGCGGCGCTCACCGCGCAACCGGCCGTACGGTGTAAATCATCCGATGAGCGGTCATGTCGGCATCCTGGCATGTCGCCGCTCCGTCACCCACCGGCAGGTCGTCAGCGTGTCCCCGGAGCCAGACCCGGAGCCTGCCGGATCGGGAGCCGGAGCCGGACCCGGAGCCCGCCGGGCCGGGAGCCGGACGGGCCGGGAGCCGGACGGGCCGGGAGCCGGACGGGGAGCCCGCAGGCCGACCCCGCCAGGCTCAGGCCGCCGCCTCGGCCTCCCGGGCGTTGGTCGGGACGCCGAGGTCGCGCAGCACGGCCTGCGCCGCCCGCCGCCCGGAGACCAGCGCGCCCTGCACGGTGCTGGTGTCCCGGTGGTCCCCGGCGACGTACAGCCCGGCCAGCACCCGCACCGGGCGCCGGGGGTTGTGCGGCGGCGGCATCGCGGGCAGCGCGTCCGGGACGTGCCGCACGTTCAGGAACTGCCAGCCGGTGGTCGAGGCGCCGTACAGCTCGGCGAGCCGGACCCGGACCGCCGGTTCCAGCCCGGCCGGGCCACCCGAGTCGAAGGAGCGCCGCCCGAGCACGGTGGTGGCGATCAGTGCCTGCCCGGCAGGGGCGTACGAGGGGTGCAGTTCGCTGAGCACCAGGGAGTGCGAGACCAGCGGCGGCTGCCCGCCGGGCCGGTCGCCGTCGAGCAGCAGGACGGCCTCACCCAGCGGGGTGCGGTCGGCCGCGTGGTAGAAGGTCGTGACGGGGTGGAAGTCCGGCAGCCGTAGCCCGGGCAGCAGTTCGGCGGCGGAGCGGGCGTCGGTGGCGAGGACGACGGCCTGGGCGCCGATCCGCCCGTGGGTGGCGGTCTCCACGCCGTCGGCGGCGATCGAGGTGACCTGCACCCCGGTGCGTACGGTGCCGGCGGGCAGGGTGGTGGCCAGCTGGGCCGGCACGGCCGCGATCCCGCCGGCGGGCAGACAGAGCCGCCCGCGCGCGTAGGAGCGCAGGACCAGGTCGGCGATCCGGCTGCTGGTGCCGAGGGCGGGGTCGCTGAGCAGCGCGCTGAGCAGTGGCCGTAGGAAGCCGTCGAGGGTGCGCGGGGCGAGCCCGTGGCCGGCCAGCGCGCGGGCGGTGGTGGTCTCCGGGCGGGCCTTGAGGCGGCTGGCGGGGGTGGTGGCGAGCCGGCCGAGCCAGCTGCCGAGCCGGGCCTTGTCCAGCGGGCTGCCGAGTGGGGCGCGGGTGGCGGCCTGCCGGGCGGTGGTGAGCTGCGGGTCCCCGGTGCGGTAGCGCCGGCCGCCGCTGTGCACGAGGACTCCGGCCGCGAGTGGGCGCAGGTCGAGGCGGTCGAGGTCGAGGACGCGGCGGAGTTCGGGGAAGGCGGTGTTCAGCAGGTGGCTGCCGTCGTCGAGCCGGAATCCGTCCAGTTCGCGGGTGGCCATCCGGCCGCCGATCCGCTCCGTGGCCTCAAGGATCTGCACGGTGAGGCCGCGGCCGGTGAGCGTGCGTGCGGCGGCCAGGCCGGCGAGTCCGGCGCCGATGACGATGACGTCAGGGTCGGACGGGCGGCGGGCGCGGCGGGTGAAGTCGTATGTGGGCACTGGCGTGCTCCCTCCCTGGTCCCGGGGCTCCGGCCGACGCAGGCAGCGGGGTGCCGGGACACGGTCCGACGGTGTGATGCCCAGTCAGTGTGAGCATCAGACAAGCGCATCGGGCCCGATCCAAGGGGCGAGAGGGGGCGCGCGGCACCGGGCGGGAGCGCGGTCACGGACAGTGCGCCGTTGGGGCCGGGTTCCGGGGTCGGCGGGCGCGCACGGTCACCGGGGGCGTGCGACGCGCCTGGTGTGTGCTCCCATGCGCCCCCTCCCGGAGCCCCGTCCGACCCCCACCCGATCTCCGCCCGGCATATGCCCCTGGCCAGGGCGAATGCCGTAGCCACCGTACGCAGCGGGACGTACCGGAGCCCTGCGGCGGAGCCCGCACCGGAGCCCCGCGGCGGACGGCAGGGCTCCGCGACGCCGGTCGCCCCCAGCGTCACTCACAGCACCGTGCGCACCATCCCGGCGCCACTCACAGCGCCGCGCGCACCGCCACTCACAGCGCCACTCACAGCGCCGCGCGCACCGCCGCGTCCACGTCCGGGTGCGCGAAGCGGAAGCCCGCGTCCAGCAGCCGCCGCGGCACCACCCGGTGGCTGCCGACCACCTCGACCGCCAGCTCGCCGAGCACCACCTTGAGCACCGCCTCCGGCACCGGGAACGGGGTCGGCCGCCGGAGCACCCGCCCGAGCGCCGCCGTCAGCTCGGCGTTGGTGACGGGGTCGGGCGCGGTGAGGTTGACGGCGCCGGAGAGGTCGTCCCGGTCGATCAGGAACCGCAGCGCGGCGACCTGGTCGGCCAGTGAGATGAAGCTCCAGTACTGCCGTCCGTCGCCGAGCCGCCCGCCCAGCCCCAGCTTGAACAGCGGGAACAGCCGCGCGCCGGCCCCGCCGGTTGCGGACAGCACCATCCCGGTGCGCGGGTGGACGACCCGGATGCCGGCCAGCTCGGCCGGCCGCGCGGCCGCCTCCCACTCGACGCAGACCTCGGCCAGGAAGTCGTCGCCGGCGGGGGAGTCCTCGTCGATCACCCGGTCGCCGGTCTGCCCGTACCAGCCGACGGCGGAGGCGCTGACCAGCACCCGGGGCGGCTCCTTGAGCGCGGCCAGCGCGACGGCCAGCGTCTCGGTGCCGAGTGCCCGGCTCTCCCGGATCTCCCGCTTGTAGGCGTCCGTCCAGCGGTGGTCGCCGACCCCGGCGCCGGCCAGGTGCACGACCGCCTCGACCCCGGCCAGTCCGTCCTGCTCGACCTGGCCGAGCAGCGGGTTCCAGCCGATGGCCGTGCTGCCGTCGGGCTGCGGGCCCGTCCTGGAGCGGCGCCGGACCAGCCGGACCACCTCGTGGCCGTCCGCCAGCAGGGAGCGGACGAGCGCCGAACCGATCAATCCCGTGGAGCCCGTGACAGCGATGCGCATGCGTCCATCCTCCCAGTTCCCAAGGCCCTGTCATGTCGGCATGCGCCTCATTAGCATGACGCGCATGCACGAGGACAATCTGATCATCCGCCCAGCTCAACCCGAGGACGAGGGCGAACTCGCCGTTCTCAACCGCGCCGCCTGGTCCCCGCTGGCCGACGTCTCCCCGCAGCCGCCCGAGGAGGACGGCGTCTTCGACGAACGGCACACCCCGGAGCAGTACCTGCTCGCCCTCCTGGACGGCCGGGTGGTCGGCTACGTCCGCCAGGTCCCGCCGACCCCGCTGGCCAGCAACCGGCACGTCCGGCAGATCCAGGGCCTGGTCGTCGACGGCACGGCCCGCGGCCGGGGTGTCGGCCGGCGCCTGGTCGAGGCGGCCTGCGAGGCCGCCCGGGCCGCGGGCGCGCGCAAGCTGACCCTGCGGGTGCTCGGCTGGAACGCCCCGGCCCGCCGCCTCTACGAGGGCTGCGGCTTCGTCGTCGAGGGCTCGCTGGCGGAGGAGTTCCTGATCGACGGGTCCTACGTGGACGACATCTGGATGGCCCGCCGCCTGGCGGACTGACCCGCCCGACCGGCCTTGCCGGCCGCCACATCTGACGAGTAGTCAGATGTGGCGGGTGGTGCAGAGTCGTGACCGATCCGCTCTGTCTGGACCGGCACCCCGCCGGGTACCGTACGGCCGTGAGCAACTCGACGCCCCCCGGGTGGTACCCGGTCCCCGGTGCGGACGGCACCCCCGGTCACGAGCGCTGGTGGGACGGCAACGCCTGGACCAGCGAGCTGCGCCCGCTCCAGGGCGGCGTCGGCCACCTCGCCGACGCCCCCACCCAGGGCTGGCAGCCCCCCGGCCGGCAGCCCGGGTACGGCTACGGCGGTCCGCAGGACGCCCCCGGCTACCCGGGCAGCGCCCCCGCCCCGGGCTACGGCTACCCGGGCCAGGACGGCTACTACCCGGCCCAGGACGGCTACCCCGCCCAGGGCGCGGGCTACGGCTACCCGGCGCCGGGCTACCCGCCGCAGCAGCCGGCGCCCCGCCGGATGAGGCCCGGCCTGGTCGTCGGCATCGCGGTCGCCGTCCTCGCCGTGGGCGGGATCGTCGCCGGGATCGTACTCAGTGGCGGCTCCCCGCAGGCCGACCCGGCCCCGAACCCGACGGTCACCATCACCCGGAGCGGCCCCGCCCCGAGCCCCACGGTGGGCACGTCCGCCCCGACGCCCGCGCCCAAGCCGGCGCCGACCGTCAGGAGCACCGTCCCGGACGCCCAGCACGCGATCACCGTCCCGGTGTTCGACGGCTGGGACGTGGCGCCCAACTCCCCGCACTCCACGGTCTACCTGGGCACCGGCCGCTACACCTGCCCGGACGGCAGCTCCTGCATCCGCGGCCAGTTCTCGGTGGAGAAGGACACCGTCCAGGGCGTCACCGCCAAGACGGCCGCCGAGGCCACGATGCCCGCGTACGCCGGCCAGATCTTCACCGGGATCAGCTCGCACACAGACTCCGGCTCCGGCTACACGACCGTCGCGGGCGTGTCCGGCTACGCCGTGCGCTGGCACATCCGCACCGCGGACGGCACCCAGGGCTACGTCCTGCTGGCGGCCGTCCCGGCCAAGGGCGGCGGCTTCGTGGTGTTCGAGGGCGGGGTGGACGACACCCCGAGCGCGCCGGACGCGTCCGTGCTGGACCAGATCCTCAAGGGCGTCAAGCAGGACGGCACGTCCGGCGGCGGCAGCACCGCCTGACGCGTCCGGCCCCGCTCATGCCGTGGGCGTGTCTGACGCGTCCTAATCCCCGTAGCGCTCCCAGAGCTTGGGAAACCGTTTCGCCATGACGTCCGGGTCGTCGAAGTCCAGCGCGGCCCCGGCCGGTCGGCCGGACTGCCGCCCGCCCACCTCGGGCAGCGGAAGTCCGGTCAGCTGCTCGTACGCCTCGTCGGCGGCGTAGCCGAGGTCCTCGGCCTCGCCGTCCTCCTCCTCGTCGAACTCGGGCAGCAGGTCCGCCAGGTCGTCAGGCTCGAACAGGGCGCCCTCGAAGACGTCCCGGCCCTGGCCGATCAGCCAGCAGCGGAAGTAGTCGAAGGTGTCGTCGGAGGCGCCGTCCAGCAGCAGGTAGGCGGCGCCCCAGAGGTCGTGGCGGTAGGCCCGCTGGAACCGGGCCTCGAACAGCCGGGCGAAGTCGATGACGTCGTCCGGGGTCAGCTGGACCAGCCGTTCCACCAGCCGGTCGGCCTGCTCGTCCGGATCGCCGTCGGCGTCCTCCCGGGTCTCGTCGATCATCTGCCAGAAGTCGGTCTCGTCCATCACCGCTCCAGCATCCCCGTTCGCAAGCCCCCGCGCATGCCATGGCCCGGCGAAACGCTGGTGATGTTCGACGCAGCCAGGCGCGGCCCGAGACAACCGGACGCGGCCGGAAGCAGGCGGACAGCAGGCGGGCCCGGGCAACGGCGGAGCCCCGCGCCGTCCAGGGACGACGCGGGGCTCCGTGCAGCCGAAACCGCGGACCGGCAGTGCCTTACAGGCCGAGCTCGACCTCGAACTCGCCGGCCTCCAGGATCTCCTTGACCGCGACCAGGTAGCGGGCGGCGTCGGCGCCGTCCACCAGGCGGTGGTCGTAGGAGAGCGACAGGTAGGTCATGTCACGGATGCCGATGGCGGTGCCGCCGTCGGCCTCGATGACCACCGGGCGCTTGACGGTGGCACCGATGCCCAGGATGGCGACCTGGTTCGGCGGCACGATCACGGTGTCGAACAGCGCACCGCGCGAGCCGGTGTTGCTGATGGTGAAGGTGGCGCCGGACAGCTCGTCCGGGGTGATCTTGCTGTCGCGGACCTTGGCGGCCAGCTCGGCGGTCTTCTTCGAGATGCCGGCGATGTTGAGGTCGCCCGCACCCTTGATGACCGGGGTCATCAGACCCTTCTCGGAGTCCACCGCGATACCGATGTTCTCGGTGTCGAAGTAGGTGATGGTGCCCTCGGCCTCGTTGATCCGGGCGTTGACGACCGCGTGGGTCTTCAGCGCCTGGGCGGCGGCCTTGACGAAGAACGGCATCGGGGACAGCTTGACGCCCTCGCGGGCGAGGAAGCCCTCCTTGGCCTTGCCGCGCAGCGACATGATCTTGGTGACGTCCACCTCGACCACGCTGGTCAGCTGGGCCTGCTCGTGCAGGGCCTTCAGCATGTTGTCGCCGATGACCTTGCGCATGCGGGTCATCTTGACCGTCTGGCCGCGCAGGGCGGACGGCGCGGCGGCGGCCTTCGGCGCAGCGGCCGGAGCGGCGGCGGCGACCGGGGCCGGGGCGGCCTTGGCGGCCTCCGCGGCGGCGACGACGTCCTGCTTGCGGATGCGGCCGCCGACGCCGGTACCGGCGACGGAGGACAGCTCGACACCGTGCTCGGCGGCGAGCTTGCGCACCAGCGGGGTGACGTAGGCGTCACCGGCGTCGGCCACCGGGGCAGCCGGCGCGGCCGGGGCGACGGGAGCCGGAGCGGCGACCGGAGCGGGCGCGGCCGGGGCCACCGGGGCCGGCGCGGCGGCGACCGGAGCCGGCGCGGCCGGAGCGACGGGGGCCGGGGCAGCCGGAGCGGCCACCGGAGCCGGAGCGGCGACCGGAGCCGGGGCAGCCACGGGGGCCGGGGCGGCGACCGGGGCCGGGGCGGCGGCGACGGCACCCGCGGCACCGATCAGCGCGAGCTGGGCGCCGACCTCGGCGGTCTCGTCCTCGCCGACCAGGATCTTCACCACGACACCGGCGATCGGCGACGGGATCTCGGTGTCGACCTTGTCGGTGGAGACCTCGAGCAGCGGCTCGTCGACCTCGACCGTCTCGCCCTCGGCCTTCAGCCAACGGGTGACGGTGCCCTCGGTGACCGACTCGCCCAGCGCGGGCAGCAGGACCGGGGTGGCGTCGGCAGCCGGAGCGGCAGCCGGAGCCGCCGGGGCGGCAGCGGCGACCGGGGCGGGGGCGGCGGGCGCCTCCACGACCGGGGCCGGGGCGGCGACGGGCGCGGCCTCGGCGACCGGGGCCGCAGCGGCGACCGGGGCACCGGAGCCGTCGTCGATGATCGCCAGCTCGGCGCCGACGTCGACGGTCTCGTCCTCGCCGACCTTGATCGAGGCCAGGATGCCGGAGGCCGGCGACGGGATCTCGGTGTCGACCTTGTCGGTCGACACCTCGAGCAGCGGCTCGTCGACCTCGACACGCTCACCCTCGGCCTTCAGCCAACGGGTGACGGTGCCCTCGGAAACGCTCTCGCCCAGCGCGGGCAGTGTTACTGAGACCGCCATGGTTTCAGCGACTCCTATCAAGTCTTGCGTACTGGAAATGGGGGGTGGTGGCGTGATCAGTCGTGCGCGTGCAGCGGCTTGCCGGCCAGCGCCAGGTGCGCCTCGCCCAGGGCCTCGGACTGGGTCGGGTGCGCGTGGATGAGCTGCGCGACCTCGGCCGGCAGGGCCTCCCAGTTGTAGATCAGCTGAGCTTCGCCGACCTGCTCGCCCATGCGGGCGCCGACCATGTGGACGCCGACCACGGCGCCGTCCTTGACCTGGACGAGCTTGATCTCGCCGGCGGTCTTCAGGATCTTGCTCTTGCCGTTGCCGGCCAGGTTGTACTTGAGGGTGACGACCTTCTCCTTGCCGTACAGCTCGACGGCCTTGGCCTCGGAGATGCCGACGGAGGCCACCTCGGGGTTGGAGTAGGTCACGCGCGGGACGCCGTCGTAGTCGATCGGCACCGGCTTGAGGCCGGCCAGGCGCTCGGCGACCAGGATGCCCTCGGCGAAGCCGACGTGGGCCAGCTGCAGGGTCGGGGCGAGGTCGCCGACGGCCGAGATGGTGGGCACGTTGGTGCGCATGTACTCGTCGACCAGGACGTAGCCGCGGTCCATCGCGACGCCGTTCTCCTCGTAGCCGAGGCCGGACGAGACCGGGCCGCGGCCGATGGCGACGAGCAGCAGGTCGGCGTCGATCTGCTTGCCGTTCTCGGTGGAGACGCGGACACCGGCCTCGGTGTACTCGACGCCCGAGAAGCGGGCCTTCAGCTCGAACTTGATGCCGCGCTTGCGGAACGCGCGCTCCAGCAGCTTGGAGGAGTTCTCGTCCTCCAGCGGGACGAGGTGCGGCAGCGCCTCGACGATGGTGACCTCGACGCCGAAGGACTTCCAGACCGAGGCGAACTCGACGCCGATCACGCCGCCGCCGAGGATGACGGCCGACTTCGGGATGCGGTCGAGCTTGAGGGCGTGGTCCGAGGAGATCACGCGGTTGCCGTCGATCTCCAGGCCCGGGATCGAGCGCGGCACGGAGCCGGTGGCCAGGACGATGTGGCGGCCCTCGATGCGCTGGCCGTTGACGTCCACCGAGGTCTGCGAGGAGAGCTTGCCCGCGCCCTGGATGAAGGTGACCTTGCGGGAGGCGACCAGGCCCTGGAGGCCCTTGTACAGGCCGGCGATGACGTCGTCCTTGTACTTGTGGACGCCGTTGATGTCGATGCCCTGGAAGGTGGCCAGAACGCCGAACTCGGCGGCCTCCTTCGTCTCGTCCGCGATCTCGGCGGCGTGCAGCAGAGCCTTGGTCGGGATGCAGCCGCGGTGCAGGCAGGTGCCGCCCAGCTCCCCCTTCTCGACCAGGGCGACGCTCAGGCCCAGCTGAGCGGCGCGGAGCGCCGCGGCGTAACCGCCGCTTCCGCCTCCGAGAATGACTACGTCGAAAACGGTGCTGGCGTCGTTCGCCACGTCACGTCCTCCATGCAATGGGGTGGGTCGCCGGGCCGGTCGCGGTCCGGTGGGTCGGAAGCCTTTGTGAGGCGCCCAGTCGTGCCGGAAATACATCTTCGCACTTGTTCGCGGTGGCTGATGTCCGGGTCCACCCCAGGGGTGTCCCACAGAGCGGTCACCGGGGCGGGAATACCCCCGACGGAAGGGCATCATTGCAGCTCAACGCGGGGTTGACAGCCGCCGGACGGGCGTCGGCGCAGCCCTGCGGCGCCATGTCTTCCGCAGGGTGGAACAAAGTTTCGCCCGCAGCGAACAGAGGTGCGGGGCGGGGTCCCGGCCTACTCGCGGGTAACCGGCGCCGGCGCGCGAACGCCGACGGGGGCCCGGCGCACGCGCGCCGGACCCCCGTCGACTCAGTGCCTGATCAGGCCTTGTTGCCCGCCGCGGTCTGCTCGGCGAACCGGACCAGGGTGCGCACCGCGCTCGCGGTGCCGCCCTTCGGGGTGTAGCCGAACGGCGCGCTCTCGTGGAACGCCGGGCCGGCGATGTCCAGGTGCGCCCAGTCGATGCCCTCGGCCACGAACTCCTTCAGGAACAGGCCGGCCACCAGGCCGCCGCCCATCCGCTCGCCCATGTTCGCCAGGTCGGCGATGGTCGACTCGGTCATGCCCTTGCGCAGCTCGGCCGGCAGCGGCATCGGCCAGGACTGCTCGCCGACCTCGCCCGAGACGGTGTGCAGGGTCTCGCGCAGCTCGTCGTTGTTGGACATCACGCCGAAGGTGCGGTTGCCCAGGGCCAGCACCATGGCGCCGGTCAGGGTCGCCACGTCGACGATGACGTCCGGGTTCTCCTCGCCGGCGCGCACGATCGCGTCGGCCAGCACCAGACGGCCCTCGGCGTCGGTGTTCAGCACCTCGACGGTCTTGCCGCCGTACATGCGCAGCACGTCGCCGGGGCGGGTGGCGGAGCCGGACGGCATGTTCTCGGCCAGCGCCAGCCAGCCGGTCACGTTGACGGCCAGGCCCAGGCGCTTGGCGGCCACCACGGCGGCGAACACGGCGGCGGCGCCGGCCATGTCGCACTTCATGGTCTCGTTGTGGCCGGCCGGCTTCAGCGAGATGCCGCCCGAGTCGTAGGTGATGCCCTTGCCGATGAAGGCCAGCGTGGCCTTCGCCTTCGGGTGGGTGTAGGCCACCTTCACCAGTCGCGGCGGGTTGGCCGAGCCGTTGCCGACGCCCAGCAGGCCGCCGAAGCCGCCCTTGAGCAGCGCCTTCTCGTCCAGCACCTCGACCTTGAGGCCGTGCTCCTTGCCGGCCGCCTGGGCGATCGCGGCGAAGCTCTTCGGGTTCAGGTCGTTCGGCGCGGTGTTGACCAGGTCACGGGCCCGGTTCATCTCCTCGCCGACCGCGGCGGCGCGCTCCACGGCCGCCTTGGCGTCCTTGCTGCCCTTGCGGGGGGCCAGCACGACCAGCTCGCCGACCGGCTCCTTGCCGCTGCCGTCGGCCTTGTAGGTGCCGAAGGCGTACGAGCCGAGCAGGCCGCCCAGCGCGACGGCCTCGACCTCGTCCGCGGACTCGGTCGGCAGGGCCAGCGCGGCCTTCTTGGCGCCGGCCAGGGTGCGGGCGGCGACACCAGCGGCGCGGCGCAGCGCCTCCAGCTGGTAGCCGGCCTCGGCGGCCTCGCCGAGGCCGACCGCGAGCACGAGCGCGGCCTTCAGGCCGGCGGGGGAGGGCACCTTGACGGCCTCGCCCTCGGCGCCGGTCGCGCCCAGGGTGCTGAGGACCTCGGTCAGCTTGCCCTCGAACGCCTCGTTCACGGCCTCGGAGCCGGGGGCCAGCACGATGCCCTTGGGGCCCTTGGCGACACCGACCACCAGGGCGTCCGCGCGCAGCGAGGCGGCGGAGGAGGTGCTCACAGACAATGCAGTCACGTAATGCGTCCTGTTCTTTCGCGGTCCACGGCCGGTTGCGGCGAGGCTGCCGCACCGGCGCAACCCGCCGTCGCAGGCCGGACCGCCCGGCACGCTCCGGGTCCGGGCCCCCTGGCGCGCGCACCCGCGCAGGTCGCGGCCACGCACACCAGAGGCCCCGGCTCCTCGGGTCACGCCGGGCGGGCAGGACCTGCGACGGTGCAGGGCTGCGGTGCTCCCCGCATGGTAGTCCGCATGGTGGGATCACGCGCCGCCCGGTATCAGCCGAGCAACGCCAGGGCGAACAGCGAGGCGGTCGCGGCGGTTTCCGCCATCGCGCCGAGCACGTCCCCGGTGATTCCGTCGAACCGCCGTACGCAGCGCCGGAGCAGCAGCTGGGCGCATCCGACGCCGAGCACAACGGACAGGGGGAGACGGAGGATTGACGATCCGTCAAACAGTCCGAGTGCGGCCAGGGCGAGCGCCGCGGCGGCCGTCCCCGCGACCGCTCCGGCGGGTGCCACGGTGCCCGCCACCATCGCGCCCAGGCCGCCCGGCCGGGCGGCCGGCACCGACCGCAGGCAGCCCCAGGCGAGCGCGCACCGCGCGGTCACCGCCGACGCCAGCACCGCGAGCGCGCCGCGCGTGGTCGACTCGGCGAACTGTCCGGCCAGCGCCGCGATCTGGGCCAGCAGCACGAGAACGAGGGTCAGGACGCCGAACGGGCCGATGTCGGACTGCTTCATGATGCGCAGCGCGTCCTCGGCCGGCTTCCCGCTGCCCAGGCCGTCGGCCACGTCCGCCAGACCGTCCAGGTGCAGCCCCCGGGTGAGCGCGGCCAGCACCCCCACCGCCGCCACCGCCCCGAGCAGCCCGCCGGCCCGCCAGGCCACCAGCGCCCCCGCCCCGGCGCCCGCCGCGCCGAGCACCAGCCCCACCACCGGGGCCGCCGTCATCGCCCGCGCCGCCGCGGCCCGGTCCCACCGCTCCACCCGCACCCGCAGCACGGACAGCGTCCCGAACCCGAACCGGAGCCCCTCGGCCCAACTGGCGCCCTGCACGACGTGTTTCCCTCCGAACGGAAGCGCCCCGTCCGATGTGCCGGACGGGGCGCCCATGATCCTGGTGCCACGGGTTGCTGCGGGTTCCTACAGCCGCCGCAGCAGGTCCGCCGCCGACGGCAGCTTCGGCTGCTCCTTCGGCGCCGACGGCACGAACGGCCGCGGGGCCTCGTCCGCGAGCGCGTCGCCCGCGGCCTGGAGCAGAGGTAGGGCCAGCAGCGCGCCGAGGCCCTCGCCCATGGTGATCCCCTGGTCCTGCAACGGCGTCAGGGTGAGGCGGTCGTAGGCCTTGGCCTGGGCGGGCTCGCCGCTCGACTGCCCGGCCCGCCACCACTCCGGCGCCCGGAAGGCGATCCGCTGCGCGACCAGCGCGCAGGCCGCCGAGACGACGCCGTCCAGCACCACCGGGAGCCGTCGCGCCGCGGCCTGGAGCAGGAAGCCGGTGATCGCCGCGAAGTCGGCCCCGCCGGTGGCGCCGAGCAGCGCCAGCTGGTCGCCGAGGACGGGCCGGGCCCGCCGCAGGGAGTCGCGGATGGTGGCGCACTTGACCATCCAGACCCGGTCGTCGACGCCCGAGCCGCGCCCGGTGACGGCAGCCGCGTCCGTCCCGCACAGCGCGCCGACCAGGACGGCGGCGACGGTGGTGGCGCCGACGCCGAGGTCGCCGAGCAGCACCAGGTCGGTGCCGGCGTCGGCCTCCTCGTCGGCGACGGCCATGCCGGCCCGGAAGGCCCGCGCGGTCTCCTCGGGGGTGAGCGCGTCCTCGACGTCGATCCGGCCGGAGCCGCGCCGGATCCGGTGGGTGACCACGTCGTCCGGGAAGTCGGCGGGGTCGGCGTCCACCGCGACGTCGACGACCCGCACCTCGGCGCCGTAGCGCCGGGCCAGCCGGGTGACCGGCGCGGTGCCGTCCAGGACGGCGCGCACCCGCGCGGCGGTGCCGCCCTTGGCGGGCAGCCGGGACACCCCGAGCGCGGCCACGCCGTGGTCGGCGGCGAACAGCAGCACCTTGGGGGCCGACACCGGCCGCACGGGGGATCGCCCCTGTACGGACGACAGCCAGCTGCCCAGCTCCTCCAGCTTGCCGAGCCCGCCGCGCGGCCGGCCGGCCTCCTGCCAGCGTTCCTCGGCGGCCCGTCGGGCGCTCTCGTCGGGGCGCTCGACGAGCGAGGAGAACGTATCGAGATCCACGGTCGTGTCCATCGTCCGGAAGGCTACACGCCGCAGATGTTCAGGCGGCGGCTGGCTTGACGGTCAGAACCTGCCCGGCCACGACCAGCAGCACACGCTCGGAGGCGTCCGCCACGGCCATGTTCAGCCGGCCCAGGGTGTCGCGGAAGCGCCGGCCGGCGGCGGTCGCCGGGACGACGCCCATCCCGACCTCGTTGCTGACCGCGACGGCCGTGCGCCCGGTGGCCGCCCAGGCCCGCGCCAGGGCCTCGCAGCGCCGCTGGACGGCGGCCTCCCCACCCGCCGCCCAGACCGCGTCGTCCCAGGCGCCGCACTCGTCCATCACGGCGGTCAGCCACAGCGCCAGGCAGTCGACCAGCACCGGCGCCGGGTCGGTCCGGTCGGCCAGCACGGCCTCCAGGTCGCAGGTCTCGGCGGTGCGCCAGCTCGCCGGCCGCCGCTCGCGGTGCAGCGCGACCCGCTGGGCCCACTCGGCGTCGCCGTCCCGGGCGCCGCCGGTGGCCACGTACAGGACGTCCGGGTGGTCGGCGAGCAGCTGCTCGGCCCGGGTGGACTTGCCGGAGCGGGCGCCGCCGAGCAGCAGCGTGCGGGGGAGCGGGTGGTGGATCGCCATGCCGCTCATCCTGCCCGACCGGGCATCCGGACCGTCCGGCCAGGCATACGGAAGATCGGGCCGGGCAGGCTAAGGTGCGCAGCACGCAGGCAGCGTCGTCGGTGGGAGGAGCCGGGCATGGTCTGGACGTGGCGGTACGAGAAGGCGGACGGCACCGCGGTGGTGCCGGAGGGCGCTCAGGAGGAGTTCGCCGGTCAGGGGGACGCCGAGACCTGGATCGGGGAGTCCTGGAAGCAGCTCGCCGAGGACGGCATCGACACGGCGGTCCTGCTGGACGACGACCGGGTGATCTACTCGATGAGCCTGCACGAGGCGTAACCGCCGTCGCGGGGCCGCTACTTGGCGCCGACCACGTGCAGCAGCGCGGCGACCTGCCGGTACGGGTCGGTGCGGCCGGCCCGGTCCTCGGCCTCCAGCAGCTGGGCGAGCTGCCGCCCGTCCACCGGCGGGGCCGCGTCGTCGGGCGCGTTGTCGGTGAAGACCCGTACGCCGTACCAGTGCTTCAGCGGCACCGACACCTCGGAGAGGGTGACGGTGAGGTCGGCGAGGCGGTCGGCGCGGGCGGCCAGCCCGAGCCGGTTGTAGTACCGGTCGCTCTCGAAGGCGTGAAGGGCGGCCCGCCAGTCCCCGGCGGCGGCGGGCCGCAGGGCGAGCGCGTCGCGGTTGCGGACCAGCAGCGAGAGCAGCCCGCCCGGGGCCAGCAGCCGGGCCAGCGAGGCGATCATCGGGTCGGGGGCGGGCAGGTACATCAGGACGCCGTGGCAGAGCACCACGTCGAAGCTGCGCGGGCCGAACCAGCGCCCGCACTGGTGGGCGTCGCCGCTGAGCAGTTGCAGCCGGCCGGCAACCTCCGGCGGTTCCTCGGCGAGCGCCCCCTGGGCGACGCCGAGCGCGACCGGGTCGGAGTCGATGCCGGTGACGTAGTGGCCGGCCCGGGCCAGGCGCAGCGCCTGGGTGCCCTGGCCGCAGCCGATGTCGAGGACGCGCTGCGCGGTGCGGCCGGCCAGCTGCTCGGCGAGCTGCCGGGAGACCAGTTCCTGGCGGACGAAGTCGCGCAGTCCGCCGAGCCGGTCCAGCCAGGCGCCGGTACCGCCGGCGAAGGAGCCGCTGCGCGAGGGCAGCCGGCGCTCCTGGCCGATCCGGTCGTGGCCGCCGTCCCCCTGCCCCGGCAACGCGTACAGGCCGGGCCCCTCCCAGGAAGGGGGGGCCCAGCCGGAGTCCACCGGTTCGGCGGTCAGGGCTTCTCTCCGCGCCGCACCTGCGGCTTGGGCAGTCGCAGCCGGCGCATCTGCAGGATGCGCATCAGGCCGTAGGCGACCGCGCCGCGGGTGTTCTGGCCGGCGAAGCGCTCGGCGAACTGCTTGCGCAGACCGAAGCCGAGGCGGACGAAGTCCAGGATCACCAGCACGAAGAACAGCAGGAACAGCAGCGTGGACAGCAGCTGGATGGCGGGCACCTTGATGATGCTCAGCACCAGGATGACCACGGCGGCGGGCAGGAAGAACTCGGCGAGCGACCAGCGGGCGTCCACGTAGTCGCGGGCGAACTTGCGCACCGGGCCCTTGTCACGGGCCGGCAGGTGGCGCTCGTCGCCCTCCAGCAGCGCGGTGCGCTGCTTCTCGCGCTCGGAGCGCATCCGCTCGCGGGCCTGGCGGGCGGCCTCCTTGCGGTCCTTGGGCACCGTCACCCGGGTGCGCCGGTTGGCCTCGGCCTCACTGCGCTTGGGCGTTGGCCGGCCCTTCTTGGCCTGGGGGTGGCGGGTCTCGTCCGGCTTCTCCAGCACGGTGGCGGAGGCGGCTGCATCATCTGAACGGCGTCGGAACACACCACCAGCGTACGGGGTGCCGGGCGGCTTCTCGGGGTCCCCTCGGACCCAAACGCGTATCAATCCGCGAGGTCGGCGCCCGCCGGGGTTTCCCGGCCCCTTCCCGTAGGGGATCAATCGGATGGACTATGGAGGGGATGAGAGGCGGATCCACCCGGGGGAGGAGGAACTCCGCTGGTCGCTGTAGCAGTCTTGTAGCAGGCAGGTGCACTGCGGCGACGGGCTCGCTGCACATACACTCGTCGTGTCTGGTATCGAGATAGAGACCGCAGGCCGGAGAAGGGGGCACCCGAGGCCCATGAGCGACGGAATCATGAAGCGTATGGGGTTGATCTTCCGCTCCAAGGCGAACAAGGCCTTGGACCGGGCGGAGGATCCCCGAGAGACGCTCGACTACTCCTACCAGAAGCAGCTCGAACTGCTGCAGAAGGTACGGCGTGGCGTCGCGGACGTCGCGACCTCGCGCAAGCGCCTGGAACTCCAGCTGACCCAGCTCCAGCAGCAGTCGGCGAAGTACGAGGACCAGGGCCGCAAGGCGCTGTCCCTGGGCCGCGAGGACCTCGCGCGCGAGGCGCTGACCCGCCGGGCCAACATGCAGTCCCAGATCACCGACCTGGAGACGCAGTACCAGGCCCTCCAGGGCGAGGAGGAGAAGCTCACGCTCGCCTCCCAGCGGCTGCAGGCCAAGGTGGACGCCTTCCGCACCAAGAAGGAGACCATCAAGGCCACCTACACCGCCGCTCAGGCGCAGACCCGCATCGCCGAGTCCTTCTCCGGGATCTCGGAGGAGATGGGCGACGTCGGCCTGGCCATCCAGCGGGCCGAGGACAAGACGGCCCAGATGCAGGCCCGGGCCGGTGCGATCGACGAGCTGCTGGCGTCCGGTGCGCTCGACGACTCCAGCGGTCTCGGCCGCAAGGACGACATCGAGGCCGAGCTGGAGCGGGTGGCCGGCGGCACCGACGTCGAGCTGGAGCTGGCCCGGATGAAGGCCGAGCTGGGGGGCCCGTCCTCCGGTCCGGCCGCGATCGAGCAGGGCAATTCGCAGCAGCCGCAGGCCCAGCCGCAGCAGGACACCCCGCGCATCAACTACAACAAGTGATCTGAGCTCCATCCCACGAACCAGGGAGACGCACGGCATGATCATGAGGGTCATGGGTGAGGGGCAGTACGAGGTGGGCGAGTCCCACCTGAACCTGCTCAACGAGCTCGACGCCGAGCTCGTCACCGCAGTGGAGTCGGGGGACGAGGAGCACTTCCGTCGGGCCTACGGCAAGCTGCTGGACGCGGTGAAGCAGTTCGGCACTCCGGTGCCGCTGGATTCACTGGCGCCGTCCGAGCTGATCCTGCCGAGCGCCGAGGCGACGATCGACGAGGTCCGCGAGATGTTGATGGCCGACGGCGAGGGTGTGATCCCGGGCTACCCCGAGTAGCCGCCGCGGCCGGTGCCAGACGAAAGGGCGGGTCCCCTCCGGTGGGAGGGGACCCGCCCTTCGTCGTGTCCCGGCGGCCGGGCCGGCTACGGCAGGGCCAGCATCCGGTCCAGCGCCGCCTTGGCGTACTTCTCGGTCTCCGGGTCGACGGTGATCACGTTCGGCACCCGGCCCTCGACCAGCGACTCCAGCGCCCAGACGAGGTGCGGCAGGTCGATCCGGTTCATGGTGGAGCAGAAGCAGACCGTCCGGTCCAGGAAGACGATCTCCTTGTCCGGGTGGGCCTTGGCCAGGCGGCGGACCAGGTTCAGCTCGGTGCCGATGGCCCACTTGGAGCCGGGCTCGGCGGCGTCCAGCGCCTTGATGATGTACTCGGTCGAGCCCACCATGTCGGCGGCCGAGACGACCTCGTGCTTGCACTCGGGGTGCACCAGCACGGTGACGCCGGGGATCCGCTCGCGCACGTCGTTCACCGAGTCCACGCTGAACCGGCCGTGCACCGAGCAGTGGCCGCGCCACAGGATCATCTTGGCGTCCCGCAGCTGCTCGGCGGTCAGGCCGCCGTTCGGCTTGTGCGGGTTGTACAGGACGCAGTCGTCCAGCGAGAGGCCCAGATCGCGCACCGCGGTGTTGCGGCCGAGGTGCTGGTCGGGCAGGAACAGGACCTTCTGGCCCTGCTCGAAGGCCCACTCCAGGGCGCGTTCGGCGTTGGAGGAGGTGCAGATGGTGCCGCCGTGCTTGCCGGTGAAGGCCTTGATGTCGGCGGAGGAGTTCATGTACGAGACCGGGACGGTGACGTCGGCTATGCCGGCGTCGGTCAGCACGTCCCAGCACTCGGCGACCTGCTCGGCGGTGGCCATGTCGGCCATCGAGCAGCCGGCCGCGAGGTCCGGGAGGACGACCTGCTGGGCGTCGCCGGTCAGGATGTCGGCGGACTCGGCCATGAAGTGCACGCCGCAGAAGACGATGTACTCGGCCTCCGGGCGGGCCGCCGCGTCCCGCGCGAGCTTGAAGGAGTCGCCGGTGACGTCGGCGAACTCGATCACCTCGTCGCGCTGGTAGTGGTGTCCGAGGATGAAGACGCGGTCACCGAGCGCGGCCTTGGCGGCGCGGGCGCGCTCGACGAGGTTCGGGTCGGAGGCCGGGGGGAGGTCGCCGGGGCACTCGACGCCGCGCTCGCTGTTCGGGTCGGCCTCGCGGCCGAGCAGCAGCAGAGCGAGCGGCGTCGGAGTGGGGTCGACGCCGTGGGTCTCGGTGATGGTGGTGGTCACGGGCGGGTGCCCTTCTGTGCGGCCGATCAAGCCTGAAGCCTTTTCGTCTATC
Organism: Kitasatospora sp. NPDC088861; assembly: GCF_044750105.1. Classification (NCBI taxonomy): domain Bacteria; kingdom Bacillati; phylum Actinomycetota; class Actinomycetes; order Kitasatosporales; family Streptomycetaceae; genus Kitasatospora; species Kitasatospora sp. NPDC088861. The sequence continues at coordinate 431,555 of NZ_JBIVJF010000003.1, forward strand.
TGACGCTATCTATGATAACCGGTTGGTGTCAGAGTGACGATGGCCATCCTGTCGATGTGACGAGAACCGCTCGCCGAATCGGACCCTGGCGGAACCGGATGACCGTTTTGGGGTGGTCCTCGCGTGGCCGAATCGATATCCGGCCGGGCCCGGGTATGGCTGAGGCCATGAAGGCAATCGCGATCAACCGCTACGGCGGCCCCGAAGTCGTCGAGTACACCGACCTGCCCGACCCCAAGGTCGGTCCGGACTCGGTCCTGGTGCGGATGCGGGCGGCCGGGGTGAACCCGGTGGACTGGAAGATCCGGGACGGCGCCCTGGACGGCCTGCTGGACGCGCACTTCCCGCTCGTCATGGGCTGGGACCTGGCCGGCGTGGTCCGCGCCGTCGGCGGCGGCGTCACCGAGTTCGCGCCCGGCGACGAGGTCTACGGCTACGTCCGCAAGGACACCGTCGAGCACGGCACCTACGCCGAACTCGTCTCCGCCCCGGTCCGCACCCTCGCCCGCAAGCCGGCCGCACTGGACTGGGCCCAGGCCGGCGGCCTGCCGCTGGCCGGGCTCACCGCGCTGCAGAGCCTCAAGGCACTGCGGCTGCGGGCGGGGGAGACCCTGCTGGTGCACGCCGCGGCCGGCGGGGTCGGGCACCTGGCCGTCCAGATCGCCCGGGCCCTCGGCGCCCGGGTGATCGGCACCGCGGGCGAGCGCAACCACGACTACCTGCGCGGCCTCGGCGCCGAGCCGGTGCTCTACGGCGAGGGCCTGGCCGACCGGGTCCGGGCGCTCGCCCCGGGCGGGATCGACGCGGCCCTCGACCTGGTCGGCCACGGCGCCGTCCCGCTCTCGGCGAGCCTGGTGGCGGACCAGAGCCGGATCGCCTCGATCACCGACTTCGGGGTGAAGGCCCTCGGCGGCCACTACGTCTGGGTCCGCCCGGACGCCGCGGACCTCGCCGAACTGGCTGCGCTGGCCGACGACGGCCGGCTGACCGTCACGGTCGCCTCCACCTTCCCGCTCTCCCAGGCGGCCTCCGCCCAGGCGCTCAGCGCCGAGGGCCGCACCCGGGGCAAGATCGTCCTGCTGGCCGACTGACGGCGGACTGACGGCGGACCGGCTGCCGACCGGCGGCGGACCACCGACGGACCACCGGCCGTCATCTGCCAGCGGTGAACTCGCTCCTGACATCCGCCAGAATGGTTGGCGAACCGTTTCGGCAGCCGCCCCTACCGCCCTCCGTCCGAGGGCCCGCCGCCCGAGGCCGCAACCGACCCGTACGACCCGTGGAGCCCCGCACCGATGACCAGCAGCCGAGCGCACGAGGTGGTCGGGACCGACCTGGACGAGACCGACCGGCTCCTGCTCGCCCGGCTCGGCCGCGACGGCCGCGCCTCGTACGCCGAGATCGGCCTCCAGGTCAACCTCTCCGCCACCGCCGTGCGCCGCCGGATCGACCGGCTGCGGGCGCGCGGCGTGGTGCGGGGCTTCACCGTGGTGCTCGACCCGTCGGTGCTCGGCTGGCAGACCGAGGCCTTCGTCGAGGTCTACTGCCGCGAGCGGACCGCCCCCGAGGAGATCCTCGCCAGCCTGCGCCAGTTCCCCGAGGTGGTCGCCGCCTGGACGGTCACCGGCGACCCGGACGCCCTGGTCCACCTGCGCGCCGCCGACATGCGGCACCTGGAGGCCGTCATCGAGCGCATCCGCCGCGAGCCCGGCGTCCAGCGCAGCCGCTCCTCGGTCGTCCTCTCCCAGCTCATCGGCTAGGGCGCGCCCTAGCCCGCCGGCCCCCGTCCGGCCCCCTCCGGCCGGTGCGCAGGAATCCTGCGCGGACCGGCCCGAAGACGCCCGAAAGCTGCCTGACCAGCCGGGTTCCGACGCGCGGCGAACCCCTCCCGCTGCCTACGCTGATCACGTCCGGTCCACGCGGTGAACCGCCCCGCCGACCGGGCATCCCCCGACACCCCACAGCCGAGAGGGACAGCCGTGTCCGCAGCCCCCGACCGCATGCACCGGCCCGACAACGAACTGGTCGACCTGGTTTTCGACTACATGCGGGACCGGCTGCAGTACGACCCCGTCCCGCTCGACCACCCCGGTGACGGCGAGCACCTGCGCGCCCAGCTGGCCGGTCTGCTGAACGCGGACGGTAACGCCCCCGCCGACGTGCTCAAGCTCTACGACCACGAGCTGTCCCGCGCGGTGATCTCCGCCGACAGCCCGCGCTACCTGTCGTTCATCCCGTGCGCCCCGACCAAGGCCGCGCTGCTCTTCGACATGGTGGTCTCCTGCGCGTCCCTGCAGGGCATCTCCTGGCTGGAGGCGGCCGGCGCGATCGCCGCCGAGAACCAGGTGCTGCGCCTGATCGCCGACCGCGCCGGCCTGCCCGCCTCGGCCGGCGGCACCTTCGTCTCCGGCGGCTCCGCGGGCAACCTCTCCGCCCTCGTCGTCGCCCGCGACACCGCCCGCCGCAAGCTTGGCGTCGGGCCGGAGGCGCGGCTGCGGATCGCCGTCGCCGACCAGGTCCACTCCTCGGTCAAGAACACCTTCAACATCATCGGCGTCGAGGCCTTCAAGGTCCCCACCGTGAACCGCCGGTTCACCGGCGAGGCGCTGCGCGCCGCGCTGGCCGCCGACCCGAACCCGGAGACCGTCATCGCGGTCGTGGGCACGGCCGGGACGACCAACGAGGGCATCGTCGACGACCTCAAGGGCCTGGCCGAGGTCGCCCGCGAGCGGGACCTCTGGTTCCACGTCGACGGCGCCTACGGCGGCGCGGGCCTGTTCGCCCCCTCGGTGCGCGAGCGCTACAACGGCATCGAGCACGCCGACTCCTTCGTCGTCGACCCGCACAAGTGGCTGTTCGCCCCCTTCGACTGCGCCGCGCTGATCTACCGCAACCCGCAGCTCGCCCGGGCCGTGCACACCCAGGACGCCTCCTACCTCGACGTCCTGCACACCGAGGGCGACGAGTGGAACCCCACCGACTACGCCTACCACCTCACCCGGCGCGCCCGCGGCCTGCCGCTGTGGTTCTCCCTCGCCGTCCACGGCACCCAGGCCTACACCGACGCCATCGAGGCCGGCCTCACGCTCGCCCGGGACACCGCCCAGCTCATCCGCGACACCGACCACCTGGAGCTGCTGTTCGACCCGCAGCTCTCGGCCGTCTGCTTCAAGCGCAAGGGCTGGACCAACGAGGACTACTACCGCTGGTCGCAACAGCTGCTCGCGGACCAGATCGGCTTCGTCACCCCCACCGGCTGGGACGGCGAGACGGTCGCCCGCTTCGCCTTCCTGCACCCGGGCACGACGATGGACATGGTCCGGGAGATCCTGGACACCATGGCCTGATCGGCCCCCGGTGACCCGTGGCCCCCGCCGGAGCAGGCAGCCGGCGGGGGGCCCGTCGTCCAGTCGTCCAGTCGTTCCGTCGTCCCGTGGTTCAGAGGAAGGCGCCGCTCGGCAGGTACGGCGCCGGCGGCCGCATCCCGCGCAGCCCGACGAAGCCCCGGCTCCGCAGGGTCAGCCCCACCTCCAGGCCGACGTCCAGCGCCCACTCCTGCTCGGCGGTCAGGAACTCCACGCGCGCCTCGACCCCGTCCGGCACCCGGGCCAGCGCCTCGCGCAGCAGCCGGGCGGCGATCCGCTTGGTGGTGGCCGCCAGCAGCTTCACCTCGCCGCCGTCCCGGTAGCAGTAGCCGCTGCCGGCCAGCGCGTCGGCGATCAGCAGTTCCTCGAAGTGGCCCAGCATCAGCTCGTGGTCCGGGCCGTGCGCGGACCCGCGCAGCCGCCGGTCCACCGAGTCCAGCAGGTGCCGGTGGACGGCGCCGCCCCGGTGCACCGGGATGTCCCCCGGGTCGAGCAGCCCGGCCCGGTCCACCCGCCCGGTCAGCCGCATCGCCGGGTGCAGGGTGAACCCGGCCAGCCGGTAGCGGCGGGCCGCCGCCGGGGACGCCGACGCGCAGACCATCCCGCGCAGGCAGCCCCGCGAGTGTGCCGCCGCCCGTTCCAGCAGCAGCCGCCCGACGCCCTTGCCCTGCGCCTGCGGCCGGACCGCGAACAGCGACGGCGCCCACAAGCCCTCCCGGCGCATCGACAGCACCGCGCCGACCGGCTCCCCGCCGCTCTCCGCCAGCCAGCAGCCCTCCGGATCGGTGCGGGCCAGATGTCTGGTCCGGGCGAGCTGCAGCGGGGTCGGTGCGGGCGCCGGACCGGGCAGGGCCGGATCGGCGAACGCGGCGAGGGAGAGCTCCTGGACGGCCTCCGCGTCGGCGGCGGTGTCCCTGACCTGGCGCAGGATCATGGCCACCATCCTGGCGTCCGCGGGCCCGGCCCGGGGCGGGTTCCCCGGATTCCGCGGCTCGGGCGGTGACCCACCCTCCCGGGTTGTGCGAGCATGGGGAGCGTAGGGGACGCGGGTGGCACACCCGGCCCACGGAAATTCCGCCACCAGCAAGCCGACGAAGACAATCGCCGTTCGGGAAATGAATCCGGACGGCCGTTGGTTGGCACTGGGGGCAAACCGTCGTCAAAGACCGGGAGAAAGCAGATGACCGTCCAGGACGAGACCACCGTCGAGAGTGGCATCCTCCTTACCGATGCCGCCGCGGCCAAGGTCAAGGGCCTGCTGGAGCAGGAGGGCCGCGACGACCTCGCACTTCGCGTCGCCGTCCAGCCCGGTGGCTGCTCCGGCCTGCGTTACCAGCTGTTCTTCGACGAGCGCTCGCTCGACGGCGACGTGCTCAAGGACTTCGACGGTGTCAAGGTCGTCACCGACCGGATGAGCGCCCCGTACCTGGGCGGCGCCACCGTCGACTTCGTCGACACCATCGAGAAGCAGGGCTTCACGATCGACAACCCGAACGCCACCGGCTCCTGCGCCTGCGGCGACTCGTTCAGCTAGGCAGCACCGCTCGACGCTCGTTCGAGCCGCGGTACGGAGGCGGCCCCGGGGATCATCCCCGGGGCCGCCTCCGCGTTCCGCACCGTTGTCGCGGCTACTGGCCGGCGACGTCCGGAGTGACCGGGTCCGGGCCCATGTGCGGATCGGCCTCCAGCGGCACGTTCTGGCCGCTCGACTGGTCGGTCACCGTCCGCCCGGCCAGCGGCGAGCGCAGATCGGCGGACACCGACTGCCGCTTGGCCAGCGCGTTGCAGACCTGCCCGGGCTGCACCGGCGCCGCCACCACGATCCTGACGTCCACCCGGCCGGGGTGCGACTCGTCCGCCTTCAACGCGTACTTCTGGCAGACCCCGCCGAAGAAGTAGACGGTCAGCCCGTTGCTGCCGTCCACCCGGTAGGAGACCGCCGGGCGCGCCCCGGACCCGGCCGGGTCGGGCTCGCCCACCGCGATCCCGGGGCCCGGGGGAGTGCCCCCGGAACCGGCCGTCGACGGCTGCCCCGGGGCGGGCGAGGCCGCGGTGGGGGCCCACTTGGTCGGCGGCGTCTGGCCGGGCTGGTCCGACGTGGCCGACGGGCTCGCTGTCGGAGCCGGCGCGGACGGGGCGCCGGAGGACGCCGGGGCCTCCGGGGAGGCGCTCGCGCCCGCCGAGGTCGTGGCCGCGCCGCCCGCCGCCGAGTCCGACGAGGTCTTGCCGTCCCCGTTGCACCCGGCCACCGTCACCACCGCCGCCAGCGCCAGGCCCGCCAGGGCCACCGCCCGCCGACCGCGCCGGGGCATCGTCTCCAGGTCCATCTGCACATCCTCCCGAGGGCTCAGCGGTGCCGCCCGCTCGGCCGCTCCGCGCGGATGTGACGTGACCCGGTCGGATCCGGTTCCACTTCGGTTCCACCCGCCCCGGGCCGGGGCGGGCGCCGGGTCACATGCCGTACTCGGCCATCCCGGCGACCAGCCGCTGCGCGTCGGACGGCACCCGGAACCCCTCCCGGGCGGGCGCGGCCGGCTCGGGACCGGTCGCCAGCAGCGGCCAGAACCGGCGCAGCCGCCGGGACGAACTCACCAGCGCGTCGAGGCTCTCGCCGTCGGCTTCGGTCCGGAGGGCGGGCAGCGGGGCGTGGCTGGGCATCATCGGGCATCGCTCCGATCCATGGCCGTGGCCGCACTGCCACGGTCGACGACGGGGCCCGCCCGGCTCGGCGGGGCCCCTGCTGCCGACCCTAGGCCGGGGTTCGGCCCACCCACCAGTGCTACCCGGAGGTAGTACACGTTCGACGGTGACGGGTGCCACGATGGCACTGCGGGCCGGCGGATTGCGGCGGTCTTGCTGCCGCCCGCCCCGAGCCCGGTACCGTGTGTGGGTTCACCCGTGCTTGCCCGTTGGCCCCGCAGCCATCCTGAGGAGACCTCCCGTGCGTATCGCCGTCGCCGGCTCGATCGCCACCGACCATCTGATGACGTTCCCCGGTCGGTTCGCCGACCAGCTCGTCGCCGAGCAGCTGCACACCGTGTCGCTGTCCTTCCTGGTCGACACCCTGGACATCCGCCGCGGCGGAGTCGCGCCGAACATCGCGTTCGGCATGGGCGTGCTCGGGCTGCGCCCGATCCTGGTCGGCGCGGCCGGCGCGGACTTCGCCGAGTACCGCAGCTGGCTGGAGCGCAACAACGTGGACTGCAACTCCGTCCACATCTCCGAGACCCGGCACACCGCCCGCTTCATGTGCACCACGGACGAGGACCACAACCAGATCGCCTCGTTCTACACCGGCGCCATGGCGGAGGCCCGCAACATCGAGCTCAAGCCGATCGCCGACCGCGTCGGCGGCCTCGACCTCGTCCTGATCGGCGCCGACGACCCGCAGGGCATGGTCCGCCACACCCAGGAGTGCCGCACCCGCGGCTTCGCCTTCGCCGCCGACCCCTCCCAGCAGCTGGCCCGCCTGGAGGGCGACGACATCCGCGACATCGTCGACGGCGCCGCGTACCTCTTCACCAACGAGTACGAGGCCGCGCTGATCGAGAGCAAGACCGGCTGGGACGCCGAGGAGATCCTCACCCGGGTCGGCACCCGGATCACCACCCTGGGCAGCAAGGGCGTGCGGATCGAGCGCAAGGGCGAGGCGGCGATCCTGGTCGGCTGCGCCGCCGAGGAGGCGAAGGTCGACCCGACCGGCGTCGGCGACGCCTTCCGGGCCGGCTTCCTGACCGGCCTGTCCTGGCAGCTCGACCTGGAGCGCGCCGCCCAGCTCGGCTGCATGCTCGCCACCCTGGTGATCGAGACCGTCGGCACCCAGGAGTACGAGCTGCGCCCGACCGCCTTCCTGAAGCGCTTCGAGGACGCCTACGGCGCCGAGGCCGCCGCGGACATCCGCGCGCACCTGGTCAAGTAGTCCGCCGGACGACGAGGTAGGCCGAGCCCCGGTCGCCGCCGTAGTCGGCGGCCGGGGCCTCGCCCGCGTACTCCTGGCCGCGCATCCCGCACCAGGCCGGGATGTCCAGCCGGGCCGCCTCGTCGTCCGCGAGCACGGCGACCGTGCCGCCCTCCGGCACCTCGCCGATCCGCTTCGCCAGCTCGATGACCGGCAGCGGGCAGCGCTTGCCCAGCGTGTCGATCACCAGCAGGGGCCCGGCCGCCGGCTCCGGCTCCGGGGCCGACAGGTCCAGCCCGAGCGGCGCCCGGACGCCGGCGACCAGCTCCGGCAGCACGGTGAGGAAGCGTTCGACGTCGGCCTCGGCCGTCCCGGGCGGCAGCGAGACCCGGACGTTCCCCTCGGTGAGCACCCCCATCGCGGCCAGCACATGGCTCGGCGTCAGGGTGGAGGAGGTGCAGGAGGAGCCGGAGGAGACCGCGAAGCCCGCCCGGTCCAGTTCGGTGAGCAGCACTTCGCCGTCCACGTACAGGCAGGAGAAGGTGACGATGTGCGGCAGCCGCCGCACCGGGTCGCCGACCACCTCCACCTCGGGCACCAGCTGCGGCACCCGGGCCCGGATGCGTTCCACCAGCGCGTGGAGCCGGGCGTTCTCCCGCGCGGCCTCGGCCCGGACGGCCCGCAGCGAGGCGGCCGCGGCGACGATCGCCGGGACGTTGACGTAGCCGGGCACCCGCCCGCCCTCGCGTTCGTCGGCCGGCAGCGGCGAGGCGTACCGGACGCCCTTGCGCACCGCCAGCACCCCGACGCCGGGCGGCCCGCCCCACTTGTGCGCGCTGGCGGTCAGCAGCGACCAGCCGGCCGGGACGTCCACCCGCCCGACGCTCTGCGCGGCGTCGACCAGCAGCGGGACACCGGCCTCGCGGCAGTGTCCGGCGACCTCGCCGACCGGCTGGACCGTCCCCACCTCGTGGTTGGCGCTCTGCAGGACGGCCAGCGCGGTGTCCGCGCGCAGCAGCGCGGCGAACACGTCCGGGTCGACCCGCCCGGCGCGGTCCACCGGCGCCACCGAGACGGTGCCACCGCCCGCCTCCTGACGCTCGGCGACGTGCAGCACGCTGGAGTGCTCGACCGCCGAGTGCACCAGGTGGCCGCCGCGCCGCCGGTGGCCGGCCAGCGCGCCCAGCATGCCCAGGTGCACCGCCTGCGTCCCGCTCGCGGTGAAGGCGATCTCGTCCGCCCGGGCTCCCAGGGCCTCGGCCACCGTCTCGCGGGCGGCGTCCAGCAGCATCCGGGCCTGCCGGCCGGAGCGGTACAGCCGGGCCGGATCGGCCCAGCCCTCGTCCAGGGCGGCGGTCAGCGCCTGTCGTGCGACGGGGTGCAGAGGGGCCGTCGAGGCCGCATCGAAGTACACGGTCACATTTAACGACACACCCGGAGGCTTTCCGGTCCGACGACGTCGCTTACCGGCCGTCAGTCGATCACCCCGAATGTCCGCTTCGTCCGCGTCCGACGGACCGTCACCCGCGTGGTTCGAGGTCATCCCCCGATCGGGCGTAAGGACCTCGAATGCCTACGATGACCTGCGGCGCAGCCCCTGCCGGGCCTGATCGGGCGACCGGGCGGCGCGTTACCGGGGGCTGCCCGTCAGGAGCGCATAAGGCTGGAGTAGGGTTTGGCCCGCATAAGCATTCAAACCGTGCCCGTGGACGGGTCGCCGGGGAGGCTCACAATCCTCCGCGGGGCGACGCGAAGGCGGGCGAGACTTCGGGAAGGCGCTACGTGAGTCCCAACGGCTCCGACCGCTCGCCGCGGCGCACGATGCGGCGGAAGCTGCCTCAGGCGCTGGCACTGGGCCTCGTCATCGCGACCGCCACCGGCTGCTCGGCCAACGACCTCCCCAGGCTTGGCCTCCCGAGCCCCGTCACCAAGGAAGGGCCGATGGTCCTCCAGATGTGGCAGGGCTCCTGGATCGCGGCTCTGGTGGTCGGCGTACTGATGTGGGGTCTGATCATCTGGAGCGTGATCTTCCACCGGCGCAGCCGCACCGGCGTGGAGGTCCCCCCGCAGACCCGGTACAACGTGCCCATCGAGGCGCTCTACACCGCGGTCCCCATCATCATCGTGTCGGTGCTCTTCTACTTCGTCGCCCGCGACGAGTCGAAGCTGATCGCCGTCTCCGAGAAGCCGCAGCACACGGTCAACGTGGTCGGCTTCCAGTGGAGCTGGGCGTTCAACTACGAGAACACCGAGAACCCCGACCCGGCCAACAAGGACGCCGCGTACGACGTCGGTACGCCCAAGGAGGTTCCGACCCTCTGGCTGCCGGTCGACGAGTCGGTGCAGTTCCGGCTGACCTCGCGTGACGTCATCCACGACTTCTGGCCCGTCAACTTCATGATGAAGATGGACGTCGTGCCGGGCGTGGTGAACCGGTTCGAGGTCACCCCCACCGTCAAGGGCGAGTACATGGGCAAGTGCGCGGAGCTCTGCGGCACCGACCACTCGCGCATGCTGTTCAACGTCAAGGTCGTCGACCGCGCCGACTACGACAAGCACCTGGCGGACCTCCGGGCCAAGGGCCAGACCGGCGCGTTGCCCTCCGGCATCACGACCATGGGAAGTGAAGAGAAGTGACCATCCTCAACGAGCCCGCCGCGGCCGGCGGGGGCGCCGGGGCCGTCACGGTCGGGGCGCAGCGGACCCGCAAGCCGGGTTCGACCATCATCAAGTGGCTGACCACCACCGACCACAAGACGATCGGCACCCTGTACCTGGGTACGTCGTTCGCCTTCTTCCTGATCGGCGGCATCCTCGCGCTGGTCATGCGCGCCGAGCTGGCTCGTCCCGGGACCCAGATCCTGTCGAACGAGCAGTTCAACCAGGCGTTCACGATGCACGGCACGATCATGCTGCTGATGTTCGCGACGCCGCTGTTCGCCGGCTTCGCGAACTGGATCATGCCGCTCCAGATCGGCGCCCCGGACGTGGCGTTCCCGCGTCTGAACATGTTCGCGTACTGGCTGTACCTCTTCGGTTCGACCATCGCGGTGGCGGGCTTCCTGACCCCGAACGGCGCGGCCAACTTCGGCTGGTTCGCCTACTCCCCGCTGTCGGACGCGGTCCGTTCGCCGGGCGTCGGCGCCGACATGTGGATCATGGGCCTGGCCTTCTCCGGCTTCGGCACGATCCTCGGTGCGGTCAACTTCATCACCACGATCATCTGCATGCGCGCCCCCGGCATGACGATGTTCCGGATGTCGATCTTCGTCTGGAACGTCCTGCTGACCGCCGTGCTGGTCCTGCTGGCCTTCCCGGTCCTGGCCGCCGCGCTGTTCGCCCTGGAGGCGGACCGTAAATTCGGGGCCCACGTATTCGATCCCGCCAACGGCGGGGCGATGCTGTGGCAACACCTGTTCTGGTTCTTCGGCCACCCCGAGGTGTACATCATCGCGCTGCCGTTCTTCGGCATCGTGTCGGAGATCATCCCGGTCTTCAGCCGCAAGCCGATGTTCGGCTACTCCGGCCTGATCGCGGCCACCATCGCGATCGCCGGTCTGTCGGTGACGGTGTGGGCGCACCACATGTACGTCACCGGGCAGGTGCTGCTGCCGTTCTTCTCCTTCATGACCTTCCTGATCGCGGTCCCGACCGGTGTGAAGTTCTTCAACTGGGTCGGCACCATGTGGAAGGGCTCGCTGAGCTTCGAGACGCCGATGCTCTGGACGGTCGGCTTCCTGGTCACCTTCCTCTTCGGTGGTCTGACCGGTGTGCTGCTGGCCTCCCCGCCGATCGACTTCCACGTCTCGGACTCGTACTTCGTCGTCGCCCACTTCCACTACGTGGTCTTCGGCACCGTCGTCTTCGCGATGTTCGCCGGCTTCCACTTCTGGTGGCCGAAGATGACCGGCAAGATGCTGGACGAGCGCCTCGGCAAGATCACCTTCTGGACGCTGTTCTTCGGCTTCCACACCACCTTCCTGGTCCAGCACTGGCTCGGCGCGGAGGGCATGCCCCGCCGCTACGCCGACTACCTGGCCTCGGACGGCTTCACCACGCTGAACACCGTCTCGACCATCGGGTCGTTCGTGCTCGGCGCCTCGATGCTGCCGTTCCTCTACAACGTGTGGAAGACGGCCAAGTACGGCGAGAAGGTCGAGGTCGACGACCCGTGGGGCTACGGCCGTTCGCTGGAGTGGGCGACCTCCTGCCCGCCGCCGCGGCACAACTTCCTCACCCTGCCCCGGATCCGCTCCGAATCCCCGGCCTTCGACCTCCACCACCCGGAGATCGCCGCGCTGGACTACCTGGAGAACCACGGTGAGCCGGCCAAGCACCTCGCCGGCGTGACCCCGGCGAAGTACGACGCCCCGAAGCTGGACAAGGGCAAGAAGGAGGGCGACGTCTGATGAAGGAACAGGGAAAGATCTTCCTCGGCCTGGCCGTCTTCGTCCTCGCGATGGCCGTCACCTACGGCCTGTGGACCAACCACTCGGAGCACGGGATCGAGGCGGCCGGCACCACGGCGCTGTTCCTCGCCTTCGCGCTCTGCGCCTTCATCGGGTACTACCTCGCCTTCACCGCCCGCCGGGTGGACAGCGGCGCGGGTGACAACCCCGAGGCCGAGGTGGCGGACGACGCCGGCGAGCTGGGCTTCTTCGCCCCGCACAGCTGGCAGCCGCTCTCCCTGGCGATCGGCGGTTCGCTGGCGTTCCTCGGAGTGATCTTCGGCTGGTGGCTGCTGTTCTGGTCGATCCCGATCATCCTGATCGGCCTCTTCGGCTGGGTCTTCGAGTTCTACCGGGGCGAGAACCAGAACCAGTAGGTTCCCGGGTTCCGCCGACGACGACAGGGCCGGTCCTCCCGCACGGGGAGGACCGGCCCCGTTGCGTCTCCAGGGTGACGAAACCACTCACCCGGGTGAACGCGGGGTCGCTCCGATGTCGCTTCGGCCAGCCTCGTTCCTACGATCTGAGCAATCGTGCGGACCCTCGGAGGCGTTTCATGGCCGACAGGCGCGGAATCGCAGGTATCGGCGGCATCTCGCTGACCCTCGCAGTACTGGCCCCGCTGGCCGCCTGCTCGTCCGGCGGCGGCGAGGCGGTCGGCCCCCACCGGATCGACGCGGCCGCGTTCGTCCACCTCTCGGCCGAGGGCGGGGGCAAGGTCGACCCCTCCAAGCCGCTCACGGTGACGTCCGTGCCCGGCAGCCGGCTCACCGACGTCACCGTGACCGGCCCGGACGGCCGGGTGGTGGCCGGTCAGCTCGCCGAGGACCAGCACAGCTGGCAGACCACCGGCCGGCTGAAGGCCGACACCGACTACTCGGTGCGGATCGCCGCCGACGACGGCAAGGGCGGCCGCGGCGACACCACGGCGGACTTCAGCACCCTCGCCGCCCAGCGCCTGCTCACCGCCAAGCTGGGCCCGGACTCCTCCGGCAGCGGCATCTACGGCGTCGGCCAGCCGCTCACCGTGCAGCTCTCCGAGGCGGTGCAGGACCCGCAGGCCCGCCAGGAGGTCGAGCGCGTCCTGACCGTCAGCTCCCAGCCCGCCGTCACCGGCGCCTGGTACTGGGTGGGCGACAAGGAACTGCACTTCCGCCCGCAGGAGTACTGGCCGGCCGGCACCACCGTCTCGCTGGCCTTCGACGGCACCGGCGTCCGGATCGAGGACGGCCTCTACGGCGGCGACCGCAGCACGCTGGGCCTGCGGATCGGTGCCCGGGTCGAGACGGTGGTCGACGCGGCCGCCCACGTGCTCACCCTCAGCCGTGACGGCGAGCTGGTGCGGAGCATCCCGGTGACCACCGGCAAGCCCGGCTTCGACACCCGCAACGGCGTCAAGGTGGTGCTCGGCCAGGAGCGGTCCGTCCGGATGAACGGCGAGACGATCGGGATAAAGGCCGGGAGCTCGGAGTTCTACGACCTCAACGTGGAGTGGGCCACCCGCGTCACCTGGAGCGGCGAGTACGTCCACGCGGCGCCCTGGTCGGTCCGCTCGCAGGGCCTGGAGAACGTCAGCCACGGCTGTACCGGCATGAGCACCGAGAACGCCAAGTGGTTCTTCCAGAACACCAGGGTGGGGGACCTGGTGACGGTGGTGAACAGCCGCGGCGCCACCATGGAGCCGTTCGGCAACGGCTTCGGGGACTGGAACATCTCCTGGACGGACTGGGTCAAGCACAGCGCCCTCGGAGAGCCCGTCAGCACCACCGCGCCGGCCTCCCAGGCCCACGCCTCGGGGATGATCCGCCCGGAGGCCTGAGGGCCCCTGGAGCGCCTTCTCAGGCCTCCTGGTAGGCCAGCCGCAGGGCGGCGTCCACCGCGGCCAGCGCATCCGCCCGCGGGAGCCCGAGCCGGGTCGCCCGCTCGGCGTACTCGGCGGCGGCCGCGGCGGCCAGCCGGTGCGCGGTGTCGCCGGTGGCCGCGATCAGCGTGCCGCGCCGGCCGTGGGTCTCCACCACGCCGTCCGCCTCCAGCTCCCGGTACGCCCGGGCGACCGTCCCGGCGGCCAGCCCCAGCTCCTCGGCCAGGGCCCGGACGGTGGGCAGCCGCAGCCCGGTCGGCAGTTCGCCGGAACGGGCCCGCTCGGCGATCTGGGCCCGGATCTGCTCGTACGGGGGAGTGGCGGCGGCGGGGTCGACGGACAGCTGCACGGGAGCTCCTGGAGGGTGCGGACGGGGGACGGGAAAGCCCGAGGGCCGCTGACCAGAAGAACTCTGGTCAGCGGCCCTCGGGTGTGACGCTGCGGGGCGTACGGGATCAGTGGTGGCCGTGGCCGCTGGTGATCTCGTGGTGCTCCTCGGAGGTCGGCTTGGGGATCTGGGCGCTGCCGCCGTAGAAGCCGCGGGACAGCTTGGCCCGGGTGCGGCCGAGCAGGCCGGCCTTGCTGGCCACGCCGTTCTCGTCCGTCTGGGCCGGCAGCTCGACCGGCTGGACCTGCTCGTGCGCGGTGAGCTTGTACAGGTCCTTCTGCGGCAGCTGGGCGTGCACCTCGACGAACTCGCCGTGCGGCAGGCGCTTGATGACGCCCGTCTCGCGGCCGTGCAGCACCTTCTCCTTGTCCCGGCGCTGGAGGCCGAGGCACCAGCGCTTGGTGACGATGAAGGTGATGACCGGCACCGCGAAGAAGCCGACGCGGACGAAGTAGGTGATCGAGTTGATCGACAGGTGCAGGTGGGTGGCGAACAGGTCGTTGCCACCACCGACCAGCAGCACCAGGTACAGGCTGATCCAGGCGGCGCCGAGCGCGGTGCGGACGGGCGCGTTGCGCGGGCGGTCCAGGATGTGGTGCTCGCGCTTGTCGCCGGTGATCCAGCCCTCGATGAACGGGTAGACCGCGATCGAGACCAGGACCAGCGGGAAGATCATCAGCGGGATGAAGACACCCAGGTTCAGGGTGTGGCCCCACAGGCCGACCTCCCAGCCCGGCATGACGCGGATCAGGCCTTCGGAGAAGCCCATGTACCAGTCGGGCTGGGCGTCCGTGGACACCTGGTCCGGGCGGTACGGGCCGTACGCCCAGATCGGGTTGATCGTGGCGATCGCCGAGATGGCGGCGATCAGACCGAACACCAGGAAGAAGAAGCCACCGGCCTTGGCCATGTAGACCGGCATCAGCGGCATGCCGACGACGTTCTTCTCGGTCTTGCCCGGGCCCGCCCACTGGGTGTGCTTGTGGTAGAAGACCAGGATCAGGTGCGCCACCAGCAGGCCGAGCATGATGCCCGGGATCAGCAGCACGTGGATCGTGAAGAAGCGCGGCACGATGTCGTGGCCGGGGAACTCGCCCCCGAACAGGAACATCTGGATGTAGGTGCCGACCAGCGGGACGGCGAGGATCGCGCCTTCCATGAAGCGGATACCGGTACCCGACAGCAGGTCGTCCGGCAGCGAGTAGCCGAAGAAGCCGTCGAACATGCCCAGGATCAGCAGCAGGAAGCCGAAGACCCAGTTGATCTCACGCGGCTTGCGGAACGCGCCGGTGAAGAACACGCGCATCATGTGCACGAGCATCGCGGCCACGAAGACCAGGGCGGCCCAGTGGTGGATCTGCCGGATCAGCAGACCGCCGCGGACCTCGAAGCTGATGTCCACCGTCGAGGCGTACGCCTCGGACATCCCGATGCCCTTGAGCGGCACGTACGAGCCGTTGTAGACGACCTCGGCCATCGACGGCTTGAAGAACAGCGTCAGGTAGACACCGGTCAGGATGATGATGACGAACGTGTAGAGGCAGATCTCGCCCAGCATGAAGGACCAGTGGTCCGGGAAGATCTTGCGCAGGTTGGCCTTGGCGAGGGAGTAGATCCCCACCCGGCCGTCCGTCCAGTCAGCAGCGGCCTCCCACTTGTTGGCGGGCTTGGCGCGCGTGCTGGCGGGCTTGGCGGCACCGGTGGTGCTGCTCGTACTCATCGAGCACGCTCCCAGTAGCTCGGGCCGACGGGCTCGTCGAAGTCGCCGGTGGCGACCAGGTAGCCCTTCTCGTCAGTGATGATCTTCAGCTGCGGCAGCGGGTGGCCGGCCGGGCCGAAGATCACGCGCGCGCCGTCCGCCAGGTCGAAGGTCGACTGGTGGCAGGGGCAGAGCGCGTGGTGGGTCTGCTGCTCGTACAGGCTGATCGGGCAGCCGACGTGGGTGCAGATCTTGGAGTAGGCGAGGATGCCCTCGAAGGCCTTCTCCCGCGACCGGTCGTCCTTGATGTCGTCCGGCGCGATGCGCACCAGCATCAGGGCGTCCTTGGCGATCGCCTGCTGGAAGTCCTCGTCGTGGACGTGCAGACCCTCGGGCATGGCGAAGGTCAGCGAGCCGATGACGATGTCCTCGGCCTTCATCGGCAGGTTGGTGCTCATGTTGATGAGCTGCAGGGGCTTGGCCGGGGTCGCCTCGTTCCAGCCCGTCTCCTTCAGCTTCTTCTCGGGCAGCGGCCCGAGGTCGCGGAGCAGGACCACGCCGGAGAGCGGGACCAGCGCCATGGAGCCGATGAGGGTGTTGCGGATCATCTTGCGGCGGCCGAAGCCGGACTCGGCGGCACCGGTCTTGAACTGCTCGATGACGTCCGCGCGGACCTCGTCGTCAGCCTCGATCGGGTGGCGCTCGGCCGGCAGCTCGACGTCCGACATCAGCGTGCGGGCCCAGTGGACCGCACCCGCGCCGATCATGAACAGCGCGACGCCCAGGGTCAGGCCGAGCGCGAAGTTCAGCGCGCTGACGTGACCGAGCGGGAAGATGTAGACGATCTTGTCCGGGTCGATGGCCACGTACGAGGCGATGAAGCCGATGGTGGCGAGCATCGAGACCACGAACATCAGCGAGACCTGACGCTCGGCCCGCTGGGCGGCCCGCTCGTCGATGTCGGTGCGGCGGGGCTCGTGGGCCGGAAGGCCCGGGTCGGCGAACGGGTCGCCGTGCGCGGCGACGTCACCGGCGGAGCCGTGTGACTCCGGAAGCTTCTCTTCTGACATGTCGTGGCTCATGACTTCTTGGCCTTGGTGGTGTGGGCGGCGACCCAGATCGCGACCGCGATGAGCGTGCCGAGACCGAAGATCCAGCCGAACAGACCCTCGGTCACCGGACCGAGGCTGCCGAGCGTGAGACCACCGGGGTTGGGCTCATCGGAGGTGGTGTGGCGGACGAAGGCCACGATCTGCTTCTTCTGCTCCTCGGGCATGGTGGTGTCCGGGAACGACGGCATGTTCTGCGGGCCGGTCTGCATGGCCTCGTAGATGTGCTTGGCGTCCACGCCCTCCAGCGACGGGGCGTACTTGCCCTTGGTCAGGGCACCGCCCTGGCCGGCGAAGTTGTGGCACTGGGCGCAGTTGGTGCGGAACAGCTCGCCACCCTTGGAGATGTCGTCCGGGTTGGTCGAGGTGTACTGCTCCGGGGTCGGCGTCACCGGGCCGGGGCCGAGCGAGGCGACGAAGGCGGCGAGCTGGTCGATCTCCGCCTGCGAGTAGATGTTCTTCTTGCGCGGCACCTGGGCGCCGGGCTGCTGGGCCGGCATGCGGCCGGTACCGACCTGGAAGTCGACAGAGGCGGAGCCGACGCCGACCAGGCTCGGACCGTCGCTGCTGCCCTGGCCGTTCAGGCCGTGGCACGAGGAGCAGCCCACGGCGAAGAGCTTCTTGCCCTCATCGATCGCGAGCGACTGCGCGGCGACGTCGGCCTGCGCCTTGTCGGCGGGCGCGAACGCGGCGTACAGCCCCCCGGTTGCCGCCAGGGCGAGAAGTAGGACGACCAGCGCCGCCAATGGGTGGCGCCGTCGTGCGGAGAGCTTTTTCACGGAATAACCCCGGTGTCAGGATCTGGTCGACTGGTGGGTGCACCCGGCGGCCGGTCTGGCCGGCACGAGGCTGCCTGTCTAGGGCTGCGCGCGCGGTCGGTCGGTGGGAGCGTCGCCACCGGCAGAATCGGCCCGACGCCGGTGAGGGCGGGGACCGAAGCCGGTGGCCAGCGACCTGATCAGCTGGTTACTTGATCAGGTAGATGGTCGCGAACAGGCCGATCCACACGACGTCGACGAAGTGCCAGTAGTACGACACGACGATCGCGGCGGTGGCCTGCTCGTGCGTGAAGCGCTTGGCTGCGTACGTCCGTCCCAGGACCAGCAGGAAGGCGATCAGACCACCCGTCACGTGCAGACCGTGGAAGCCGGTGGTCAGGTAGAACACCGTGCCGTACGGGTCGGAGGACAGCGAGAGGCCGTCCTTCTTGACCAGCTCGGTGTACTCGAAGATCTGGCCGCCGATGAAGATCGCGCCCATCACGAAGGTGATGACGAACCACGAGCGGAGCTTCTTCACGTCCCCGCGCTCGGCAGCGAACACGCCGAGCTGGCAGGTCAGCGAGGAGAGCACCAGGATCGTGGTGTTGACCGAGGAGAAGGGCACGTTGAGGGCGTGCGCCTTCTCGGTCCAGAACTCGGCTCCCTTGACGGAGCGGAGCGTGAAGTACATCGCGAAGAGGGCCGCGAAGAACATCAACTCGGAACTGAGCCAGACGATCGTTCCGACGCTGACCATGTTCGGCCGGTTGACCGATCCGTGCGCGTGCCCGGTTTCTACTGCTGTTGCTGTCGCCACGACGGACATTATGTCGGTCCCTTATTCCGTCTTCACGCCGGGGGGTGTCCCTCGGAGTGTCCGGTGCGTGCGGTATGCCCCCCTGGAGGGCGGTGGGGGGTCCCAATGGCGGCTGAGCAGCGGCGTGTCCCTTTTCTGACGGTTCCTTCGGAGGGGCCTGCGACCCCGTTGCCCAGCGCGTCGTTGCACGCTTGGCGGAGCCTCCGGGGGTAATGCGCGGGCCCCTTATCGGCCGTACGGGTGGTCTGGACGGGTCCGGGTGACGGGCCGTCCTCCGGGCGGGTGAGTCGCGGGCGCGGCGGCTTGAGGAGGAAGGTCCGCGAGGGGGACTCGGCGACGGGTGATCGGGAGTAGCATCCGGATCAGGCGAACGTGGTCCGGATCACACTTGAGGGAGCAGGGCCCATGGCGTACACGACCGACGAGACGCTCACCGTCCTCGTCTACAGCGATGACCGCAACACCCGAGAGCAGGTGCTGACGGCACTCGGCCGCCGGCCCGTCGAGGACCTTCCGGAACTGTCCTACCTGGAGTGCGCGACCACCCCCGCGGTGCTGAAGGCACTGGAGAAGGGCGGCGTGGACCTCTGCATCCTGGACGGCGAGGCGGTGCCGGCCGGCGGGCTCGGGCTCGGCCGCCAGCTCAAGGACGAGATCTACGGCTGCCCGCCGGTGCTGGTGCTGATCGGCCGGCCGCAGGACTCCTGGCTGGCCGCCTGGAGCCGGGCCGACGCCGCGATCTCGCGCCCGGTGGACCCGGTGGCGCTGGCCGAGGCGGTCGCCACCCTGCTGCGGGCGCGGCTGGCCAAGCGGGCGCCCGTCAGCCGCTGAGCGGTGCCGTCTCAGAACTAGAGAAGACGCCGCCGGGGGAACCCCGCCGGTCGATAGGCTGACTCCATCCGTACGGACGTCCCCCCGCCGCGGGGAACCCGACAACAGCTGGAGTCAGCCATGGTGAACGTGAACCCTGCGAACGGTGGTACCGCACCCGCGCAGGTGGTCCGCACCTGGCCGGACGTCCTGGCGGCGCTGTTGAAGGGGGAGGACCTCGACCGCTCGGCCACCGCGTGGGCGATGGACCGGATCATGAGCGGCGAGGCGTCCCCCGTCCAGGTGGCCGGGTTCATGGTGGCGCTGCGGGCCAAGGGTGAGACGGTCGACGAGATCACCGGCCTGGTGGACGCGATGTACGCGCACGCCGAGCCGCTGGACATCCCCGGCCCGGCCGTGGACATCGTCGGCACCGGCGGCGACCGGGCCAAGACCGTCAACATCTCCACCATGTCGGCGATCGTCGCGGCCGCGGCCGGCGCCAAGGTGGTCAAGCACGGCAACCGGGCCTCCTCCTCGGCCAGCGGCTCCTCGGACGTGCTGGAGAAGCTCGGCGTCCGCCTCGACCTGTCGGCCCGGCGGGTCGCCGAGATCGCCGAGGAGGTCGGGCTGACCTTCTGTTTCGCGGCCAAGTTCCACCCGTCGATGCGGCACGCCGCCACCGCCCGGCGCGACCTCGGGGTGCCGACCGCGTTCAACATCCTCGGCCCGCTGACCAACCCGGCCAAGGTCACCTCGCACGCGATCGGCTGCTTCGACACCCGGCTCGCCGGACTGATCGCCGGCGTGCTCGCCCGGCGCGGCTCGACCGGCCTGGTCTTCCGGGGCGACGACGGCCTGGACGAGCTGACCATCACCACCACCTCGCAGGTGTGGATCGTGCGGGACGGGACCGTCACCGAGACCGCCTTCGACCCGCGGGACGTCGGCGTCGAGCTGGTCGGCATCGAGGCGCTGCGCGGGGCGGACCCCTCGTACAACGCCGAGGTCGCGCGGCGGCTGCTGGCCGGCGAGCGCGGGGCGGTGAGGGACGCCGTCCTGATGAACACGGCGGCGGCGCTGGTCGCGCTCGACCTGGGTGAGGCGCCGCTCACCGAACAGCTCGCGGCGGGCATGGCGCGGGCCGAGCGGGCCATCGACTCGGGCGCGGCGCAGGAGCTGCTGCGGCGTTGGTCGGAGGCCACCAGCCGGGTGTGAGGCGGTACTTGGGAGCCCGTGCCGGAACGCCGGCGCGGGCTCCTCGGCTGTCCGGATGGTGGATGCCTGTTTGACCACTCGCTGGGCGCGACCTAGAGTCTTGGCCAGGTCATGAGTGACAGCGTCAAGCCCCAGCTTGCTGTCCGGCAACCCTCCGTCCGTGGCGGGGTGCCCTGGGTGAGGACCGGGTCGCTCGGCGAATCGTCCGTGCGGCAAGCGCGGACGCCCGACGACTTAGCACTCCCGGGGTCCCACACCCCCAGAAGGAGTGCATCCTCATGTCGATCGCCACCGAAATCTGCGCCCCCCTCGCCGTCCTCGGCCACGACGTCCAGGTCCCGCTCGCCAGCGGCGAGAAGGTCGGGTACGCGGCCCTCGACTACGCGGCCAGCTCCCCGGCGCTCCAGCGGGTCTGGGACGACGTCTCCGCCTACGCCCCCTACTACGGCAGCGTGCACCGCGGCGCGGGGTACCTCTCCCAGCTGTCCACCGACCTGTTCGAGCAGAGCCGCCGCACCGTCGCCGAGTTCCTCGACCTGCGCGAGGGCGACCAGGTGGTCTTCACCCGGGCCACCACCGACTCGCTGAACCTGCTCGCCTCGGCCGTCCCGGCCGGGACCCGGGTGTTCGCCTTCGAGACCGAGCACCACGCCTCGCTGCTGCCCTGGGCGCACGCCGGGCTCGACGTCCACTACCTGCGCGCGCCGCGCTCGCACGCCGAGGCGGTCGCCGCCCTGGACGCCGCGCTCGCCGAGGCGCCCGAGGGCCCCAAGCTGCTCTGCGTCACCGGAGCCTCCAACGTGACCGGCGAGCTGTGGCCGGTCGCCGAGCTGACCGGGACCGCGCACCGGCACGGCGCCCGGGTGGTGCTGGACGCCGCCCAGCTGGCCCCGCACCACCGGGTCTCGGTGCGCGAGCTGGACGTCGACTGGATCGCCTTCTCCGGCCACAAGATCTACGCGCCCTTCGGCGCCGGCGTGCTGGCCGGCCGGGCGGACTGGCTGGACGCGGCCGACCCGTACCTGGCCGGCGGCGGGGCGACCCGGACGGTGGCCCGGGGGACCGACGGCTCGGTGGCCGTCCAGTGGCACTCCGGTCCGGCCCGGCACGAGGCCGGCTCGCCGAACGTCATCGGCGCCTACGCGATCGCCTCGGCCTGCCGGGCGCTGAGCGAGGCGGGCTTCGACGTGCTGGAGGCCCGGGAGCGGCAGCTGATCGCCCGGCTGACCGCCGGGCTGGCGGAGATCCCGCAGGTCAAGGTGCTGACCCTGTTCGGCGCCGAGGCGGCCCGGGTGGGCGTGCTGTCCTTCGTCGTCCAGGGCTGGAACAGCTCGCACTTCTCGGCCGCGCTGTCCGCCGAGTACGGCATCGGGGTCCGCGACGGCCTGTTCTGCGCGCACCCGCTGCTGCGCACCCTGCTCGGGGACGAAGAGGTCTCCCCCTCCGAGTGCGGGGCGCCCGAGCCGTCGCTGCCCGGCGAGCGCAGCCTGAACGCGATCCGGGTGAGCTTCGGGGCCGGGACCCCGGACGAGCACGTCGACCGCTTCCTGACCGCCGTGCGCGAGCTGGTCACGGACGGTGCCGCGTGGAACTACCGCAACGAGGGCGGGCGCTGCGTCGCCACCGTGCAGGTCGACCGGGGGCGTCAGCAGGGCTGAGGGGCCCGGTCGGCGGGGCCGAGGGGCCTACTCGTCCAGGCCGAGGGCGAAGGCGGCCTCGAGGTCGTGCTGGGAGTAGGTGCGGAAGGCGATCTGGGTCTCGGTGTGGGCCACGCCCGGGACCTTGTTCAGCCGGCCCGGGATGACCGCGGCCAGATCGTCGTGCCGGCGCACCCGGACCATCGCCACCAGGTCGTAGCCACCGGTCACCGAGTACACCTCGCTGACGCCCTCGATGGCCGCGATGGCTTCGGCGATCTCCGGGATGCGGTCGACACTGGTCTTGATCAGGACGATGGCGGTGATCACTGTTCGGGCTCCTTTGTGGGGTGCCGCCAGCGTATCGGGCGTCAGCCGGGTCGTCTCGGGGGGTGGCTGACCGCCGTGCAGGCGTAGAGGAAGCCCGCCGAGAAGCCGATCACGTGAACCAGATAGGCCACCCCGGGCCCGGCCGAGTGGACCGACCACCACTGCAGGGCGAACCAGAGGCCGAGCACCAGCCAGGCCGGGAAGCGCAGCGGCAGGAACAGCAGCAGCGGGACGAGCGTCGTCACCCGGGCGCGCGGATGGAAGCGCAGGTAGGCGCCGAGGACGGCGGAGATCGCGCCGGAGGCGCCGATCAGCACCCGGGTGGAGCCCGGGGAGTGCGCCTCGGCGAGGGCGAAGCCGTACGTGGCCAGGCTGCCGGCGGCCAGGTAGAAGACGGCGAACCGGGCCCGGCCCAGCCGCCGTTCGACGGTGGGGCCGAAGACGTGGAGGAAGAGCAGGTTGCCCAGCAGGTGCAGCCAGCCGGCGTGCACGAAGAGCCCGGTGAGGACGGACAGCGCCGGGTGCTTGCCCGGGGTGGGCGCGGCCGGGCAGCCCGGGGCCGGGTCGGGGGCCTGGGCCAGCTGCTCGGCGGTCAGCGGGCGGCCGGCCAGCACCTCGGCGGGGATGACGCCCCAGCGCTGCTCGTACCGCTGCTCCGCGCAGAGCCGGGACTGGCCGGTGCCGTACAGCGGGTTGAGCCCGGCGGCCGGGCCCAGCAGGAACACCAGGGTGTTGACCGCGATCAGGGCGTAGGTGACCGCCGGGGCGGGCACGGACGGGTGCTCGCCCCGCGCGTCGGTGTGCCCGGGGGCCGTCAGTGCCATGCGGCCAAGCATCCCTCCGTGTCGGGCGTGTGACACGGCCTTGTACGGCAGGTGGACTAGCCCGCTCGTTCTCCTGACTGGTGGCCGGGATGGTTGCCTCAGGCAATAGGCTTGGGGCGGGCAATCCCGCCTCCCGCCGCCGACGCCGGGGCTCCGGGGGGAGCGCCTAGCCCACCCAGGGACCACCCGAGAGGACCCCCGATGACCGTCCCCGCCCTGACCGCCGAGACGCGCTGGCGCTGCACCCTGTGCGGAAACCTCACCCGCTTCGACGTGACCCGCACCGCGCGGGTCACCGAGTTCCTGCACTTCGACCTGGCCGGCGAGTCCAAGGTCGAGGATACCGAGGTGCTGAGCGAGACGATCGAGTCGGTGCGCTGCCGCTGGTGCAACGCCGTGGACCAGGTCGAGCTGGTGGCCCGTCCGGGCGCCGAGAACGCGGAGGCCTCCGCCGACCAGGGCTGACGCCCGACGGCGCGGGGGCGGGTGCGCGGCGCGCCTGCCCGCCGCGCTGGGACAATACAGACAGGACGCACGGAGCGTGACGACAGGGCGGCGGCCGCGGGCCGTGACCCCGTAGGACCAGGATCGGAGCCGAGGACGTGGTGGACGCAGCGAGGGAGCCCGCCGAAGCGCAGGGGCTTCAGCCCGCTGCGGCCGTGCAGGCGCGGGCCGCCGACGCGGCTCCGTCCGAGCCCGCGGCCGTCGGCGGGGCGGCGGGTTCCGATGAGTCGGTGGGCCCCGGCGGGGCGGCGGGTTCCGGCGAGGTGGCGCCGGAGCGTGGTGCCGAGAAGCTGGACCGGCCGCTGCCCGAGGGCGTGCGCCGGCGCGTGGTCGGCCTGGCCTCGGACGCGCTCGGCGGGCTGCCGCCTGGCGAGCTGCCGCAGAGCCTGCGCCAGTACGTCAAGTTCACCCCGGCCCGGCGGGCCAAGTACGCGGCCACGGCGCTGGCCGCGGCGCTGGAGTCGGAGCCGGCGTTCCGGGTGCGGATAGCGGAGCGGCTGAGGCTGGGCCAGCCGGACCTGGTGAAGGCGTTGGAGTCGGGCAGCGTTCCGGGCGCCGCCGATCCGATGGACGTCGCGGCCGCCGCCTACCTGGTGCGGTCGGCCGGCTGGAGCCGGCTGGTGGCCGAGGCCGGGGAGGAGGCCGAGCGGGCCGGCGCCGAGGGCGCGGCCGCCGAGGCCACCCGGCTGGCGGAGAAGTTGCAGGCGGAGCTCGCCGAGCTGCGGTCCGCCGCCCGGGCGGACCTGGAGCGGCAGCGCGCGGAGTCCGAGGACGTCCGCCGGGAGGCCGAGTCGCTGCGGAAGAAGGTGCGCTCGCTGGAGAGCGACACCCGCCGGGCGCAGGCCGAGACCAGGCGGCTGACCGCCGAGCTGGAGGCCGCGAGGGCGCAGGCGGCCGCCGAGCGTGGCGCCGCGGAGTCCGAGGCACGGCGGCTGCGGCACCGGGTCGGCGAGCTGGAGACGGCGGCCGAGCAGGGCCGCCGGTCGGCCCGCGAGGGCCGCAGCGTCGAGGACATGCGGCTGCGGCTGCTGCTGGACACGGTGCTGCAGTCGGCGCAGGGGCTCCAGCGGGAGCTGGCGCTGCCGGTCTCCCAGATCCGGCCGGGGGACCTGGTGGAGGCGGTGGTGCCGGGTGCGGCCTCGCCGCACGACGTGGCCCGGCGCGGTCTGGCCGACGACGATCCGGCGCTGCTGGACCAGCTGCTGGCGATCCCGCAGGTGCACCTGGTGGTGGACGGCTACAACGTGACCAAGACGGGCTATCCGACGCTGCCGCTGGAGCAGCAGCGGATCCGGCTGCTGGGCGGGCTGGCGATGCTGGCCCAGCGCACGCAGGCGGAGGTCACCTGCGTGTTCGACGGGCAGGACCTGGACGTTCCGGTGATCATGGCGCCACCGCGCGGGGTGCGGGTGCGGTTCAGCCGGACCGGCGAGACCGCGGACGAGCTGATCCGCCGTCTGGTGCGGGCCGAGCCGCAGGGTCGTCCGGTGGTGGTGGTGTCCACCGACCGGGAGGTCGCGGAGGGCGTGCGGAAGGCCGGCGCGCGCCCCGTGGCTTCCGTTCTGCTGCTGAACCGGCTGGCGCGGCCCTGACGGCTGCCGCGGCGGGATGAGGCCTGGTCAGCGCCCGGTTTGCGGCGGTGTGCACATCCAGTGAAGCCTGCGGGGGAAGTGGAGTTCACGCCTTCGGGGGAGTGGCAAAACCCGTGGATCTTCCCTAGGGTGTGGCGTCAAACCTATTTTCCGGATTCTCACCTGATCGGGTGAGGCCGATGGAAGAAGGAGCAATTCCCTTGGCCTCCCACCGCCGTCCCAAGCAGCCGAGCCGCGCCCGGGTCTCCGTGCTCACCGCTGCCGCGGCGACCGCGGTCGCCCTCTCCGCGCAGGTCGCCGCGCACGCCGCGCCCCAGCCGAGCAAGACCGACGTCAAGGCGCAGATCGACCAGCTCCAGCAGGACCAGGAGCAGGCGGCGGAGAAGTACAACGGCGCCAAGGAGCGGGCCGACCAGCTCCGCAAGCAGTCCGACCAGCTGCAGGACAAGGTGGCCCGCAGCCAGGACGAGATGACCCAGCTCCAGACCGGCCTGGCCGGCGTGGCGGGCGAGCAGTACCGCACCGGCGGCATCGACCCGTCCGTCCAGCTGATGCTCTCCTCGGACCCGTCGGGCTACCTGGAGAAGGCGTCCAGCGCCCAGCAGGCCAGCGCCAGCGAGTCGGAGGCGCTCAAGGGACTGCTGGACCAGCAGCGCCGGCTGGACCAGGAGAAGTCCGAGGCCGCCGCCGTCCTGGCCTCGCTCGACTCCACCACCAAGGACCTGAACCAGGCCAAGACGGACGTCAACCAGAAGCTGAAGGCCGCGCAGGACCTGCTGAACTCGCTCAGCGCCTCCGACCGCGCCGCGCTGCGGGCCCAGCAGCAGCAGGACGACCGCGCCTCGCGCGGCAGCGACCGTGCCGACCTCGGCAGCCTCCCGCAGGCCGGCGGCTACGCGGGCGTGGCCGTGGCCAAGGCGATGAGCAAGCAGGGCTCGCCGTACGTGTGGGGCGCCACCGGCTCGACCACCTTCGACTGCTCGGGCCTGATGGTCTGGGCGTACGGCCAGGCCGGCGTCTCGCTGCCGCGCACCTCGCAGGAGCAGGGCAACGTCGGCACCAGGGTCTCGCTGGACCAGGCCCAGCCGGGCGACCTGGTCATCTACGGCCCCGACCGGCACCACGTCGGGATGTACATCGGCAACGGCATGGTGGTGCACGCGCCGCACACCGGTGACGTGGTGAAGGTGATGAAGGTCGACGCGATGCAGATCAACACGATCCGCCGGGTCTGACGTCCCGACACGCCCGAAGGGCCCGTCCGGGCCTGTGATCCACGCCACCCTCGGACCGGGGGTGGCGTTCGGGTTTTGTCCGCAGCGTGACTCCCCGATGAAGAGTGATCAGCTTTACGTACGGCGGTGATCACTATGTGTCATATTCACAAAAGAACTTTGGTCTTCTTCCGTCTTTTTTCTGACAAGGATTTGAACGGATCACGGTTCAGTTACTAGGGTCGTGCCCCGAACCACCGCACTCCCGATCGCCCAGCCAGGGTGGCGGCGGTGGTTTCCGTCGAGTTCGTGACGCAGCGGGGCGGGCCCAGTGCCTGCCCGACGGGGAGCCCAGCAGTCGGGGGTGCTGTCGAACGGAGCCGGGGAACCACGTTCCTCCGGGGTGAATCGGCGCCAGGTCGGCCGGTGGAACGGCCGTGAGGCGTCGTAGGGCACGCTTCCGGCCCGAACCCGTCAGCTCACCCGGTAGACGGCGTAGGAAGAAGGAGTCCGCCTTCGTGGCGTCCCATCGTCGTCCCAAGCCCGCCAGTCGCACCCGGGTCTCGATCCTGACCGGCTTCGCCGCGGCGGCCGTCGCGCTGTCCGCGCAGTCCGGCGCCCACGCCGACCCGCAGCCGACCAAGGACCAGGTCAAGGAGCAGGTCGACCAGCTCAACGACCAGGCCGAGGTCGCGACCGAGAAGCTCAACGCCGCCCAGGAGAAGCAGCAGCAGCTGCAGAAGCAGGTCACCGACCTGCAGGACCAGGTGGCGCGGCAGCAGGGACAGGTGACCGACCTCCAGGGCGGCCTGG
Source organism: Kitasatospora sp. NPDC088861 (assembly GCF_044750105.1). NCBI lineage: Bacteria > Bacillati > Actinomycetota > Actinomycetes > Kitasatosporales > Streptomycetaceae > Kitasatospora > Kitasatospora sp. NPDC088861. The sequence goes on from NZ_JBIVJF010000003.1 coordinate 458,843, forward strand.
CCGAGATCGCCGGCGAGCAGTACCGCAACGGCGGCATATCCCAGACCGTCCAGCTGATGTTCTCCGCCAGCCCGGACACCTTCCTGAGCCAGGCCGACACGCTGAACCAGGCCGGCGGCACCCAGAAGGGCCAGCTCAAGCAGCTCCAGGACGAGCAGCGCAAGCTCGACCAGGTGCGCTCCGAGGCCCAGGGCAAGCTCGCCGAGATGGAGACCACCACCCAGCAGCTGAAGAGCGCCAAGGACGAGGTCCAGGGCAAGCTCAAGGCCGCGCAGGACCTCTTCAACACCCTGTCCGAGCAGGAGCGCCAGGCGATCCGCGCGGCCGAGGAGAAGGCCGCCGCCGACGCCAAGGCGAAGGCCGACGCCGCGGCGAAGGCCGCCCAGCAGCAGGCGGCGGCCCAGCAGGCCGCCGACCGCTCCTCCCGCGACAACAGCCGCACCGACCTGAGCGCGTCGCAGGCCCCCGCCGCGCCGGTCACCAAGCCGAGCGCCGGCAGCTCGCGCGGCGCCGCGGCGCTGTCCATCGCCGCCTCCAAGATCGGCAGCCCGTACGTCTACGGCGCCTCCGGCCCCGGCTCCTTCGACTGCTCGGGCCTGATGGTCTGGGCGTTCAACCAGGTCGACGTCTCGCTGCCGCGCACCTCGCAGGAGCAGGCCCACGCCGGTACCCGGATCGGCACCGACCTCTCCCAGGCCCAGCCCGGCGACCTGCTGATCTTCTACGGGGACGCCCACCACGTCGGCATCTACGCGGGCAACGGCCAGGTGCTGCACGCGCCCAAGCCGGGCGCGTCGGTCCGCTACGAGGCCGTCGGCAACATGCCGCTGACCTCCATCGTGCGGGTCTGATCCCCGCTCAGGCCCTCCCAGGCCCGGCCTTCCACCACGGAAGGCCGGGCCTGCGGCTTTTCCGGCGTCTCGGACTGATGTCCGATTGCGGGTCAAATATTCGGGTTGGCAGGGGTTTGGACTCGGTTGCCCGGACTCGCTAACGTCTGCCACCGGACTCCGCTTCCAGGGCCGCCCGCGTTGGGGCGGCGGCGGGGCCCCACCGCCGGATCGGAGCCGCTGCCGCCATGCCCGTGCACCGTCGTTCCCAACTGCTCGCCCGTGCGCTGGTGCTGACCGCGGCCGCCGCCACCGCCCTGGGTGTGACGACGGGCGGCAGCGCCCAGGCCGCCCCCGCCGCGCCGGACACGCCCACCCGCAAGGACGTCAAGGCGCAGGTGGAGCAGCTCTACGGCGAGGCCGAGCAGGCGTCCGAGAAGTACAACGCCGCCCAGGAGGCGCAGCAGCGGCTCCAGGGCGAGACGACCGTCCTCCAGGGCGAGATCGCCGTCGCCCAGGACCAGCTCAACCAGTTGCGCGGCGACCTCGCCACCGTGGCCGGCGCCGAGTACCGCGGCGGCGGCATGGCCCAGACCGTCCAGCTGATGCTCTCCACCGACCCGGAGGGCTACCTGTCCCGGGCCCGCACCCTCGACCAGGCCGCCGAGCGGCAGCAGGAGACCCTGCACGAACTGGCCACCCGCCAGCGCCGGCTCGACCAGCGCCGCACCGAGACCGCCGGCAAGCTCGCCGAACTCGACCAGGCCCGCCGCTCGCTCGCCGACAGCAAGCAGCAGATCCAGCAGCGGCTCACCGAGGCCCAGCGGCTCCTCAACAGCCTGGGCGTCGCCGAGCGGGCCCGGATGGCCGCCCAGGACGCCCGGGAGGCCGAGCAGCGCGCCACCCGGGGCACCGACCGGCTGGACCTCGGCACGGCCCCGCCCGCCTCCGAGCGCGGGGCGGCCGCGCTGGCGGCCGCGGTGCGGATGATCGGCTCGCCCTACCTCTACGGATCCACCGGGCCCCGCGCCTTCGACTGCTCCGGTCTGATGTACTACAGCTGGCGGCAGGCCGGAGTGACCCTGCCGCGCACCTCGCAGGCCCAGGCGTACGCCGGGCAGCGGGTCAGCCTCTCCGAAGCGCGGCCGGGAGACCTGGTGATCTTCTACCGGGACATGCACCACGTCGGGATGTACGCCGGCGGCGGGGTGATCGTGCACGCCCCCTACCCGGGCGCCAAGGTCCGCTACGAGAGCGTCAACGCGATGCCGGTCGCGGGGGTGGTCCGGCTCTGAGCCCGGCACCGTCCGACCCCGACGCCCCCCACCCGATAGACGGCGCCCGCCGGACGCTGTCCCGGCGCGGTGCGCTGCTGCTCGCGGCCGGCGGGCTGGCCCAGCTGTCGCTGCCGCCGGCGGCCCCGGCGGCCCCCTCCGCGGCCGGGCGGGCGTCGGACCGGTGGGCGTCGGACCGGCGGGCCGAGGTGGCCGCGCTGCTGGACGCGCGGGCCCGGGCGCTGCCCTCCTGGTCCGGACCGGCGGCGATCGAGGCCGGCTACCGCAACCTGGTGCTCGGCGCGGACGCCGGACCGGAGCGGCTCACGGCCGCCGCCGACCTGGCGGTCCGGATCACCGGGTACGACGACTACCCGGTGGTGTACCCGCGCCGGATCGACCTGGTCCTGGCCGGCGGCGGCTGGCGGGTCGACCGGGAGGAGAGCGCGAGCGGGCCCCCGGCGCTCTGGGACCTCGGCTCCGCCCGGTCCGCGGCGGGCGCGCACTGCCTGGTGCTCGGACTGGCCGACGGGCCCGACCCGGCCGGTCTGGTCGCGGTGGCCGACCGGGCCGCACCCGCCGTGAGCGAGGTCTGGGGCACCGGCTGGGCGGGCCGCCTGCTGCTCGAAGTACCCGCCACCGCGGAGCAGTTCGCCCGGCTGCTGGAGGTCGACCCGGCGGGCTGGGCGGGCATGGCAGCGGTCACCTCGGCCGCCCCCGGCGCGCCCTGGCACACCCCCGCCGACCGGGTGCTGGTCAACCCCGGCACGTTTGGGCGGCTCAGCGACTTCGGCCGGCAGGTGGTCGTCACCCACGAGGCCACCCACGTCGCGACCAGGGCCGACACCCGGGCCTGGACACCGCTCTGGCTCTCCGAGGGCGTCGCCGACTGGACCGCCTACCGGGGCTCCGGCCGGCGCCCGCAGCAGATCGCCCCCGAGCTGGCCCGGGACGTCGCCGCCGGCCGGCTGCCCACCGCGCTGCCCGCCGACCGGGACTTCACCGCGGGGGCCGACGGCATCGCCCAGGCGTACGAGCAGGCCTGGCTCGCCTGCGAGCTGATCGCCCGGCGCTACGGGCCCGAGCGGCTCGTGGCGTTCTACCGGGCGGTCGGCGCGGCCGACGGGCAGGGGGAGGACCGGGACCGCCGGCTGGACCGGCTGCTCCGGGCCGGACCGGGCGTCGGCCTGGCCGAGTTCACCCGGCTCTGGCTGGACGAGGTGGCCGCGCTGCGCGATTGAAGGCGCGCGTCGTTCAGCGCCGCTGCCTGGCCGGGGTGCCGGGCCGCTGCCTGGCCGGGGTGCCGGGCCGGTCGATGCCGTCCAGCAGGTCCTGCTCGTAGGCGATGCCGGGGCGCACCGGGTAGGCGCCGGCGGGCACCGGCTCGGGCTTGGCCAGCACCACCGTCGCCGGGAGCTGTGCCGGGCCGCGGGTGGCGCGCCAGAGCCGGACGCAGGAGAGCACGGTGGCGGCCAGCAGCAGCAGGTTGCGCAGGCTGAGCACGGTGACGCCCCAGGGCTCGCTGGCGAGGATCCGGCTGAACATCAGCGGGAACTCGGCCAGCGTCAGCGGGCAGGCGAACAGGATCAGCAGGGCCACCGGCCGCTGGCTGCTGTTGCGCACGGTCAGGCAGACGGCGGCGACGCCGATCAGCCAGACCAGGTACTGCGGGCTGATCACCCGGCTGGTGACGGTGAAGATGAGCAGCGCGCTGAGCGCCGCGTCGTACATGGTGGCCGCGTTGCGGCGCTTGGCGGTGAAGCGCCAGAGCAGCAGCCAGGCGAAGCCCAGCACGGTGCCGGCCATCATCACCTTGCTGATCACGGGGACCCACGGCCCGAGCATCTCCGGGGAGCCGTAGTTCATGGTGACCCTGCCGTCCCAGGCGTCCGCGAGCCGGGCGAAGTGCAGCGGCAGCGCGCCGAGCGACTCCACCTCGATGCCGCGTTCCTTCTGGAAGGCGAGGAAGCCGAAGGCGCCGTTCATCCCGGCCGCGAGCAGGAAGCCCACCGAGACGGCGGTGGCCGCGGCCAGCGTCCAGGCGCGGCGGGTGCGGCGGCCGGAGGGGGTGCCGATCAGGGCGAGCAGCGGCCAGATCTTGATGATCCCGCCGAGGCCGAGCAGCATCCCGCCGATCGCCGGGCGGCGGATCAGCGCCAGCAGGCCGGCCAGGGCGATCGCGGTGACGATGATGTCCAGCCGGTTGTAGACCATCGGGCCGAGCAGCGGCACGGCCACCACCCACATCCAGGCGCCGGTCAGTGCCCGGCCCCGGCGCAGTCCGGTGCGGACCAGCAGGGCGGTGGCGGCGACGTCGGCGATCCCGCAGATCACCCAGAAGGAGACCAGGTACGACCAGGGCAGCAGGCCGGGCAGCAGGATCACCAGGGCCGCGCCGGGCGGGTACTGCCAGGTCACGTCGTCGAACGGGAAGGTGCCGGTCTGCAGGACGCCGTACCAGGCGTGGTAGATCATCCAGACGTCGGCGGTGATGTCCCCGCCGAGCCCCTTGACCACGCCGGTCATCAGCAGCACCAGCACCGTCCGGGTGGCCACCCAGGTGGCGCCGAGTGCGGCGAGCGCCCCGAACGGCCGGCCGGGGGCACGGGCCGGCTCCTGCCGGGCGGCCGGCGTCGGGCCGGGGCCGGCCGCGCCGCTGGGTGTACCGGACTCGGTGGCCGGGGCCAACTCCACTGCGCTCCCTCGTTCGTCTCGGACGTCCCACCGGAGGCGCCGCGCGACGGACGCCCGGGCGGTCGGAGGGGCGGGCACGGCACGCTGGGCCGGGCCGCCACCGGCCGCCTAGGTTCTAGGACTGACCCGGGGGTGAAACGGTTGCCGTGCGCGGATCCGTTCCCGGCGGGTCATGGTGTTGACCTATCGTACGGATCACCCAGCGGTACACCGAGCACCCCCCGACAAGCGAGCCGTGGCCTGAATGCACCGAACCTTGATCGTCACCAACGACTTCCCGCCCCGCCCCGGCGGCATCCAGGCCTTCGTGCACAACATGGCTGTGCGTCAGCCCGCCGGGAGCATCGTGGTGTACGCCTCCACCTGGCGGGACGGCAGCGAGGTGGCCCGCTTCGACGCCGAGCAGCCGTTCCCGGTGATCCGGGACCGGACGAAGGTGATGGTTCCCACACCGCGGGTCACCCGGCGGGCCGCCGAGATCCTGCGGGCGGAGAAGTGCGACTCGGTCTGGTTCGGCGCCGCCGCCCCGCTCGGGCTGATGGCGCCCGCGCTGCGCCGGGCCGGTGCGGCGCGGCTGCTCGGCATGACCCACGGGCACGAGGCCGCCTGGGCCCAGCTGCCGGCCGCCCGGCAGCTGCTGCGGCGGATCGGCGCGGGCACCGACGTGCTGACCTACCTGGGGGAGTACACCCGGTCCCGGATCGCGGGCGCGGTCGGGCCGCAGGCCGCGGCCCGGATGGTGCAGCTGCCGCCGGGCGTGGACGAGACGACCTTCCACCCGGGCTCGGGGGGCGCCGAGGTGCGTCGCCGGCTCGGGCTGGCGGACCGGCCGGTGGTGGTCTGCGTCTCCCGGCTGGTGCCGCGCAAGGGCCAGGACACGCTGATCGAGGCGATGCCGCAGATCCTCGCCGACGTGCCGGACGCCGTGCTGCTGATCGTCGGCGGCGGCCCGTACCGGGCGGACCTGGAGAAGCTGGCCGACGCCAAGGGGGTCCGGGCCTCGGTGCGCTTCACCGGCTCGGTGCCGTGGGAGGAGCTGCCCGCCCACTACGGGGCCGGGGACGTCTTCGCGATGCCCTGCCGGACCAGGCGCGGGGGGCTGGACGTCGAGGGCCTGGGCATCGTCTACCTGGAGGCCTCGGCGACCGGTCTGCCGGTGGTCGCCGGCGACTCCGGCGGCGCGCCGGACGCGGTGCTGGAGGGCGAGACCGGGTACGTGGTGCCGGGCGGCTCGGCCGCCGCGGCCGCCGAGCGGATCGTCCGGCTGCTGGGCGACGAGGAGCTGCGGCGGCGGATGGGCGAGGCCGGGCGGCGCTGGGTGGAGCGCTCCTGGCGCTGGGACCTGCTGGCCGGGCGGCTGACCTCGCTGTTGGCGGCCTAGACCGGGCTCGGACCCGTGAGCGGGCCCCGTCTCCTTCGCCGGAGGCGGGGCCCGTACCCGGCTACTTCTGGTAGATCGCCTCGATGTCGGCGGCGAAGTCCTTCAGCACGAGGTTGCGCTTGAGCTTGAGGGAGGGCGTCAGGTGGCCGCTCTCCTCGGAGAACTCGGTGTCCAGCAGGCGGAACTTCTTGACCGCCTCGGCGTGCGAGACGGCCGCGTTGCCGTCGTCCACCGCGGCCTGGAGGGCGGCCAGCAGGTCCGGGTCCTGGCTCAGCTCGGCCACCGTGGCGGTGGCGGGCTTGCCGTTGAGCTCCTTCCACTTGGGGAAGAAGTCCGGGTCGACGGTGACCAGGCAGGCCACGAAGGGCTTGCGGTCGCCGACCACCATGACCTCGCCGACCAGCGCGTGCGCCCGGATGCGGTCCTCGATCACGGCCGGGGCGACGTTCTTGCCGCCCGCGGTGACGATGATCTCCTTCTTGCGGCCGGTGATGGTCAGGTAGCCCTCGGAGTCGAGCGAGCCGAGGTCGCCGGTGGCGATCCAGCCGTCCTTGAGGGTGTCGGCGGTGGCCTGCGGGTTGTTCCAGTAGCCGGTGAAGACGTGCGGGCCCTTGAAGAAGACCTCGCCGTCCTCGGCGATCCGCACCGAGGCACCGGGCACCGGCTGGCCGACCGTGCCGATCTTCGGCTTGTCCCACGGGTTGAAGGCGGTGGCCGCGCAGGTTTCGGTCAGGCCGTAGCCCTCCAGGACGGTGAAGCCGATGCCCCGGTAGAAGTGGCCCAGCCGCTCGCCGAGCGGGGCGCCGCCGGAGATGGCGTGGGTGGCCCGGCCGCCGAGGGCCGCGCGCAGCTTGCTGTAGACCAGCTTGTCGAAGACCGCGTGCTTGATCCGCAGGCCCAGGCCCGCGCCGCCGGCGTCCAGCGCCCGGCTGTAGGCGATCGCGGTGTCGGCGGCCTTGTCGAAGATCTTGCCCTTGCCGTCGGCCTGGGCCTTGGCACGGGCGGTGTTGTAGACCTTCTCGAAGACTCTCGGCACGCCCAGGATCAGGCTCGGCTTGAAGGCGGCCAGCTCGGTGGTGACGTCCCTGACGTCGGAGACGTGGCCCAGCTTGATCGGCGCCATCGCGGTGGCGATCTCGGCGATCCGACCGAGCACGTGGGCCAGCGGCAGGAACAGCAGGACGGAGCTGTCGCCGGTGCGGAACAGCGGGGCCAGGCGCTCCACCACGTTGCCGCACTCGGCGAGGAAGTTGGCGTGCGTCAGCTGACAGCCCTTCGGGCGGCCGGTGGTGCCCGAGGTGTAGACGATGGTGGCGATCGAGTCGGCGGTCGCGGTCGAGCGGCGCTCCTGCACCGTCTCGTCCGGGACGTCCTTCCCGGCCTCGGCCAGCGCGGCGATCGCGCCGCCCTCGATCTGCCAGGTGTGCTTCAGCCCGGTGAGCCGGCCGCGGACCTCGTCGACCACCTTGACGTGCTGGTCGGTCTCGGTGACGACGGCGACCGCGCCGGAGTCGCCGAGGATCCACTCGACCTGCTCGGCGGAGGAGGTCTCGTACACCGGGACGGTGATCGCGCCGGCCGTCCAGATCGCGAAGTCCAGCAGCGTCCACTCGTACCGGGTGCGGGACATGACGCCCACCCGGTCGCCCGGCTCGATGCCCGCGGCGATCAGGCCCTTGGCGGCGGCGTGCACCTCGGCCAGGAACTGCACCGCGGTCAACTCCTGCCAGCGGCCGTCCACCTTCCGGCTGAGCACCGCGACGTCCGGGTGCTCCGCCGCGTTCCGGTGCACAGGGTCGGAGAGATTACCGCCGCCGGGTACCTGATAGAGAGCCGGAAGGCTGAAGTCGAGCAAGACTGCTCCTCGTTCGCGACGCTGCGGGACGGCAGGACGTTACTGCCCGGTAGGCAGCTTCGACCAGGGGGGTCGGCTCCGGTGTTCGAAGTGTCACACCCGGCCGGGTCCGACCAGGCCGTGACCGGGTCGTTCGAATGGCACCCTACGACAGCCCCGAGGTGACCGGCCGGTAGCATGCCCCGCCGACCGGCGCCGGGCCCCCGCCGAGCCGCGGCCCGCGCGGCCGAGCCGATCGCTGGTCGCGGTAGCCTGCTCCGGGCGGACAAGGCCGAGCACGCTCGACCGGACCGGCAGGCAGAGGGACGACGCGGAGGGCCATTCCATGGCGGAGCACACCAGGTCGAGCATCACCATCGACGCGACCCCGGCCACGGTCATGGCCGTGATCGCCGACTTCGCCGCCTACCCGGCCTGGACCGGAGAGGTCAAGGAGGTCGAGGTCCTGGAAGCCGGCGAGGACGGCCGCGCCGCCCAGGTCCGCCTGCTGCTCGACGCCGGCGCCATCCGCGACGAGCACGTCCTCGCCTACACCTGGGACGGCGACCGCGAGGTCGGCTGGACCCTCGTGCGCAGCCAGATGCTCCGCTCGCTGGACGGCTCCTACTCCCTCGCCCCGCTCTCCGGCAGCCGCACCGAGGTGACGTACCAGCTCGCCGTGGACGTCAAGATCCCGATGCTCGGCATGATCAAGCGCAAGGCCGAGAAGGTCATCATCGACCGCGCCCTGGCCGGTCTGAAGAAGCGCGTCGAGGACGCCGACGGCAAGAAGCCCGTCCAGGGCTGACGCGGCGGAACGGGGGCCGACGGCATGACGGCGACACGCACCATCCTGGTCAGCGGCGACGCGGGCGCGCCCGTGGTGGCCGCCGCCACCGCCCTGCACGCCGCCCGGCGCGGCCACCGCACCTGGCTGCTGGCCGCCGACGACCCGCACCGCGCCCTGGACGGCGTCCTCGGCACCCGCCTGGAGCCCGAACCGGCCCGCTACGCACCCGGCCTGACAGTCTCCCGGATCGACGAGCAGGCCGCCTTCCGGTACGCCGCCGGCGAGCTCACCAGCCGGCTCAAGCCCGCCCTCGACCTGCTCGGCGCCGAGCAGCTCGACCCCGAGGAGCTGACCGCCCTCCCCGGCATCGCCAGGATCGCCCTGCTGCGCGCCCTGCCCGCCGCCGACCAGGACGTCCTGGTCGTGCTCGCCCCGCCGCCCGCCGAGCTGATCGCCACCCTCGCCCTGCCCGAGCAGCTGGAGCGCTACCTGGACCGGCTCGTCCCCGAGCAGCGGCAGGCCGCCCGGGCGCTGCGCCCGCTGCTGGCCGGCCTGGCCGGCGTGCCGATGCCCGCCGAGTGGCTGTACGAGGGGCGGACCAAGGCCGCCGCGGTGCTCGCCGAGTCCCGCGCCGCGATCGCCGCGCCCGGCACCAGCGTGCGCCTGGTCGTGCCCGCCGACGGCCACCCGTACCGGGAACTGGGCCGGATCCGGGCCGGGTTGGCCCTGCACGGCCACCGGCCGGACGCCGTCGTGGTGCACGGAGTGCTGCCCGAGGGCGCGGCCGACTCGCCGGACCCGTGGCTGGCCGCGCTGGCCCGCCGCCGCCGGGAGGAACTGGCCGAGCTCGCCGCCGAGACCGACGCCCCGGTACTGGCCACCGGACTGGCCGAGGCCACCCTGGAGGCCGTCGCCGACCGCCTGTACGGGGGCGGGCCCGGCCCGGAGCGGCTGGCCCCCGAGCCCTGGCCGGTCGAGGACCGCCTCGCCGAGGAAGGCCTGCTGGTCTGGCACCTCGTGCTGCCCGGCGCCGACCGGGCCGAGCTGGACCTCGTCCGGCGCGGCGACGAACTGGTCGTCGGCCTCGGCGCCCACCGCCGGGTGCTCACCCTGCCGTCCGCGCTGCGCCGCTGCACGGTGGCCGGCGCGAGCCTGCACGATGGGGCGCTCTCGGTACGGTTCGCGCCCGACCCGGCGCTCTGGCCCCGGGGCTGAAGCCCTTTCGGGGCCCCTACCGGCTGTCCGGTAGCGTCGGGCCCGAGGGCCGCGGGGTGCGGCCACGGCTGAGGAGGCGCCCGCGATGACCAGCACCGACGACCGGACCGAGCCCACCGCCGAGCCGGGCGGCCCGCAGGCCCACCCGTTCGGGCCGGAGCTGGGCCCGCTGGTGGACGAGGTGCGCAAGCTCGCCTCCGCCGTCGGCCAGAAGGCGCAGGAGGCGAGCGCCGACACCCTGATCACCCTCTCCGGGCTGGCCGACCGGCTGCGCACCCAGCAGCCCGAGGTCTACTCCCACCTCGCCGCCGCCGGCTCCGGACTGGCCGCCGCGGGCACCGAACTGCTGGCCGCCTACCGGGCCGCGGTGGCCGGCCACGAGCACCGCTGGACGGCCGGCGAGGGCTCCCCCACCGAGCGGATCGACCTCGACACGCCTGACGAGGCGTCCGCCAAGCAGTGAATCCGTAACCTTCGAACCGTGATCGCGTTGCTCTGGTGCGTGACGAAGCGGGCGATTAGATACGACTTTTGAAGCTTGGCGGCCCGGTTGGTCCATGATTGTCTTCGGTTAATGTATGCGAGGCTGTGTACGGGGGGCAGGGTTGGGCGGTACCGTTCCGTACGGGGGGCAGGGTTGGGCGGTACCGTTCCGCCCAGCGGGAACGAGTGAATAGCTGAGGGACACATGGCTCTGACCATCGGCGTCGATGTCGGCGGGACCAAGATCGCGGCAGGCGTGGTCGACGAGGCGGGCGCGATCCTGGCCCGGACCAGGGTGCCCACCCCGGCCGACCCGCAGTGGGCGGTCGATGCCATCGCGCAGGCCGTGCGCGAGCTCAAGGAGCAGCACCCCGACGTCACCGCCGTCGGCGTCGGCGCCCCCGGCTTCGTGGACAGCAACCGTTCCACGGTGATCTTCGCTCCCAACATCGACTGGGAGAACGAGCCGCTGCGCGGCCGCATCGAGGAGCTCGCCGGCCTGGACACCGTCGTCGAGAACGACGCCAACTGCGCCGCCTGGGCCGAGTTCCGCTTCGGCGCCGCCGCCGACCACCGGGACATGGTGCTGATCACCGTCGGCACCGGCATCGGCGGCGGCATCGTCCTCGACGGCCGGCTGCACCGCGGCCGGTTCGGCGTGGCCGGCGAGATCGGCCACCTCAACATGGTCCCCGACGGCCTGGCCTGCGGCTGCGGCGGCAAGGGCTGCTGGGAGCAGTACGGCTCCGGGCGGGCGCTGCGCCGCTACGGCCGGGAGAAGGCCGCCGCCGACCAGGTGCGCGGCCGGCGGATGCTGGAGCTCAACGACGGCGTCGCCGAGACCATCCGCGGCATCCACATCACCGAGGCGGCCGAGGAGGGCGACCCGCTCGCCCTGGAATGCTACGCCGAACTGGCCGACTGGCTCGGCCGCGGCATGGCCGACCTCGCCGCGCTCTTCGACCCGGGCGTCTTCGTCCTCGGCGGCGGCGTCTCCGATTCCGGCCGCCTGCTGCTCGACCCGGTCGCCAAGGCCTTCGAGCACTACCTCACCGGCGGTATCCACCGCCCGCGCGCCGAGGTCGTGCTGGCCTCGATGGGCTCCGCCGCCGGCATCGTCGGCGCCGCCGACCTGGCCCGCACTGCGTAGCCACCCCCCGAACCCGCCGGCGGCGGTGCGACCGGACCCCGACCAACCCCGGACGCGCCGCCGCCGACGCACGCCCCCGGCCCTGCCGTACGGTCGTCCCACGCACCACGTACGTACGGGGAGGACCAGGACCATGACCACGGCACCCGCCGAACCGCCGCCGCCCGGCCCGCGCCGGCTGCGCCTGCTCAGTTACAACATCCGCTCGCTGCGGGACGACCGGCGGGCGCTGGCCCGGGTGATCCGGGCCTGCGCGCCCGACCTGGTCTGCATCCAGGAGTCGCCGCGCTACTGGCGGCCCGAGGGCCAGGCCGCCTGGCTGGCCCGGAGCACCGGGACGGCCGTCCTGGCCGGCGGCGGCCGGACCGCCGCCGGGCCGCTGCTGCTCGGCCGGCCCGGCGCGGCGCAACTGCTGGGCGTGCACGACCGGCTGCTGCCCAAGACCCGCGGCCTGCACGCCCGGGGCTTCGCCACCGCGCTGCTGCGACTGCCCGGAGCGGCGCCGTTCACCCTCACCAGCTGCCACCTCAGCCTGGACGCCGACGAGCGGTACGGCCAGTTCGAGCTGCTGCTCGACCAGCTCGGGATCGCCGAACACGGCATCGTGGCAGGGGACTTCAACGAGCACCCGGACGGCAGGGGCTGGCAGCTGCTGGCCGCGCGGCTCCAGGACGGGTACCCGACCGCGCCCTGGGGCGGCGAGTTCACGTCCGTCCCCGAGCGCCCCTACCAGCGGATCGACGCCGTGTTCGCCACGCCCGGGATCACCGTCCTCGGCTGCGGGGTGCCGTACGGGCTGCCCGGCGTCACCGAGGCCGACCTGCGCGCCGCAACCGACCACCTGCCGGTGCTCGCGGTGCTGGAGCTGCCGGAGGCTCCGGCAACCTAGACGACCGCGCCGTTGTCCGGGTCCTCGGGCTCGTCCTCGTCGCGGTCCTTCATCCGGGTCACCAGGGTGACGAAGCCGCCGAGGAAGGCGGTGATCCCGACCCAGGCCGGCCAGCCGGCGATCTCCCGCCACACCACCGCGTCGAACAGCAGCAGGGCGGGGCCGCCGAGCACCGCGAGCCAGGCGAACTTCGCGGTGACGTCGGCGGTCGGCAGCGGCGGGGGCTCCGGCGGGACGTAGTGGTCCTCGTCGGTCTCCTCGGCCAGCTCGAAGTCGCGCGGGCCCGAGCCCGCCGCCGGCATCACCGGCCGACCGGAGCGGGGGCGGGGCTGCGGGGCGAGGTCGGCGAGGTCGTCCGGGTCGGTCCGGGAGTCGGGGGCGTCCTTGAGGCCGCCCTTCAGCTCGCTCTGGGCCCGGAGGTTCTCGACCTCCGGCCAGTTGGGATTGGTGAGGTCCACGGGGTCGTCGAACTGGGCGACCAGGGCGGCGAAGATCTCGTCCTGCTCGGCCTGGCTGCGCTCGGGGGCGCGCCGGGTGCGGGGATCCGCGGGCGCGGTGGCGTCCGGTTCGGCCGGGCGCCGGTCGGCGGCCGTCGCTTCGGGGGCCTCCGCGGCCGGGGCGGTGACGCCGTCCGCCCCCGGACGGTCCGCCGGGGCGCCGCTCTGCGCGGTGCCGTCCTTCGCCGTGCCGTCCTCGCGGGGTGCCTCGTCCCCGCCGCCCGCCGTGCTGCTCTCGTGCACTTCCGGCCCTTCAGCCATGGTGATCGTCGGATTCGACCCCGGTGACGCCCACCGCGTGCGCGGGGGCCAGCCGTCGGATGAAGTCCTGGCTGGCCGCGAATATTTCCGCCGCGTCGTGGTCCAGCGTCGCGACGTGGAAGCTGCGCTGGCACAGCCGCTCCGTCACGTCGGTCGAGGATATCCGGGCCAGCACCAGTTCCGAGTTGGCCGGCGAGACGACGTGGTCCTGCGGACTGCGGAAGAGCAGCACCGGCTGGGTCACCTGCGGCAGCCGCCGTCGGACGTCCCGCCACAGCCGGCCCAGCGACCAGGCGGCGTTCAGCGGCGTCCGGTCGTAGCCCAGCTCGACCGCGCCGGGCTTGGCGATGTCGTCGGCGATCCCGGGCACGCTCGGCACGAGGTGCCGCAGCACCGGCAGCAGCACACTCGCGGGGTTGTCCGAGCGCACCGACGGGTTGACCAGCACCAGCCCGGACACCGCCGGACCGTGCAGCGCGGCCAGCCGCAGCGCCAGCGCGCCGCCCATCGACAGCGCGCAGACGAAGACCTGCTCGCACTCGGCGGACAGCGTCAGCAGTTCGTGCTCGACCTCGGCGTACCAGTCCTCCCAGCGGGTGACCTGCATGTCCCGCCACCGGGTGCCGTGCCCGGGCAGCAGCGGCAGCGACACGCTGAACCCGGCCGCGGCCAGTTCCTCCGCCCAGGGCCGCAGCGACTGCGGCGACCCGGTGAAGCCGTGGCACAGCAGCACCCCCACCGGTCCGCCGCGGTGGCGGTACGGTTCGGCACCGGGCAGCAACGGCATGGCGGACTCCTTCGCGGGCGGGTGGCGCTGGGGGAGGGACGCTGGAGGGGGAGGCTGCGGGAATCCGCATCGTCCCACGGCCCCGCCCGGGACGTACACCCCTCATGGCGGCTCCCGCGCGGGCCGCACACCCCTCGCGGCGGCCCCCGCGCGAGTGCTTGCGGGAGTCCGGCGGCGGCCCGCCGGGGCGGGGCGGGGCGCGGGCCGAGCCCACGGGGCATTAGGATCGACCGGTCCGCATAACAGGAGGCCCGGGTTGTTCTACCGACTGATGAAGATGATCGTCGCGCCACTGCTTCGGATCTTCTTCCGGCCGTGGATCGAGGGTGAGGAGAACATCCCCACCGAGGGCGCGGCCATCATCGCGAGCAACCACCTGTCCTTCTCGGACTCCTTCTTCTTCCCCGCGCTGATCAAACGCCGGGTGACCTTCATCGCGAAGGCCGAGTACTTCAACACCCCGGGCATCAAGGGCCGGCTGACCGCCGCGTTCTTCAAGGGCGTCGGCCAGCTGCCGGTGGACCGCTCGGGCGTGCGCGGCGCGGGCGAGGCCGCGATCCGCAGCGCCATCGCGGTGCTGGACGGCGGCGAGCTGTTCGGCGTCTACCCCGAGGGCACCCGCTCGCCCGACGGCAAGCTGTACCGCGGCAAGGTCGGCGGCCTGGCGCGCGTCGCGCTGGCCACCGGCGCGCCGGTCATCCCGGTCGCCATGATCGACACCGAGAAGGTCCAGCCGCCCGGTCAGGTGATCCCCAACTTCGGTACCCGCCCCGGCATCCGGATCGGCCGCCCGCTGGACTTCTCCCGCTACCACGGCATGGAGAACGACCGCTTCATCCTCCGTTCGGTGACGGACGAGGTGATGTACGAGATCATGCGGCTCTCCGGCCAGGAGTACGTGGACATCTACGCGACCGCGGCCAAGCGGCAGATCGCCGACGACAAGAAGAAGGCCGACGCCGAGCGCAAGGCCGCCGCCAAGGCGGAGAAGGCGGAGGCGGAGGCCGAGAAGGCCGCCGCCGACAAGGCCGCCGCGACGGAGAAGGCCGAGCAGTCCGGGCAGGAGCCGAAGGAGACCGGGTCGGCCTGACGACCGCGGGCGCGGCCCGGGGGAGGGGCGGAAGGATGACGGACGGCGAGAGAACCGGGGCAGTCGGCGGCGCGGTCGCGGCCGGGGGCATGTCCGTCGAACTGCCGTTGTGGAAGGCCATCTCCTACTTCCGGCTGCTAGCCCTCTGCTACGCCCTGCTGCGCTACCTCAATTCCTACCTGGACTTCCTGCACCCCGTCGCCGGCTGGATCTTCCTCGGTACGCTCACCCTCTGGACGCTCGCCAGCACCCGGGCCTTCGCCGGCCCGCAGCGCTGCACCTGGTACGTGCTCGGCACCGACCTCACCCTCGCCGTCACCGGCATCGTGATGAGCGGCCTGACCGACGACCCGGTGCGGATCAGCCACGGCGCGCCCACCCTGCCGACCATCTGGGCCGCCGGTACGGTGCTCGGCTTCGCCGGCAAGGGTGGCTGGCGCTGGGCGGCCGCCGCGGGCACGGTGATCGGCGTCGCCAACATCCTCGGCCACGGCGGCGCGACCGGCGACAACGTCCACAACATCATGCTGCTGATGGTGGCTGGCTGCGCCATCGGCTACGTCATCGAACTGGCCCGCGCCAGCGAGGCGACGCTCACCCGGGCACTCCAGGTCGAGGCGGCCACCCGGGAGCGCGAGCGGCTCTCCCGCGACATCCACGACGGCGTGCTCCAGGTGCTCGCCCTCGTCCAGCGCCACGGCGCGGAACTCACCGCGCGGCCGGCCGAGGGCGCTGCGGCCGCGGCCGGTGGACGCCCGGGCGGCGACGCCGACTTCGCCGAACTCGGCCGGCTGGCCGGCGAGCAGGAGCGCGCCCTGCGGGCGCTGATGACCGGCGGCCCGATCCCGGGGCAGCGCCCGCCGGAGTGCGGGGCCGGGGAGCCGCAGGACCTCACCGCGCTGCTGCGCCCGTACGCCGACGAGCGGATCACGCTGTCCGCCCCCGGCGGGCCGGTGCTGCTGTCCGCCGGGGCGGCCGGCGAACTGGCCGCGGCGGTCGGCGCCGCCGTCGACAACGTCCGCCGGCACGCCGGGGAGCGGGCCCGGGCCTGGATCCTGGTGGAGGACGAGCCGCAGGCCGTCACGGTCAGCATCCGCGACGACGGCCCCGGCTTCGCCCCCGGCCGCCTCGGCGAGGCGGAGCGGGCCGGGCGGCTGGGCGTCTCCCAGTCCATCCGCGGCCGGCTGCTGGACCTCGGCGGCACGGCCGAGCTGTACTCGGCGCCCGGGGAGGGCGTCGAGGTCGAACTCCGCGTCCCGAGGAAGGGCTCTGATGACCGATCAGCCGACGACTGACCGGCCGATACGGGTGATGGTCGTGGACGACCACCCGATGTGGCGCGACGCCGTCTCGCGGGACCTCGCCGAGGCCGGGCTGGACGTGGTGGCCACCGCGGGCGACGGCGAGGAGGCCGTGCGCCGGGCCCGCGCCTGCTCGCCGCAGGTCGTCGTGCTGGACCTCAACCTGCCCGGTCTGCCCGGCGCCGAGGTGTGCCGCCAGGTGGTCGCGCAGGACCCGGCGGTGCGGGTGCTGGTGCTCTCGGCCAGCGGCGAGCACCAGGACGTGCTGGAGGCGGTGAAGTCCGGCGCGACCGGGTACCTGGTCAAGTCGGCCGGGCGGGAGGAACTGCTGGACGCGGTGCGGCGCACGGCCGTGGGCGACGCCGTGTTCACCCCGGGCCTGGCCGGCCTGGTGCTGGGCGAGTTCCGCCGGCTGGCCGCCGAACCGGCCCCGGCCTCCGCGCCGGCCGTCCCACAGCTGACCGCCCGGGAGACCGAGGTCCTGCGCCTGGTGGCCAAGGGCCTGTCGTACCGGCAGATCGCCGACCGGCTGGTGCTGTCGCACCGGACGGTGCAGAACCACGTCCAGAACACGCTCGGCAAGCTGCAACTGCACAACCGGGTGGAACTGGTGCGGTACGCGATCGAGCAGGGGCTGGACGACGACATCTGACGGCTCCGGTGGGATCCGGCCGCCTCGGCGATCCCGCGTGCGGTGGGGGGCCGGTCTCCCGGGACCGGCCCCCCACCGGCTGCTCAGCCGCGGACGGCCGCCGCCTCGCGCAGCAGGCCCGCCACGATGCCGACGCCGTCGCGGGTCAGCACCGACTCGGGGTGGAACTGGAGGCCGGCGAAGCCGGGCCCGCGCAGCGCGTGGACGTCCCCGGTGGCGGCGTCCCGGGCGACCTCGACGCCCCGCGCGGCGAGCCGGGCCGCGTCGGCGTCCGAGCAGCGCGCGGTGAACGTGTTGTAGAAGCCGACGGTGTGCTTGGTGCCGAACAGATCGATGCTCTCCTGCGCGCCCTGGTACGGGACGTCCTTGCGGCCCAGCGCCAGCCCGAGCTCGCCGCAGAGCAGTTGGTGGCTGAGGCAGACCGCGAGCAGCGGCGCGGTGCGGGCTCCGGACCGGACGGCTGCCAGGGCGTCCGCGACGACCGGCCGCAGCAGGGCCATCTTGGGGTCGTCGGTGAGCGCCGGGTCGCCGGGCCCGGGGCCCAGCACCAGCGGCCCGCGGTGCGCCGCCAGCAGGGCGGGCAGCCCGGGCGCGTCGTAGCGGACGACGCTGACCTGGTGGCCGATCGAGGTGAGCAGGTGGGCGAGCATCGAGGTGAAGGTGTCCTCGCCGTCGACCACCAGGGTCGGCGCGGGCTCGGTGACCACGGTCGGTGTCTGCATCCGCAGCCAGAACGGGGCGAGGTCGGCCCGCCGGGCGTCCAGGGCGGCCTGGACGCGGTGGTCGTCGGCCAGCCGGGGGCCGGTGGGGCCGGGCAGCCGGGCGGGCGCGGGCCGGGCGCCGATCGCGGTGAGCACCCCGGCGGCCTTGGCGTGGGTCTCGGCGACCTCGGACTCGGGGACGGAGTGGCGGACCAGCGTGGCGCCGACCCGGACGACCAGGCGGCCGGTGGCCGGGTCGATGTCGGCGGTGCGGATGCAGATGGGCGAGTCCAGCAGCTGCCCGCCGCTGGCGGAGCGGCCGATCAGGGCGAGCGCGCCGGAGTAGTAGCCGCGCCCGCCGGGCTCGTACCGCTTGATGACCCGGGTGGCGTTCTGGACCGGGCTGCCGGTGACGGTGGCGGCGAACATCGTCTCGCGGAGCACCTCGCGGACGTCCAGCGAGGTGCGTCCGCGCAGCTCGTACTCGGTGTGGGCGAGATGGGACATCTCCTTGAGCCGGGGCCCGAGCACCTGGCCGCCGAGGTCGCCGACCGTGCACATCATCTTGAGCTCTTCGTCGACGACCATCGTCAGTTCCTCCAGTTCCTTGGGGTCGTGGAGGAACCGGAGCAGCGAGTCGATGTCCGAGCCGCCGGTCGGATAGCGGTAGGTGCCGGAGATCGGGTTCATCACGACGGTGCCGCCGCTCTGGCGGACGTGCACCTCGGGGGAGGCGCCGACCAGGACGCGTTCTCCGGTGTGCACCAGGAAGGTCCAGTAGGCGCCGCGCTCCTGCTCCAGCAGCCGCCGGAACAGGGTGAGCGCGAGTGCGGGCGAGAAGTTCTCCAGGGTGGCGCCGAAGTCGCGCCGGATCACGAAGTTGGCGCCCTCGCCGTTGCCGATCTCCTCCTCGATCACCCGGCGGACGATCGCGGCGTACGCCTCGTCGTCGATGTCGAACGAGCCGCCGGTGAGCGAGACCGGCGACTGCGGCAGGGCGGCGGTGAGTTCGGCCAGCGGCAGGGTGTGCTGTTCGGCCACCGAGAGGGCCTGCAGCGGGGTCCCGTCGTCGTGCGCCTCGAAGCCGCGCTCGCGGATCTGCCGGTACGGGACGAGCGCGAGCAGGTCGTGCACGGGGCCGTCGGCCGGGACGCCGGTGCGGACCGGCAGGTCGGCGAGGTTCCGGTAGCTGTCGACGGTGCCCATCAGCACCTCGACGGTGTCCGGGGCGAGCCGGGGGGTGCGGCGGTGCAGCAGGGCGAACGCGGGCGCGTCGGGAGCGGTGAGGCGGGCGAGCAGGTCGGCGGTGGCGGTCACGGAGCGGCTTCCTTCCGGGGGACTGGTGAGGTGCGGTGCTGGGATCCGCTCCCGGAGGGCCGTCTGCGCATACGCCGACGGCCGCCCCGAGGGGCGGCCGTCGTGTTCGTCTAGGAACGCGCGATCGGTGGGCCACCCTTGGGGGAGGCCCACCACCAGGAGTGGGTGTGGGGCGCGTGCATGGTTCGAGCGTAGCGGATCGTGCGGGGAGGGTGAGCCCGGTCACGTGTTTGTCCGAGTTATGTCTCACCCCTCGGGCAATGGTCACGAATCGCTCGGGTCACCCCGTAGCCTTGGTGGTGTGACCGTGACGACTGAGACATCGAGGACTGGCCACTCCTGGCAGTCCCTGCCCGCGGCGCAGCAGCCTGAATGGCCGGACCAAGAGGCTCTGCGCAAGACCCTTGCCGAGCTCGCCTCCTATCCGCCGCTCGTGTTCGCCGGCGAGTGCGACCAGCTGCGCGCCCGGCTCGGCGCCGTGGCGCGCGGGGAGGCCTTCCTGCTGCAGGGCGGTGACTGTGCCGAGGCCTTCGACGGCGTCTCGGCGGAGCACATCCGCAACAAGCTGAAGACCCTGCTGCAGATGGCCGCCGTGCTGACGTACGCGGCCTCGGTGCCGGTCGTGAAGGTGGGCCGGATCGCCGGCCAGTACTCCAAGCCGCGCTCCAAGTCGACCGAGACCCGCGACGGCGTGACGCTGCCGGTCTACCGCGGCGACTCGGTGAACGGCTTCGACTTCACCCCCGAGTCCCGCATCCCGGACCCGGAGCGCCTCAAGCGGATGTACAACGCGTCCGCCGCGACGCTGAACCTGGTGCGCGCGTTCACCACCGGTGGCTACGCGGACCTGCGCCAGGTGCACGCCTGGAACCAGGACTTCGTGCGCAACTCGCCGGCCGGCCAGCGCTACGAGCAGCTCGCCCGGGAGATCGACAACGCCCTGGCGTTCATGAACGCCTGCGGTGTGGCGCCGGAGGAGTTCAAGACCGTCGAGTTCTTCTCCTCGCACGAGGCGCTGATCCTCGACTACGAGACCGCGCTGACCCGCGTGGACTCGCGCACCGGCGAGCTGTACGACGTCTCCGGCCACATGGTGTGGATCGGCGAGCGCACCCGCCAGCTGGACCACGCGCACATCGAGTTCGCCTCGAAGGTCCGCAACCCGATCGGCGTCAAGCTCGGCCCGACCACCTCGGTCGACGAGGCACTGACCCTGATCGAGAAGCTGGACCCGGAGCGCGAGCCCGGCCGCCTCACCTTCATCACCCGGATGGGTGCGGGCAAGGTCCGCGACCACCTGCCCACCCTGGTGGAGAAGGTCACCGCGTCCGGCGCCCAGCCGGTGTGGATCTGCGACCCGATGCACGGCAACACCTTCGAGGCCTCCAGCGGCCACAAGACCCGCAGCTTCGACGACGTGCTCGACGAGGTCAAGGGCTTCTTCGAGGTGCACCGCGCGCTGGGCACCCACCCGGGTGGCATCCACGTGGAGCTGACCGGCGACGACGTGACCGAGTGCGTTGGCGGTGGCGACGAGGTGCTGGTCGACGACCTGCACCAGCGCTACGAGACGGCCTGCGACCCGCGGCTCAACCGCAGCCAGTCGCTGGACCTGGCGTTCCTGGTGGCGGAGATGTACCGCGGCCAGTGAGCTGCCACGGGAGCTGCCACGGGTGAGCCGCCGCCGGCGGGTCACCGGTGAACGAATGTGACGAAAGCCCCTCCGGATTCGGGGTCCCCGAGCCCGGAGGGGCTTTTTCGTGCCCGGATCGCCGGGTAAGGTGAGGCTTAGTGAAGTAAGGCAAGCCTTAGTCAAGATCGTTCCGCCGGTCGGCGCCGCACCACCCTGGAGAGTCCGCGATGTACGTGTGCATGTGCCATGCGGTCACCGAGGACCAGGTGAAGAAGGCGATCGACGCCGGGGCCGGCACCCCGCGCCAGATCGCCCGGGGCTGCAAGGCCGGCACCGACTGCGGATCCTGCGTCCGCCGGATCCAGGCCCTGCTCGGCGAGCACGGCGCCCGGCCCTGCCCGACCGCCCGCCTCGCCGCGAAGCTCGGCCTGGCCGACCCGCAGGACCAGGCCGCGTCCGCGCCGGCGGCCACCGTGACTCAGGCCGCCCCGACCCCGGTCGCCCCGCTGCGCGCGGCCTGAGGGCTCAGGAGTCCGGCTGCTCGATCACCTGGGCGAGGTAG
Organism: Kitasatospora sp. NPDC088861; assembly: GCF_044750105.1. NCBI lineage: Bacteria > Bacillati > Actinomycetota > Actinomycetes > Kitasatosporales > Streptomycetaceae > Kitasatospora > Kitasatospora sp. NPDC088861. Next base: position 480,184 of record NZ_JBIVJF010000003.1, read on the forward strand.
AGGGCTTCGCCGAGCTTCTCCAGGAGCTCCAGCTGGGTGTCGAGGTAGTCGATGTGGTGCTCCTCGTCGGCCAGGATGTCCTCGAAGATGTTCGCCGAGGTGACGTCGTTCTTGGCGCGCATCACCACGATCCCGCGCTTCAGCCGGTCGATCGCCTCGACCTCGATCTGGCGGTCCGCCTCGAACATCTCCTTGACCGTCTGGCCGATCCGGACGTGGAACAGCCGCTGGTAGTTCGGCAGCCCGTCCAGGAAGAGGATCCGGTCGGTGAGAGTCTCGGCGTGCTTCATCTCGTCGAAGGACTCGTGCCGGGTGTACTTGGCGAGCTTCGTCCAGCCGAAGTTCTCCTGCATCTTGGCGTGCAGGAAGTACTGGTTGATCGCGGTGAGCTCCGCGGTGAGCTGTTCGTTGAGGAACTCGATGACCTCTGGGTCGCCCTGCATGGCTGGTGCCTCCCTGCGCTACGGCCTGTTGTGACTCCTGCGCTGCGCATCCTGGCATCGAAATGGGAGAAAATTCCAGTAAGTTCACACTCACTAGGACATGTTTTGGAATATCCGATTTGAGCCGATACGGGCCCGATCACCGGTTCTTGGGGGCGGGGCGTGTGGTCGCGCGAAGGGGCGCGCACGGCGCGTCGGCCGCCGTCTGTCACCATGGAGTCATGGGTCAGTCCGAACAAGAACCGCTTCCGCCGTCTGACCCGAGGCTCCCCCCGGGGCAGCGCGTGCAGCGCGGCTGGCCCGCCCTGCACTACGGGCCCGTACCCCGCTTCAAGCCGCTGACCTGGGACCTCCAGGTGTTCGGCGCCACCGCCTCGGCGGAGAAGCACAGCTGGGACTTCGAGGCCTTCCACGCCCTGCCGCGCACCACCGTCGTCGCCGACCTGCACTGCGTCACCAAGTTCACGCTGCTCGGCAACGAGTGGTCGGGCGTGCCGGCCGCCGCCCTCCTCGACCTGGAGCCCCCCGCGCCCGGCGTCACCCACGTGATGGTCTGGGCCGAGTACGGCTACAGCGCCAACCTGCGGCTGGCCGACTTCGCCGACCCGCGGACGATCTTCGCCACCCACCGCAACGGCGAGCCGCTGACCGCCGAGCACGGTTTCCCCGTCCGGCTGATCGTCCCCGGGCTGTACGCCTGGAAGGGCCCCAAGTGGGTCCGCGCGGTGGAGTACATGCGGGCCGACCGCCGGGGCTTCTGGGAGGAGCGCGGCTACCACAACCTCGCCGACCCGTGGCGCGAGCAGCGTTACTCCCACCAGGAGGAGCCGGGCGACGGCCCGCTGCGCTGAGGGCGGGCCGACGTTCGGAGGAATCCCCTTAGAAGAAGGGGAAGTTGACCGTCACCGCGGTGTGCTGCGGGCGCCGCTCGCCGGCCGCCGGGGACTGACCGGACACCTTGCCGGTGCCGAACAGATTGACCCCGCTGGTCTGCATCGTGAAGCCGGCCGCCTGGAGCGCCTTCGCCGCGTCGTCCTTGCTCATCCCGGTGACGTCCGGGACGGGCACCATGCCCTTGCTGACCACCAGCGAGACCGCGGTGTTCTCCTGGAGCAGCTGCCCGGCCGCCGGCGAACTGCTGATCACCACGCCCTCCGGCACGGTGTCGTCGTACGTCCCGGTCACGCCGCCCCTGGTCAGCTGGGCCGCGGTCAGCGCGTCGGCGGCCTGGTCGGCGGTCTTCCCGGCCAGGTCCGGCACCGCGATCCGCTTGGGGCCCCTGGAGACGGTCACCGTCACGGTGTCGCTCTTGCGGGTCCGCGCGCCCACCCCGGGGTCGGTGGCGATCACCTGCCCGGCCGGGACGCTCTCGCTGAACGCCTCGACGAAGCGGCCGTGCATGCCGTCCTTGTCCAGGATCCGCTGCGCCTCGGCCCGGTCCTTGCCGAGCACGCCGGGCACCGGCCCGTACAGCCCTTCGGACAGCCCGTACGTCGCACCGCCGACCGCCAGCACCAGGGCGGTCAGCGCGGCGACCCAGATCAGCGGCTTGCGGGGGAGGCGGCGCAGCAGGCCGGGCCGGCGCCCGCGCACCGGGGTCGGCTCGTCGTACGGGCGCGGCTCGACCAGCAGCTGGTCCAGCAGCTCCGCCGGCACGTCCAGCACGCTGGTGGGCTCCGGCGCCCCGGCTGCGGGCCCCGCCGGCTGCTGGATCACCGAGGTCGGCTCGCTGGTCGGGTAGCGCGGGCTGGGCCGGGTGGAGGCCGGCGGCTCCGCGTCCAGCTCGGCCGGGGTGAGCGTGCGGCGGATCCGCTGGAGGGCGGCGAGCAGTTCGACCGCGTCGTACGGGCGGGCCTCGGCCGTCCGGGCGCAGGCGCCGGCCACTATGGCGTCCAGCCCGGGGCCGACGGCCGGGGCGATCAGCGAGGGGGCGGGGACGTCCTCGTGCAGGTGCTTGTACATCACCTGGACGGGGTTGTCGCCGGTGTGCGGGCGGCGGCCGGTGAGCATCTCGTAGAGCAGGATGCCGGCCGCGTAGACGTCGACCCGCTGGTCGGTGGGGGCGTCCGGGAGGATCTGCTCGGGGGCCAGGTAGGAGACGGTGCCGAGGACCGTGCCGCCGGTCGCGGTGCTGGTCGAGGTGCTGGTCGAGGTGGGCGCGCCGTCGGCGGTGCCGAGGACCCGGACCAGGCCGAAGTCGGCGACCTTGACCAGCCCGTCCTCGGTGATCAGCACGTTCTCCGGCTTGACGTCCCGGTGCACCAGCCCGGCCCGGTGGGCGGCGCCGAGGGCGGCCAGCACCGGCTCCAGCACGTCCAGCGCGGCCCGCACGGACAGCGCGCCGCGGTCGCGCAGCAGGTCCCGCAGGGTGCGGCCGGGCACGTACTCCATGGCGAGGAAGACGTTGGCGCCGTCCGCGCCCTGGTCGAAGACGTTCACCACGTTCGGGTGGGAGAGCCGGGCGACGGCCTTGGCCTCGCGGATGAACCGGGCGGTGAAGCCGTCGTCCCCGGCCAGCGCGGGGTGCATCACCTTGAGGGCGACGACCCGGTCCAGCCGGGTGTCGGTGCCCTTGTAGACGGTGGACATCCCGCCGGTCGCGATGCGCTGCTCGACCCGGTACCGGCCGTCGAGCAGGGTACCGATCAGGGGGTCGTGCAGTGCCATGTCCACCCGGAGAGTCTAGGGCCGCAGGCGGCAGCCGGACCCGGAGGACATCGCCTCCGGGCCCGGCTGTGCCCGGTTTGTGACACGGCACACGCGGGCGGGTGCCGTGCGCCAGGGCGTCAGAACGCCGGGTGCTCGCGGGTGTCCAGCTCCGCCCGGCCGGCCATCGCCGAGGAGGCCTCGGCGTGGAACCGGCGCGGGATGCGGCCGGCCCGGTGGGCGAACCGGCCCGCCTCGGCGGCGTGCCGCATCGCCTCGGCCATCAGCACCGGGTCCTGCGCCCTGGTCACCGCGGAGGCGAGCATCACCGCCGCGCAGCCCAGCTCCATCGCCAGCGCGACGTCCGAGGCGGTGCCGGCGCCCGCGTCCAGGATCACCGGGACGCCCGCGTCCTCCACGATCAGCTGGAAGTTGTGCGGGTTGCGGATGCCCAGGCCGGAGCCGATCGGCGAGCCCAGCGGCATGATCGCCGCGCAGCCGACGTCCTCCAGCTTGCGTGCCAGCACCGGGTCGTCGTTGGTGTACGGCAGCACCGTGAAGCCGTCGTCGACCAGGGTCTCGGCGGCGTCCAGCAGCTCGATCGGGTCCGGCAGGAGGGTCCGCTCGTCGGCGATCACCTCCAGCTTCACCCAGTCGGTGCCGAGCGCCTCGCGGGCCAGCCGGGCGGTCAGCACGGCCTCCCCGGCGGTGAAGCAGCCCGCCGTGTTGGGCAGCACCCGGATGCCGTTGCGGGTCAGCACGTCCAGGACGGAGCCCTGGGTGCCGGCGTCGACCCGGCGCATCGCCACGGTGGTCAGCTCGGTGCCGGAGGCCAGCAGCGCCCGTTCCAGGATCTCCAGGCTGGGTGCGCCGCCGGTGCCCATGATCAGCCGGGAGCCGAAGGACTCCCCGGCGATGGTCAGCAGGTCGTCAGCCATGTCAGCCTCCCTGGACGGCGGTGAGGATCTCGATCCGGTCGCCCGCCGACAGTTCCGTGGCCGGCCACGAACTGCGCGGCACCACGGCCTCGTTGAGGGCGGCGGCGACGCCGCTGTGGGCGGCGCTGAGGGTGGCCACCACCTCCGCGAGGGTGGTCGTGGCGGACACCCGGCGGGGCTCGCCGTTGACGGTCAGCCCGATCTCGGCCGGTGTGGTCTGGGGTGGTGTGGTCTGGGGTGGTGCGATCTCGGTCATGCGGAGGCCTTCGTGGTGGAGCGGTCGGGGGAGAACCGGGTGGGCGTGAACGGCTTTGCAAGCTCGGGGAGTTCGCCGGTCGCCAGGTACTCGGCGAGCAGGTCGGCGGTCACCGGGGTGAGCAGCACGCCGTTGCGGTAGTGGCCGGTGGCGGCGACCAGCCCGGGCAGCGCGGTCGGGCCCAGCAGCGGGGCGTTGTCCGGCGAACCGGGACGCAGCCCGGCCGAGGTCTCCAGCAGCGGGAGTTCGGTGATGCCCGGCACCAACTCGTGGGCGTCGCGCAGCAGTTCGTACACCCCGCCGGCGGTGACCGTGGTGTCGTAGCCCTGCTCCTCGGTGGTCGCGCCGATCACCAGCTCGCCGTTCTCCCGGGGCACCAGGTACAGGTGCTGTCCGCGCACCACCGCGCGGACGTTGCGGGACAGGAACGGCCGGTACGCCTCGGGGATCCGCAGCCGCAGGATCTGCCCCTTCACCGGGCGGACGGCCGGCAGCACGCCCTCCGGCAGCCCGGGCAGCCGGTGGCTGTGCGGGCCGGCCGCGAGCACCACCTGGTCGGCCCTCGGTGTCTCGCCGGTGCCGAGCCGGGCGCCGACCGCGCGGCCGTCCTCGACCAGCAGCCCGACGGCCTCGGCCCGGTGGAGCACGACCCCGGCGAGCTCGCAGGCGGCCACCAGGGCGGTCAGCAGCCGGCGGGGATCCACCTGGTGGTCGTCCGCGACGTGCAGGCCGCCGCGCACGCCGGGGGCGAGCATCGGCTCCAGCCTGCGGGCCTCCCGGCCGGTCAGCCAGGCCGAGTCCAGGCCGAGCCGCTGGTGGAAGGCGTGCAGCTCGCGCAGTTCCTCGCGGTCGTCGGAGTCCAGCGCGACGGCGATCGTGCCGCACCGGCGGTACCCGGTGTCCAGGCCGCCGCTCGCCTCGGTGAGCTCGGCGGCGAAGTCCCCGTACCGCTGGTTGGAGGCCATGCCGAGGCGCAGCAGCGGCTCCTCGCCGTACTGCAGCTCGGTGACCGGGGCGAGCATCCCGGCCGCGACCCCGGCCGCCCCGCCGCCGGGGGAGGGGTCGACCACGACGATGTTCCCCAGCCCGCGCTGCGCGGCGCGCCAGGCGACGGCGAGGCCGATGACGCCCCCGCCGATCACCAACACGTCGGCGTGGGTTTCCTCGGGCAAGCGTGACAAGGCTGCTCTTCTCCCTTCGCCGGAATGACCCGGATCAGGTTCGGACGGTCGCGGGCCGTGCCAGCCCGCCTCTCAGCCCGGTACGCCGGGCTCCCGTGATGGTGCCCCCACCATAACGCCGGGGGCGGGCCCGGCCGAAGGCCCGTACGCGGGGTGGACGGGCCGGTGGCCCCGGCAGGGCGCTGAGTACAGTGACGGGCGTGGCAGAGCTGAACGGAACGGATCAGGTGGTCGTCGTCGGGGCCGGGCTGGCCGGGGCGCAGTGCGCCCTGAAGCTGCGGCAGGGCGGCTGGCGGGGGCGGATCACGCTGGTCGGGGAGGAGCCGCACGCGCCGTACGACCGGCCGCCGCTCTCCAAGGACGTGCTGCTCGGCAAGGCCGACGCCACCACCCTGGACATCGACTACCCGCACCTGGGCATCGAACTGCTCACCGGCCGCCGCGCGACCGGCCTCGCCCCCGGAGTGCTGCACACCGACGCCGGCGACCTCCCGTACGACGCCCTGGTGATCGCCACCGGCGCCACCCCGCGCGCCCTGCCCGGCGCCGAGCGCGCGCACCTGCTGCACACCCTGGACGACGCGCTGGCGCTGCGTGCCCTGCTGCGGCCCGGCCTGCGGCTGGTGCTGGTCGGCGCGGGCTGGATCGGCGCCGAGGTGTCCACCGCCGCCCGCGCGGCCGGCTGCGAGGTGACGGTGGTCGAGGCGGGCCCGGCGCCCGTCCCCGGCGCGCTGCCGGCCGAGGTCGGTTCGGCGATGGCCGCCTGGTACGCCGAGGCCGGTGTCGACCTGCGCTGCGGGGTCGGCGTGGCCGCCGTCGAGGAGGGCGCGGTGCTGCTGGCGGACGGCTCGCACCTGCCCGCCGACGAGGTCGTGGTCGGCGTCGGCGCCCGGCCCGCGACGGGCTGGCTGGCCGGTTCCGGCGTCGAGCTGGACGGCACCGGCGCCGTCCTGGTGGACGGGCGGCTGCGCACCGGCCTGCCCGGCGTCTTCGCGGCCGGGGACTGCGTCAGCTACCCGTCCGCCCGCTCCGGCGCCCGGCTGGCCGTCCAGCACTGGGACCACGCGTTGCAGTCCGGCGAGGCCGTGGCGGCCGCCGTCCTCGGCGCGGACGCGCCGCCGTACGACCCGGTGCCGTACTTCTGGTCGGAGCAGTTCGGGCGGATGGTCCAGTACGCCGGGCGGCACGCCGAGGGCGACGAACTGCTGTGGCGCGGCGGCCCGCAGGACGCCTCCTGGACGGCGCTCTGGCTGCGCGACGGGGTGCCGAGCGCGCTGCTGGCCGTCGACCGGCCGCGCGACCTCACCCAGGGCCGCCGGCTGATCGAGCGCGGCACCGCGCTGGACCGGGCCCGCGCGGCGGACCCCTCGGTGCCGCTGAAGTCGGCGGTCGCGGGGTAGCGGCTGGTGCGCGGGGGGCTGTGGAGGTGGCAGTCTGGTGGCGTGAGTGAGATTGAAAGCAAGATCGAAGCCCTGGTTTCCGAGTGGATGTACCTGCCCGACATCTCGGAGCAGTGGGGGGTGCGCGTCACCGAGGTGCGCGACCTGGTCCGCAGCGGCGGGCTGATCGCCGTCCGGCGGGGCCCCAACAAGTCGCTGCAGGTCCCTGCGGCGTTCATCGACGGCCAGGGGCTGGTCAAGCACCTGTCCGGCACCCTGACCGTGCTGCGCGACTGCGGGTACAACGACGTGGAGATCCTGGAGTGGCTCTTCACCGAGGACCCGTCGCTGCCCGGCAGCCCGATCCAGGCGCTGCAGGAGAACCGCGGCACCGAGGTCAAGCGGCGCGCCCAGGCGATGCTGATCTGATGGCGGCGGACGCACCGCGCCGGCGGCTGGCCGACGCCCGGCTGTACCTGTGCACCGACGCCCGCCGGGAGCAGGGCGACCTCGCCCAGTTCCTGGACGCGGCGCTGGCGGGCGGGGTGGACATCGTCCAGCTCCGAGACAAGGGCTTGGAGGCCAAGCAGGAGCTGGCGGCCCTGGAGGTCTTCGCGGACGCCTGCCGCCGCCACGGCAAGCTGCTGGCCGTCAACGACCGCGCCGACGTCGCGCACGCGGCCCGGCCGGACGTGCTGCACCTCGGGCAGGACGACCTGCCGGTGCCGGCCGCCCGGGCGATCCTCGGCGACGAGGTGCTGATCGGCCGGTCCTGCCACGCCGAGTCCGAGGTGGACGCGGCGCTCGCCGAGCCCGGCGTGGACTACTTCTGCACGGGCCCGGTCTGGCCGACCCCGACCAAGCCGGGCCGCCCGGCGCCGGGCCTCGGCCTGGTCTCGTACGCGGCGAAGCAGAGCACCGACCGGCCGTGGTTCGCCATCGGCGGCATCGACCTCGGAAACCTCGACGAGGTGCTGGCCGCCGGCGCCCGCCGGATCGTCGTGGTCCGTGCCATCACGGCCGCCGACGACCCGCAGGCCGCCGCCGCCGAGCTCGCCCGGCGGGTGCGCTCGGCCTGACGGCCCCGGGGGCCGTCACCGTTCCCCGTACCTGCGGATCCCCCTGCGTGCGGATCTCAGTACTTGCGGACGGTGGCGGCCTCGGCCAGGGCCAGCAGCACCGTGCGGGCCTGCTCGTCGGCCAGCGGCGCCGCCTCCAGCGCGGCCAGGGACTGCCGCATCAGCTCGTCGATCCGGCGCTCCACCCGCTCGGGCGCGCCGCTGCGGGCCACCAGGTCGCGCAGCCCGGCGACCTCCTCGGGCACCAGGTCCGGCGCGCCGAGCCGCTCGTCCAGGTGCCGGGCGTCGGCGGCCGGCAGGCCCCGCATCGCGTGCGCCACCAGCAGGGTGCGCTTGCCCTCGCGCAGGTCGTCCCCGGCCGGCTTGCCGGTGACCGCCGGATCACCGAAGACGCCGAGCAGGTCGTCCCGCAGCTGGAAGGCCTCGCCCAGCGGCAGCCCGAACGCCCCCAGCGCCGCCACCAGCTCCGGGCCGGCCCCGGCCAGCAGCGCGCCGACCTGGAGGGGCCGCTCGATCGTGTACTTCGCCGACTTGTAGTGCAGCACCGTCTGCGCCCGGTCGAGCGCGCCCTCGTCGGCGGAGTCGCCGGCCACCGGCTCCAGGACGTCCAGGTACTGGCCGACCATGACCTCGGTGCGCATCAGGTCGAACACCGGCTTGGCGGCCAGCACGGCGGCCGGCTCCAGGCCCGAGCGCAGGAACAGCTCGTCGCACCAGATCAGCAGCAGGTCGCCGAGCAGCACCGCCGCCGAGGCGCCGTACTGCTCGCGGTCGCCGCGCCAGCCGTTCGCCCGGTGCAGCGCCTCGAAGCGGCGGTGGATCGAGGGCAGGCCGCGGCGGGTGTCGCTGCGGTCCATCAGGTCGTCGTGCACCAGAGCGCTCGCCTGGAGCAGTTCCAGCGCGGCCGCCGCGTTCGCGATGCCCTCGCCGCCGGCCGGGCCGCCGGCACTGCGCCAGCCCCAGTAGCAGAAGGCCGGGCGCAGCCGCTTGCCGCCGTCCAGCAGGAAGTCGCGCAGGGCGTCGGCGGCGGGCACGAGCTGCGGGGAGATCTTGTCCAACAGGGCGGACTGGCCGTCCATGAACGCGGCGAGGGCGGCGTTGACGCACGCGCGGACGTCCTCCACGTCTATGGGGTTGGCCGGCCGGTTGCTGGACGAGGTCACGATGAGGCTCCGCTGGTTCGCTGGGGTGCAGCAAGCGTAGCGGGGTAGCCGGGAACGAATGTGCGAGCGGGCGTGCGCGCGGGCGTGCGGGCACACCCGGCGCGGGCCCCGAACGCCGGTCGGAATTCGACGGACCACCGGACGGAGTATCGTCCACCGCTTGTCTCAATCCGTGGTACCGAGTTGTCCGGCCCCTTCGAACGCCGGATAACCTGCCAGCATGGCACTCGGCATCGCTTCCACCAGACCGGACCGCGCACTGACGGTCCGCGAACTCCTGGCAGCCGGAAAGCGGTCCTTCTCCTTCGAGTTCATGCCCCCGCGCACCGAGGTCGGCGAGCAGAGACTCTGGGACGCCATCCGTCGGCTCGAACCGCTGGACCCCAACTTCGTCTGCATGACGTACGGCGCCGGCGGCTCCTCGCGCGAGCGCACCGTCAACATGGTCGGCCGGATCGCCACCGAGACCACGCTGACCCCGGTCGCCCACCTGACCGCCGTCGACCACTCGATCGCCGAACTGCGCAACATCATCGGCCAGTACGCCGACCAGGGCGTGCGCAACGTCCTCGCGGTCCGGGGGGACCCGCCCGGCGACCCGATGGGCGAATGGGTCAGGCACCCCGACGGCGTCACGTACGCGTACGAGCTGGTCGAGCTGATCAAGGGCATCGGCGACTTCTGCGTCGGCGTCGCCGCCTCGCCGAACATGCACCCGCGCTCCACCGACTGGGACGAGGACATCCGGCACTTCGTCGGCAAGGTCCGGGCGGGCGCCGACTACGCGATCACCCAGATGTTCTTCGAGGTCGACGACTACCTGCGGCTGCGCGACCGGGTCACCGCCGCCGGCTGTGAGACGCCGATCATCCCGGAGATCATGCCGGTCACCAACGCCAAGCAGCTGGAACGCTTCCCCCAGCTGAGCGGCTCCGCCTTCCCCGCCGACCTGGAGGCCCGGCTGCGGGCCGCCGTCGACGACCCGGCGGCGCTGCGCGCGATCGGCATGGAACACGCCACCGCGATGGCCGAACGCCTCCTCGCCGAGGGTGCGCCCGGCCTGCACTTCATCACGCTCAACCACTCCACGGCGACGCTGGAGATCTACCAGAACCTCGGCCTGCACCAGCGCCACGCGTAGGCCCCGTCCGGCGCCCCGTCGGGGGTCCTGCGCCGGGCCGATCGGGCCCGCGGGCCCGGACGTTCACCGGCCCGTCACCGCCCCGACGGTGACGGGCTCGGTCGTGTGGGCCCCGGCCGCGACCGGCGGGAACGCGATGCGGTACCCCGGCCGTTGAACCGGTACAGTCGCCGCACACGCGCGGCGAGCGCGGGCACGCGACTGGAGGTAGCGGGCGGATGGGCATCGGATACCTGCTGCTGTACGTCGCGTTGGCGGTGGTGGCGCTCTGGCTGGTCGCCGAGGTCCTGCTGCAGAACCGGGCCCCGCTGCACTGGCGGGCCCTCGCCCTGGTCGGCTTCCTGGCAGTGGCCGCCGGCATGGTGCTCGGCTCCGTCCCGGTGATCGGCGCCGGCGCCGCCCTCTTCGCGGCCGGCCAGACCTTCGTCACCCTCTCCGTCAAGCGCGGCTACCGGGCCGGCTGGTCGCTGCGCAAGGCCGACGGCTCGCTGCCCGGCCCGCTCGCCAAGGTGCCCCTGCTCGGCGCCCTCACCGGCGGCGCGGCCGCCGTGGCCGCGGTCGAGGCCACCGACAAGCGGATCGGTGAGGTCAGCGCCGTCGAGGAGGCCCCGGTCGCCGCCCCCGCCCCGGTTGCCGAGGACGTCCCCGAGGTCGAGCAGACCGCCGCCTTCGAGATGCGGGAACTCGCCCAGGACGGCGTCTACGCGCCCGCCTACTACGAGCAGCAGCAGGCGCAGGCGCCGCACGACCCCTACGCCGAGGCCTACCAGTCCGGCTACGACAACGCCGCCCAGCCGCAGCCGGCCTACGAGCAGCAGCAGTGGCAGAGCCAGCAGCAGCCGGCCTTCGCCTACGACCAGGGCTACGGGGCCTACCCCCAGCAGTCCGACCCGTACAACGGCTACCCGCAGCAGGACCAGTACCAGTCCTACCCGCAGCAGCAGCCCGGCTGGGAGCAGCACCCCCAGCAGCAGTGGCAGACCCCGCAGCAGCACCCCGAGCAACACCTGGAGCAGCACCCCGGCCAGCAGCCGGGCCAGCACCCCCAGGGCATCCCGCAGCAGCAGTCCTACGACCACACCTACGGCTACCAGCAGCAGAACACCTGGCCCCAGGGCTGAGGTCCGGCGCCAGGGCCCCTACGCCGGGCCGATCAGGTTGGCGGCGATGCAGGCGGACATGCCGGCCCGGGCCAGTCCGCCGCCGGGGTGGGCCGCTCCGCCGATCAGGTAGAGGCCGGGGACGGGCGACTCGTTGGCGGGCTGGAGCCATCCGCCGCCGTCTCCGGCGAGCGCGGGGCGGGGGACCGACCCGCCGAGGGCGCCGGTCTCCCGGCGGGTGTCGTCCGGGGTGCGCACGACCCGCCACAGCACCCGTTCGCGCAGGCCCAGGCCGGCGGCGTCGGCGTGCGCCAGCAGCCGGTCCGCGTGGCGCTCGGCGACCCCGGGCGCCGTCCAGTCGACGTCGCCCTGGGCGGGGACGGTCGCGGTCAGCACCACGCTCTCGTGCGCGTCGTCGGGGCGCAGCGAGGGATCGTCCGGGCGCAGCACCTGGAGGGTGGGGCGCTCGCAGGGCGGGGCCGGGAGGGTCAGGGCGTTCTGCTCGGCCGCAGGGTCGGCGGCGTGCACCACCGTCCGGTGCGGGGTGCCGGCCGGCCGGGCGCCGCGCAGCGCGAGCAGCACGCTGAACCGGCCGGGCACCTCGGACGGCTCCCCGTGGTCGGGCCCGAGCTCCGGCCACCGGGCGAGACCGTCACGGAACAGCGCCCTGGTGTCCATCGAGGAGACCACCAGGTCCGCGTCGATCCGCCCGCCCGGGGTGTCGACGCCACGGGCCCGGCCGTCCTCGACCAGTACCCCGGTGACCGGGGTGTCGAAGCGGAACTCCACCTTGCGCAGCTCGCAGCGCCGGTGCACCGCGTCCGCCAGGGCCCGCAGGCCGCCCCGGACGTACCAGACGCCGAAGGACTGCTCCATGTACGGCAGCACGGTGGCCCCGGCGGGGGCGGACCCGGGGGGCAGGCCGAAACGCAGGGCGTGCTCCGCCAGCAGGGCGGTGAGGCCGGGGTGGCCGCCGAGTTCGCGGGCGGCGACGTCGGCGAGGGTCCACGGGCGGGGCCGGCCGAGCCGGGCGAGCAGGCCGCGCCGGGGCGGGACGGGGTAGGGGTCGGTGTGCAGCGGCGACCGGTCGGCCGGGAGCGGCTCCTCCAGGAGCGGGCGGCGGGTGGCCTCCCAGACCGTCCGGCCGTGGTTCATGACCGCGCTCCAGCGGGCGCCCGAGCCGGCGCCGAAGGCGGCGTCCAGGGCCTGGCTGACGCCGCCGCGGGAGGCGTTGGGCAGGCTGACGGCGGTGCCGTCCGGGAACAGGTGCCGGCTCTCCGGGTCCACCGGGGCGAGGTCGACGAGCTGCTCCAGCGGCTCCTTGCCGGTCTTCAGCGCGAGGTCGCGGTAGACGGCCGGGAGGGTCAGCAGGCCGGGGCCGGTGTCGAAGGCGAATCCGTCGCGCTCGTACCGGCCGACCATGCCCCCGTACGTGCCGCCGGCCTCGCAGACCGTCACCCGGTGTCCGAGGGTGGCCAGCCTGGAGGCCGCCGCGAGCCCGCTCATTCCTGCGCCGATGATGACGATCCGTGCCATGGCACCTGATCCTAGGCCGTGACCTGGGCCGGGCCGGACCGGGCGGGCGCCGTCCTCAGCGCCGCGGGACGTACGGCCGGTCCGCCTCCTGCCCGCGGGCGGCGGACCCGGCGTCGCGGGCGGCGCGGCGTTCGCGGCGGCGGGCCCGGAAGGCGCGGATCCGGTTGACCGCGAACCAGACCAGCAGCAGGCCGACGGCGAGCAGGACGGCGGCGATCGAGGCGGCCAGCCAGGGGTGGAAGATCGCCAGGGATACCAGCCCGGCCACCGACAGGTCCTCCGCCATGCTGACCGCGATGTTGCTGGCCGGTTCGGGCGAGGTGTTGACCGCCATCCGCAGCGAGGCCTTGACCAGGTGGCTGACCAGCGCCGTGGTGCCGCCCATCGCGCCCGCCGCGACCTCGCCGAGCGAGCCCGGGTCGGTGCTCGCGATCAGCGCGCCGACGGTGGCGCCCGCGATCGGCCGGATCACGGTGTGCACGGAGTCCCAGAGGCTGTCGACGAACGGGATCTTGTCGGCCACCGCCTCCAGCAGGAACAGTACGGCGGCCGCGACCAGCACGTCGGTGCGCTCCAGTGCGGGCGGTACCGAGTCCGCGCCGCCGAAGCGGCCCAGCAGTCCGAGCAGCAGCACCACCGCGTAGGCGTTGATGCCGCTGGCGAGTCCGCTGGTGAAGATCAGCGGCACGATCGTCATGGCTTCCCCCTCCTCATCGCTTTCCCCCTCCTTCTCGTGGCCGTGGCCGGTCCGCCCCGGCCACGGCCGTACCGTACCCGGACGTGCCGGGTCGGCCCGCCGGTTCCGGCCACGGCCGGGTCCGGGGCCGACGGATCTGAGTACGCGTACTCAGATCCGGGGTTGAGTACGTCAGCGGATGGCCCGCCGACCTGCCGGGACGGGAGAGTGGTGGCACCGGGACGGCGGCGCGTCGGGCGCCCCGCCCCGGGTGGCGGATCCGTCCGCCCAGCCGGCAGATGAGGGGTCGGCGGGGCGGCGGCGGAGGTCCGCCGCGGGAGCCGGTCACGGGCCTCGCACCGCCGACACGGGGCGGCGGAGCGGGCCGGGGGGAGACCGGCCACCGGAAGGGGGAGCTGGCCACCGCCGCCTGTGGGGAACGGCGGAGCGGCGGCGTACGGCGGCGGCACAGGACCTGGGGGGACAGGCCGGTGCCCGCCGCCGCTCACCCGTTTCGGGCCGCGTTGTCAGTGGTCCCGTTCACGATGGAGGGGCACGGACCGCCCGGTCCGCGCGCTGCCTCGGAACGGGGGAGACCATGACCATCAGCCGTCCTGAGCCCGTCACCGCCCGCCTCCACTCCGCCGCCCCGCCGTCCTCCCCGGGCGGGCGCCCGGGTGGCGGGGACGTCCACCCCGTGCTGCGCCGGACCGCCGCGCCGCCGGCCGCCCTCGACCTGCTCGCCGACGCCCACCGCACGCTCGCCCGGGCCCGCGTGTTGGAGGACCCGCTGGAGCGGTACGCCACCGCCCACCTGGCCGCGCTGCGCACGGTGGCGGCCGTGCTCGCGGTGCGGGGGCGGCCGGAGAAGAGCCCGCGCCGGCGCAAGGCCATCCGCAGTGCCTGGGAGGTGCTGCCCGAGGTGGCCCCCGAGCTGGCCGAGTGGGCGCTCTACTACGGCGCCGGCGCCCGCCGCCGGGCGGCCGCCGAGGCCGGGATCAGGGGTGCCGCCTCGGCCCGTGACGCCGACGACCTGGTCCGCAACTCCGCCCTGTTCCTGCGCCTGGTCGAGCGCCTGCTCGGCCTGCGCCCGACCCCGCCGGCCCCGCGGCTGCCGCTGGACGGCGACGACCCGCCGGGGGTGACGGGCCCCGCCACCCGCCCGGTCTAAGGTGGAGGCATCCTGATCGATCTGCATGTGCCGAGGAGCCCCGCCTTGTACCCGACGCGTCCCCGCAGTGCCCTGCGTACCGCCGTGGTGTGGGAGGTGGTGCGGGCCGCCCTGGAGAAGCGGGCGGCCGAGCTGGACCAGCCGGTGCTCGACGTGGTCGACACCGGTGGCGGCACCGGCAACTTCGCCGTGCCGGTGGCCAAGCTCGGCCACCGGGTCACCGTGGTCGACCCCAGCCCGGACGCGCTGTTCGCGCTGGAGCGCCGGGCCGCCGAGGCCGGGGTGACGGAGCTGGTCCGGGCCGTCCAGGGCGACACCCAGACGCTGCCCGAGCTGGTCGCCCCCGGCACCGTGGACGCGGTGCTCTGCCACGGCGTGCTGGAGGTCGTGGACGACCCGGCGGAGGCGCTCGGCAGCCTGGCCGGCACCCTGCGCCGGGGCGGCCTGGTCAGCCTGCTGGCCGCCAACCGCAACGGCGCCGTGCTGGCCCGCGCGCTGGCCGGCCACTTCACCGAGGCCCGTACGGTGCTGTCCGCGACCGACGGCCGCTGGGGCGAGCAGGACCCGATGCCGCGCCGCTTCACCGGCGAGGAGCTGGGCCGGCTGGCCGAGGGCGCGGGTCTGCGGGTGGAGTCGGTGCACGGCGTCCGGGTCTTCGCCGACCTGGTCCCCGGGGTGCTGGTGGACGCCGAGCCGGGCGCGATGGAGGCGCTGCTGAAGCTGGAGGAGGCCGCCGCCGAGCAGCCCGCGTTCCACGCCGTGGCGACCCAGCTGCACCTGCTGGCCACCCTGGCCTGAGCGGCCGCGGGACCGCCCGCCGCCGTACGGTTCGCACACCGTGCGGCGGCAGTTCGCCTTCCGGACGCCCCCCGGCCTCGTCCGGGTGGTCCCGAACCTGCCCAGGTCCGGACCGATTCCACCCGTTCGGGCACTTGTCCGCGTCCCGTGGCGTTGAGCCGGGTGCGGCCGTGCCCGGTCGAAGTGGCCCGTCCCACGCGGCGCAGACCACTCCGTAACGGGCCCACGGACCGTATGATCTGGGTAAAGCCGGAAAGCATGACAGCCGGATGCGTGGGGCATATGGACGACACGGGCCGGGTCCCCCCGCACAGGCGTCCGACCGTGTGCCCCGAAGGCTGATTGGACTTTGCCTCCCCGACCGGGGTGGCGGACCGGTCGCACCCGCGACCGACGAGTAGGAGGACTCCGTGCCGCTCTCGGAGCACGAGCAGCGACTGCTCGACCAGATGGAGCGAGCGCTGTATGCCGAAGATCCCAAATTCGCGACGGCGCTTGAGGGAACCGGGCTGCGCACCTACACCCGCCGGCGGGTGTACCTGGCCGTTGCCGGCTTCGTGGTGGGCATCGGCCTGCTGATGGGCGGCATGGTCGTCCCCGACCAGATCTGGGTCAGCGTCGTGGGCTTCCTGGTGATGCTCGGGTGCGCGGTGTTCGCCGTGACCGGCTGGCGCCGCGGCCCCGCCGGCCAGGGCTCCGGCCCCCGGCCGGCCGCCGCGCCCCGCCGCAAGGCCGGGATGATGGACCGGGTGGAACAGCGCTGGCAGCGTCGTCGGGACGAGCAGGCCGGCGGCTTCTGAGCCGCGCACGGCACGCCCGCCGGGGCGCGCACACGCTGGACGAACGCCGGGGCGGGCAGTCGATCGACTGCCCGCCCCGGCGTTCCCGCGTCCGCGCGACGGCCCGTTCGCCCGGGCCCCGCTCAGGACTCCCTGGAGGCCTGCTCGGACTCCGGCTTGCGCTTGCGCCGGGAGACCACCCGCCGCACCGGGCCGGTGACCGCGGCGGACACCCGGCCGACGCTGGTGCCGACCGCCTCCCGGGCCGCCCGCAGGGCGTCCGAGATCCGCCACCACAGCTGGGCCGAGGACGGCGGCAGCAGCACCGCCCTGGTCCGCCCGGCCCGGCCGGCGGTGGCCCGCAGGCCCTGCCGGGCGGTCCGGACGTCCGCCGACAGCGGGGCGGTGGTGACCTGGCCGGCCGGGGCGTAGAGCACCCGTTCGGTGGCCAGCGCCAGCCGCCCGGCGGCCGCCGCCGAGTCCGCGTCCAGCTCGGCCTTCTCGGTGATCCGCCGGGCGGCCGAGCGCGGGGTGCGTGACTCGTCCGGGGGAATTCCGAGGTCCCAGGCGGAGTCGATCAGTTCGTCCCAGGCGGCCAGCACCTGGGCGTCGGTGAGCTCGGCCGGGCCGCCGCCGGGGCCGCGCCGGCCGCCGGGGCCGAGCCGGCGCCGGCGCAGCGCCGACCGCCAGAGCATCGGCACCAGCAGCAGCGCGATCACCAGCACCACCACGGCGGCGCTGCCCAGGACCTGCCCGGACAGCAGCCAGGAGTCCTCGGCGGCGCTGCTGACGGCCTTGCTCCTGCCGCCGCACTCACCCAGCTGGCGCTGCTTCGCGTCGCAGTCCTTGCTGTCGGTCGGCGCCGCGACCGGCGCCGAGCTCTGCGCGGAGGCGGTCGGCTGCTGGGTCGGCGCGGTGGTCGGGGTGGTGGACTGCTCGGTGTAGCGGGGCTGGACGCCGCGGCTCGGGGTGGGCTCGAAGCGCAGCCAGCCGTAGCCCGAGAAGTACAGCTCGGGCCAGGCGTGGTACATCCGGCCGGTCACCGAGTAGACGTTGCCGCCCTTGGCGTCGCCGGGGGTGAAGCCGACGGCCACCCGGGACGGGATCTTCAGGGTGCGGGCCATCGCCGCCATGGTGGAGGCGAAGTGGACGCAGAAGCCCTTGCGGTCGCGCAGGAAGACCGCGATCGCGTTGCTGCCGGTGCCGCCGTTGACCGCGGTGTCGTACTGGAACTGCGGGCCGGTGAACCAGCTCACCAGCGCCATCGCCCGGTCGTAGTCGTTCGTCGCCTTGGCGGTGACCTCGTGGGCCTGCTGCGCGACGACCGGCGGGAGGTCCTGGGGGAGGCCGGTGTAGTGGTCCCGGATGTCCTGCGGCGCGGTCGACGCGGTGCGCAGCTCGTTCGCGGTGGGCCGCACGTCCAGCGCGCTGACGTGGTAGCGCAGGCTGCGGATCGCCCGGTCGTTGGTCGGCAGGACGGTGCGGGTGAGCGGGTCGAGCTTCCAGTCGGACCGGTTGGGGACCTGGACGGAGGCGGCCGGGTAGGGCATCGGCAGCCAGCTCTTCTCCAGCCGGTCGCTGATCTGGAAGTCGCCCTCGATCCGGGGGAGGTTGGCGTCCCGCAGGCCCTCGGGGGCGGGGAAGGAGGACGGGAGGTCGTTGACCGTGGTGCTGCCGAGCCGCCAGTTGGTGCCGTCGAACTGGTCCAGCGCCCCGGTGCGCAGGTAGATCTGGTCGGCGATCTCGCTGTCCAGGGTGTAGCTGAGCAGTTCGTTGTTGGTGGGCTTGGTGACCGCCGACTCCAGGCTGACCAGCGGGTCGAGGCTGGTGGCCGACCCGATGGAGCTCTTGCCCGAGGACCCGCCGGAGTCGGGGCTCAGCAGGCCGGAGTCCCAGTGCGGCAGGACGACCGGCAGCAGCAGCGCCGCGACCAGCGCGAGGACGCCGACCTGCTGGCCGCCCGGGCTGACCCGGCCGGAGCTCGTCCCGTCGCGCGAGCCGCCGTGGAAGACCCGGCCCCAGCGGGAGACCCGGTCCTGCCCCTCGGCGAACAGCAGCACCAGGTAGCCGGCCGACGCCAGGGCGAACCAGAGCCAGCTGCCGTGGTCCCCGGAGAGCCCGTTGCCGACCGAGTACAGCGCCAGCAGCGGCAGCCCGGCCAGCGCCGAGCGCCGGTACGTCACCGCGACGGTGTCCACCACGACGGCGACCAGGCCGACCGAGGCGACCAGGATCAGCCGCAGGCCGGGGTTGGGCGGCGCCGGGATGGCGTACACCTGGATGTCGTCCAGGCCGGAGTTGATGACGTGGTCGAGGGCGCGCAGCGAGGACGGCCCGGGCACCACGCCGCCCAGCAGCGAGCCGGAGCCGGCGAAGCCGATCAGGATCAGCAGGAACAGCACCAGCAGTTGGCCGACGGGCACCGTCCAGCGGTACAGCGGGGCCCGCCGCAGGCCCGCGCCGACCGCCGCGATCAC
Organism: Kitasatospora sp. NPDC088861; assembly: GCF_044750105.1. Lineage (NCBI taxonomy): Bacteria > Bacillati > Actinomycetota > Actinomycetes > Kitasatosporales > Streptomycetaceae > Kitasatospora > Kitasatospora sp. NPDC088861. The sequence goes on from NZ_JBIVJF010000003.1 coordinate 498,947, forward strand.
CGCGATCACCAGGAAGGCGTGGGTGATCCAGCTCCTGGTGGTGAGCAGCGGGGTCAGGCAGAGCGACGCGAGGGCGGTGGCCAGCGCCGAGTAGACGGTCAGTTTGGCCCGGGTGGTCACGCGCCGGCCTCTTCTCGGTAGGGGGAGGTCGTCTTGGCGCCGTCGGCGGCCTGCCAGAGGTCCGGGACGGAGTCCCCGGAGCTGACCGGCAGGACGGTCCAGCCGGCCTCGCGCAGCTGCCGGACCCGGTTGCGGAACTCGTCGCCGCCGGTGTCGGGGGCGAGCATCCGCAGGCCCGCCCAGGTGCCGGTGTCGAGGAGGAACGCGACGGCCCCGCCGGTGCGGCTGCGCAGCCGGGCCAGCCGGGCGGTCTGCGCCTCGTCGAGTTCGCCGAGCACGGCGACCAGCAGTCCCTCGCCGCCGGCGCGCAGCGGCTCCTCTGCGCGGGAGAGGCCGGCGCCGTCGGACAGGTCGGCCACCGCGAGCGCGTCCAGGATCAGCCCGGAGGCGTCGGCCGCGGTGTTGCCGCCGCCGGCGCCGGTGCCGGGCACCCACTGGCCGGTATCGGTGAGCAGCTGGGTCTGGTAGCCGCGCTCCAGCAGGTGCACGGCGACCGAGGCGGCGCAGCTCACGGCCCACTCGAAGGAGGAGGCGGGGCCGATGCCGCGGTGGCCGATCTCCCGGGTGTCCAGCAGGACGGTCGCGCGGGCCCGCTGCGGCTGCTCCTCGCGGCGCACCATCAGTTCGCCGTACCGGGCGGTGGACTTCCAGTGCACCCGGCGCAGGTCGTCGCCGGGCCGGTACTCGCGCAGGATCACGTCGTCGTCGCCGGCCAGCGCCAGGGTGCGGGCACGGCTCTCGCCCTGGCCGCCCCACTCGCCGCTCAGCCGCACGTGCGGCAGGGCCTGGACCTGGGGGACGACGGTGAGGACGTCGGAGGCGGAGAAGGAACGGTTCACCTCGCACATCCCGAACGGGTCGGACAGCCGCAGCTGGAGCGGCCCGAGCGGGTAGCGGCCGCGCAGGTCGGAGCGGACCCGGTAGGAGACCTCGCGGTGGCCGCGCGGCTCGACCCGGTCCAGCACGAAGCGCGGGCGCGGCCCGAGCACGTACGGGACCTTGTCCTCCAGGAGCAGCAGCCCGGTGGGCACCCGGGAGACGTTGTCGACCCGCAGGTGGACCCGGGCCTCCTGGCCGGCCACCGCGCGACGCGGGCTCAGCCGGCGGCCGCTGGCCACCCGGTAGCGGGTGTTGGCGACCACCAGCGCGGCGGCCAGCGGCAGCGCGGCGAGCAGCACGCCGACGCGCAGCAGCGCGTCCTGGTCGAGCAGGTAGGCGCAGCCGACCGCGGTGACGCCGGCGGCGAGGAAGGAGCGCCCCCGGGTGGTGAGGCCGCGCAGCCCGGTCCGCAGTCCTGACGTCGGGTCGGACGGGGCCACCTCAGCCCCTCCGGACGGCCGGGCCGCCCTGCGGGCGCGGCAGCGGCAGCCGGGCGACCAGGTCGGTCACGATCTGCTCGGCGGTGCGGCGGCTGAGCTGGGTCTCGGCGGTCGGCATCAGGCGGTGCGCGAGGACGGGCACGGCCAGGCGCTGGATGTCGTCCGGGGTGACGTAGTCGCGCCCGTCGAGCGCGGCGGCGGCGCGGGCGGCCCGGACCAGGTGCAGGGTGGCGCGCGGCGAGGCACCCAGACGCAGCTCGTGGCTGGTTCGGGTGGCGCCGACCAGGTCGACGGCGTAGCGGCGGACCGGGTCGGCGATGTGCACGCTGCGCACCAGGTCGACCAGCTTGAGGATGTCGGCGGCGTGCGCCACCGGCTGGAGGTCCTCCAGGGGGCTGGCGCCGGAGTGCACGTCGAGCATCGCGAACTCGGCCTCGGGGCTGGGGTAGCCGATCGAGATCCGGGCCATGAAACGGTCCCGCTGGGCCTCCGGCAGGGGGTAGGTGCCCTCCATCTCGACCGGGTTCTGGGTGGCCACGACCATGAACGGCGAGGGCAGCTCGTAGCTGGTGCCGTCGATGGTGACCTGGCGTTCCTCCATCGACTCCAGCAGCGCGGACTGGGTCTTGGGCGAGGCGCGGTTGATCTCGTCGCCGACCACGATCTGCGCGAAGATCGCGCCCGGGCGGAACTCGAAGTCGCGCTGGTGCTGGTCGTAGATGTTGGTGCCGGTGACGTCCGAGGGCAGCAGGTCGGGCGTGAACTGGATGCGGCGGACGGTGCAGTCGACCGAGCGGGCGAGCGCCTTGGCCAGCATGGTCTTGCCGACGCCGGGCACGTCCTCCAGCAGCAGGTGGCCCTCGGCGAGCAGGACGGTCAGTGCGACCCGGACGGCCTCCGGCTTGCCCTCGATCACGCTCTCGATGTTGGCGCGGATCCGGTCCACGACCGCGGCGAGCTCGGGAAGTCCGGCCCGGTGGTACCCGTCCGTCCCCTGGCCGCCCCCCGCAGGACTGCCGAGACCGGCCTGATCGCTGTAGCTCGTCACCCGTATACGCTCCCTGGCACCCTGTGCCCGCCTCACCCCGAGGCCGGACCCCACCCCATGCTTGACGCGGCCTTCCCGGGGGCGGTTCCGTCGGGAATCCGGTGCCGGGGTAGCGGCCTGCGGCCTGGCCGCCCCAGGTGGTTCGGGGTCTGACCGGCAGGCGCATTCTCCCCTGACCGGTGACCAGAAGTCACCCTCGGGACGGCCCCGGATGCCCGGACGCCGTTGGCCGGGCGGTGCGCGGTGCGGGGCGGTGGTGCGGGTACGGGGTTCAGTGGATTTCGCGCAGGAGCCCGGTGTGGACGTCGAAGACGAAGCCGCGGACGTCGTCGGTGTGCAGCAGGAAGGGCGAGGTGCGGACCCGCTGCATGGACTGGCGGACGTCGCCGTCGAGGTCGACGAAGGCCTCCACCGCCCACTGCGGGCGCTGGCCGACCTCCAGCTCCAGCTCGCGGCGGAAGTCCTCGGTCAGCCCGAGCAGGCCGCAGCCGGTGTGGTGGATCAGCGCGACCGAGCGGGTGCCGAGGGCGCGCTGACTGATGGTGAGGGAGCGGATGGTGTCGTCGGTGACGACGCCGCCCGCGTTGCGGATGACGTGGGCGTCGCCCAGTTCGAGGCCGAGCGCCGCGAACAGGTCGAGGCGGGCGTCCATGCACGCCACCACGGCGATCTTCTGGACCGGGCGGGCGTCCATGCCGCCGTCCCGGAAGGTCACGGCGTACTCGCGGTTGTCCGTGACGAAGCGGTCGATGATGGCGGGTCGCGGGGAGTCGGCAGCGTCGGTCGGCGTCGGCCGGTCGGGGGTCACTGTCATGGTGGCGACGTTAGTGCGATTCGGGCGTCCGCGGTGGGGAGGAGAGCTACAGATCGGGCCGCTGTGATCGAGCGCATAGCCACAACAGGCGGACCGTTCCACGCGTTCGGGAGGGTTTGTCCGGGCTGGTCCCGGAGCGCCCGCGGGGCGGGTGCGCGGGTGGGGCGCGCGGCCGCTCCCGCGGGCCCCCGGCCGGCACCTCCGCGGGGCCACTCCCATGGCTGCGACCTGCGGTGATCCGTACCGCCGCCCGGGTGGTGCGCCGGAGCGGACCATTGACTGGCGGGGCCCGCGCGATAGAGTTTGCGGCGCAGTGGAGCACACCCGCCGGATCCCGTCAACCGGGCTTTTCCGGCCTGGGTGGCCCGGTTGATGCGGCCCGTGGCCTCCACCCGCTCCGTGCCCACCTGGCGCACCTTCCCCGGCGCCGGGCGGTCACGATCTTCCCCCTGGAGCGGGCGGGGACCACGGGCCGCGTCGTCGCGTCGTGCAGTGGTGGGCGAGAATGGTCGGAGCTCCCGGTCGTCGGGCTGCTCCGCACCTGAGGAAGGGCGCCACCGCGCATGACCACCAACGATCCGGGCCCCAAGCACGTTCCGGTCATGCTGCAGCGGTGCATGGACGCCCTGGCTCCGGCGATCTCGCGCCCCGGGGCGGTGGTGGTGGACGCCACCCTCGGCCTCGGCGGGCACAGCGAGGCGCTGCTCACCCAGTTCCCCGAGGTGCGGCTGGTCGCGGTGGACCGCGACCCGCAGGCGCTGAAGCTCTCCGGCGAGCGGCTGGCGCCCTTCGGAGACCGGGCCACCCTGGTGCACGCCGTCTACGACGAGATCCCCGAGGTGCTGGAGCGCCTGGACATCGACCGGGTGGACGGCGTCCTGTTCGACCTCGGCGTCTCCTCGATGCAGCTGGACGAGGCCGATCGCGGTTTCGCGTACGCGCAGGACGCGCCGCTGGACATGCGGATGGACCAGACCCGGGGGATCAGCGCGGCGGAGGTGTTGAACACCTACAGCCACGGTGCCCTGGCCCGGATCCTCAAGGTCTACGGCGAGGAGCGGTTCGCCGGGAAGATCGCCTCGGTGATCCTCCGGGAGCGGGAGAAGGAACCGTTCACCAACAGCGCGCGTCTGGTCGAGTTGGTGCGGAACGCCATTCCGGCGGCGACCCGCCGGACCGGCGGGAACCCGGCCAAGCGGACGTTCCAGGCGCTGCGGATCGAGGTCAACGGCGAGTTGGAGGTCCTGGACCGGGCGATTCCCGGTGCGCTGGAGGCCTTGGCGATCGGCGGTCGGATGGTCGTGATGTCCTACCAGTCGCTGGAAGACCGGCTGGTGAAGCAGTACTTCGCCGCCGGGTCGACCAACACCGCGCCGCCGGGGCTGCCGTTCATCCCGGAGGAGCACCAGCCCTGGCTCAAGCTGATCACCCGTGGTGCCGAGCTGGCCACGGAGGAGGAGATCGAGGAGAACCGGCGCGCCGCGCCCGTACGGCTGCGGGTGGCGGAGAGGATCAGGGACCGTAGCAAGCGGGGCTGAAACGTTGGCCCCGGCGGGGTCCGAAGGGCGGAGGAGAGCAGTGGGGCCGGTGGCCGGTGGGGTCCGGGCGGGGCGGGGATCGTTCCCCGGACAGGGCAGGGCGCGGATCACGGTCCGGCCGGGGCGGCGTCCGGTGCGGGGCCGCACGCCGTTCGCGGTGCTCGTGGTGGTGCTGCTCGCGGCGGGGCTGCTCGGGCTGCTGGCGCTGAACACGGCGCTCAACGAGGGCTCCTTCGAACTGTCCCGGCTGCAGAAGCAGACCACCGTGGCGACCGACGAGAAGCAGGGCCTCCAGCACCAGATCGACCAGAGCTCGGCGCCGGACGCGTTGGCGCGGCGGGCCGCCGAGCTGGGCATGGTCCCGGCCGGCGGGATGGCCTTCCTGGACGTCCCGAACGGCGGCAAGGTGATCGGCACGCCCGGACCGGCGCAGGACAGCCCGCCGGTCAAGCGCTCGACGGTCGACCCGTGGCCGATGAAGCAGCCGGCGCCGAGCGCCCCGGCGGGTGCGCCCCCGGCGAGCGCCCCCCCGGGCGCGCCGAGCCCGGCGGCGACGGCCGGTGACTCCGTGGTCCAGATCAACCCGGCCCCCCCGGCCGCGCCGTCGACCGGAGGTGCGGGCCGATGAGCACGCCACGTCAGCCGTCCGGAGGCTCCGGCAACGGCCGCCGCCAGCCGCCCAAGGGCGCCGCGCCCCGCGCGGCCGCGCCGCGCGGCCAGTCCGCCGGCAAGGCCCAGCCCGCGAAGGGGCAGCCCGCGAAGGGACAACCCGTCAAGGGACAGTCCGCGAAGGGGCAGCCGGCCAAGGGCCAGCCCGCCAAGGCCGCCGCCGCCCGTACACCCCGGGCACCGCAGCAGCGCCGCCCCGAGGGCCGCCCGCCGGCCCGGAGCCAGGCCGCCGTCCGGCCGCGCCGCCCGCTGCGCCCCAAGGCGCTCCGGCTGGCCGAGCCCAAGCGCCGCCTGCGGGTGATCACCGTGGTGATGTCGCTGGTGTTCTCGGTGTTCGCCGGCCGCCTGGTGCAGCTCCAGCTGCTGGACTCCGACGCGCTGGCCGCCGACGCCAACACCAACCGCTACCTGAACATCCCGATCACCGCCGAGCGCGGCTCGATAACGTCCTCCGACGGGGTGGCGCTGGCCGCCACCGTCGACGCGTACGACATCACCGCCGACCCGGCGATGTTCACCCCGGCGGCGACCGGCATCCCGGACGCCCCGGAGCAGGCGGCCGCCCTGCTGGCGCCGATCCTCGGCGTGCCCAAGGACAAGATCGCCGCCGACCTGCACACCCCCAAGACCCGCTACAAGCGGCTCGCCGCCCAGCAGACCCCGGCCACCAAGAGCCAGATCAGCGACCTCAAGGCGGGCCTGGAGAAGCAGGCCGGCTCGCGGACCTGCCAGGCCCAGAAGCGGCTGCTGACCAAGGCCGCCGACCAGGGCGGACGCACCCGGGTCGACAACGAGTGCGCCAACCCGCTGGCCGGGGTGTTCAACCGGGAGACCCAGAAGCGGATCTACCCCGCCGACGGCCTGGCCGCCAACCTGGTCGGCTTCGTCAACGGTGAGGGCGAGGGCGCCGGCGGCCTGGAGCTCCAGTACCAGAAGCAGCTGGCCGGCAAGGACGGGCACAGCAGCTACGCCCAGGCGGGCGGCCGGCTGGTGCCCACCGCCGGGGGCTCGATGGACCCGGCCGTGCCCGGCACCGACGTGAAGCTGACCATCAACCGGGACATCCAGTGGGCCGCCCAGCGGGCGCTCACCGACCAGGTCGCCAACTCCGGGGCGGAGAAGGGCTACGTCGTCGTCCAGGACGTGAAGACCGGTCAGGTCCTGGCGATGGCCACCGCGCCCGGCTTCAACCCGAACGACCTGAGCACCGCCAAGCAGTCCCAGATGGGCAACGCCGCGCTGGTCGACGCGTACGAGCCGGGCAGCACCGCCAAGCTGATGAGCCTGGCCGCCGTCCTGGACACCGGCAAGGCCAACTGGGACACCAAGGTCACCGTGCCCAACCGGCTGGTCCGGGCCGGCCAGCAGTTCAAGGACGACGTCGAGCACGGCGACTGGTACCTGACCCTGGCCGGGGTGCTGGCCAAGTCCTCCAACATCGGCACCATCGAGGCGGTCGAGACCCTCGGCGCCGACCAGTCGGAGGTCAACAAGACGCTGGACGGCTACATGCGCAAGTTCGGCGTGGGCCAGCCGACCGGTCTGAACTTCCCCGGCGAGACCCCTGGGATGCTCAAGAAGCCGGGGGACCTGGTCGCCTCGGAGAAGTACAACATCGCCTTCGGCCAGGGCCCGCTGCAGATGAACGCGCTGCAGGCCACCTCGGTGTACTCGACCATCGCCAACGGCGGCGTCCGGGTCGCGCCCAGCATCGTCCAGGGCACCACCAGCCCGGACGGCAAGTACACCGCGACCCCGCCGGGCGAGCAGACCCAGGTGGTCAGCGAACAGACCGCCAAGACCCTCACCTCGATGCTGGAGTCGGTCGTCGACGACGAGCAGGGCACCGGCGGCAAGGCCGCCATCCCCGGCTACCGGGTCGCCGGCAAGACCGGCACCGCCAACCGGGGGGCCGCCAACGGCAAGGGCTACGACGGCTACACCGCCTCCTTCATCGGCTTCGCCCCCGCCGACGCCCCCCGGTACACCGTCTCCTGCACCCTCCAGGGGCCGGTCAACGGCCACTTCGGCGGCCAGCTGTGCGGACCGGTGTTCAAGCAGGTGATGGAGTTCACCCTGAAGACCATGCAGGTCCCGCCCAGCGGCAGCCAGGCGCCCAACCTGCCCGTCGAGTGGAAGCCGTGAGCGAGTATGAGCAACGAGCGGGTCGGGCCGGACGGCGGCGCGGCGAAGGGCCGGTTTGGCCCTGGACACCCTTCGGCGGATAGCCTTCCCGCCGTGCCGAAACCCGATCAAATCACCGTGAGTCCGCCCCGCCCGGCCGGGACCGCCGCCCTGCCGCTCGCCGAACTGGCCCGCCAGCTGGGCCTCGATCCCGTCGAGGGGGGCCTCGTCAGCGGCGTCACCCACGACTCCCGGGCGGTGCGCCCCGGCGACGTGTACGTGGCCTTCCCCGGCGCCAACCACCACGGCGCGGCCTTCGCGGCCCAGGCCGCGGCGGCGGGCGCGGCGGCGCTGCTCACCGACCCGGCCGGCGCCGAGCTGGCGGCCGGCACCGGCCTGCCGCTGCTGGTCGTCGACCGGCCGCGGGCCCGGATGGGCGAGCTCGCGGCAGCCGTCTACGGCCGCCCCTCCGAGCGGCTGCTGATGATCGGGCTGACCGGCACCAACGGCAAGACCACCACGTCCTACCTGGTCGAGGGCGGCCTGCTCGGCGCCGGGCGCGCCCCCGGGGTGATCGGCACCGTCGAGATGCGGGTCGGCGACGAGCGGATCAAGAGCGAGCGCACCACCCCCGAGGCCACCGACCTGCACGCGATCCTCGGCGTGATGGCCGAGCGCGGCGCGGACGCGGTGACCATGGAGGTCTCCAGCCACGCGCTGGTCTACGGCCGCACCGACGGGGTGACGTACGACGTCTCCCTGTTCAACAACCTCACCCCCGAGCACCTCGACTTCCACCCGGACATGGAGGACTACTTCCAGGCGAAGGCCCGGCTCTTCCAGCCCGGCAAGTCCCGCCACGGCGTGGTCAACGTGGACGACGAGTACGGCCGCCGGCTGGCCGCCGAGGCCAAGATCCCGGTGACCACCTTCTCCGCCACCGGCGCCGTCGAGGCCGACTGGCGGGCCGTGGACGTCCAGCTCGGCCCGGTCGGCTCCACCTTCCGGGTGCTCGGCCCGGACGGCGCCGAGGCCGACGCGGCCGTGCCGCTGCCCGGCCCGTTCAACGTGGCCAACGCGCTCGCCGCGATCACCCTGCTGGTCGCCGCCGGCCTGCCGCTGGAGCGGGCCGTGGCCGGCGTCGCCGCGGTGCCCGGCGTGCCGGGCCGGCTGGAGCGGGTGGACGCCGGGCAGGCGTTCGTCGCCGTGGTCGACTACGCGCACAAGCCGGACGCCCTCCAGGCCGTCCTCGGCTCGCTGCGCGAGGTCACCAAGGGCCGGCTGCACGTCGTCGTCGGCTGCGGCGGAGACCGGGACCCGCACAAGCGCGGCCCGATGGGCGCCATCGCCGCCCGGCTCGCCGACACCGCCCTGCTGACCAGCGACAACCCGCGCAGCGAAGACCCGCTGGCGATCCTCGCCAGCATGCTGACCGGCGCCGCCGCGGTGCCCGAGGCCGAGCGCGGGACCGTCCTGGTCGTCCCCGACCGGGCCGAGGCGATCCGGATCGCCGTCGCCCGCGCCCACGCCGGGGACACCGTGCTGGTGGCCGGCAAGGGCCACGAACTTGGCCAGTACGTACGAGACGAGATCCGCCCCTTCGACGACCGGGAGGTGCTGCGCGAATCCATCACGCAGACCACGGCCGCCCGGGGCGACCGAGGAGTAGAGCAGCAGTGATCGCACTGACCCTCGCCGAGGTGGCCGCCGCAGTCGGGGGCACCCTGGACGGCGCCGACCCCGGCGCCCTGGTGACCGGCCCGGTCGAGGTCGACTCGCGGAAGGTGCGCCCCGGCGGCCTGTTCGCGGCCTTCGTCGGCGAGCGCGTGGACGGCCACGACTACGCGGACGTCGCGGTCGGGGCCGGCGCCGTCGCGGTGCTGGCCGACCGCCCGGTCGGCGTGCCCGCCGTCCTGGTCGACAGTGTGGTGGACGCGCTCGGCAAGCTGGCCCGGGCCGTGGTCGCCCGCGCCGAGGGCACCGCCGTCGTCGCGCTGACCGGCTCGGCCGGCAAGACCAGCACCAAGGACCTGATCGCCCAGCTGCTGCAGCGCCTCGGCGACACGGTCTACCCGCCCGGCTCGCTCAACAACGAGATCGGCCACCCGATGACCGCGCTGCGGGTCGAGCCCGGCACCCGGCACCTGGTCATGGAGATGGGCGCCCGGCACAAGGGCGACATCGAGTACCTCACCTCGATCACCCCGCCCCGGATCGGAGTGGTGCTGAACGTCGGCACCGCGCACGTCGGCGAGTTCGGCTCGCAGGAGGCGATCGCCGAGGCCAAGGGCGAACTCGTCGAGGCGCTGCCCGCCGACGGCGCCGCGATCCTCAACGCGGACGACCGGCTGGTGCGCGCGATGGCCGGCCGTACCAGGGCGAAGGTGGTCCTGTTCGGGGAATCCCCGGATGCCCACGTCCGGGCGACGAACGTTCGGCTGGACGCCGCCGGACGGCCATCCTTCACGCTCACCACCCCGGCCGGTTCCGCGCCCGTGCAGCTGCGCCTGTACGGTGAGCACCACGTCTCGAACGCCCTCGCCGCCGCTGCGGTGGCGGTGGAGCTCGGGATGTCCGTCGACGACACCGCGACCGCCCTGGGCGAAGCGGGTGCGCTGTCCCGCTGGCGCATGGAGGTCGTCGACCGGGCCGATGGTGTCACCGTCGTCAACGACGCCTACAACGCGAACCCCGACTCGATGCGGGCCGCGCTGCGGGCGCTGGTCTCGATGGGGGGACGCGGCCCGGAGCGCCGCCGCACCTGGGCGGTGCTCGGCGAGATGCGGGAGCTCGGCGAGGAGAGCCTGGCCGAGCACGACGCCATCGGGCGGCTCGCCGTCCGACTGGACGTCACCAAGCTGGTGGCGGTCGGTGGACGCGAGGCGGCCTGCATGGAACTCGGCGCGAGGAACGAAGGTTCGTGGGGTGAGGAGTCGGTGCTGGTGTCCGACGCGGACGCGGCGGTCGAGCTGCTGCGCAGTCAACTTCGGCCGGGGGATGTGGTCCTGGTGAAGGCGTCCCGTTCGGTGGGGCTGGAGAAGGTGGCCGAGGCCCTCCTCTCGGACGGTGTGGCCGCGTAATGAAGCAGATCCTCTTCTCCGGCATGATCGGCCTGATCCTGTCGCTGGTCGGTACCCCCGCCCTGATCAAGCTGCTCGCCCGGCAGGGCTACGGCCAGTACATCCGCGACGACGGGCCGAAGGCGCACCACAGCAAGAAGGGCACGCCCACCATGGGCGGCATCGCCTTCATCCTGGCGACCCTGATCGCCTACTTCGGGACCAAGGCGATAACGGGCGAGAGCCCGACGGCCTCCGGCCTGCTGGTGCTCTTCCTGACGACCGGTCTGGGCCTGGTCGGCTTCCTGGACGACTACATCAAGGTGGTCAAGCGCCGCTCGCTCGGTCTGCGGGCCAAGGCGAAGCTGGCCGGCCAGTCCATCGTCGGCCTGGCCTTCGCCGTGCTGGCGCTGCAGTTCCAGGACGACCGCGGGCTCACCCCGGCGTCCCAGCACCTGTCCTTCGTCCGGGACTACGGCTGGTCGATCGGCCCCGTGCTGTTCGTCATCTTCGCCTACTTCATGATCGCCGCGACCTCCAACGGCGTGAACCTGACGGACGGTCTGGACGGCCTTGCCACCGGTGCCTCGGTGATGGCCTTCGGCGCCTACACCTTCATCGGCGTCTGGGAGTACGGGCAGAGCTGCGCCTACTCCGTCACCGCGACCGTCAGCTGCTACGACGTCCGCGACCCGCTGGACCTCGCGGTGGTCGCCGCCGCCCTGATGGGCTCCTGCTTCGGCTTCCTCTGGTGGAACACCTCGCCCGCCAAGATCTTCATGGGCGACACCGGCTCGCTCGCCCTCGGCGGCGCCCTGGCCGGTCTGGCGATCTGCTCGCGCACCGAGCTGCTGCTGATCCTGCTCGGCGGCCTCTTCATGATCATCACCCTGTCGGTGATCATCCAGGTCGGCTCGTTCCGGATGACCGGCAAGCGCGTCTTCAAGATGGCGCCACTGCAGCACCACTTCGAACTCAAGGGCTGGAGCGAAGTCCTGGTCGTGGTCCGGTTCTGGATCATCCAGGGACTCTGCGTGGCCGTCGGCCTCGGCCTCTTCTACGCGGGATACCGGACCGGATGACGAACCCTGACTTTGCGAACCTGCCCGTCGTCGTCGCCGGGCTCGGCGTCTCCGGCATCAGCGCCGCGCGCGTCCTGCACGGCCTCGGCGCCCACGTCACCGTGGTGGACGGCGGCAGCGGCGCGGGCCTGACCGCCCGGGCCGCCGAGCTGGAGGCGCTCGGCGTCACCGTCCGCCTCGGCGACGGCGACAGCCTGCCCGAGGGCACCCGGCTGGTCGTCACCTCGCCCGGCTGGGCGCCCGACCGTCCGCTGTTCGCCGCCGCCGCGGCGGCCGGCATCGAGGTCTGGGGCGACGTCGAACTCGCCTGGCGCCTGCGCCGGCCGCTGCCCGCCACCGGCGAGCCCGCCCCCTGGCTGGCCGTCACCGGCACCAACGGCAAGACCACCACCGTCCAGATGCTCGCCTCGATCCTCACCGCCGCCGGGAAGCGCACCGCCGCCGTCGGCAACGTCGGGGTGTCGGTCCTGGACGCGGTCCTCGCCGAGGAGCCGTACGACGTGCTCGCCGTCGAGCTCTCCAGCTACCAGCTGCACTGGGCGCCCTCGCTGCGCCCGCACTCGGCGGTCGTGCTCAACCTGGCCCCCGACCACCTCGACTGGCACGGCTCGATGGAGGCGTACGCCGCCGACAAGGGCCGGATCTACCAGGGCAACACCGTCGCCTGCGTGTACAACCTGGCCGACCCGGCCACCGAGGCGCTGGTCCGCGAGGCCGACGTCGAGGAGGGCTGCCGGGCGATCGGCTTCGGCCTCGGCGCGCCCGCCCTGTCGAACCTCGGCGTGGTGGACGGGCTGCTGGTGGACCGCGCGTTCGTGGCCGACCGGGCCAAGAACGCGGCCGAGCTGGGCACCGTCGAGGACGTCAGCCCACCCGTCGCCCACCACCACCCTTCCGAGGAAGGCGCTGCGCGCCGCCCCGCTGCCCCGCACAACATCGCCAACGCGCTCGCCGCGGCGGCGCTGGCCCGGGCGTACGGCGTCGAGCCGAAGGCCGTCCGCGAGGGCCTGCGGGCCTTCCGCCCGGACGCCCACCGGATCGCCGAGGTCGGCGTGGTCGGCGAGGTCACCTACGTCGACGACTCCAAGGCCACCAACACCCACGCCGCCGCCGCCTCGCTGGCCGCCTTCCGGCCGGTCGTCTGGATCGCCGGCGGCCTGGCCAAGGGCGCGACCTTCGACGACCTGGTCCAGGGCGCGGCCGGGCGGCTGCGCGCCGCCGTGCTGATCGGCGAGGACCGCGCGCTGATCCGGGAGGCGCTGGAGCGACACGCTCCGGATGTCCCGGTGATCGAGGCGGCCGAGGGCCAGACTGGCGCGGTGGCGATGGCGGAGGTCGTCCGGACGGCCGCCTCGCTCGCCCGGCCGGGTGACACGGTGCTGCTGGCACCGGCCTGCGCCTCGATGGACATGTTCACCAACTACGGCGAGCGCGGCGACCTCTTCGCCGCCGCGGTCCGGCAGCTGGCGGACCGCGGGGAGTGAGCCGAAGGGCCGTACCGGGCCGGAGCGGCCCGGCGGCGGGTGAGCCGTGAAGAGAGAGTGAGCGGGGAGTGGCTGGGCAGGGCAGGGCGGGTTCCGGAGCACCGGAGCGGGAGGCCGCCGAGCCGTGGCGCGTGATCTCGGCCACCACGACCAAGTACAAGTCGGCCGGACCGCTGGCCCGGGTACGGGCCTTCCGGTACCGGGTGCGGTACTGGCTGGACCGGCCGCTCACGCCCTACCTGCTCGTCATCGGCACGACGCTGCTGCTGGTGGTGCTCGGCCTGATGATGGTCTTCTCGGCCTCGCAGATCCTCGCCCTGGGCCAGCACCACTCGGCGCAGTACTACTTCCTCAAGCAGCTGATCGCGGCCATCCTCGGCCTGGTCCTGCTGATCGGCTTCGCCTCCGTGCCGCTGGCGGTGCTGCGGGTGATCGTCTACCCGGTGATGTTCGGGGTGATCGGCGCGCTCGCGCTGGTCGCCGTACCCGGCATCGGGGTGCGGATCAACGGCAACCAGAACTGGCTGGACTTCGGCTTCTTCCAGTTCCAGCCCTCGGAGTTCGCCAAGCTCGCGCTGGTGCTCTGGGGCGCCGACCTGCTCGCCCGCAAGCAGAAGGCCGGCACCCTCACCACCTGGAAGCACCTGCTCGTCCCGCTGGTGCCGGGCGCCCTGCTGCTGCTCGCGCTGATCATGCTCGGCGGCGACATGGGCACCTCGATGATCCTGGTGGCGATGCTGTTCGCGCTGCTCTGGATGGTCGGCGCGCCGCTGCGGCTGTTCGTGGCCACCGTCGGGGTGGCCGTGGTCGTCTGCACCGCGCTGGTGATCACCGTCCCGCACCGGGCGGAGCGCCTGGGCTGCATCGGCGTCACCAAGCCCGACCCGGACGGGGCCTGCTTCCAGGCGCTGCACGGCGTGTACTCGTTCGCGCTCGGCGGAGGCTTCGGCACCGGTCTCGGTGCCGGCGTGGAGAAATGGGGCCAGCTGCCCGAGGCGCACACCGACTTCATCTTCGCCGCGACCGGCGAGGAACTGGGCCTGGTGGGGACGCTGTCGGTGATCGGTCTCTTCGCGGCACTAGGCTACGCGGGTATCCGTGTGGCCATCGGTACGAAGGACCCCTTCGTCAGGTACGCCGCGGGAGCCGCCACCACCTGGATCATGGCGCAGGCCATGATCAACCTGGGGTCGGCGCTGGGACTGCTGCCTATCGCGGGCGTCCCGCTCCCGCTGTTCTCCTACGGCGGTTCCGCCATGCTGTCGGCCATGTCCGCGATCGGTGTGCTGCTGTGCCTGGCGCGCAGCACCTCGGGCGCGAAGGCGGCGCTGGCCGCCCGGAGCAAGAACTCCCGGATCAGGAGACGACTGGCCCGGGTGCTGCCACGACGACGAACCACAGCGCGCCCGGCCCCGGGGCCGGCACGCAGGGAGCGGTGAATTTCGGTGCATGTCGTACTCGCCGGCGGGGGGACCGCCGGTCACATCGAGCCGGCGCTGGCCCTCGCGGACGCCCTCCGCAGGCACGACCCGTCCATCGGGATCACCGCCCTGGGAACCGAGCGCGGACTGGAGACCCGGCTGGTGCCGGAACGCGGCTACCAGCTGGAGCTGATTCCGGCCGTCCCGCTGCCCCGCAAGCCCACCCCCGAGCTGATCACCGTCCCCGGCCGGCTGCGCGGCACCGTCCGGGCCGCCCAGGAGATCATCGAGCGGGTCAACGCGGACGCCGTGGTCGGCTTCGGCGGCTACGTCGCGATGCCCGCCTACCTGGCCGCCAAGCGGGCCGGCGTGCCGATCGTGGTGCACGAGGCGAACGCCCGTCCGGGCCTGGCCAACAAGATCGGCGCCCGCTACACGGACTTCGTCGCGGTCTCCACGCCGGACAGCAAGCTGCGCGACTCCCGGTACATCGGCATCCCGCTGCGCCGGACCATCGCCACCCTGGACCGGGGCGCCGCCAGGCCGGAGGCCCGGCACTACTTCGGCCTCGACCAGCGGCTGCCCACCCTGCTGGTCTCCGGCGGGTCCCAGGGCGCGCGCCGGCTCAACGAGGTGGTCACCGCGATCGCCCCGCGGCTCCAGCAGTACGGCGTGCAGATCCTGCACGCCGTCGGCCCGAAGAACGAGCTGCCGCAGGTCGAGGACATCCCCGGGATGCCGCCGTACCGCGCGGTGCCGTACGTCGACCGGATGGACCTCGCCTACGCGGCGGCGGACCTGATGCTCTGCCGGGCCGGCGCCATGACCGTCGCCGAGCTGGCCGCCGTCGGGCTGCCCGCCGCGTTCGTCCCGCTGCCGATCGGCAACGGCGAGCAGCGGCTGAACGCCCAGCCGATGGTCAAGGCCGGCGGCGGCCTGCTGGTGGACGACGCCGAGCTGACCCCGGAGTGGGTGCTGCAGAACGTGCTGCCGGTGCTCACCGACCCGCAGCGGCTGTGGGACATGAGCCGGGCCGCCGCCGAGTTCGGCCGCCGGGACGCCGACGACCTGCTGGTCGGCATGGTCTACGAGGCGATCCAGGCCTCCCGCGGCGGTCGCCGCCGTGGCTGACGGCCGGCTCGCCGACCCGCTGGAGGAAGAGCTGGAGGCCGAGGAGTCCGCTCCTCGGCTCCGGCTCTCCCGGCGGGGCATCGTGGTGCTGAGCGTGCTCGGCGCCGCGGTGCTGGGCGTGCTGGCCTGGGTGGTGTTCTTCTCCTCGGTGCTGGACGTGCGCGAGGTCGCGGTCCAGGGGCCGAAGGACGAGAAGCTGACGGCGGACCAGGTCCGCGAGGCGATCGGCGGGATCGGTGACGGCCCGCTGGCCAGAGTGGACCTGGACGCCGTCCAGCGCCGGGTGGAGGCGATCCCCCGGGTGGCGAAGGCCGAGGTGTGGCGGGGCTGGCCGCACACCCTGCGGGTGAAGGTCGTCCAGCGCACGGCGGTGGCCGCCGTCAAGGGGGAGGACGGTCAGTTCACCCAGGTGGACGCCGCCGGCGTGAGCTTCGCCACCGAGGCGGCCCCGCCGGAGGGGGTGCCGGTGGTGGAACTGCGGCTCAGTCAGCAGGCCAAGGACGCGGACGGGGTGATCTCCCGTTCGCAGCTGGTTCAGGGCGCGGTGTCGGTGGCCGCCGGACTGCCGCCCGAGGTGGCGAAGCGGGCCGGAGCGGTGCTGGTGCACTCGTACGACGATATTCAGCTGCAGCTCAGCGGGGGTGCGACGGTGCGTTGGGGGAGCCCGGAGCAGACCGACCGCAAGGCCCGGACGCTGGTCGCGTTGATGGCTCAGAAGGGCTCGAACTTCGACGTGAGTGCGCCGGAGGCGCCGGCGGTGTCGGGATGATCCGGTAGGTTCTGTGCCTGAGGGAGGGGTTGACGCTGTGAAGTGTCGGCCCGACCCTTGGTGGTCACCCCGGTTTCATGTGCCGGCCGATGATCACATAGGCTCAAAAGAAAAGGGGAAGCTCGGCGTGTTCGTTGAAACACGTGCCTGGAGCCACCTAGTGTCCTGTGTCACCAGACTGTGCCCCCTGGTGATGTGACGGAGGCACAGGACTAACCCTAAAGGTCAAGTTTAGGGTTGGGGTCGGCGGTCGGCATTTCGGACATTCAGTCGGAAACCAGGCTCCCTACCCATCGACATCCGTCGGTACGATCCCCCGTCGGGTCGGGCCGACCCGGAAATTCGAGGCGAGAGGCCTTCGACGTGGCAGCACCGCAGAACTACCTCGCAGTCATCAAGGTCGTCGGAATCGGCGGCGGTGGTGTCAACGCCATCAACCGGATGATCGAGGTCGGTCTCAAGGGCGTCGAGTTCATCGCGATCAACACCGATGCGCAGGCCCTCCTGATGAGCGACGCCGACGTCAAGCTCGATGTGGGCCGTGAACTCACCCGGGGCCTCGGCGCCGGCGCCAACCCCGAGGTCGGCCGCAAGGCCGCCGAGGACCACCGCGAGGAGATCGAGGAGGTCCTCAAGGGGGCCGACATGGTCTTCGTCACCGCGGGTGAGGGTGGTGGCACGGGTACGGGCGGCGCGCCCGTGGTCGCCAACATCGCCCGTTCGCTCGGCGCCCTGACCATCGGCGTGGTCACCCGCCCCTTCACCTTCGAGGGCCGCCGCCGCGCCAACCAGGCCGAGGACGGCATCGCGAGCCTGCGCGAAGAGGTCGACACCCTCATCGTGATCCCCAACGACCGGCTGCTGTCCATCTCGGACCGCCAGGTCAGCGTGCTCGACGCGTTCCGCTCGGCCGACCAGGTCCTGCTCTCCGGTGTCCAGGGCATCACCGACCTGATCACCACCCCCGGCCTGATCAACCTCGACTTCGCCGACGTCAAGTCCGTCATGTCGGAGGCCGGTTCGGCGCTCATGGGCATCGGTTCGGCCCGCGGCGAGGACCGTGCCAAGGCGGCCGCCGTGATGGCGATCTCCTCGCCGCTGCTGGAGGCCTCGATCGACGGCGCCCGCGGCGTGCTGCTCTCCATCTCGGGCGGCTCCGACCTCGGCCTGTTCGAGATCAACGAGTCGGCCCAGCTGGTCAGCGAGGCCGCGCACCCCGAGGCCAACATCATCTTCGGCGCGGTCATCGACGACGCGCTCGGCGACGAGGTCCGGGTCACCGTCATCGCGGCCGGCTTCGACGGCGGGCAGCCGCCGGCGATCGTCCGCGACCCGGTGGTCAAGGCCACCCCCGCCGCGTCGGCCACGCCGCCGGCCGCCCCGGAGCGCCCGGCCACCCGGCCGTCCTACGGGAGCATCGGCTCGGTGACGTCGCGTTCGGAGGGGGAGACCCACGCCGCGCCGCGCGCCACCGAGACCGTGACCACCGCCCCGGTGCCGCCGCAGGTGCAGCCGGTCCGGCAGCCGTTCGTCGAGAGCCCGGCGGAGGAGCTCGACGTCCCGGATTTCCTTAAGTGATCGATCACGCCGTACGCGCGGGTGCTCACTTCGCCTTCACCGACAGGTGGGGCGGGGTGAGCACTTCGCCGTACGGGGAGCTCAACCTCGGCGGGGCGGTGGGGGACGACCCGGAGACCGTCCGGGAGAACCGGGCGATCGCCGCCGGGGAGCTCGGGCTCGACCCGGCCGACGTGGTCTGGATGAACCAGGTGCACGGCGCGCGGGTCGCCGTGGTGACGCAGCGCCAGTCGCCGGGGGACGTCCCCACGGTGGACGCGGTGGTCACCGACCGGCCGCTCGCGCTCGCCGTCCTGACCGCCGACTGCACTCCGGTGCTGCTGGCCGACCCGGTGGCGGGTGTGGTGGGCGCGGCCCACGCGGGCCGGCCCGGGCTGGCGGCCGGGGTGGTGCCCGCGGTCCTGCGGGCGATGGTCGAACTGGGGGCCGAACCCGGCCGGATCGCCGCGGCCACCGGCCCGTCGGTCTGCGGCCGGTGCTACGAGGTGCCGGCCGACCTGCGGGCGGAGGTCGCCGCGGTGGTGCCCGCCGCGTTCGCCGAGACCTCCTGGGGAACACCGGCGCTGGACGTGGCCGAGGGGGTCGCGGCCCAGCTGGCCGCCGCCGGGGTCACCGGGTTGGTGCGGTCACCGGTCTGCACCCTCGAATCCGCGGATCACTACTCCTATCGCCGCGAGCAGCGCACCGGCCGGCTCGCGAGCTACGTCTGGTTGGGCTCTGATCATTGATGACGAACGACATCTACGGACCGTTCCCGGGGAGTCGCGGCGGCCTTCCCGACCAGAGCTGGCTGGAGACCCTGACGGAGGGGCAGCGGGCCCGGTACGAGGAGCTGGGGACCAACCTCGACGTGGTCGAGCGGAGGATCGCCGACGCCTGTGCGGCTGCCGGACGGCCGCGCGACGAGGTCACCCTGGTCGTCGTCACCAAGACCTACCCCGCCGAGGACACCGCGCTGTTGGCCGGACTGGGTGTGACGGATGTCGCGGAGAACCGCGACCAGGACGCCGCACCCAAGGCAGAGCAGTGCAGAAACCTTCCTCTTGACTGGCACTTCGTCGGACAGCTGCAGACCAACAAGGTCCGCTCGGTCGTCCGGTACGCGAACCACGTGCACTCGGTGGACCGGCTGCGGCTGGTCGGGTCGCTCTCCGCGGCGGTGCTCAAGTCCGAGCGCCCGGAGCTGGGTTGCCTGGTGCAGGTGGCCCTGGACAAGGAGCACGGCGAGGGGGCCCACCGGGCCGGCGTCGCCCCGGAGGACGTCGCGGAACTCACGGACGCGATCGCCGACACGCCCGGACTGCGGCTGGACGGTGTGATGACCGTCGCTCCGTTGGCCGGTCCGCTCGCCGGAGACCCGCTCCGTGCCTTCGAGCGGCTGACGGAAATCGCAACCGCAGTACGCACGACCCATCCTGCTGCCACCATGGTCTCCGCGGGAATGAGCGGTGACCTTGAGCAGGCGATTGCCGCCGGGGCGACACATGTGCGCGTCGGAACGGCGGTACTCGGAGTGAGGTCACCCCTCAGGTAACGTCACCGGGTAGTAGATCAGACTGCAGGACAAAATAGGACAGAATCTAGCAGCTCCTCGGAGCGCTAGCGAACCGTGGATCGCAGCTCCGCGGCCCCCACCCCACGAACTCTGACCGGCCGTCGGCCTGACGGGCCGTCGTGGGTGGACCGCGGAATCCGCAGGCAGGGCCGCACGGCCTGGCCGCCGGGACGGAGTCGGTCCGCACGGAGCGAGCAGAGCGAGCGACCATCGGAAGGTGCGCGTTTCGCGAAGCCGCCACCGAGCGCCAGCGAGGTGGCTATGAGCGGAGGAGACAGGAGCATGGCCGGCGCAATGCGCAAGATGGCGGTCTACCTCGGCCTCGTGGAGGACGAGACGTACGACGGTCAGGGGTACGACCCTGACGACGACTACGACGCGGACCCCGAGCCGATTCGAACGGGACAGCGGACCGAGGACATCCCCCGGCCGGCCGCCGCGCCCGCCCCGGTCTCCTCGATCACTCCGCAGCCGGTCCCGGCCGCGGTGCCGATCCGGCAGGAGACCCCGAGGATGGCCCCAGTGTCGTCCATCACACCCGAACGCCGCCACAACCTGGAGAAGAGCGCCCCGGTGATCATGCCCAAGGTAGTGAACGAACGAGAGCCCTACCGCATCACCACGCTGCACCCGCGGACCTACAACGAGGCCCGTACCATCGGGGAACAGTTCCGTGGCGGGACCCCCGTGATCATGAATCTGACCGAGATGGACGACACCGACGCGAAGCGACTCGTAGACTTCGCCGCTGGACTCGTCTTCGGTCTGCACGGCAGTATCGAGCGCGTGACACAGAAGGTGTTCCTGCTGTCGCCTGCTAACGTCGATGTCACGGCGGAGGACAAGGCTCGGATCGCCGAGGGTGGGTTCTTCAACCAGAGCTGACCCGGCCACGACTTTACGTGTGGATCTGATCAACAGTGGATTAGCGACAGGTGACGAGCGGCAGGCCCAAGGGCCCGGAACCGGGGAGAGGGAAACGCGATGGACATCGTGTGGGCGGTGCTCTACTACGCCCTGACCGTCTTCCTGGTGTTCCTGCTCGTGCGACTGGTCATGGACTGGGTCTTCCAGTTCGCGCGTTCGTGGCGGCCCGGCAAGGCCATGGTCCTGGTCCTGGAGGCCACGTACACTGTCACGGATCCGCCGCTCAAGCTTCTTCGGCGGTTCATTCCGCCGTTGCGTTTCGGGGGCGTGGCGCTCGACCTGTCCTTCTTCGTACTGATGATCATTGTGTATGTCCTGATCTCGCTTGTGCGGCCCTAGTCGTAGGTGAGCGATGCGACAGGATGCCGGTGTGCCGACGATCACGTTGAGGTGAAGAGATGCCATTGACCCCCGAGGACGTTCGGAACAAGCAGTTCACGACCGTCCGCCTGCGCGAAGGCTATGACGAGGACGAGGTCGATGCCTTCCTCGACGAGGTCGAAGGAGAGCTGACCCGCCTGCTTCGCGAGAACGAGGACCTGCGCGCCAAGCTGGCCGCCGCGACTCGCGCCGCCGCGCAGAACCAGGCGAACATGCGGAAGGAGCCGCCGCAGGACGCCCGTTCGGGCGCCCCCGTTCCGGCCGCCATATCCGGCCCGCCGGTTCCCGGCCAGCAGGGCCCCGGCCCGCAGCAGCAGCAGATGGGCCCCGGTGGTCCGCAGCAGCAGCAGATGGGCGGCCCGCAGCAGCAGCAGATGGGCAACCAGCCGCTCGGCCTGCCCTCCGGCGCCCCGCAGCTCCCCGCCGGCCCCCAGCAGATGGGCGGCCCGCAGCAGCAGATGAACCAGACCATGGGCGGCCAGCAGCAGCTGGTCCAGCCGATGGGCGGTCAGATGCTCCAGCCCATGGGCGGCCCCGGTGGCCCGCAGCAGATGGGCAACCCGATGGGCCAGGGCATGGGCCAGCAGCAGCAGATGCAGCCGATGGGCGGCCCCATGGGCGGCCCGCAGCAGCAGCAGATGGGCGGCCCCATGGGTGCCCCCATGCAGCAGCAGGGCCCCGGTGGCGACAGTGCCGCCCGCGTCCTGGCGCTCGCTCAGCAGACCGCCGACCAGGCGATCTCGGAGGCCCGTTCCGAGGCCAACAAGATCGTCGGCGAGGCCCGCAGCCGCGCCGAGGGCCTGGAGCGCGACGCCCGTGCCAAGGCCGACGCCCTGGAGCGGGACGCGCAGGAGAAGCACCGCGTCGCGATGGGCTCGCTGGAGTCCGCGCGCGCCACGCTGGAGCGCAAGGTCGAGGACCTGCGGGCGTTCGAGCGCGAGTACCGGACGCGCCTCAAGTCGTACCTGGAGACCCAGCTGCGCCAGCTGGAGTCGCAGGCCGACGACTCGCTCGCCCCGCCGCGGATCCCCGCCACCGCGTCGCTGCCGCCGGCGGCCTCGTCGATGGCTCCGGCCGGTGCCGGTGCGATGAGCGGTGCCCCGGCCTTCGGTGGCAACCAGCCGGCCTTCGGCGGCAACGCGCCGTCGTTCGGCGGGCAGAGCTCCTTCGGTGGCAACCCGCCGGCGCCGAGCTTCGGCGGTCAGGCGTCCGGTGGCAACACCGGCGCGCCGCAGATGCAGCCGGCCGGGATGACGCAGCCGATGGCGGCCGTCCGCCCGCAGCCTCCGCAGCCGATGCAGCAGGCGCCGGCGCCGATGCGGGGCTTCCTGATCGACGAGGACGGCGACAACTGAGGTTGCAGCGCGGCCTTTTGAGAGCGCCCCCTGTTCGACCCACGGGTCGGACAGGGGGCGCTCTGCTGTGGTGCGGGCGCGGGCGGGGGATGGGCGCGTGCGGGGTGGTGACGTCGCTTCGGGGGCGCGCGGGTACGGCGAAGCCGCCGTCGCCCCGGGCGGGGTGACGGCGGCTTCGGAGTCGGTCAGGCCTTGCGGAGCTGGAAGGCGAGGCCGAGGGCTTCGTCGGCGAAGGTCTCGGAGTCCCAGTCGGCCGTGCCGGCGGCGAAGTCGGTGGCCAGGACCTCCTCGGCGACGAGGGGGCCGTGCTCGGCGATGGCCTCGGCGGTCTCCTCGGTGGTGGCCCGCCAGCGCAGGACGATCCGGTCGGCGACGTCGAGACCGGAGTTCTTGCGGGCCTCCTGGATCTGGCGGATGGCGTCGCGGGCGACGCCGAGCCGCTTGAGCTCCGGGGTGATGGCCAGGTCGAGGGCGACGGTGGCGCCGGACTCATTGGCGACGGCCCAGCCCTCGCGCGGGGTCTCGGTGATGATCACCTCGTCCGGGGAGAGGGCGACCGGCTCGCCGTTCAGTTCGACCGAGGTCTCGCCGTCGGCGCGCAGTTCGGCGGCCAGGCGGGCGGCGTCGGTGGCGGCGACCGCCTTGGCGACGTCCTGCACGCCCTTGCCGAACCGCTTGCCCAGGGCGCGGAAGTTGGCCTTGGCGCTGGTGTCGACGAGCGAGCCGCCGACCTCGGCGAGCGACTCCAGGGTGGAGACGTTGAGCTCCTCGGCGATCTGCGCGCGCAGGTCGGCGGGCAGCTCGTCCCAGCCCTGGGCGGCGATCAGCGCGCGGGACAGCGGCTGACGGGTCTTCACGCCGGACTCGGCGCGGGTGGCCCGGCCGAGCTCCACCAGGCGGCGGACCAGCGCCATGTGCCGGGAGAGGTCGGTGTCGATCAGCGACTCGTCCGCCTGCGGCCAGGTGGCCAGGTGGACCGAGGCCGGGGCGTCCGCGGCGACCGGGACGACCAGGTCCTGCCAGACCTGCTCGGTGATGAACGGGGTCATCGGGGCCATCAGGCGGGTGACCGTCTCCAGCGCCTCGTGCAGGGTGGCGAGCGCGGCCGCGTCGCCCTGCCAGAAGCGGCGGCGGCCGCGGCGGACGTACCAGTTGGACAGGTCGTCGACGAAGCCGGACAGCAGCTTGCCGGCGCGCTGGGTGTCGTACGCCTCGAAGGCGGCGTCGACCTCGCGGACCAGGGTGTTCAGCTCGGAGAGCACCCAGCGGTCCAGCTGCGGGCGGTCGGCCGGGGCCGGATCGGCCGCCGAGGGGGACCAGCCGGCGGTGCGGGCGTACAGGGCCTGGAAGGCGACGGTGTTCCAGTAGGTGAGGAGGGTCTTGCGGACCACCTCCTGGATGGTGCCGTGGCCGACCCGGCGGGCCGACCAGGGCGAACCGCCGGCGGCCATGAACCAGCGGACGGCGTCGGCGCCGTGCTGGTCCATCAGCGGGATCGGCTGCAGGATGTTGCCCAGGTGCTTGGACATCTTGCGGCCGTCCTCGGCCAGGATGTGGCCCAGGCAGACGACGTTCTCGTAGCTGTTCTTGTCGAACACCAGGGTGCCGACCGCCATCAGCGTGTAGAACCAGCCACGGGTCTGGTCGATCGCCTCGGAGATGAACTGCGCCGGGTAGCGCTTCTCGAACAGCTCCTTGTTCTGGTACGGGTAGCCGTACTGGGCGAAGGGCATCGAGCCCGAGTCGTACCAGGCGTCGATGACCTCGGGGACCCGGGTCGAGGCGCCGCCGCACTCGCGGCAGGCGAAGGTCACGTCGTCGATGTACGGGCGGTGCGGGTCGAGCTCGCTCTGGTCGGTGCCGGTGAGCTCGGAGAGCTCGGCCAGCGAGCCGACGCAGGTGAGGTGGCCCTCCTCGCAGCGCCAGATCGGCAGCGGGGTGCCCCAGTAGCGGTTACGGCTGAGCGCCCAGTCGATGTTGTTGTTCAGCCAGTCGCCGAAGCGGCCGTGCTTCACGTTCTCCGGGTACCAGTTGGTGGCCTCGTTCTCCCGGATCAGGGCGTCCTTGACCGCGGTGGTGCGGATGTACCAGGACGGCTGCGCGTAGTAGAGCAGCGCGGTGTGGCAGCGCCAGCAGTGCGGGTAGCTGTGCTCGTACGGGAGGTGGCGGAAGAGCAGGCCGCGCTCCTTGAGGTCCGCGACTAGGGCCTCGTCGGCCTTCTTGAAGAACTGGCCGCCGACCAGCGGGACCTCGGGGGCGAAGGTGCCGTCGGCGAGCACCGGGTTGACCACCGGCAGGCCGTACCTGCGGCAGGTCGCGAGGTCGTCCGCGCCGAAGGCGGGCGACTGGTGGACGATGCCGGTGCCGTCCTCGGTGGTGACGTAGTCGGCGTTGAGGACGTAGTGCGCGTTCTCGATCTCGACCAGGTCGAACGGGCGGCGGTAGGCCCAGCGCTCCATCTCGGCGCCGGTGAAGGACTCGCCGGTGGCCTCCCAGCCCTCGCCGAGGGCCTTGGCGAGCAGCGGCTCGGCGACGACCAGCTTCTCCTCGCCGTCGGTGGCCACCACGTAGGTGACCTCCGGGTGGACGGCGGCGGCGGTGTTGGAGACCAGGGTCCACGGGGTGGTGGTCCAGACCAGCAGCGCGGCCCGGCCGGCCAGCGGGCCGCTGGTCAGCGGGAAGCGGACGAAGACCGAGGGGTCGACGACGGTCTCGTAGCCCTGGGCCAGCTCGTGGTCGGACAGGCCGGTGCCGCAGCGCGGGCACCAGGGGGCGACCCGGTGGTCCTGGACCAGCAGGCCCTTGTCGAAGATCTGCTTGAGCGACCACCAGACGGACTGGACGTACGACGGGTCCATCGTCCGGTAGGCCTCGTCGAGGTCGACCCAGTACCCCATGCGGGTGGTCAGCTCGGTGAAGGCGTCGGTGTGGCGGGTCACCGACTCGCGGCACTTGGCGTTGAACTCGGCGATGCCGTACGCCTCGATGTCCTGCTTGCCGGAGAAGCCCAGCTCCTTCTCGACGGCGAGCTCGACCGGGAGGCCGTGGCAGTCCCAGCCGGCCTTGCGGGCGACGTGGTAGCCCTTCATCGTCCGGAAGCGGGGGAAGACGTCCTTGAAGACGCGGGCCTCGATGTGGTGGGCGCCGGGCATGCCGTTGGCGGTCGGCGGGCCCTCGTAGAAGACCCACTCGGGGCGGCCCTCGGACTGCTCCAGGCTGCGCTGGAAGATCTTGTTGTCCTGCCAGAACGACAGGATCTGGTGTTCGAGGGCGGGCAGGTCCACCTGTGCGGGGACGGAGTTGTAGGTGCTCATCGCGGGCGTCATACCTCCGGCGGATGTGAACGGGATCCGACGGAGGGACGAGACGGCGAGCCGCCCCGCGGTACCACCCTCCTTGGCCGCGGTGCTGCTGCGGCCCTCTTGTTTGGGCTTGCTGCCGGGTCTAGTGGGCCGGCCCGCGCGGTGGCGGGCGGCCGTTCTTCCGGCGGCTCCGGGGTGATCTTCCCGCCGTGCACACCCCCGGGCTCGCACCGTCCCCGGGTCGCTGGTGGCTGCGTACGTCGGTACTCGTCCCATCTGCGCCTTGCAGGGCCAGTGTATCGGCCGGGCGAGTCGGTTTGTCCAAATCGTTTTTCCCCGCGGTGGACGGCCGGGGCGCTCCGGGGGCGGCGGCGGTGGTGGTTAGGCGGGGGTGATCTGGGCACAAGTCTGGTCAGCGCGCGGGGCGTGGCGGCTGGGGCGGCTGCCTGGGTGGGATCATCATGGGGCGTCGGAATGTCATGTTGTGACCGGTTTTGATCGGGATTATCGTTCCGGCACTGGAGGCCGCCGGGAACCGGCGGCTCGATTCGTTCGTAGATGGGGTCGAAGCCATGGCTGAGAAGGCAACCGGCGCGGGTACCGCCACCAAGCGGGCACGCAAGGCCGTGGCGGCCGATCCAGGGGAGGGGACCGTGACCACTACCGCACGGCAGAAGAGCAGCACCGACACCGTCACCGTGCCGCGCGGCGCCGAGTCGGTGGACCCGGCCACGCTGCCGGTCCGGCCCGGCGAGGACCCGTGGACCACCGACGAGGTCCACGAGCTGCACACCGAGCTCATCAGCGAGCTGGAGCGGCTGCAGAACGAGATCGACGCCGCCGAGGCGGCCATCTCCGGCCTGATGCGTGACTCCAACGACGGAGCCGGTGACGACCAGGTGGACGCCGGTACGAAGAACATCTCGCGGGAGAGCGAACTCGCGCTCGCCAACAACGCCCGGGACAGCCTCGCCCAGACCGAGCGGGCCCTGACCAGACTGGAGGGCGTCGGCTTCGGCACCTGCGAGTCCTGCGGGCAGGCCATCGGGAAGGCCCGGATGCAGGCCTTCCCCCGGGCCACGCTCTGCGTGCAGTGCAAGGCCAAGCAGGAACGCCGCTGACGCGGCCGACCGGGGCGGCGCAGGGGGTCGGGCTTGCCGTACGCTCGACCCCGTAACGTCGCCTGAATCCTCGGGACACGTCCGGTTCGGAGGTGTCCGGTACGGCGACCAATGGGCCCACCCTCCCCCACCTCCAACCGGGGGAGCTCCACCGGCAGCGGAGCGGATCATCAGTACGCAAGGTTCCCCCCAGACGCGGGACGACGCCGTCCCGACCCCCGCCGAAGCCGTGGAGGTGGCCGTGGCCGAGTCCACCGAGCCCGCCGAGCCTGCTGGGCCCACCGAGGCGAGCGCCCCGGCCGCGGCGGAGGCGCCGAAGGGCCGTCGGCGGGTCGGCGTGCTGATGGTCGTCGCGCTGCTCGCCTTCCTGATCGACCTCGGCAGCAAGCTGCTGGTCGTGGCCCGGCTGGAGAACCACGCGGCGATCAAGGTGATCGGGGACGTCGTCACCTTCCAGGTCATCCGCAACTCCGGCGCCGCCTTCGGCATGGGGCAGGCGCTGACCGTCGTCTTCACGATGATCGCCTCGGCCGTCATCGTGGTGATCTGGCGGATCGCCCGCCGGCTGTACAGCCTGCCCTGGGCGATCGCGCTCGGGCTGCTGCTCGGCGGGGCCCTGGGCAACCTCACCGACCGGCTGTTCCGCTCGCCGGGCGTCTTCCGCGGGCACGTCGTCGACTTCATCTCCGTCCAGCACTTCGCGGTCTTCAACCTCGCCGACTCGGCGATCGTCTGCGGCGGAATCCTCGTCGTGCTGCTCTCCTTCCGGGGCAGCAACCCGGACGGCACCGTCCACCAGCAGGGCGGCAAGACCGAGTAGCAGGGGCCCCGGGCGGTCGGGCGGGCGGCGGAGGGCCGCGGTTCCGGCATACTCGTACGGGTGAGTACCGCAGCGCAGATCCGCAGCCTCCCCGTACCCGACGGCCTGGAGGGCGAGCGCCTCGACGCCGCCCTCGCCCGGATGTTCGGCTTCTCCCGGACGAAGGCCGCCGAGTTGGCCGCCGACGGCAAGGTGACGCTCGACGGCGCCGTGGCCGGAAAGTCGGACCGGGTGACCGCCGGCTCCTGGCTGGAGGTCGAGATCCCGGCCCCCGCCGCCCCCGTGCGGATCATCGCCGAGCCGGTCGAGGGCATGCGGATCATCCACGACGACGAGGACATCGTGCTCGTCGACAAGCCGGTCGGCGTCGCCGCCCACCCCAGCCCCGGCTGGACCGGCACCACCGTCATCGGCGGGCTCGCCGCGGCCGGCTACCGGATCTCCACCTCCGGCGCCGCCGAGCGCCAGGGCGTCGTGCACCGGCTGGACGTCGGCACCTCCGGGCTGATGGTCGTCGCCAAGTCCGAGCGCGCGTACACCGACCTCAAGCGGCAGTTCCACGACCGGATCACCGAGAAGCGCTACCACGCCCTCGTGCAGGGGCACCCGGACCCGCTGAGCGGCACCGTGGACGCGCCGATCGGGCGGCACCCCAGCTCGGACTGGAAGTGGGCCGTGACCAAGGACGGCAAGCCGTCCGTCACCCACTACGACCTGATCGAGGCCTACCGCTCGGCCTCGCTGCTCGACATCAAGCTGGAGACCGGGCGCACCCACCAGATCCGGGTCCACATGTCCGCGCTGCGCCACCCCTGCGTGGGCGACCTGACCTACGGCGCCGACCCGACGCTGGCCAAGCGGCTCGGGCTGACCCGGCAGTGGCTGCACGCCGTGTCGCTCGGCTTCGAGCACCCGGCGGACGGGCAGTGGGTCGAGTTCTCCAGCGAGTACTCGCCCGACCTGCGCAAGGCGCTCGACATCATCTCGTCGGAGAGCTGAGATGACGGCGGCCATCCGGACCGCGGCGGGCGCCGCGGACCTGGCGCTGGTGCGGGACGTGCGGCGCGAGGTGTTCATCGTCGAGCAGAACGTGCCGGAGGAGCTGGAGTACGACGAGTACGACGCGACCTCGGTGCACCTGCTGGCCGTGACGGCGGACGGGACCGCGCTCGGGACCGGACGGCTGATCTTCGGGGAGCAGGCGCTGAAGCTCACCGGGGGTGTCGAGGGCAGGGTGCTGCTCGGACGCCTCGCGGTGGTGTCGGCGGCCCGGAGGACCGGGCTCGGGGCCCAGCTGGTGCGGGCGATCGAGGCGGCCGGGCTCGACCGCGGCGCCGTCGAGGTGGAACTGCACGCGCAGGTGCGGGCGCTGGGGTTCTACGAGCGGCTGGGGTACGCGGCCGAGGGCCCGGTGTACGAGGACGCGGGGATACCGCATCGGACGATGAAGCGGGTGCTGTAGGGCGCGCCCTGTGGATCCCCGTACCCCTGGTGGGGTGCGGGGATCTCCGTCGTCCCGTGCCGTACCAGGGCGCAACGGGGTGAACGGGGCGGAAGCGGCGGCTTCGGCGGTGGCCTTATCGGACGCCTACCCGGGGGGCGGATACGATCAGCCCCCATGGAGTTCGGTGGGGCGTGGCGCCGGTGGCGCAGCCGGGGTACGACGGTGCGGCGCAGGGTGGTGGCCGGTGCGGTGGCCCTGGTGGTGGTGGCCGGGGTCGGTACGGCGACGGTGGCGTCCGGCGGTGAGCCGGCGGTCCATCAGGAGGACCGTTTCCTCGCCATGCCGGAGACCCCCGGCAGTGACCAGCAGGTCCAGGTGGACACCTCCTTCTTCACCACCGGCAGCACCCCGCGCCCGGCGGTCCTGCTCGCGCACGGCTTCGGTGGCTCCAAGGACGGCGAGCGCGAACGCGCCCAGCAGCTGGCCCGGCAGGGCTACGCGGTGCTGACCTGGTCGGCACGCGGCTTCGGGCACTCGGGCGGGAAGATCGGCCTCAACGCGCCCGACCGCGAGGTCGAGGACGTCAAGCACCTGGTGGACTGGCTGGCCCAGCGGCCCGAGGTGCAGCTCGACGGGCCCGGCGACCCCCGGGTCGGCATCACCGGTGCCTCGTACGGCGGCGCCGTCTCGCTGCTGGCCTCCGCGTACGACCACCGGATCGACGCGGTGGCCACCCAGATCACCTGGTGGAACCTCGCCGACGCGCTGTTCCCGCAGGGCGTGCAGGGCTCGGGCGCCGTCGACGGCGTGTTCAAGAAGCTCTGGGCCGGGATCTTCTTCACCACCGGCGCGGCCGGCGACCTCGGGCCCTCCGGCGGCGCGCCGCGCGGCGGCGGGGCCGGGCAGGGCGGGCCGGGGCAGGGCGGCGACGCCGCGGGCGGGCCGGTCGGCTGCGGGCGGTTCCTGGAGTCGCTCTGCCAGATGTACGACCGGGTCGCCACCGCCGGGCACGCCGACCCGGAGGCCGTCGCGCTGCTGGACCGCTCCAGCCCGTCCTCGGTGGCCGCGCAGCTCAAGGCGCCCACCCTGGTCGTGCAGGGCCAGCAGGACTCGCTGTTCCCGCTCGACCAGGGCGACCGGATCGCCCGGGCCGTCGCGGCCAACGGGGCGCCCGTCTCGGTGGACTGGTTCGCCGGCGGGCACGACGGCGGCACCGACACCAGCGCCCGGGTCGACGACCGGGTGACCGCCTGGTTCGACCACTACCTGAAGGGGCAGGGCGACGACACCGGCCCCGCGTTCCGGGTCACCCGCACCGGGGGCGTCGACTCCACCGGCTTCCAGGCCGTGCTGCGCGGCGCCTCCGCCGACCGCTACCCGGGCCTGGGCGGAACCGGCTCCCACGGTGTCGAACTGGCCGGCGGTGAGCAGACCATCGCCAACCCGCCCGGCGGGGCTCCGCCCGGGATCTCGACGCTGCCCGGGATCGGCGCGCTCAGCCAGGCCGCCTCGCTGGGCGCCGGGCTGTCGCTCGACTTCCCCGGCCAGCACGCCGCCTTCGACTCCGCGCCGCTGGACCAGCCGCTGCACCTGACCGGGCAGCCCACCGTGCCCGTCCAGGTGCACGCCGACCGGCCGGACGCGGTGCTCTTCGCCAAGCTGTACGACGTGGGCCCGGACGGCAAGGCCGTGCTCCCTCAGCAGCTCGCCGCCCCGCTGCGGGTCACCGGCGCCGACGCGGGCCGCACCGTCACCGTCGCGCTGCCCGCCGTCGACCACACCTTCGCCGCCGGGCACCGGCTGCGGCTCGTCCTGGCCGCCACCGACCTCGCGTACGCCTCGCCCGTCGAGCCCGCCACCTACCGGGTCGCGCCGGCCGGGGCGCTCACCGTGCCGACCGACGACGAACTCGTCACCGAGGCCACGCCGCTGCCCGCGCGCACCTGGCTGCTGCCGCTGGCGGCCGTCGTGGTGGCGCTCGGCCTGGTGCTGTCGCCCCGGCTGCTGCGCCGCCGTCGGCGGGGGGCGGGCGACGGGTCGGCGTACGATCCGGCGCTGGCCGGGGTGCCGTTGCAGATCACCGGCCTGAGCAAGCGCTACAAGGGCGCTCAGGATCGTTACGCCGTGCGGGAGTTGGGCTTCCGGGTGGAGCAGGGGCAGGTGCTCGGCCTGCTCGGGCCCAACGGCGCCGGCAAGACCACCACGCTGCGGATGCTGATGGGCCTGATCCGGCCCGACGCGGGCGAGATCCGGATCTTCGGCCACCTGGTGCGCCCCGGCGCACCGGTGCTCTCCCGGGTCGGCGCCTTCGTCGAGGGCGCGGGCTTCCTGCCGCACCTCACCGGCCGGGCTAACCTGCGGCTGTACTGGCAGGCCACCGGTCGGCCGGAGGCGGACGCCCGCTTCGACGAGGCGCTGGCCATCGCCGGTCTCGGCGAGGCGCTCGACCGCGCGGTGCGGACCTACTCGCAGGGCATGCGGCAGCGGCTCGCCATCGCCCAGGCCATGCTCGGGATGCCGGACCTGCTGATCCTCGACGAGCCGACCAACGGGCTCGACCCGCCGCAGATCCGCGAGATGCGCGAGGTGATGATCCGGTACGCCGCCGCCGGCCGTACCGTCATCGTCTCCAGCCACCTGCTCGCCGAGGTCGAGCAGAGCTGCACGGACCTGGTGGTGATGGACCGCGGGCGGCTGATCACCACCGGAGCCGTCGGCGAGATCGTCGGTGCGGGCGAGCTGCTGTTCCTCGGCGTGCCCGCCGGGTACGAGCCCGGGTCGGTCGTCGAGAAGGTCGGCGCGCTGGCCGGGGTCGGTTCGGCGGAGGCTGTCGAGGGCGGGCTGCTGGTGCGCCTGGACGGGCTGGCGGCGCACGAACTGCTGGCCGAACTGGTGCGCCTCGGCGTGCCGGTGGAGAGCGCCGGGCCGCAGCGGCGGCTGGAGGACGCGTTCCTGTCGTTGATCGGAGGTGCGGCGTGAGCAGTGGCGTGAGTGGTGGGGCGAGCGGTGACGTGAGCGGTGACGTGAGCAGCGATGTGAGCAGTGGCGCGAGCGGCGTCGTGTCGGCGGACCACGCCGAGGGGTACCGGGCGGGCCGGACGCTGCCGCTGCGGGTGGAGGCGATGCGCCAACTGCGGCGCCGCCGCACCCTGGTGATCGGCGCGGTGCTGGCCGCCCTGCCGTTCGTGATGCTGGCCGCGTTCCAGATCGGCGGCACCCCGAGCCGCCCCGACCGGACCACCTTCATCGACCTGGCCACCGCGTCCGGGCCCAACTTCGCCGCCACCATGCTGTTCGTGGGCACCGGCTTCCTGCTGGTCATCCCGGTGGCGCTGTTCTGCGGCGACACGGTCGCCTCCGAGGCGAGCTGGTCCTCGCTGCGCTACCTGCTGGCCGCGCCGGTGCCCCGGGCCCGGCTGCTGGCCCGCAAGTTCGCGGTCGGGCTGGCGTTCTCGGCGGTGGCGGTGGTGATGCTGCCGCTGATCGGGTTGGTCGTCGGCACCGCCGCGTACGGCTGGGGGGACCTCAAGCTGCCCACCGGGGCCAGCCTTTCGGCCGGGGAGGCGCTGCCCCGGCTGGCCGTCGCGGCGGCCTACGTGTTCCTCGCCGAGATCGTGATCGCCGCGCTGGCGTTCTGGCTCTCCACGGCGACGGACGCGCCGCTGGGCGCCGTCGGCGGGGCGGTGTTCGCGTCGATCATCACCGGGGTGCTGGACGCCGTCACGGCGCTGGGGGGCCTGCGGGAGTGGCTGCCCGCGCACTGGCAGTACGCCTGGGCGGACGCCCTGCAGCCGCAGTTGGAGTGGGGCGGCATGGTGCAGGGCGTCTCGCTGTCGCTGTCGTACGCGGCGGTGCTGCTCGCGCTGGCGTTCCGGGGGTTCGCGCGCAAGGACGTGGTGTCGTAGGGCCGTCGTGCTGCGGGCCCGCCGCGTGGGTGCGGCGGGCCCGGGTGACAGACGTGGGGCCCGGCGTGGGGGCCCGGGGTGGGGTCAGGCGATCGGGGCGTTCGCGCGCTCGATCCGCTGGGTGCCGGTGCGGGTGCGGTAGGAGCGGGTCCAACTGCTGGTCGCGTCCTTGCGGGTGCGGTCGGAGAGGACGTAGTAGTCCATCTGGGTCTGCTCGGGCGTGATGTCCAGGACTCCGTAGCCGTGCGAGTCCAGGTCGACCCACTTGACGTGCGGGTTGGCCGTCCTGATCGCGGTGCCGGCCGCCAGTGAGACGGTCTGCGGGGCGACCTTCAGGAGGTCGTCGACGTTGTCGGAGGTCACCGAGGTGACCACGAACTCGGTGGCGACACTGCCGGACAGCGGGTAGGTGGCGGCCTCGTTCGGGACGTCGGCGGCCCAGGCGGAGTGGATGTCGCCGGTCAGGAAGACGGTGTTGGTGATGCCGTTCGCCTTGAGGTGGCCGAGCAGCTCGCGGCGGTCGTGGGTGTAGCCGTCCCACTGGTCGGGGTTGACCGCCACGCCCTCGCCTGGCAGGCCGAGCAGCTTGGCCAGCGGGCGCAGCAGGTAGTCGGGCAGCGAGAGGAAGGCGACCGGGGAGATCATCACCTCGTTGCCGATCAGCCGCCAGGTGGTGTCGGAGGCGGACAACCCGGCCTTGAGCCAGTCCAGTTGGGCGCGGCCGGTGAGGGTGCGGTCGGCCGAGTCGACGGCACCGCTGCCCGTCTTCGCCTGCTGGGAGCGGAACGAGCGCTGGTCCATCAGGTGCAGGTCGGCGAGCTTGCCGTAGCGCAGGCGGCGGTAGGTGGTGCCGGCGATCGAGGGCCGGACCGGCATCCACTCGAAGTAGGCCTGCTTGGCGGCGGCCATCCGGTCGGCCCAGGCGCCCTCGGTGCCCGGGGTGTGGTTCTCGGCGCCGCCGGACCAGGCGTCGTTGGCGAACTCGTGGTCGTCCCAGATCGCGATGGTCGGGAGCTTGGCGTGCAGGGCCTGGAGGTCGTCGTCGGTCTTGTACTGGCCGTGCCTGGTGCGGTAGTCGGCGAGGGTGAGGATCTCGTGGGTGGGGGCGTGCGGGCGCACGACCGTGCCGCGGGCGCAGAACTCGCCGGTCTTGTACTCGTAGATGTAGTCGCCGAGGAAGAGGAAGGCGTCCAGGTCGCCGCGGGCGGCGAGGTGGCGGTAGGCGGAGAAGTAGCCGCCCTCCCAGTTGGCGCAGGAGGCGACGCCGAACCGCAGCCGGGAGAGGGCGGCGTCGGTGGCGGGGGTGGTGCGGGTGCGGCCGGTGGGGGAGGCGGCGGTGCCGGTACCGGCGGTGGCGGTGGCGGTGAAGCGGTACCAGTAGGGGGTGTCCGGGGTCAGGCCGCGGACGTCGGCCTTGACGGTGTGGTCGGCGACGGCGGTGGCGGTCACCGTGCCGCTCGCGACGACGCGGGTGAAGGCCTGGTCGGCGGCCAGCTCCCAGCGGACCTCGGTGTCGGGGCCGAGGCCCGAGCCGGGGACGGCCTCGGGGCGGGGCGTCACCCTGGTCCAGAGCAGGACGCCGTCGGGGAGGGGGTCGCCGGAGGCTATGCCGTGCAGGAAGCGGGGGGCGGCTTCGGGGGTTCCGGGGGCCTGGGCGGCTCCGGCGGCCTGGGCCGGCTCGGCGGCTTCGGCGGGGGTGGGGAGGGCGATCGGGAGGGCGGCGGTCGCGCCGGCGGCCAGCGCGCCGGCCTTCAGGACCTGGCGGCGGCGCGGGTGGGCGGGGGTCATGTCATGGACAAGATCGTTCACGTCCGGAAGGTTACCCGCTAGTAAAGCGTAGGTAAATCAGGTGACCTGACGACCCGTCGTGGAGGGGAAAGGGGCTGCGGTTCGGCGCGGGCGGGCCGGGGAAGTCGGGGCGGGCCGGCCGGGGAAGTCGGGTCGCCGGATCATGCGGGATCATGGGGGAGTACCCGCCCTCAGCTGCCGAAGGACCCCGACCGTGGCCCAGATCGTCCTCTTCCACTCCGCCCTCGGGCTGCGCCCCGCCGTCCACGCCGCCGCCGACCGGCTGCGCGCCGCCGGGCACACCGTGCACACCCCGGACCTGTACGACGGGCGGACCTTCGACGACATCGAGGCCGGACTGGCGTACCAGGAGGAGGTCGGCGGCAGCGAGGAACTGCTGCGCCGGGCCGTCACCGCCGCCGCTCCGCTGTCGGACGGCGGCCTGGTCTACGCGGGCTTCTCGCTCGGCGGCTCGCTCGCGCAGAACCTCGCCCTCGCCGACGACAAGGCCCGCGGCCTGCTGCTCCTGCACGGCACCTCCGACCTGCGCGAGGACGCGGCCACCGAGATCCCGGTGCAACTGCACGTCGCCGAGCCGGACCCGTTCGAGACCGAGGACTGGCTGAACGCCTGGTACCTGGGGATGCGGCGGGCCGGGGCCGACGTCGAGGTTCACCGCTACCGGGGCGCCGGGCACCTGTTCACCGACACCGAGCTGGCCGACTACGACGCCGAGGCGGCGGAGCGGGCCTGGGCCATCGCGCTGGACTTCCTCGGCGAGCTGGATTCCTGACCGGGAGGTGAGGGGGTCGTCGGGGCGGCCGGTCAGCCGGCGAGCCCCGGCACCACCAGGCCGGACTCGTACGCGATCACCACGGCGTGGGTCCGGTTCTGCGCGCCGAGCTTGGTCAGCACGTTCCCGACGTGCGTCTTCACCGTCTCCAGGCTCACCCTGAGCGACTCCGCGATCTCCGGGTTGGACTGGCCCGTGGCCATCGACCGCAGCACCTCCTCCTCCCGCACCGTCAACGCCGCCCGGGGCAGCGCCTCGGCGGAGTCCAGCGGGCGGGCGGAGACCATCCGGCGCAGCGCCGCCGGGAAGAGGATCGCCTCCCCGGCCGCCGCCACCCGCACCGCCTCCGCGATCTGCCGTACCGGAAGCCGCTTCAGCACGAACCCGCTCGCCCCCGCGCTGAGCGCGGCGGTGACGTAGCCGTCGTTCTCGAAGGTGGTGATCACCACGACCTTCGGCGGCGCGGCCGACTCGGCCAGCAGCTGCCGGGTGGCCTCGATCCCGTTGCGGCGCGGCATCCGTACGTCCATCAGGACCACGTCCGGCCGCAGCCGCTGCGCCTGGTCGACCGCGTCGACGCCGTCGGACGCCTCCCCGACCACCGTGATCCCCGGCTGCACCGCGAGCAGGGTGCGCAGGCCGCTGCGGGTCACCTCGTCGTCGTCCGCGATCAGGAGGGTGACGGGGGCGTTGCCCGGGGCGTCGGTGGGGTCCGGGCCGGTCATGCCGACAACCGCACGGGCAACTGCACGGCCAGCCGCCAGGCCTGGGGCCCGTCCGGCCCGGCCTCGATCTCGCCGTGCAGCAGCCGGACCCGCTCGGCCAGGCCCGGCAGGCCGTGGCCGGACGTCGGGAAGGCGCCCTGGCGCGGACCCGTCCCGGTCCGGTTGACCACGCTGAGCTCCAGGGTGTCCGGCCCGGCCGCCACCCGGACCTCGATCGGGCCGCCGGCTCCGTGCCGCAGCGCGTTCGTCAGCCCCTCCTGGAGGATCCGGTACGCCGCTCGGGAGAGCGTCCCCTGCACCTGCGCCAGCTCGCCGGACAGCTCCGGCTCCACCACCGCGCCGGCGTGCCGCAACCGGTCCAGCAGCTCGGGCAGGTCGGCCAAGGTCCGGGCCGGGGCCGCCCCCGACTCCTCCTCGCGCAGCGCACCCAGCACGTAGTCCAGGTCCTCCAGGGCGGCCCGGGTCGACTCCTCGATGCTGCGCATGGCGGCCCGCGCCGCCACCGGGTCGGCGGAGAGCACCTCGCCCGCCACCGCCGCCTGGATCGTGGCCGCCGTCAGGGTGTGCCCGATCGAGTCGTGCAACTCGTGCGCCAGCCGGTTGCGTTCGGCCAGCCGGCGCTCCCGCTCCGCCGCCATCGCCAGCCGCTCGGCCGCCGACGGCCCCAGCAGCTGCGGGGCCAGACCGCGCAGGGCGCTCGCCACCGCCGCGCACACCACCGGCGCCAGCAGCAGGCAGGCCGCCGCCACCACCCAGCTCCAGACGCCCGTCACCTGCACCGACCGGCCGGGCCAGCTCAGCCGGGCATCACCGGAGACCCAGCCGCCCGGCAGGGCCACGGCCGCGCCGAGCAGGACGAGGCTCACCAGGCCCCCCACCCAGCCCAGCGCCACGTGCAGCAGCAGCCACAGCGGGGTGCGCCAGCGGTCGGTGCCGGGGGTGTCCGCCGCCCGGGTGTCGGACACCGGATCCGGCAGCGGCACCCGCAGCAGCCGGCGGGCGCCGCCGATCAGCACCCGCCGGGTGGTGCGGGCCAGCCCGACCACGGCGAGCAGCGCCGCCCAGGCCAGCAGGGTGAGCACCGCCCGTGCGAGGTAGGGGCCGGACGGCCAGGCCATCATCGGCAGCATCGCGAACGGCAGCAGCGGCAGGCTCGCCAGCGCGCCGAGGAAGGCGAACAGTACGCCTGAGTACGTGGAGCCGCGCAGCAGCGGCCGGATTCCCCTGATCATGATCACCAGTATTGCGGCGCAGCTCATGGGGGGCCTCCCCCGATCGGGGGAGCGTTCGTTCCGGCTTTCCGGCCTCAGTCCTTCCGGCCTCAGTCCTTCCGGCCTCGGCGTTTCTGCTCCGGCGGGAAAGCTACGGCGAGGCGGCCCCGGAGGCATCGGCGCGGCCCCGGGTGAGCAGGCGGGTCGTGCTGCCGTCGTCCTCCGTGATGTCGCGGACGTGCCGGAAGCCGATCCTGCCCAGCAACGCCAGCGAAGCGAGGTTGGCGTCGGCGACCGTCGCGTGCACCTCGGCCAGCCCCAGGGCGGTGAAGCCGTAGTCGACGATCGCGGCCGCCAATTCGGTGCCCAGGCCGCGGCCCCACGCCTCCGGGGCCAGCGCGTAGACGATCTCGAAGCCCTCGACCACGGTGGTGGGCTTGATCTCGGCGTGCCCGACGAGGCGGCCGTCGTGCCGCACGGCCCAGACGTCGAACCGGTTCGAGGCGTAGACCTGGGTGAAGACGCGGCCGAACAGGGCCCGGTCCTCGGCCTCGGACTGCGGGCCGTCGCCCATCCACCGGGACACCTGCCGGTTCTGGAACAGCGCCACGAAGTCCTCTTCGTCCGCGAGGACGTAGGGGTCGAGCAGCAGGCGCTCGGTACGCAGGGTCGGGGTCATGTCGGGCGACGGTACGGGGGCCGTCGCCCGCCCGGCAAGCGGCTTTCGGGAGGTTGGAGCACCGGTGGCGATCGCGGTCGAACGGGTGTCGGGGGCGGCGTCGTGGGGATCACATCGCGGGCTCCGAACGGACGGATATCATCCGGGAATGGTCAACCTTCGCACCCGCACGGTGGTTTTCGATCTCGACGGCACGCTCTGCTTCGACGGGCGGACGATCGACGGTCGGATCCTGACGGCGATCGGGGAGTGCGAGCGGGCCGGGTACCGGGTGGTCTTCGCGTCGGCCAGGCCGGTTCGGGACATGCTGCCGGTGCTCGACGGCGCCTTCCCGGCCGCGATGCTGATCGGCGGGAACGGGAGCCTGGTGTCGGTCGACGGGCAGGTGCGGGCCCGGGCCGTGTTCGAACCGGCGGTGCTGGGCGGGCTGATGGCGGCGGTCGCGCGCTACGAGGCGGGCTATCTCGCGGACGGGCCCTGGGACTACGCGTACACCGGGCCGGTGGACCACCCGATCCGGGGCCGCGTCGACCAGGGCGGCCTGGCGAGCCGGGTGGAGCTGGCCGAGCTGCCCGAGGTGGTGAAGTTCCTGGTCGTCGAGGCGTCGGACATGGCGGAACTCGCCGAGGCCGGCCGGGGGCTCGGGCTGATGGTGAACCACCACCTCGACGAGGCGATCATCGACTTCGCGCCCGGTTCCACGACGAAGTGGGAGGCCCTGACGTCGATGGGCATCGGCGCGTACGCGGCCTTCGGCAACGACATCAACGACTTCGACCTGTTGCGCAACGCCGAGCGGGCGGTGCGGGTCGGCACGCATTCCGGGCTGGACGGCGTCGCCCACGTCAGCGTCGCGGCCGAACCGGAGGCGGTGGCGGCCGAGATCGCGCTGCTGGCGCGGACGGCCGAGGACCGGTAGGGCGCCGGGGTGCCTGCCGCCACAGGTGCCTGATCCGGGCGGCCGCCTTCTGAACCAGCCTTGATCTCAAGGGCGGTTGAGGTTCTAC
This sequence comes from Kitasatospora sp. NPDC088861, assembly GCF_044750105.1. Classification (NCBI taxonomy): domain Bacteria; kingdom Bacillati; phylum Actinomycetota; class Actinomycetes; order Kitasatosporales; family Streptomycetaceae; genus Kitasatospora; species Kitasatospora sp. NPDC088861. The sequence continues at coordinate 538,116 of NZ_JBIVJF010000003.1, forward strand.
GGTGGCCGTGTTCCGGTGATCGCTCGAAGGGGGCGAATGGACATGGCAGTCCGGGAGTACTCGCAGGAGGAGCTGGCCGCCCAGCCCATCGGCGCGTGGAGCGGTGAGGCGTGCCGGCGGGTGGTCGGGGCCCTCCGTGCGCAGTTGGCGGTGGAGGACCTCACGCAGCCGCACTGGTGGACGCTCAACCACGTGGCCGGAGATCCGGGCCGGTGGACCCGGGCGGCGTTGGTCGAGCGGCTGGCGAGGTACGAGGACCTCGGGATCGACTTCGGCGGCGTCTTCGACGACCTCGTCGCCCGGGGGTGGCTGACGGAGGAGGCGGGGGCCATGACGCTGACCGAGGCGGGGGAGGCCGGCCGCCTCCGGGCGCGGGAGCGCAATCTGCGGGTGCACCGGCAGACGCACGAGGGCATCGGCGCGGCCGAGTTCGCGACCACGATCGACGTCCTGCGTCGGATGGTCGCCAACCTGGGGGGCGACGGGAACCTGCCCGACTGAAGGGTGTCGAGGTGGCCGCAGCGCGGGAAGTCGGGTAGGTCGACTTCCTGCGCTGCTCTCATGTGACGCAGGTCACGTCGAACGCAGAACCTGCGCGCGGTCGCGGGCGTCTGGCTGGTGTGAGATCACGCAGGAGAGCACTGGACGAGCTGGACGAGGAACGCCTCGTCCGGCTGATCGCCAGAAGTGACCGCGCGGCGTTCGACGAGCTGTACCGGCGCACGTCGCCGTGGCTGGCGGTGCGGTTGCGCCGTCGCTGCGCGGACGAGCAGATCGTCGCCGAGGTCATGCAGGAGACCTATCTGGCGGTGTGGCGCGCGGCCGGCGCGTTCGCCGGGAGCGCCGTCGGCGGGACGGCCGTCGGGTGGCTGTGGACGATCGCGGCGCGCCGCCTCGTCGACGCCTTCCGCCGTCGTGCCCACCACGCCGAACCGCCGGCCGCCGCCGCCGAGCGGGCCGTGGTGCCCGCGGCGGAGGAGGAGGCGCTCGCCGGGACCGTCGGCGGCGACGTGGGCGACGCCCTGCGGCGGCTGGCGCCGGAACTCCGAGACGTACTACAGGCGACGGTGCTCGACGGGCTCTCCGTCCGGGAGACCGCCGTCCTGCTCAGACTGCCCGAAGGCACGGTCAAGACCCGTGCCCGCCGGGCCCGGATCGCGATGCGGGAGGCGCTGGCATGAACGCGGAACACGCGTCGAGGCGGCTGATCGACGACTACGCGCGTGGTGACACGGCGATGGCCGCGGACACGGTGTGGGCGCTGGAGGCCCACCTGGAGACGTGCGCGCCGTGCCGGAGCCTGCTGGCGGCCTCCGTGGCCACCGAGGCGCCCGGCGTCGCCGCGCTCGTCGACACCGTCCGGGCCGGTCTGGACGCGCAGTTGGGCGTGGCCGTCGGGGCGCCCCGACGGCGGCACCGCCCGACGTGGGTGTCGGCCTGGCTGACACCGGCCATGACCCCGTGGCTGGCGATGACCGCCGTCGTCACCCTGGTGGCGCTGCTGCTGGACGTGGCCGCGCCGGCGAAGGTCTTCGGCGGCGCCTCGATGGTGGCGCTGATCGCGCCCGTGCTGCCGCTGTGCGGTGTCGCCGCGTCGTGGTCGCGCGGTCTGGACCCGGCGCACGAACTGACCGCCTCGACCGCCCGGGCCGGCCTGGCCCTGCTGCTCAGGCGCACCACCGCGGTCCTCGTGGTGGTCGTGCCCGGGCTCCTGCTGGGGGGATGGCTGACCGGGAACACGACGGTCGCGCAGTGGCTGCTGCCCTCCCTGGCCTTCACCTCCACCGCCCTGGCGCTGGGCAGCGTGGTCGGCGTGACCCGCGCCGCCGTGGGGCTGGTGGCCGGGTGGGGCGCCGCCGTCGTGGTGCCCGCGTTCGTCACCGGCCGCATCCCCGCCGTCCTCGAACTCGCCCTGCACCGCGACCAGTTGCCCGCGTGGGGGCTGCTCCTCGCGCTCGGCATCTGCGCCGTGATCACCCGCAGGGACGCGTACTCAACGCTGTGAAACCCATGTCCACCCTGGAAAGGGACCATCGCATGACGTATACGGCGAGCGCGGCCGACACCGCGCCGAAGACCTACGCCTGGGAGATCCGGGCCAGCAGCCTGAGGGTGCGCGTCGGACGGAGCAAGATGGCCGTCGACGGGCTCGACCTGTCCCTGGGCATCGGCGCCCACGGGCTCCTCGGGCCCAACGGGGCGGGCAAGACCACCCTGATCCGGACGCTGGCCACCGTGCTGCGCCCCACCGAGGGCGAACTGGAGATGCTCGGCACCTCCCTGGGGGGCAGGGTGGGCGACCACCGGGCCCTGCGCCGCCAGATCGGCTACCTGCCGCAGGACTTCGGCTACTACAAGCGCTTCACGGTGCGCGAGTTCGTCGAGTACATGGCCTGGCTGAAGGAGGTGCCGAAGGCGGACATCCCCGGGGCCGTGCAACGGGCCGTGGAACGGGTGGGCCTGGCGGACCGCGCCGACCACCGGATGAAGACCCTGTCCGGCGGCATGGTGCGGCGGGCCGGCATCGCCCAGGCCATCGTCAACTCCCCCGCGGTGCTGCTGCTGGACGAGCCGACGGCCGGCCTGGACCCGGCGCAGCGGCTGCGCTTCCGCGAGCTGTTGCAGGACCTGGGCCGCGACACCTGCGTGGTCGTCTCCACCCACCTGGTCGAGGACGTCGCGGCCGCCTGCTCCGACGTGGTGCTGTTCGCCGACGGCCGCCTCGTCTTCCAGGGCACGCCGGACGAGTTGGGTGCGGCAGGCAGCCCCGACCACCCGGGCGACAGCCCCCTGGAGCGCGGCTACTCGGCGCTGCTCCGCAACTCCGGGCAGCAGGGGAGCGCCTGGTGAACGGACGTGTGCTGCGAACCGAACTGAAGCGCTCCGCCGCCCCGTGGGCCGGAGTCGTCGTCCTGGGCGGCAGCCTGGCGGTCTTCTTCCCGTTCGACGCGTTCTGGTGGCACGGCACCGCGGGGTGGACGGCCCAGTGGACCACCATGGCCATGTGGACCCGGTCCCTGCTGTCCTTCTGGTGGCCGTTCGTGGTCGGCATCGGGGCGGTGTACGGGCTGCGCGAACCCCGCTCGGGGATGACCGAGCTGTTGTCGACCACGCCGCTGCCGGCCTGGCGCCGTGCGGCGCTGCCGACCGGTGCGATCGCGCTCGCGCTGGCGGCGGGCTTCGGCCTGCTCGTCCTGGCGGGCGGAATCCAGGTGGCGCTCGGTCCGACCACCTACACCCCCCTCGGGTGGCTGCCGATCTCACTGGTGGCGGTACTGGCCCTGGTCGCGGGCGCCGTGTTCGGCATGGGTGTCGCGCGGGCGCTGCCCTCCGTCCTCACCCCGCCGGCGCTGGTGGTGGTCGTCCTCGTGGCGACGGGCCTGCTCCTGCGCGTGAACAGTGAAGGGGCGGTACCGACGGGCAGGGTGTCGAACCGCTTCGCCCAGCTGAACCCGGCGACCGCGGAGCCGCGGCAGATGCTGCTGACCCTGGCCGGCTCCGTCCACCTCGGCCAGACGCTCTGGCTGCTCGGCCTGCTCGCCACCGGCTTCGCGCTGCTGGTGGCCGTGACCCGCCGGGCCCGGCTGCTCGCGGTGACTCCCGTCCTGGCCGGCCTGGCCCTGGCCCTGCTGGTCATCCCGGCCGCTGCGCGCGACACCTACGTCGTCGACAAGGCCGCCGCGACGCTGGTGTGCGACGGGCCGGTGTGCGTGACGCAGGCGAGCCGTTCGCGCCTGGCCGAGCTCGCGTTGCGCAGCAAGGACGCGATGCGCGTGCTGCACGACGTCCTGGGCGACAAGGCGCCGACCTCGGTGCGCGAGGACACCGCGCTGCACGAGCTCGCCGAGGCGCGCGAACTCTCCGCAGACGTGCTGCTGGTCGACTTCAACGATCGGATGCTCGCCGACGCGACAGGTGAGAAGCTGACCCGCGCGCTGATCGGCAGGGGCCTGGCACCGAGCTGCTACCCGGACAACGACCGGGAGGGCGGGGGGAGCTACGACGTCCTCGGCCAGAGCCTCGCCGTGAGCTGGGCCCTCCACGACCCCCAGCTCCAACCGCTGAAGGAGAAGGGCACCGACGCGTACGCGATCAAGCTCTGGGCGGAGGCCGACGCCGCGTGGCAGAAGCTGATGGCGCTGCCACCGGCCGAGCAGCGCTCGCAGATCGTCGAGCTGCACGCCGCCGCCCTCTCCTGCGCGGGGTACAAGCAGATGCAGAAGCTGGCCGGGGAGGCGTCGCAGTGAGGTGGCTGATGCTGTACGCGCGTTCACGGCAGGTGCCCACGTCGGCCGCCGCGGTCACGTTCATCGCGCTGGTGGTGTGGGCCTTCAACCGGGGCGGCGGTACGGGTGCGGCGGATGCGGCGGACTCGATCAACCCGGTCGCGTACTTCGTGCTCGCCGCGGGCGTGGCGGCCGGCTCCGTCGGGCTCGGCGGGCAGGACCCCGCACTGGACAGGACGGCCGCGATCCGGTGGGCGCCCCGCCGGGCGGCGCACGCGCTGCTGATCGGCGCGGTCGCCGGTGCGGCGCTGCTGGCGGTCCAGGCGGCGGGGCCGAAGTTCGCCCCCACCGAGGTCGTCGTCCGGGACAGCGCGGGCCTGGTCGGCCTGGCCGGGCTCGGGGTGGTGCTGTGCGGGGCGCACCTCGCCTGGACCCTGCCGACCGGCTGGCTCGCGATCACCGTCCTCGTCCCGCCGATGCCGCCCAACGTCGTGGGGAAGTCGCTCGGCTGGATGGTCTACCCGGCCGGCACGGAGGCGTCCACCTGGGCCGCGGTGGCCTTGCTGGTGACCGGCGCCGGGGCCTACGCCCTGGCGGGACCGCGCAGGTAACGGGCCCGCCCCGCGCTCCGCTTCCCCTCGGCGAGTCGGGGGAGCGGAGCGCGGGGCGTTCTGCCGCGGACCGTCAGTCGCGGCTGCCCAGGGTGTCGTGCGAGACCTGCCAGAGCAGGGCGGCCGCCTCGGGGTCGAGGGCGTAGTCGGCGACGCCGCTGCGGGCGCTGAGTTCGCCGCGGACGGCTTCGTTGCAGTCCTCGAAGTAGCGGCCGCTGACGCCCGCCAGCAGCGGTGAGGCCGCGAGCAGGACGGAGGTCGCCGCGCCCTGCTCGGTGGTCTTCCACAGCAGCTCCGCGCCGTTGGCGGCCTGGGCGCGCAGCCGGTCGAGCTCCTCCTCGGAGACGTGGCGCTGGAGGGCGGTCCGGATGCCGCCGGGCATCAGGGCGTTGACGGTGATGCCGTCCGCCGCCCAGCGCTTGGCGGCCTCGACCGCGAACAGGACGTTGGCGGTCTTGGACTGGCCGTAGGCGGACCAGGGCTCGTAGGCGCGCTCGCGGAAGTGGATGTCCTCGAAGACGACCGGGGAGCGGTGGTGGGCGCTGGAGCTGACGGACACCACGCGGGCGCCGCCGTCCCGGGCCAGGGCCGCGTGCAGGCCGGTGGCCAGCGCGAAGTGCCCGAGGTGGTTGGTGGCGAACTGGAGCTCCCAGCCCTCCGGCGTGCGGAGCTCGGGCGAGGCCATCACGCCGGCGTTGTTGACCAGGATGTGCAGGGGCCCGTCCCAGGCGGCGACGAACGCGGCGACGGAGGCCTGGTCGGCGAGGTCCAGCGGCGCGACCCGGACGTCCTTGTTGCCGGTGGTCGCGGTGATGTCCTCGGCGGTGCGGGCGCCGGCGTCGAGGTTGCGGACCGCGAGGGTGACCTGCGCGCCCGCCGAGGCGAGGGCGCGTGCGGTCTCGACGCCGATGCCGGAGGCGCCGCCGGTGACGACGGCGCGGCGGCCGGTCAGGTCGGTGCCGGAGACGACCTCGGCGGCGGTGGACTCGGCGCCGAAGGGGGTGGTGAGGCGCGGGGTGTTGGCGTTCATGATCTTCCCGTCTGGCTGGGTGACCGGAGCTGGGGGTGCGCGGGAGGGGGCGGCCGGTAGAGTGGAAACCGGAGGGCCCTCCGCATGTCTCCAGGCTAAGCGGAGCATCCTCCGTTTGCAACCCGAGGAGGACCAGCCGTGACCACCGCCGACCCCCGGCCGCTGCGCGCCGACGCGCGCCGCAACCGCGACCGACTGATCGAAGTGGCCGCGCGGGCCTTCGCCCAGGACGGGCCGGACGCGACGCTCGGGGCGATCGCCAAGGAGGCCGGCGTGGGCATCGGCACCCTCTACCGGCACTTCGCCACCCGCGAGGAACTCGTCGAGGCGGTCTACCGCAGCGAACTCGCCAAGCTGTGCGACTCCGCCGCGGAACTGCTGGACGGCAGGGGGCCCGACGCCGCGCTGCGCGCCTGGATGGACGGCTTCGTCCGCTACATGACCACCAAGCGCGGGATGTCCGACGCGCTGCGCGCGCTCATAGCCTCCGGCAGCGACCCCTTCTCGCACAGCCGCGCGATGCTGACCGCCGCGATCACCCAACTCCTGCGGGCCGGGGCCGAGTCGGGCGCGCTGCGCGCCGACGTCGAACCGGAGGACGTGCTGTTCAGCCTCAGCGGCCTGTCCATGGCCGCGACCACCCCCGAGCACCACACCCGGATGGAACGCCTCCTCGACCTCCTGATGGACGGCCTGCGCTACCACGCCGCCTCCGGGCGGGGCGCCCGCTGAGAACGGCGAAGGGCGCCGGCCGTGCGGCCGGCGCCCTTCGCCGTGACTCCGGCCTGGCCTGATACGGGCCGGCCTGGCCTGGTCGGTCAGAGGAGTTGGAAGGACCACTCCTGCTTCCAGCCGCCCTCACAGCTCCACACCCCGAGCTGCTTGAAGTCGGAGTCGTGGGTGAGGCAGTCGTCGTCGCCGATCTGGATCCGGTACTTGCCGTTGCCGAGGCCGACGAACTCCCACTTCTGGTTGGAGGTGTTGCCCCACGCCTGCTGCTCGGCGACGTAGGTCTCGGGGTTCTCGGTGAGGTTGTACCCGAGGTCGTTGACGATCCGGTAGCGGTCCCCGCCCAGCGGCTTGATCGTCCAGGTGGACCCCTTGTACCCCAGGATCCCGCCCACGATCGGGGCGCCCCAGGTCGAGGTCTCGGTGGGGGCCGAGGCGCCCAGGCCGTTGGAGAGCTTCAGGAACAGCGGCCGCTCGGTCGGGACGGTCGGCTTGGTGTCCGGCTTCGGGTCCGGCTTCGGCTTGGGGTCCGGCTTGGGCTTCGGGTCCGGCTTCGTCGGGTTGGTCGGATCGGTCGGGGTGATCACGCCGCCGGACGCGGACTCCAGAACCCACGCCTGCTGCCAGCCCGACTTGCACGTCCACACGCCGAGCTGCTTGAAGTCGGCGTCGTGGGCGAGGCAGTCGTCGTCGGAGATCCGGATCTGGTACTTGCCGTTGCCGACTCCGACGAGCTCCCACTTCTGCTTCGAGGAGTTGCTCCACGGCTGGAGTTCGGCCATGTAGTTGCTGTTCTCGGTGAGTTCCAGCCCGTACGAGCTGGTGATCCGGTAGCGACCGCCGCCGACCGGGGTGAGCTTCCACTTGGACTCGTTGCCACCCCGGATCCCGGCGACGACCGACGCGCCGGCGGAGCCGTTGACCGGGACGGCACCCAGGCCGTTGTCGAGCTTCAGGGTCACGTCGGCGCCGTTGCTGCCGCCGCCTCCGCCGGGCGTGGGCGGGTTGGTGGTCGGCGGGGTGCCGCCCCAGGCCCAGTTCTGGTTGGGCGCGTCCCGCTTGTCCTCGGAGCCGCAGGCCCAGGCCGCCACGGTGCTGCCGTTGGCGGTCTGGCCGTTGAAGTCGTCGATGCAGACGTCCTTGGACCGGTCGTCCATGTCCGCCATGTGCCGGAAACCGCCGCTGGCCGACATGTTCCAGCGCTGACCGGGGATCTCCAGGCAGTCCCAGACCTGGAGCTTGGTCCCGTTCGCGGTCTTGTTGGCCTCCAGGTCGAGGCACTTGCCGTTGGCGGCCTGGAGCTTGTACCCGTTGTAGGTCCACTTCTGGGCGTCGCTGCCGTTGCACTCCCACATCTGCACGGGGGTGCCGTTCGCGTTGCCGTTGCCGTTGACGTCCAGGCAGGCGTGGTAGCCGGGGCTGGAGTCGGGGGTCAGGCTGCCGGTCCTGGTGCCGTAGCCGGACCGCGCGGGGAAGTGGATGGTGCGCACGTCGCCGTCGCACTTGTAGGGCCGTGCGGTGCCCGCCCGGCAGGTCCACGGCTCCTTCTTGACGGTGTCGCCGTCATTGCCGATGAACGCCCAGTTCATGTAACCGCCGTCGCCGCGGTTGCGGATGGTCGAGTCCCCCTGGAAGACCCAGATCCGGAATATGTCGTAGCCGGAGGGCTCCTTCTTCTCCTTGTCCATGAAATGGTTGAGCTTGTAGGTGGTGTCGATCAACACCCCCTTCATGTCGGACTTGTACTCGTTCTTGAACCACTCGGTGTCATACAGGTCGGTGCCCACGGTCTTGAACACCATGACGTTGAACCCGGGAAACTTCGCGCTCAACTTCGACGCGGTGCTCTGGGTGAACTCCGCGTTGTCCAGCTTGTTGAGGTTGGCGGCGTTGCGCATGAGCCTGATCGTGTCGAAGGCGGAGCCGATCAGCGCGGTCATGCAGTTGCCGCCGCCCACCGAGGCCGGGGTTCCGCAGGTCTTGTCCGCGTGGAGGGGTGACTCCGCGGCCTGGGCCTGCACGGTCAGGCCGGCGACCCCGGCGACTGCGGCGATTCCGCAGGCCAGAGCGCGTTTGAGGCGGGACAGGGGTTTCATGTCAGATCCATCTTTCTACTCGGCAAAGATGGATCGTAGACATCGGAATCCTCCGCCCCGCGACTCCATACGGAATCCATATGGCGAGATCGAGAGTCTTGACGCCTTTTTACGCCACCCCGGCCGGTGGGTTTTCGGATGAACCCGAATGCCGGATGACCCGTCAACCGGCTTCCGGTGGCGGAGGTGGAGTTCGGGGCATCAGGACATCGGGCGCCACCTGTCGGTGGGCAGAGTCTAGGGTGGGAGCCGCGGCCACGCCGGTGATCACCGGTGGCCGCAGCGGGGTTGCTGTAGCCCGTGTCATGACGACGAACGTGGATACCGAAGGTTGGAGGACCCGCGAAGTGTCAGCATCGCCAGAGTTCCGTGGCTTCGACTTGGTGCGGCGTGGTTACGAACGCCAGCAGGTCGACCTCTATCTCAGGGCCCTGTCCGAAGCCGGTTCGCCGCCACCCCCGCCGGCGTTCGAGATCGTGCGGCGGGGCTACGACCGTGAGCAGGTCGACGCGCGCATCGCGGACCTCCTGAGCGGCAGGGGCACCAAGGGCTAGACCCGAAGTCTCGGCTCCCGAAAGGGGCGAGGTGTCAGTCGGGCTGGATTCTCGGCAGGTCGGTCGAGACCAGTTCGGCAGCGCGCGCGGGGTCGCCGTCCGCGCGGGTGAGCAGCGCCTCGATGTCGTAGCCCGTCGGCTCCGAGGCGGCGTGGATGTCGAGGGAGCGGCCCCAGCCGCAGCGTTCCATCGAGACGGCGGCGTCCAGGTCGGGGCGGAGCCGGTGGAGCGTGCAGACCAGTTCCCAGGCGAAGGCGTCGAGGCGGGCCCGCCGGACCGGGTTGCAGGCGTTCACGGCGTCGGTGGTCCAGTCGTCTCCGGGCTCGTACTCCGGGAGGGGCGGCAGGAGTTCGGGGTCGTCCGTGATCGGCTCCGCGCTGAACGTGAGGGCGTGTGCGCCCTCGGGGCTGCCGATCAGTTCGGCGAGGAGCGGGACGACGCGGGGGTCGTGCCGACTGGCCAGTCCGTGGATCGCTTCCATGCGGGTCTCGTCGTGCTCGTCGGCCGTCCGCGCCCAGAGCGCGGCCCGGATCGCGGGGCTGTCCGCCGCGGACTGGACGCCGAGGGTGAACGTCGCCCAGTCGCGGACGTGCGGGTTCTGGTCCTGGGTCAGCCTGATGAGGGTGTGGATGTCCGGCCCGTCCGGCAGGCCGGTGAGGACCTCCGCGAACGAGCGGGCCACCCCCTCGCGGACCTCGGCGTCAGGATGCCCGGCGAGGGCGACGAGGACGGGGACGGCGCGCGGGTCGTGCGTCTGCTCGATCGCGCGCGCCAGGGCCCGCAGCACGTGGTCGTCGGTCTCCCGCTGCGCGAGGGCGACCAGTGCGGTGGCCGTCCCGGCGCGGGTTGCCTCGTGGTGATAGCTGGTGTCGCGCAGCAGGTCGCAGCCCGCTGTGCGCTCGATCGGATCGGTCGAACCGATCAGCTCCAGGCCGAGCGGCAGCGCCGCCTCGTCGGCGGCCGCCCGCCACAGCAGCGGTGAGTACTCGTTCCAGCCGTCGTGGTCGTCCGGATCGTCCGAGGCGGTGATGGCGCGCATTGCCGACAGTGCCCGCGTGACCAGTTCCGCCACGGTGTCCGTTTCCATGCGGGCATTCTGGTGCACGAAACCGCGAGTGCGCGCGGGAATTGTCGGCCCGACCGCGCTTCCGGTCCACGGACGCGTCGACGCCGGCGGGCGTGTGCGGGTGTCGCAGGTGCCCTCGGGAAGGATCTTGACGTGGTCATGAGCAGGGGTGATCATAGCGGAGCGCCGCGCAACGCCGATGTGCAAGAAGGTCGTTGAAGGCGCTCGGCCTGGGTCGTCAGGGGATTTCCCGGACAGGGCCCATCCCTTTCGAAGGGTCGGCGGTGCGGAAGCCGGCCGGCTGCGGAGTCGGCCTTGACGAAAGGGAGTTGGTGGACGTTACGAGGTTGTGGGTCCGTTGGTGCCGATCCGTTCGCTCGGTCGCGGCCTTCCCGGTGAGATGGTTCGGCCATGGCCGGGCTCCGGCCGCCGCCCCTCCGGTGGCGCCGATGCTGCTTGCCGCCGCCCGGAACAACTCGTCCTGGTGCGAGGCGATGTGTCGGGCGCACGGGTTCTCCGGAGAGATCTCCGACGTCGCGTGGGTGAATCTGAAGAAGAGTCTCACGTACTACCCGAACCTGGTGATCCTGAGCCCGTCGATGTCCGGCTCGGAGGTTCTCGACGTACTGCGGGAGGCGCCGCTGGGGCCGCTTTTCGTCAAGGACAGTTTCGCCAACGCCGACCTCCTCCCGGGGAACTATCGCATTCTCATCGAGGCGGAGTGGATCCACCGGCCGGCCGCAGCCGCGGCCCCGGCGCAGGTGGCGTCACGGGACGGCGCCGACCAGCGGTGGCGGCGTATCACCGGCACCGATGAGCTGCGGACGTGGGAGCGGGCATGGGCGGGCGGCGACACGTCGGTGAACACGTTCCCCGAAACCCTTCTGCTCGATGACGGCGTGATCTTCCTCGGGGGATTCTCGGGCGACGGCCTGGTGGCGGGAGCCGTGCTCCACCTGAGCCATGGTGTGGCGGGGGTGTCGAACGTCTTCGGACCCTCGGGGGAATCTTCCCGGACATGGGCCGGTCTCATCTCCTGTGCTCACGAAGAGGCACCGGGAATCGACCTGGTCGGGTACGAGCGGGACGCGGAGCTGGCGGCTGCCGAGGCAAACGGATTCTCGCCGTTGGGGCCGGTCCGGATATGGCAGCAGATCCCCGGAAGCCAGTAGATACCTGCCCGTCCCGCGCGGAGGGGTGCAGAAGAAGTCCGAAGAAGTCCACGGGGAGATCAGGAATGAAATCAACGACGGAAACAGAACTCGGCGGCGCGCGGAGAACCCTGCGTTTCACCATCCGCTATCTCAGCTATCCGATCCTCATGGTGCTGACACTCGGGGCATCCATCACCCTGGTCGACACCTCGTTCCCGCAGTGGGCCATCGTGCCGATGGTCACCCTGTTCGCCTCGGTGTACGTGGCCGTCCTGGAGCGGGTCCAGCCGTTCTACGAGGGCTGGAACCGCTCGCGCAAGGACGTCGTCTCGGACGCCACCTCCAGTCTGGTGGCCCTGCTGGTGGTCGCCCGGCTGATCGAGCCGCTGTTCCTCTCGGTCCTGTTCGCCGGATCCGTCCTGCTTTCCGAAGAGCTGGACAGCACGTTGTGGCCGACGAGTTGGCCTCCCGTCGCCCAGGCCGCGCTGGCGCTCCTGGTGGGAGAGTTCTTCTACTACTGGATGCATCGCTGGATTCACGGTTCGCGGGTCTTCTGGCGCTTCCACGCGGTGCACCACAGCTCGGAGCGGCTCTACTGGCTCAACTCCGCCCGGTTCCACCCCATCGACTTCTTCCTCGACGACGTGGCGATCGTCTTCCCGCTGGCCCTGACCGGGTGGACGCTGCACAGCCTCTCCGGCCTGATCATCCTCCTCACCTTCTACAACTGCCACGGCGTCACCATGCACTCCAACATGGACGTCCGTCTGGGCCCGCTGAACTACCTGGTGCCCGGACCGGAAGGGCACCGTTGGCACCACTCCAGGGACCTGCGCGAAGCCAACAAGAACTTCGGCGGCAAGGTCGTCCTGTGGGATCTGCTGTTCGGGACCTTCTACCTGCCCGCTGACCGGATGCCGCCCGAGGACATCGGCCTGGCCGACCAGGTCCGGCTGCCGGACTCCTACCTCGGCCTGCTGCTGGCTCCGTTCCGCTGGTCCAAACTTCCGCTGCGCAAGACCGGAGCGGCTTCCGGCGCCGTCCTGGTCGAGGAGAAGGCGGGCAGCGCCTGATCCCGCGGCGGGCGGCGCGTGAGCGGCACTGGGGAGCGGTGGTCGAACTCGCCGGCTTCGGCTGCTTGGCGGCGGGTGGTGGGTTGTTCCCCGTTGGTTGTTCGGCGCAGGAAGTCGGGCCGGCCGACTTCCTGCGCGTGGGGCGTCTCGCGATCCGTCACCTGTTCGGGGCCCCCGCAATGGCCGGTGCAAGAGGCCACTTGGGCCGGGGAAAACGCAACTTCGACAGGCGTCGCGGAGGCGGCTGCCTTCACCCCTGGTCCTCGGCGATCGCCCACGGTCGCACGGGAGTTCCACCGGCTGGGACTTCCGCTGGTCGTGACGGCGATGTCCGGTGACGGTCGAGCCGGGCCACGACAGGTGGAACCCGGCCGGGCAGGTCGGAACTACCGGAGACGTGTCGCCGTCCGGACGAAGTCGGCGACGGCCCTGGACCGGCTGTGAGGTGGCCAGGCGATCACGGTGGTGACCTTCGGCGCGTCCAGCACGGGCACGGCCGCGAGGTCACCGTGCAGTCGGGCTCGGCACGACTCCGGTGAGACCGCGCAAGCCCGGCCGAGCGCGACGAGCTGCAACAGCTGCGCGTGGTCGCGGACCTGGGGGCCGGGGCCGGGTGGGTAGGTGCCGTCGGGGTTGGGCCAGCGTGGCAGGGGCAGGCCCGGCAGCCCGGTGATGTCGGCCATGTGCACATGGGCCCGGACGGTGAGCGGATGCCCGGCCGGCAGGACCACCACCTGGCCCTCCGTGCCGAGTTCTTCGGTGTGGAGCCTGGCCGTCGAGTCGAACGGCCGGTGCAGCAGCGCCACGTCGGCCCGGCCTTCGAGCAGAAATCGTGCCTGCTCGGCCGGGCCGCACAGGATGACGTCGACGGGGACCGCGCCGGGTTCGGCGGCGTACGCGCCGAGGAGTTCCGCCAGCAGTTCGCTGGACGCGCTGGCTTTCGTGACCAGGACCAGGCCGGGGCGGCCGGTGGGGGAAGCGGCGGCGCGGCGGGTCCGACGCTCGGCGGCGTCGACCGCCTCCAGGGCAGCCCGGCCCTCGACCAGCAGGACCGAGCCGGCCTCCGTCAGCGTGACGGTGCGGCTGGTCCGATCCAGCAGCGCTGCCCCGAGCCGTCGTTCGAGCTGCTGGATCGCCCGCGACAGCGGCGGTTGCGCGATCCCGAGGCGCTGCGCGGCGCGCCCGAAGTGCAGCTCTTCAGCGACGGCGACGAAGTAGCGCAGTTCCCGGGTCTCCATCCGGCCACGGTACTCCGGATCAATACCCAGACGGTATCGATTCCCACCCGATCGGTCTTGGACCCCGACCGGGGGCCGGCGGCAGCATGGCCCCATGAGCGAACGAACGACTGCGCTGGTCACCGGCGCGAACAAGGGAATCGGCTACGAGATCGCCGCGGGCCTGGGCGCCCTCGGCTGGAGCGTCGGCGTCGGCGCCCGCGACGACCAGCGCCGTGAGGCCGCGGTGGAGAGGCTGCGCGCCGCCGGCGTCGACGCGTTCGGCGTACCGCTGGACGTGACCGACGACGCGAGCGCGACCGCCGCCGCCCGGCTGATCGAGGAACGGGCCGGGCGCCTCGACGTGCTCGTCAACAACGCCGCCATCACCGGCGGCATGCCGCAGGAGCCCACCCGGGTCGACCCCGCCACCATCCGGACGGTCGTGGAGACCAACGTGATCGGCGTCATCCGCGTCACCAACGCGATGATGCCGCTGCTGCGCCGCTCCGCCTCACCGCGGATCGTGAACATGTCCAGCAGCGTCGGCTCCCTCACCCGCCAGTCAGGAGCCGCTGCCGAGCAGACGGCGGGTCCGGTGGCCGTGGCGTACGCGCCGTCGAAGACGTTCCTGAACGCCGTCACCCTCCAGTACGCCCGGGAGTTGAGCGGCACGAACATCCTGATCAACGCCGGCTGCCCCGGCTACGTCGCGACCGACCTCAACGGCTTCCGCGGCGTGCGCACCCCCGAACAGGGCGCGGCGATCGCGATCAAGCTCGCGACCCTGCCCGACGACGGCCCGACCGGCCAGTTCTTCGAGGACGCCGGCGTAGTGCCCTGGTGATGCGCACGGCGGCCTCACCCGCCGGGGTGAGGCCGCCTCGCCCGCGCCATCCGGGGCTCCGTTGGTTGTTCGGCGCAGGAAGTCGGGCTGGCCGACTTCCTGCGTGATCGAAGGCGATCAGGGATCGCTTGACGGGTTGGCCGGTCTTGTCGTTGAACCAGATCGCGGCGGTGAGCGCCAGGACACACGCCAGGTGACGCTCGGTGAGGTCGTGCTCGAAGTCGTGGCCGTAGTAGTTCTTGTCGCCGATGATCGTCTGCCTCGGATGGGCGGCGACGACGTCGGGTGCGGCATCGAGCATGCCGTGCAGGGACTCGCGTTCGTCGGACTTCGCGCGGGTGAGTGCGAACAGGACCGGCAGTCCGCCCAGATCATGTGCTTGATCAGCTCGGATGCGTTGCGGAGCCGCTTGTTGTACCCGGACTGCTGGGGCAGGTGCGGGAACAGGCGGCGGAAGTCCGGCGAAGCCTTCAGCTGGTCGTCGATCCTTACGTGGAGCGCCGTTGCGAGGGTGTCCAATTCTGCCTTCGCACACCTACATTGGACGCCCTCGCGCCATCTCCGCAGACGATCCCTTGGACTCGGTTGGCGTGCGGTCAGTCGGGTGTCGGCGACTGTCCGGTCGAAGCCGAGGTTCTCCATCCCCCCTGCGGGGGATTTGAGTTGGACCTTGCGCATGATTCGGCGGGGCGGACCGCGGGACAGCATGGGGCCATGGTCACGTTTGGGACACCGACAGCCGCTGCGGCCTCCGAGAGTCAGTCTCCTGCCCGTTGGGTGGTCCGAGTCGCGCACATTGCGGCACTCACCGCGGTGCCGTCCGGGATCTGGCGGATCGCGATGGGGGTCGGCATGCCGGTGGGATTCAACACCACGGGATTGGACATCCCCGGCTGGTTCAGCGCCATGTGCATCGCGATGAGCTTGGGTACCGAAGGGCTCACATTGCTCACCCTTGGGCTGGTCAAGCCCTGGGGCGAGGTGGTGCCGGGCTGGATCCCGCTGATCGGAGGGAAGCGTGTCGCGCCGCTGGCGGCGGTGATTCCGGCGTTGCTCGGCGCGGCCGTTCTGATGCTGTTGACGATCCCCCGGGCGGGCGGCTTCGGAGGCGCACAGGGAGCCCCGACCGGGGCGGCGCTCGTCGTGATGGACGCCTGTTACGCCCCACTGCTGCTGTGGGGGCCGCTGCTCGCGGTCGTCACGATCTCCTACTACCGGCGGCGCCTGGACTGAGCAGGCGCAGTCAGCCTCGTTGCGGCCAACCCGGATCCCTTGGACTCATTCATCTAGACGTGGTGGTCGAACTCGCCGGCTTTGGCGGCCTGGAGGAAGGCGGCGAAGTGGGCGGGGGTGGTGGGGAGGGTGAGGTGGCCCTGGTCGGACTCGCGGAGTTCGACCAGACCGTCGGCGGTGCGGATCTCCACGCACTCGTTGTTCGCGGCGCTGTAGCTGGACTTTTGCCAGTTGGTGCCGGTCATCTGGGGCTCCGTTGGTTGTTCGGCGCAGGAAGTCGGGCTGGCCGACTTCCTGCGCTGTGGTGTGTCCAGTGCTGTGACCGGGATGGTCCGACGTGATCGGAAGGCGGCTCGCGGGGCGAGCGCACGCGCAACGGCTGGTATTACTGGGGCATGCAGGAAGAGACGGCACGCTCCGCGATCGACACGTTCATCTCCGCGTTCAACGCCTCGGACGACAGCTATGTGACTGCCCTGCTCTCCCAGGCCCTGACCTCAGACGTGGTCTTCTGGGGGCCGTTGGGGCGCAGCGAAGGAATCGCGGCGGTCGAGCAGTTCGTGCTGGACATCCGGCGCCACCCGGCGGGGGCCGGCACGATGGCGCGCTGCTCAGCGGTGGACATGCCTGGCGAGTGGGCCCGGTACCAGTGGGTCTTCACCACGCCGGATGGGGGCCCCCGCCTGGCGGGAACGGACGTCGTCCATCTGCGGCGGAGCCTCATCGACCAGGTCATCGTCTTCGCGGGGGAGATCGAGCCGTCCGCCTCCTGAGCCGTCCTTCTGCCGCTGTCCTTCTCGTGAACCTGTCCCTTTCGGCACTCCGGGGCCGCAGTTCGCGGTCGGTCAGGCTGCGGCGTCGAGGGGGCGTCCGCCCCAGCGGATGCCCTTCTCGCCGCGGATGCGGGCGCGTTCCTTGCGGTGGGCGGCGAGTACGTCGGGGTGGCGGGCGTTGGCGTTGCGCCGGCGCAGGTAGCGGTGCAGTGCCTGGGTTTGATGACAGACCCAGCCACCGTGCCTCCAGCGGTCGAAGGGACGTCACCGCACATCCAACCGCCACGACCACGTCCGAACGGGAGTGCCCTGGCGTGATCTGCCCGAGCGTTTCGGGAGCTGGAAGACCGTTTACGAGCGGCATCGGCGCTGGTCCGCAGACGACCTGGGCAAAGTCCACCTGGCGGGGGAAGGCGGCTGCCGGCCGCTGGCCCTACTGATCACGCCGGGCCAGTGGATCGACTGAAGCACTTCCGCGCCGTCGCGGCGCGCTATGAGAAGCGCGCCTACGTCTTTCACGGGACTGTCGGTGTTGCGTCGATCCGGCTCCGGATCCGCGGATAGATCAAGTATCCCAACATTCGGACGCGTCTGTCACCGTCCTCCGGGAGGAGATTTTGTCGTGATTTGCGCACCTAAGGTTGCGGATGACCAGCGAAAACCTCGATCTGACGTGGAGTAGGGATGGCATCCGACATCGCCGCAGTGGCCGCAGAGCTCACTGCCATGGTTGCGGCAGATCACCAGGCCGCGCGCCAGGCGAACAGCGATGACCCGGCGGAGCAGTTGGCGTGGCGCCGCTTGACCGCGCAGCACGCGGATCGTCTCGGCGAGATCATGGACGCGCACGGGTGGCCGACCGCGGAGCTGGTCGGCGAGGACGCCGCTCGGGCTGCGTGGCTGATCGCGCAGCACGCCGACCGTCAGCTCGACATTCAGCGGCGCGCGCTGGGGCTGATGGAGCAGGCGGTGGCCAGCGGTGCTGCCAGCCCGCGCGATCTCGCCTTCCTGCGTGATCGCACGCTTGTGAACGAAGGGCAGAAGCAGATCTACGGCACGCAGATCGCCGGCGTGAAGGACGGCTCGCCGATCCCGTGGCCCTGCGAGGATCCCGAGCACATGGACGAGCGCCGTGCAGAAGTCGGCATCCCGGCGTTCGCTGAGTACGTCGCTCAGTTCTCGCAGGCCTGAGTCGCTCTGGGCATTCGGCGGACCACGCTCGCGCCTGATCCGCCGGACAGGCCCTAGGCGCAATGCCGGTGACTTTGTGGTCGGTGTCTCGTTGGTTGTGGTGTGGCGAGGGTGGGGCAGGTCAAGGCGCCTGCGAGTGAGCGGATATCGGACCG